>CASDZK010000017.1 GCA_949286165.1 uncultured Alistipes sp.
ACGCTTTGGTCATCGGGGCCTGGTGGGACAGTGACTCCATCATGCGCTTCCGCCCTCCGGTTATGGCCGATGAGCAGGGGAACTACGTGATCGAGGAGATGGACTTCGTGGATACCGCACGGGTCATGATTCAGGGACGCACGGGAAAACGCCAGTGGGACAACGTGGGAGTCGTGGTGGACAGCACGGTCTATCCCCCGCCCTTTCCCGATTTGAGGTTCAGAGACAATTACGAACTGCTCTCGGAGAACTATCTGCAACAGTTCCGCGACGACTATTTCAACAAGGGAGGGATAAAGGTATACAGCCTCAAGGAGATTACCGTGACCGGACGGAAGCTATTCTCCGAAAAACGCGGGTTCGACAGCGAGATTTTCGGACAGGAAGAGTTTAAAAAGGACAATGTTCATTCATTATATCATACGATCAAGGAAATGCCTTTTGTTCAATGGAGACCGTTCGGGAGCAAAATCGACAATACGGAGACTTTCATTTATAAGAGCAAAACTATCATAAGTTACATTATCGATGGCTTTATCGTTCCTATCAGTTTTCTCCGGAATGTGGACATCAGTTGTGTTCGAACTATCGAGTTTATTATGGACGTTAGTATGGCCAATTTTCCGGCGATTATGGATCCTCGTGAATTGAATGCCAAAGGTGCAGCTCTTTACGTACAGACTTATCCGGGAACGTTCAAACAGTTATTGAAAGTGTCCCCCGGATTAACTTTATTCCATATTATGGGTTATACCCGTCCGCAGGAATTTTACGAACCGGTGTACGACACACCGGAGAAGAAGGCTGCCGAACGGCCCGACCTGCGCACTACCATTGCCTGGAGACCCAACGTGAAAGTGGACTCCACCGGAACGGCTAAAGTCATTTTCTATACCTCCGATTCGCCCCAAAATTACAATATTGTATTGGAAGGGATAACGGAGAACAAAATGCCTGTCCGATACGTCGCTAAAATGGCGGAATAGTTGCATATTACTAACTTTTAAAATTAATTTCTTATGAAAAAGAATCTTGCATTTCTAATGGTTTGTCTGCTGACGGTGTCAGCTGGTCGGAGCCTCGCTACGGATATGACAGAAACGAACAACACTCAGGAAACCGCTGCTCCCAGAAACACATGTCCTCATTCATTCGTCATTACTCCTACACCGGGAGGGGCAAGTATTACTATCACTGACCCTTGGCCTGATAAGGCCTGTTATCCGATCAGTTACACTTACGATGTATGGGCTTACGGCTTGATTATGAATTCCGGCAGCGGCTCTACCGGCATGCCGGGATTCAATATTGAAACCACCTATGCCTCCAGTTATCGACTGGAAATACACGGGACATGCAGTAAAGGCGCCCATTTTTTCCAGATTTTTCAAGTGGGAGAAAATCCTTCAAAATGCGGACTGGAATTTACGGAAATGAGCCTGTCGAGCGCGGGAGGTTATGCAACATTGATTTTCACTCCTTCCAGTACAAAAATGAACCCTTGCGGTTATGCCATATACCAAAACGGCATAAAACAATCCGAAGGACAGATTAATCCGAACGGAGGAACGGTAAGAATACCCTTCGGAACGACCACCAGCGGGATAGAAGTAAGGATATACGGAGACAAGTGCATGTGCCCCAACCGGAGTGAACATTACTACTCCCAGACCTTTTAAGAAATAACGGCCGGGGCATTCGACAGGAATAACGGACAGGGGATGAAACAGCCGGATAGTATTATAGCGGGGCTTCGCCAAGTTACGAAGTCCCGCTATTTCATGAACCGTCTTATTCTACCGGTTACAAATACGGATAATTTTCCGATTGTACAATGACTTTTCCGCTTTCTCTTAATCCATTTTCAATACGGCGAGGAAAGCTTCCTGCGGGACTTCCACGTTCCCTACCTGGCGCATCCGTTTTTTCCCTTTCTTTTGCTTTTCCAACAGTTTCCGTTTTCGAGAAATATCGCCACCGTAACATTTGGCCGTCACATCCTTACGTACCGCCTTGACGGTTTCTCGGGCAATAATTTTGGAACCAATGGCTGCCTGAATAGCGATATCGAACTGTTGGCGGGGAATCAACTCTTTCAGCTTTTCGCACATCTTGCGTCCGAAATCGTAAGCATGATCGCGATGAATCAACGACGAAAGAGCGTCCACGCCATCGCCATTGAGCAAAATATCGAGCTTGGCCAATACGGACCGCTGGTAACCTGTCTGATGATAATCGAACGAAGCGTATCCGCGGGAAATGCTCTTGAGCTTATCGTAGAAATCGAACACGATTTCGGCCAACGGCATATCAAAAGTAATCTCCACACGGTCCGTAGTTATGAACGACTGGTTTTTAAGCGTGCCGCGCTTGTCGATACAAAGCTTGATGACGGCCCCGAGATACTCGCTTTTGGTAATGATCTGAGCCTGTATGTACGGCTCTTCGATATAATCGATCAACGTGGGCTCCGGCAACCCGGAAGGATTGTGTACGTCGAATACCTCTCCTTTGGTGGTGTGAACCTTATAAGACACGTTGGGGACCGTCGTAATGACATCCATATTGAATTCGCGGTACAGTCGTTCCTGAATGATCTCCATGTGCAACAGCCCTAAAAATCCGCAACGGAAACCGAAACCGAGCGCCAGCGAAGATTCCGGATCGAACGTCAGGGAAGCGTCATTCAGCCGCAGTTTTTCCAAAGACGTCCGCAAATCCTCATACTCGTCGGAATCGACCGGATAAACCCCGGCAAACACCATCGGCTTCACATCCTCGAAACCGGCAATAGCTTCCGAAGCAGGGCGATCCACATGAGTAATGGTATCGCCTACCTTCACGTCGAGCGAATTCTTAATGCCGGAAATGATGTAACCCACATCGCCGGCCCGCACCTCATCCCGCGGCTGCATCCGGAGTTTCAGCACTCCTACCTCGTCGGCCTCGTACTGGCTACCCGCATTGAAGAACTTGACCCGGTCGCCTTTGCGGATCACACCGTTCATGACCCGGAAATAGGCGATGATGCCTCGGAAAGGATTAAATACGGAATCGAAAATCAATGCCTGCAAAGGCGCTTCTTCATCGCCCTGCGGAGCGGGAATGCGGTCCACGATAGCATCGAGCACGGCCCCGACCCCTTCTCCCGTCTTGCCGGAAGCGGCCAATATCTCTTCCGGCCGACACCCCAACAAATCAACAATCTGGTCTTTTACCTCGTCGATCATGGCAGAAGCCATATCGATCTTGTTCATGACGGGGACAATCTCCAGATCGTGATCCAAAGCCAAATAAAGATTGGAAATGGTCTGGGCCTGAATGCCCTGCGTGGCGTCCACTACCAGCAACGCTCCTTCACAGGAAGCAATGGCCCGGGACACTTCGTAGGAGAAATCGACATGCCCCGGCGTATCGATGAGGTTAAGCACATATTTCTCCCCGTTCCGTTCATACTCCATCTGGATCGCGTGGCTTTTGATAGTAATTCCTTTTTCGCGTTCAAGGTCCATGTCGTCAAGTACCTGCGCCTGCAATTCGCGGGCGGTAACGGTATCGGTCATTTCGAGCAAACGATCGGCCAACGTGCTTTTGCCATGATCGATATGGGCTATAATACAAAAATTTCGGATATTTTTCATGCAGGTCATTCTGTTGCGTTTTCCGGAACCGCCGTCTTCAGAAAGATGTTGCGACAGAAAATCGCTGGACAGTCCGAAAACGGACCGGAAAAATCCCCGGTTCCTCAATCGGTGCAAAGATAGTGAAAACGGGCGCAGAGGCCAAATTTATTTCAGTTATACCGAATGACATCCTACTTTTTCAAAAACAGAAAAACAGTACCAGAACGCAATCGTCCGCAGAAAAGCGAAAATTGCCGCAGGCTGTCCGATTTTTATTCCCGCCACCGATCATGCGTTGCTGCGACAATTCCGAAAACCAACTTCAAGACACTTTCCGACCCCGTTTTCTCCAAAAGATAAAACACAGTCCGCATCATCTGCAAACTCCGGAAAAAGAAACTATCTTAAATACAACTCGCAAACAATTTCAAAATAAAATTCGAACAGCTTCCGAAATAAAAATAAAAAACGTATTTTTGCGATTGCTTGATTTCAGCCGAAAGAGAACGCCTCCGTTCCGACTTCCGAAAGCAGGCCGCCGCTTACAAATTCCCGACAGAAAAGCGACGTAACGAAAAACCAAATTTCAAATAACTGGAGACGAAAAAATGAAAAAGAACAGACGGACTTTGTGGCTTTTATTTATCGGCGGCGTAATCATAGGCGGAGCCTGCATATTGGGCGTAAACGCTGTGATGCACAAAACCTCGTCCAACGAAGCCTGCATGTCCTGCCATGTACATCCGCATGCGGAAACCTCGTGGAAACAATCGGTCCACTACAACAGCAAAAGCGGCGTATCGGCCAATTGCGTGGACTGCCATCTGCCCAATCCCGGCGGATTCGACTATTTCAAGGAAAAAGCCAAATTGGGCGTTAAAGACCTGTGGGCCTACATGACCAAAGACAGCGCCGATTTCAACTGGGCGCAGATGTCGCAACTGGAACATGCGGAAAAGACGGTATTCAACGAATCGTGCCTGCGTTGTCACACCAACCTCTTTCCCTCCCGCCTGAGCGACGACGGCATTACCTCGCACCTCTATTACGAAGAAAACGCGGAAAAACTGAACCTGCAATGCATCAGCTGCCATCTCGACGCAGGGCATTACGATCCCAATTACTCGCATAAAAAAATGGATAACAATACTTCATTAATTGCCATAAGCGATACCGTGCGCTATGACTCGGCAGCCAGAGTAACCTCTTTCGAATCGTTCACGGAAACGGTTCCGGGCACTCCCCTGTCATTCCGCATGATCGCCATAGAAGGCGGAACGTTCCGCATGGGTAGCGAAGACAACGAAAAACTGCGGAATGAAGACGAAGGCCCTGTACGGGAAGTGACGCTCTCGCCTTTCTTCATGGCGGAAGTAGAAGTAACGTGGGACCAATATTTCACATTTTACAAAGAGACCGCTTCGGAAGCGCGCACTATGCCCGAAGTCATTTACGCACACAACAGCAATCCCGACATCGATGTCGTGAGCGGTCCTACCCCGCCCTTCGGTATTCCCGACCAGGGTTGGGGAGGCGGCGACCGGCCGGCCATTACCATGACGCATTACGGCGCCACCACATTCTGCCAGTGGCTGTCGATGAAAACAGGGAAAAAATACCGTCTGCCGACCGAAGCGGAATGGGAATACGCCGCCCGCGGAGGTACGCAAACCCCCTATTTCTTTCCCGGAAAAGCGACGGATTATTCGGACCGAGGATTTCTGCGCAAATTCTTCGACGCCGACACGACCACCATCAACAGTTATGCCGTATATATCAAAAACAGCGGCATGAAAACACAGGAACCTTCCTTTGTCTTGCCGAACCCGTTCGGTCTGAAAAATATGGCAGGAAATGTCATGGAATACTGTCAGGACTGGTATGCGGAAGACGCTTACAGTCGCACGGATAAAACCGTAACCGATCCCACGGGACCGGAAGAAGGTACGGAGCATGTTGTGCGGGGAGGAGATTTCAGTAGCGACGCAGCCGATCTGCGAAGTGCGGCGCGCGGCAAGACTGATCACGACGCCTGGTTGAAGACCGACCCGCAGCAACCCAAAAGCATCTGGTGGTATTCTGACATCAAAAGCATTGGTTTCCGCGTAGTCTGCGAATACGAACCGAGCGATAAATAAAGAAAAAACGAGATATGAATAACCGATGGATAAGTTATGCGGCAGCGGCCTTGATATTATGCAGTTGCGGCAAACGAATGGATTTTGAATCGCTACTGACCGAAGCCGCCGACAGAAACCGTTTCGGCACGTTCCCGGAATATCTGTACCAGACACGGCAGGCGGCAAGCGGGAATATCCCGGACTCCCTGCAAAACGGCAGTTACATACGCACGGAAACCGGGAATACGGGAAAACAGGAATGGGTCATTCTGGAAGATACCGGAAAAGGAGTGCTGACGCATCTGCAGACCGTCTGTTTTTACCGGACTCCGGCCGATACCGTAGGACCGGAAATAGCGATTTATTTAGACGGGAAGCAGGAACCGGAAATACGCACCAACTTTTACCGATTGGTCAAAGGATACGATTTCGTAAAAGCCCCCTTCGCCCAGGCCGTAGGATACATCGGTAATTTTTACCTGCCCATTCCCTACGCCAAAGGGTGCAAGGTAACGTTGGACCGGGAACCGACTTATTACCGCATAGGTTACCGGTCATACGATATCGAAGACAAACCGATACGCATGCGCTCGTTCTCGCTTCGGGCATTCAACCGGCAACAACCGTTGCTCAACCGAATAGCTGAAGAATTGCGCAATCGCCAGTCGCAAACGCCGCAAACGCCGAAAGAAACGGTCCTTTTGCCGGAAGACGGTCTCGAACAGCAACGGATCAACCTCTCTCCCAACACTAAAGCAACGTTGGAAATGCCGCAGGGTAACCGGGCGATATGCAACCTGCGGTTAAAAGTCAAAGCGCAGGACTGGCAGCAGGCGTTACGGTCCGTCATTCTCATCGGAACTTTCGATCAATTGGAAAACATCTGGTGTCCCCTCGGCGACTTTTTCGGCATTGCGACCGGTATGCGTCCCTACGACATGTGGGCACGAAGCGTGGAAAACGACAGCACATTGGTCTGCCGTTTCGTCATGCCTTATCGAGAATACGCATCGATCGGTTTTCAAAACCTTTCCAAAGAAAAAATACAGATCGACACGGAAATAGAAACGGTTCCCCGACCGTGGATAGAGGAAACTTCGCTCTACTTCTTCGCCCGGTGGGTCAATAGCGGATTAACGGCCACCCGACCGAACCGAAGCACTGAATTGTTCCGAATGAAAGGCAAAGGTTACTACGTGGGACACAATCTGACTTCCTTAATGTCTGAAAAGCAATGGCAAGGATATGGTACGGAAAAAATATACATCGATAACGACGTCCAGAAACGAACGCCCACTTTTTGTGCAAACGGCTTAGGAGACTTTTACCATGGAACGGCCGGACTGACCCCCACAGCGAAAGATGCGGGGAGTTCACTCTTCCTCAGCCTGTTATTGCCGGATATAAGGAACGGCCAACAAGACAGCCTTCCTTCCATAGGCTATGCCACTTGGTTACAAAACCGCTTTACGGATGCGATACTCTTCGAAAACCAGATTCAGGTGGAAATGCAGCAAACATGCGACACTGCAACGACAAACAAATGGCTGAAAAACGAAGCGGTCGTCTTTTTCTATGCCGACAGTCAAAGCGCTTATAACCAATATAAAAATACGACAGAGGCTTCTCGTCCCATTATGACGGTCGAAGAATTGCAACAAGCCAATGCGGAAAAATAAACACCCCCTCTCTTAAAGTCAGTCTTCTCTCCCCGGCTGTGTACACCATGCAGCCGGGGTTATTTTACCATAACCGAAAGCAACATTTACTCTCTCAATTACAATCCGACGTACATTCATATCGACACGAATACTGGCCCCACATTTTTCATCAAGAGCCAGATAAATATACGCACGGAAACAACTCTATTATTTCAATAGAAATTTATTGAGCTCCAAGTTCAGCGCTATCCCGATTATTCAGGAAAGCCCTCCCGATCGGTCACTTGCTGGCGTTTCACTTCAGCTTCTATTTTCGCCAGATCGATTCCGGCCAGATGCGCCATATCGGTTCCGCAACGGCTGTCGGCCTGATAAAAACGGGCGATAGCCCGAATCTTAATCGGTTCCGGAACGCCCTCCATCGCCGCGACAGCGTTGGACGCAATGCGTTTTTTCTCGTCTTCAGGCACTAAACGATAGAGAGCCCCAGGCTGGGAATAATAATCGTAATCGGTACGATGATTATAGTAATCTGCCGCCCCTTCGACAGCCAAGGGCGGGTCTAACACAGACCGGTCATTCACGGGACCGTCGAAACTGTTCGGTTCGTAATTGACGGTTCCTCCGCCGTTGTCATTAACCCGCATAGCGCCGTCCCTGTGATAATTATGAACCGAACAGCGGGAGGCATTGACCGGAATGGACTCGAAATTTATACCCAAGCGGTAACGTTGGGCATCGCCGTATGCGAACAGACGTCCCTGCAACATTTTATCCGGAGAAAACCCGATTCCGGGAACCACGTTTGCCGGATTGAACGCGGCCTGTTCCACATCGGCGAAATAATTTTCGGGATTCCGGTTCAATTCCATTACCCCAACCTCAATCAACGGATAATCCTTATGGCTCCAAACCTTCGTCAGGTCGAACGGATTATGCTTATACGCCGCCGCCTCTTTTTCGGGCATCAGCTGCACGTAAAGCGTCCATTTCGGGAAATCGCCCTTCTCGATATGTTCGTACAGATCCCGCTGCGAATGTTCCCGGTCCTTGGCCACGACATGTTCCGCCTCTTCGTTCGTAAAATTGGCGATACCCTGTTGTGTCCGAAAATGGAATTTGACCCAATGACGTTCGCCGGCAGCATTGACAAAACTGTAAGTATGGCTGCCAAAACCGTGCATTTGCCGCATATTGCGAGGAATTCCCCGGTCGCTCATCAAAATCATGACCTGATGCAGCGATTCCGGCGAAAGACTCCAGAAATCCCACATGGCCGTATTGCTCCGCATATTCGTTCGGGGATCTCTTTTCTGCGTATGGATAAAGTCCGGAAACTTGACGGCATCGCGGATGAAAAACACGGGCGTATTGTTACCTACCAAATCCCAATTTCCCTGGCGGGTGTAAAATTTAACGGCAAAACCGCGCACGTCACGCTCGGTATCCGCCGCGCCGCGTTCCCCGGCCACCGTGGAAAACCGGGCGAAAAGATCGGTTTTCTTTCCCACTGCGGAAAACAGGTCCGCCTTGGTATAGGCCGTAATGTCGCGGGTAACGGTAAAAGTACCGAAAGCCCCTACCCCTTTCGCATGTACGATGCGTTCGGGAATGCGTTCCCGGTTGAAATGGGCGAGCTTTTCCAGCAGCCATACGTTTTGCAGCAAAGCGGGACCACGGCTTCCAGCCGTTTGAATGTTCTGATTATCGCCCACAGGCGCTCCTGCCTGTGTGGTAAGCGTCGTTTTCTTTTCCATAATGCAATGTGTTTTTATTTCGGATAAACGATCTCGTTACCGTCATTTCGGGTAAAACATTCCGCCGACCGTTTTACCGGCAGGCGGAATGTCGAAATCGAAATCCGAATTATTTTACTTCCAGCATGGGATTTGTAAAAATATTGATTCCCAACTTATTCGTAATGTATTGAATGGCTTTTTGAGCGCGAACGGAATTTCCGGCATCGTCGAGTTGGGGCGAAAAAGCCGCAATGCCGAAAGATCCGGGAATGACTCCGAGTATGCCGCCGCCTACCCCGGTTTTCGCCGGTATGCCCGACACATACATCCAATCGCCGGTATGTTCGTAAAAGCCCACGGTAGCGACAAGCGAAACGATCCGGGCGGTCAGGGATTCGTCGAACACCTGTTTCCGCGTTACGGGATTCATTCCTCCGCAGGCAATGGTAGCCGCACCGATCGCCAGTTGCCGCGCCGTAACCCCCAAAGAACACTGACGGGTATAAATGTCGAGCGACATGTCCGGATCGTCGTAAATACGGCCGTAATTTTTCAACAGCCAGGCGATGGACTTGTTGTTGAAATTGGTCGCCGATTCGGATTTGTACAATTCGTCGATTACCGACAACGGGCTGCCGCATAAACCGGCAAAAAACGTTTCGATGGCCTGCCACTTGCCTTTGGCGTCGCCGACAGGCTTGACCATGCTGCAGGCGGAAATGGCTCCGGCATTGACCAACGGCGAAGAGGGATGGTCCTTTTCCAACAAAATGGCCATGATGGAATTGAAAGGAAGTCCGGTAGCGTCCGCACCGATTTTGTTCATGACCTCGTCCGCGCCGTACTGGTTCATGATCAACAGCGCCGTCGGGACTTTCGACACCGACTCGATACCGAAAACATAATCGACGTCGCCGGCCTCGACGATCTCGCCCGAAGGCAGGACCATCGCAATGCCGAACAGCGAGGAAGGCACGTTTTTCAGATAAGGAATATAATCGGCGTTAGCTCCGCCGTCTTGCGGCTTGACCGCTTCGTATGCTTCTTGCACCAAGTCTTTCAGACTCGAAAGGGATATTTGTGTCGCCATAACGTCATTTGGTTTTATTGTCGGTAGAATCGGAAGAAGCCGGCGTTGCAACGGTATCGGCCGGAACGACGGCCGCTTTTTCCCAATGGAACGGCTGGAATTGGTCGGTCTGGTCGGTACTCTTCCACGAAGGTTTGCGAACCGAATAAATAATCATGGGGATAACGACCACCACGATACAGCCGATAATCAGGACGGAATACCATACGGTGTTGCTGCCGGTGGAAATTTGGGCGGGCGGAATAAAGCTGAGTACGAAAGCCAGCAAGGCTCCGCAGAAACCAAGACCCGCAACGAACCACATCAGCCCGTTCCCCTTGCCGATACGGAAAGGCCGGTCGGCTTTCGGCATTTTGTATCGCAACATGATAGCGGAAGCGAACATCATCAGGTACATGATCAGATACAACAATACCGTAAGCTGCGAAAGAATCTGGTAGAACGACTGTACGGAGGGCATGACCACGAACAGGAGACTGAGGACGGTAACGATCGCGCCCTGCACGAACAGGATATTGCGCTGTACGCCCGTTTTATTGGTCTTTTGGAAGAAGGGAGGCAAATAGCCGGCTTTCCCCACGGTAAAAATCCCTTTGGACGGACCGGCCACCCAGGTAAGCACGCCGGCCAACACCCCGAACATCAAAGCGACGGCGATAACGGGGGAGGCCCAGCTCATGTGCAGAAAGCGGAAATAATTGTCGAACCCGACCAGCAAACTTTGCGTCAGGTTGATATCTTTGGCGGGAATAATGATGCCGACGGCGAACGTTCCCAGAACAAAAATCAATACCGTAATCAAAGAACCGATAAAAATCGCTTTCGGGTAATTCTTCCCGGGATTGTTCACGTCCATCACATGAATCCCCATCATTTCCATCCCCCCGTAAAACAGGAAGATGCCGGACGCAAGGACGATATTGTCGAGTTTGGTAAGGTCGGGGAAAAAGCTCTGGCTCATATCCAGATTGTTGTGTCCGCCTGCACTGAGATAGACGATGGCCAGAATAATCAGCAAAGCGGCCGGAATGATCGTCCCGATCATGGCGCCGATTTTCGATATTTTACCTACCCAGCCCAAACCTTTCAACGAGATGAAAGTAGCGAGCCAATAGATGACCAATACGGTAATCAACGTAAAGACCTTGTTGGAAGCCAACAAAGCGTCCTGCGACTGATCCAGGCCGATAAATGCGATGGAGACGGCCCCGAAAGTAAGCACCGTAGGATACCAGATGGTGCTTTCGATCCATTGCAGCCAGATCGCCAGAAACCCGGGACGTCCGCCCATGGCCTCGCCGACCCAGCGGAACACTCCGCCCTGCTTGTCCTTAAACATGGCGGCCAGTTCGGCAGCGACCAATGCGGTAGGAATCAGGAAAACGATGGCGGCGAACAGGTAATAGAAAGCCGAGGAAAGACCGTAAACCGCTTCGGAAGCCAACCCGCGCAAACTTACCACGGCAGCCACGTTCATAATGGCCAGTGTCATGACACTCAATTTGAACGTCGTTTTTGTGTTTGTTCCCATAATTCAATTTAAATAATCATAAAAATTAGACATATACATATTATTTTTCATCGGTTTCGGTCGGTTCCGGCTTTCGAAACAGTTTGCTTTGGAAAGTCGTCGTGACGTAAGCCGTAAAAATGGGGAAAAGCACCATGCCGGCCGTTGGCAGCAGCACGGCCAATATCTGCCCGGGAACCCGTTGCGCCACGATATTGGACCCCACGGTAGTTACATTCATGCACGCCCAGCAAACGGCATTCCAAAACGTGTGGACCTCGGCATTCACGCCCTTTTCGGTAATGAAAAAAACGATGCTGGAGAAATAAGTGAAAGCCAAAATGATAATGATATAAGAGATGAACAAGGTAGCGATCTTCGTTTTGGTAATCCATCCCACGATAATCCCGATTCCGTAAGCCCCGCGAATCAAAGGCATGGCTTTGGCGAAATAATACAAAGCGTCGGACATGTGCAGATCGAAATGCTGGGCGATATTCAGAAAAGGAATGGAAACGATCAGAAAAAACAAATTACGCCATAAAAAACGTCCTTTACGTTCGCTGACGATGAAACGGACAAGGAAATCCAACAAAAAGACAATACATACCCACAACTGCACCCGCATAAACAACACACTGTCGTAAGGCTCCAGATTGTTCAGCATTTCGAGCGAGAGGATCACGAGAATGGCGATACTGCCTACCAACACCAAAATATTCAGTACTCTGAGCAAATTCTGCAAAGTCTTGGAAAAACGCATTGAATAACAATTTTTAGATTTTACACGAGGGTATTTTCAAAAACCCTGCAAAAGTTCCCGAAAACCGAAATATTTTTAATTTTACCGACCCGCTGGAACAGAGGCATGGTTTTTGGTTTACCCTTGGCGGTCCGTTTTTCCAGCTTCGGCACACCCCAAAAAAACGGACAAATCATGTAAATACTTAAATCTCTCATCGTATGGAAACAAAACAAGCCAAAAGACCGGAAACCATCGAAACTCCGGTGTACGGATCAGACAGAATGTTGGTGGAAGCCCCTTCGGACCGAATTCCCGAAGAACCCACTTCGGCGGAAATCGCCTATCGAATGGTAAAAGACGAAACCTATCCGCAAACGCAACCTCATTTGAATTTCGCCACTTTCGTCACGACCTACATGGACGAATACGCCACCCGTTTGATGAACGACGCCATCAACATCAACTATATCGACGAAACGGAATATCCGCGCATCGCCAAAATGTGCGGGAAATGCATCAATATCGTCGCGAACCTGTGGAACACTCCCGAAAAAAATGCATGGAAAACCGGTGCACTGGCCATCGGGTCGTCGGAAGCCTGCATGCTGGGCGGCGTAGCGGCCTGGCTGCGCTGGAAAGAACGAAGGAAAGCCGCAGGCAAACCGTTTGACAAACCCAATTTCGTCATCTCTTCGGCTTTTCAGGTCGTATGGGAAAAATTCGCGCAACTGTGGCAGATCGAAATGCGCGTCGTTCCCCTGACCAAAGAAAAAATCACGCTGGACCCGCAGGACGCCCTGAACATGTGCGACGAAAACACCATTTGCATCGTTCCCATCTTAGGGGTTACCTGGACAGGTCTGAACGACGATGTCAAAGGGTTGAACGATGCGCTGGACACCTACAACGCCAAGACCGGATACGAAATTCCCATTCACGTGGATGCCGCTTCGGGCGGTTTCATCCTGCCGTTCCTGCAACCGGAAGAAAAATGGGACTTCCGATTGAAATGGGTGCTTTCCATCAGCACGTCGGGCCATAAATTCGGATTGGTCTATCCGGGACTGGGCTGGGTAGTCTGGAAAGACAAAAAGTACCTTCCCGACACCATGTCTTTCAGCGTAAACTATCTGGGAGCCGACATCACGCAGGTAGGTCTGAACTTCTCGCGTCCGGCAGCCCAAATCCTCGGACAATATTACCAATTCATCCGATTGGGATTCAAAGGATATCGCGACATTCAGTACAACAGCATGGAAGTGACCCGGTACGCCCATGAACGAATCGGGAAAATGGCTCCATTTGTCAATTACAGCCCGGAAGTGGTCAACCCTCTGTTCATCTGGTCGCTGAAACCGGAATACGACAAGAAAGCCAATTGGACGCTTTTCGACCTGCAGGCCAAATTGCAGGAAGGCGGATGGATGGTCCCGGCCTACACGCTGCCGAACAATCTGGAGGATGTCGTAGTCATGCGTATCGTATGCCGCCAGGGAGTAAGCCGCGACATGATCGACATGCTGCTGGCGGACATCGAAACAGCCATCTCGGAACTGGAAAAACTCGAATATCCCACGCCTACCCGTCTGGCGCAACAACGTTCGCAAAAAATCAGCCACAAAATATTCTCCCGTACGGGACATACCGGCCACGTGAAACAATCGGCCATCTGCAGCAACGGAGCCCCCTGCAAATAGCAAAGCCCGTTAAAGGTACGCAACAAAAAAACCGGAACATTCTGTTCCGGTTTTTTTGTACTGCCGAGAGCCACAAGCCAGGCTCGAACTGGCGACCTTTTCGTTACGAATGAAATGCTCTACCGACTGAGCTATTGTGGCGTTTCAGTTTTATTTTGCGATGCAAAAATCGCAAATAAAAACGGGAAATGCAACTTTTTCAACAAATAAAAACGCATTTATTTTACAACATACTGAATATCAACACAAAAAAACAAGCAAAGGGTATAAGCCGGGTTCTGTCATTCCCGTAGGAACGTTCTATCATTTATCTAGGCGCGACGGTTACCCGCCGGCTCATCAGCGACCTACCCCCCGGTTCGGGCGAGCCACCCTCGAACACCGGTATATACGGTCTTGCAACCCGTTGGACATACGGCCGCGCGCATCGCTACACGCGCCGGTGGGCTCTTACCCCACCTTTTCACCCTTACCCCGCTGAAACGAGGCGGTTATTTTCTGTTATGCGACCATCCCCTCACGAAGATTTTTCAGTTAGAAAAAACGGTGCTCTGCGTTGCCCGGACTTTCCTCCCCCCGCCGAAGCGGGCAGCGATAGAATCCCCTTGCTTGCGGGGCAAAGGTACGAAATCCGACGGAAAATTCGAACGAATTTCAAATTCGGGAGGAAAATAGCTACTTTTGTTTGTAAAACCGGAGTTATGAAAAACATACGAATCGTATATATGGGTACGCCGGAATTCGCGGTATATCCCCTGCAATTACTGGTAGAAAAAGGCTATAACGTAGTTGGCGTGGTTACCATGCCGGACAAGAAAGCGGGACGCGGCCAAAAACTGTTCCAAAGCCCGGTAAAAACGTATGCCGCGGCGCACGGCCTGCCGGTACTGCAACCGGAAAAGCTGAAAGACGAAACGTTTTTGCAGGAGTTGAAAGCATTGAATCCCCAGCTGGGCATCGTCGTCGCCTTCCGCATGCTGCCCGAGGCGGTGTGGTCCATGCCTCCGATGGGAACGTTCAACCTGCATGCCTCTCTTCTGCCGGATTACCGGGGAGCGGCCCCCATCAACTGGTGTTTGATGAACGGCGACAGCACGACCGGAGTAACGACGTTTTTATTAGACCAACAGATCGACACGGGCGATATTATTCTGCAACGGGAAATAGCGATCGCCCCGGAAGACAATGCCGGCACGCTGCACGACAAGCTGATGTACGCGGGAGGAACGCTGGTACTCGACAGCATACGGGCATTGGCGGAAAAAAACGTGCGTCCCCTGCGGCAAACGGAAATGGCCAGCGGTCTCATGCGTCCCGCCCCCAAAATATTCAAGGAAGACGGCCGCATCGACTGGAACGGCCGGATGACGGACATCCGCAACAAAGTCCGAGGATTGAGCCCCTACCCCGCCGCATGGACCGATTTCGGCGGTGCCTACGGCGAGGGAATATCCATGAAAATCTTTACCGTCGGCACGGAAGCGGCCGACCACGGGTTAGCCTGCGGAACGGTAGTGTGCGACGGTAGAAAAACCTTGAAAATAGCCTGCCAGGACGGATTCGTTCATCTGCTGGACGTACAGCTGGCCGGGAAAAAACGCATGGACGTAAAAGCCCTGCTGAACGGGGTTCGCCTATTCGACCCCAAGTAAACGTTTGATTTCATTTTTGCCGACATGGAATACTCCGACACCCTCTTATTCAGACCGGCCGTACCTGCCGATTTCAACCGGATTTGGGAAATCATTCTGCAAGCCAAGGAACAGATGCGCAGAGAAAACAAATGCCAATGGAGCGAACACTATCCCGCCCGCGAGCACATCTCGGCCGACATCGCCAACGGTTATGCCCATGTGCTTTGCCGGGAAAAAAGCATAATCGCCTGCGGAGCCGTCGTTTTCGACGGCGAACCGGCCTACCGGCATATCCGCGGGAAATGGCTGAGCGACAAACCTTATGTCGTCGTACACCGCTTAGCGGTAGCGGACGAAGCCAAACGACGCGGCATAGCCGCCGTGTTCATGCGGGAAACGGAGAAAAAAAGCAAAATGCAGGGAATACGCAGCTTTCGGGTCGATACCAATTCCGACAATTTCTACATGCAGAAACTTTTAACGAAATTAGGATTCGCCTATTGCGGAGAAATTACCTACCCGCAAGGGACCCGGATGGCTTACGAAAAGCTGCTGTGACTCGCGCTCTTCCCCGCGATTTCCGTTATTTTTCCGCGGCCGCATCCTTCCATTTTTCACGCACGGACTCTTCTCCCTCGAAATAGCCCGCCTGATCCGCTTTCCTGAAAATCTCTCCGGAAGGGACCAGATACACCTTATCCGAATCGGGATACTCGCATACGTCATAACCGCAGAAAGTCCTTATGTCCAGATAAACGCAAGGTTCCGGCATAGGATTGTACAACTGGTGCGCCCCCGCCTCGCCCCGCTCGAAAAAGACCATGTCCCCGCAATCGAGCGTCGCGATACCCTCCGGAGTCCGCAAAGCAGCGGAACCGGAAATAATCAGAAACAACTCTTCCGCAAACCGATGGAAATGATACGCCGAATTATATTGACCGGTCTCCAGCCGGCGAACGTCGAAATTCAAGTATTGCGGCTCGATTCCCTTCTTTATCCGGGACACATCCGTCAATAGCCGGAAAGGGTCGATTCGGCCTTCGTTCTCCAGGAACTCCCTTTCCTCCGGTTTTAAAATGACAGCCATAATGTTATTTTTACAATCACAAAAAATCCGTTCGACGAAAGTGAGATATCGCCATAACCGTCACGGACGGTAAATATACGAAAAAAACGATATTCACTCAACCCGACTCGTCCCCGGCCGATTTCCCGCTACTTCGGACCATCAAGGAAGCGCCGGCTTCCTCGCGAAACACGACGGACCGTCTTCCATCCCGTCCGTTTTTCGTATCTTTGACCAAACAAAAACCTTTGCCATGAACCTATCCGACATCATCAACAGCATATACCGCATGCCGGCAACATCGACGAACAAGCTGGTATCGTGTTCGTCAAGGGTCGAATACCCCAAAGGGCATCTCGTGCTGAAAGCAGGCCAAACGGAACCCGACATCTTCTTCATCGGGACCGGAATCGCCAGAGCCTATATCCTGCACGACAGCAAAGAGATAACCTTCTGGATAGGCAAAGAGGGAGCGAGCATCGTATCGCTGAAAAGCTACGTGAACGACCGGGCCGGTTACGAAAACATGGAGCTGATGGAACCTTCCGTATTATACCGTCTGAAACGGAACGATGTATTCCGGTTATTTCAAGAAGACATCCACATAGCCAACTGGGGACGGAAATTCGCGGAAACGGAATTTCTACGAACCGAAGAGAGACTGATTCCCTTATTATTCACGACGGCTTCGGAACGCTATGAAATTTTATTGAGGGACAATCCGGACCTGTTGCAAAGAATGCCGTTGGAATGTCTCGCTTCCTATTTAGGCGTTACGCCGGTAACCTTAAGCCGCATTCGGGCCAAAATGAAATGAATCTCCGCTCTCACGTATAAAAACCGGGCCCCGTCGAATTGACAGAGCCCGGTAACAAAGATCCCGCAACGACTATTTTTTCATCAAACTGTCGATCAATTCATAAAATTCAGGACTTTCGCCCACGACCGTTTTCACGATTTTCCCGTCAGGATCGATCACGACTTTGGTCGGATAACCGCTAACCGCATACATGGCCGGAATATCGGCTGCCTGCGTATTATAAACGCCTATCCAGGGCAATTCGTATTTTTTAACGGCTTCTTTCCACTTTTCCTCAGTATCTCCGCAGTCGATTCCCACAATTTCCAGTTGTTTCCCGTATTTTTCATAATACTTTTTCATATCGGGAATGCCTTTGATGCACCATCCGCACCAGGAACCCCAGAAATCCAATACGATATATTTGCCTTTTCCGTACAAAGAAGAGAGCGTAAAAGGCTTGCCGTTCAAATCGTTCAGCGTAAAATCGGGCGCAGGTTTGCCCGGAGCCGTATTCTCCTTGGCTACCTTCATTTTTTCATTTCTTTCATAGGAAACCATTGCATGATCGACCACATACTTGAACTTGCCGTTTTTCACTTCTTCCGACAACCCCTCAACTACTGCAGCCACACTGTCAACAGGCATATAGGCAAGGAACAAAGCGGATATCTGGCTATTGGGATTGTTTCGGATATACGCCTGTCTCGCCGCAGCGATTTCTCCCTGAATCGCCAGCAACGAATCGCGCACCACATTGCTCAAAGAATCCGCCTGCTGCTGACGCAGCTGTACGTAACGTTCGTATTTTTCCTCCCACGCATCGTTCAACCCCTGAATCGAAGCCTGAAAAGCATTGATTTCGGTATAGACGTCGCTTCCGGTAACGGTCTGATCCACATCTTTCGGAGTAATTTCGGCAGTAATCTGCAACTTGTCGCCGGGGAAATAATAAAATGTCACTCCCTGCATGCGCAAAGCGGGCTTGGCATCGCCGGGAACCCATTTGGGAGCAGGAATGATATTGACATAATAACTGCCGGTATCGGGCATGTTGTAAATCAATTTTCCCTGAACCAAAGCTACCGTATCCATCGTTCTCGGAGCCCGCTGTTGTCCCAGCAAAGAATAAGAGACATATACCGTATCGCTTTCCACCCCTGCGATAGAGGCTTCGATACTATTTTTCTGCCCGCACGACACAAGAGCGAACAGTGATGCTGCACCTACAGCTGCGTAAAAAGCTTTCATATGAGAAGTTTTAATAATATTTTTGCAAATGTACTGAAAAAACCGTACCATTATATATAGAATTTTTCGTTTTTATTATTTTTTTCAAAACAGGCAACTTCTTATTTATACTATTTCATATTTCATCATGCCCGACCCGGAATTTTCCATACAAAAATAGGACCGAACGAAAAAATAACGCAGACTTTTTCATTCGGCCCCATGTCTTCCAGGAACCCGCCGCTATAAATTTCCGACGACTCTTTTCGTATTTTTAGCCCGGGAACGCAGTTCTTCGGTCTCGATGGAAAGCAATTGTCCCGCAGGTTTACCATTGCGGTAGGTCATTACCCGCAAACGAGTAGCGTTCAGCGGGATCGTTACGGGTTCCGTATAAACGGGAGCATGCTTGTCCGGATTAGTGCCGTCAAACGTATAATAAATGTCCAGATCATCGATTTCCTTGCCCAATTCGATCCAAACCTGACCGTCGGAACCGGTAAAAGGCGTCACGATGGCGTTATAGACACTGCGGGAACAATTGATATCCGCACTGTCGGCCCGTTCGAAATGAACGGTCACACGCCGGATAAAATCACTCCAATCCTTTTCGCCGCCGCTCCATAGCACTTCCGCCAATGCCCATCCCCGCGGCCAGACCATATATTCGGCATGCCGGAAAGTCGGAACGGATTCGGCCCATAGATTACCCTGTCCTCCCAGAATATAAGAAGAATCGACTCCTTCGGGAACCGGTTCGAAAGCATACGAGTCGCTGAGACGGCACATGGAATAGGTATTCGGCTCGGCGGTAGGTTCTCCCTGGTACAGATCCAGATAACAATGTTCATTGGGGGTCATGATCACATGATGCCCCTCTTTCGCCGCCTGGATTCCTCCGGACATGCCTCGCCACGACATGACCGTAGCGTCGGGCGCCAAACCGCCTTCGCTGATTTCATCCCAGCCGACCAGCCGTTTCCCCTTGTCCTTCAGAATTTTCTCCATCCGTTTGATGAAATAGCTCTGCAACTGTTGCACGTTATCCAACCCTTCCGCTTCCATTCGGGCCCGGCACTTGGGACATCGGCTCCAAAACCCCTTGAAACATTCGTCGCCGCCGATATGAATATACGGGCAGGGGAACAAATCGGCCACTTCGGACAACACCTTCTCCATGAAAACAAAAGTAGAATCGTTCCCGACGCACAGCGAATTTTCATCCTCGCCGTAAAACTTGTTCCCTACGTTCACGGCGTCGGGCGCCTTGAAACAGGCCAATTCCGGATAAGCCACCAGCGCAGCCACGCTATGGCCGGGCACATCGATTTCCGGCATAACCGTCACATGGCGTTTCCGGGCATATTCCACTACTTCCCGAACATCCTCGCGCGTATAGAACCCGCCGTAAGTCGCCGGTTCGCCGGGTTTCTGACGTTCGCGCGTCCACCAGTCGCCGACCCGTCTGGCACGCCATGCCCCGACCTCCGTCAGACGGGGAAACGACTCTATGGCAAGTCTCCATCCCTGATCGTCGGTCAGATGCCAGTGAAAAACGTTCATCTTGTATTCCGACAATTCGTCGATATATTTCATGACCTCCTCCTTGGTAAAGAAATGGCGGCTGACATCCAACATCATCCCCCGCCAACCGAACCGGGGAGCGTCTTCCACCGCTATGCAGGGAATCTGCCAATCGGCGCATTGCACCGCATCCGGAACCCGAATCGCCGCAGGAAACAGTTGCAACAGGGTTTGCATGCCGTAAAACAACCCGCCGTAAGCCGAAGCCCGCACCTCTATCCGTTTCTTATCCACCCGCAACGAATAGGCTTCTCCGTTCTTTACGGTAGCATCCAGCACAAACGCCAATTGCGCCTTTTTCGGATCGGAGACGGGCTCCAAGACGATTCCGGCCGGCTTGAATTTCTCAGCCAGCACCTCCAGCAAATCGGCTGCCGCGGACTCGTCGCAATACACCGACACGGGCTTTCCCTGCCGGAAAGTAAAATGCCCTTCGAACACCTCCGCCTTTTCCGGCTTGGGAATAAGAGATACGGAAGTCGGAGCGGCAACGGCTTCCATGCAAAGCCACAACGTAACAAACAAAAGATATTTCTTCATTTTCATAAAATTAAACAATCCTTATTAACCCACATTTCAATTCAGAATAAAACTTGCCGGAGCATAAGCTGGCAAATTCAATTTTATTTTCCTCCCGCTGACGACAAGCGGATTTCCTTTCTTTTCTCCCCGCAAATTAACAGGAACGGCCTGGGACACATTCATCCCTTCGGGCAAAGTAATGACCAGTTCCCCCGAAGTTCCAGCCTGTTCCCAAACACGCAATAACGTACCGGAATTTCCGTCCGGATCCGGTCCGAATGCGGTTACGATCACTCCTTGACGAGACAGACGGACTCCCTGACGAGAAAGGGGCAGCATCCCTTTCCCTTTATGATCTTCAACAGACACCGCCTGCAACGGATTACGCGCCTCCAAAGCCCGTACCGTAAAAAAACGGGTTCTCTCTTCCGGCGCAGTCCCCTCTTCTATCGTCCAAAGCCGGACTTTAGAGCTCCATGAACCGGAATACCAATACCTAAAATTCGTATTCCATTGATTATTAAACAAATTCAAATAGACCACCGGTTTATTCGGAACATAATCCTCCGAATATTTCCAACATCCCGGTTCGCCTAAGCTGACCAAAGGATGATCGACAGGGCAAACCGCAATGCCGGCTCCGTCCGGTCCCGTAATCGTTACCCCGTATTCTGCGGCGTACAGATGACGATTCGCCCCGGCTAAAATGTCCGTTTCCGGATTCATGACCCCCAATTGACGATACACCCGGAATTCCGGATCCTTTACACGAAACGGTAAACAAAACCAGTCCGCTTCCGGCCAATTATCTTTCTTTTTATCCAAAACAGTCATTTCCATATCGATAAAAGGCTGGTCTTCGTACAACGACACCCGCAACACGGAAGCAGGCAAACGGTCAGTTTCGTTACCGGGGCAGAAACATTCAGCGGTCTGCCTTCCGCCGTCATCGCTTATCTTCAACGTACCGTTCGCCGATGACGCCATGCGGTAAGGAACTTCCTTCCCGGATACCATGCCCGGTTTATAGATGCCGGGATGAAGCCAGTTTCCTCCCCGTCCCCGTTGATAACTTATCGTATAATTTTTCGTTTGTTCGAGCGTAAACCGTTCATTCATATATTGCCCCAATGTCCGGTCAGCATTCGGATCCGCCCATTCCCGACCGGTCCGTTTGTCGATCAAAGAAACAATGCCTCCTCTTTCCGGATCGAAAGTAATTTTGAAAAAGTCATTTTCGATAAAATCGGACTTATCGGACGGACCCTCCGTTTTTGCCTCGCTTTTTTTCGCCGGGAAAACCCGGTATCCGCCGGCCGGAATATCTTTTGCATACCTCATCTCGTCTCCGATCTTTACCCAACCCGAACGGGACCAGGGCAACGGATTATATACGACATAGGAAGGCGCATGACTTTTCACTTTTTGAGCCAATACCTCCAAATTAGAGGCATTGATCGTCCGCGTCGATTCAAACGCATCTCGCACATAATCGGTTTTATCTTCCCACGAATTTTCCAAATCCTCATACGTTTCCGCCGATAACTCGCGGAACGCCTCGCCATAGACGGAAATCGATTTAGAACCGCCCCAGGTATGTTCCCCGTACAACGCGATTTTCTCATACGATTCGGCAATCTCCCGTTTTATGTCGGAAACGCCCGTTCCCCAAACGGCCAGTTGCGTATTCAACATTTCTACGGCAGGGATTCGGAAATGCAGATCCCGGTACAAACGTATTCCCCTCGGATCGCACATGATGCCGTGTATCCACGTATCCGGCATATCCGCCTTTACCACCGGCAATTCGGGGTTTTCTTTCACGATGGCTTCGTAAAAATCATCCATCGTTCCCATACGGACCTTTACGCCGGGCATTTTCATTTTCACTTCTTCGAACATCGCCTTTATCCGTTCTCCGGAAGGAGGTCCCGAATTATCCCCGGTAACCAATATTGCAGGCCAAACCTTATAAGGCCAGTCCTCCGCAGGAAGCAGATTGACCCCGACCATAGGATCGTTCGGCCCTACCCACGCTTTGGGATACAGACCATAACTCGTTCCGTAAATGGGAGAATAAAGGGTAAGAATACGTGACCCGTCCGGTCCCTCCCACCAGAACAACCCCGGAGTTTTAACGAATCCGCTGGGCCAATTACAACCGATATGAAGAAATTTTACATCCGCGTTGGCCAATACGGTAACCAAAGCTCCCGTATGCGAAGGTTCATCAGTTAATTTGCCCGAACGGGAAAGCGGCAAACCGTATTTTCGGTTCAATGAAGAAGAGAAGTTCAACCCTCGTGTCAATTCCTCCAAACCGCAGATATCGGATATAAAAGTAAACGGCAAGGCATGGGATATGATCTGTCCGGAACGAAACTTATCGTCCAGCATTCGCCTCCTCTCCTCGGTCTGCCCTTCCCAATCTTCCATGGTTTTAGACAGGACCCAACCGGGAAGCGTCCAGGCAAACTGCTGTTCTTTCGGCAAATCTTCCGATGTCGCCATAGCTTTAAACGCCCGGTCGATCATTTCGGTCTGGTAATAATGCACAATATCGGCGACACGATGAGTATAACCGATATCGAAATGTGTCTTACAAATCACGATAATCTCTTCCACAGCCGAATTGCCGTTCCGTTGTCCCCATCCGCACAGGACAAAAACAAACAAAAGCGGTATTGCAAAAACAAATTTCTTCATTTATCTTCCAATATTTAATACGGCCATCGCCTCCCAGGTGTCCGCAGTTTATCATATTCCGGCAAAACGAGCCGTTCCCCTCTCATTCCCGCCTCCACCTCCATCATCGGCGGAGGCCGCATGCCCGCTTTATAAACCAACCCATGACAATCATGCACGCCGCGCCCGGATATCGATAAGCCAACCAGTCATATTTTCAATATATTTAACAACACAACACAAATATATAAAAAATTTACTATCGAAATTCCATTTCATACAAAATTGAATTTTTCGAAAAAACAGGAAACTTTTCGGACATGTTCCTTTAGGGAATTGCATGCGCGACTGATCCCGACACGAAAAAAACATGTCCCTGCGAACCTTCATATTGTCGCGTACGAGTTTTCGACGTTCTTCCCTACCCGTTTACCTACCGGAAGATTATAACGGAACAACAGGATACCCGATATGAAACGAGGGTGCCCCAAAAGTCAAGGACAGACTCAAGGTTCCCCTTCTTTTCAGAATGTCTGAAAAGTCCCATTGAGTTCGGGTGCTGAATTGAGAGGAAACAACACAAATGAACGAACGGTTATCTTACTAAAAATAAGCCAGATAACCGTTGTATATGGTAAAAGATTGTCGTATTTATAGTGCTTTAAAAAAGATAAGCAGTCATTTACTCATGGGAGCAAAGATAGTATATGAATCGTACAATCAGAAGAACAGGAGCGAGAGGTCCTCCTTAACAACGCTGCGGACGAAGAAAAAGAATTCGGTTGCAACCTGAAAAAATTGCAACCGAATATCTCTCTGCATTATCCTAAGAGAAGCCGACCTCTAAAAATCTCTTGGTCGGCTTCTTCCGTCTTTGCAAATGCCCGTGACTATGCCTTGCGTTTGATTTCCACGGTTTCGTACCCTTCGATAATATCGCCGACCTTAACGTCGTTGTAATTTTCGATATTCAAACCGCACTCCATACCGGAAACCACCTCTTTCACATCGTCTTTGTAACGTTTGAGCGAACCTAATTTCCCGGTATAAATCACGATACCGTCGCGAATGATGCGGATGGAGGTGTTGCGCGTGATCTTGCCTTCACGGACCAGACAACCGGCCACCGTGCCCACCTTCGATATTTTGAAAGTTTCCATGACTTCCACGGAACATACGATCTCTTCTTTATATTCCGGCGCCAGCATGCCTACGATCGCGTCCTTGATATCGTTAATCGCATCGTAAATAATGGAATACAGGCGGATTTCAATCTCTTCCTTCTCGGCCAGTTTGCGGGCGCTGGCGGACGGGCGGACCTGGAACCCGATAATGACGGCATTGGACGCGGCCGCGAGCAACACGTCCGATTCGGAAATTTGTCCTACCGCCTTATGGATCACATTGACCTGCACTTCTTCTTTCGATTCCTTAATCAACGAATCGGTCAAAGCTTCCACCGAACCGTCCACGTCGCCTTTTACGATAATGTTCAACTCCTGGAAATTACCGATAGCGATACGGCGTCCGATTTCATCGAGCGTAATGTGTTTCTGCGTCTTCAATCCCTGCATGCGCTGCAACTGTTCGCGCTTGTTGGCAATATCGCGCGCCTGCTTGTCGTCTTCCATGACATGGAAAGTATCGCCCGCCTGCGGAGCCCCGTTCAATCCCAACACCAGTACCGGCGTAGCGGGAGGAGCTTCCGTAATGCGCTTGCCCCGTTCGTTGAACATTGCCTTGACACGACCGGTATAAATGCCGGAAAGCAAGACGTCGCCGACCCGCAACGTTCCGGCCTGCACCAATACGGTAGCCACATAGCCGCGTCCCTTGTCGAGCGAAGACTCGATGACGGTTCCGGAAGCCTTTTTATTCGGATTGGCTTTCAGGTCGAGCAATTCCGCCTCCAACAATACCTTTTCGAGCAAAGCGTCCACATTGATCCCTTTTTTAGCCGATATTTCCTGGCACTGGTACTTGCCGCCCCAATCTTCGACCAGATAATTCATGGCCGCCAACTGTTCCTTGATTTTTTCGGGATTGGCGCCCGGCTTATCGATCTTGTTGATGGCGAACACGATGGGAACGCCTGCGGCAGAAGCATGATTGATGGCTTCCACGGTCTGAGGCATCACGCTGTCGTCGGCAGCGACAATGATGATCGCCACGTCGGTCACGCTGGCACCCCGGGCACGCATGGCTGTAAAGGCTTCATGCCCCGGCGTGTCGAGAAAAGTAATCCGCCGGCCGTCTTCCATTTTTACGCTGTAAGCCCCGATATGCTGGGTAATCCCTCCGGCTTCGCCGGCAATCACGTTGGATTTGCGAATGAAGTCGAGCAATGAAGTTTTCCCGTGGTCCACATGTCCCATGACAGTCACGATAGGCGGACGGGGCAACAGATCTTCAGGCGCGTCGGCATCGTCGGCAATAGCTTCCTGAATATCCACGGTAACGAATTCCACCTTATGCCCGAACTCTTCGGCCACGATGACCAACGCCTCAGCATCCAAACGCTGGTTGATGGAAACCATCAATCCCAGATTCATGCAGGCGGTAATTATCTCGGTAACGGGCACTTCCATCATCTTGGCCAAATCGCTTACCGTCACGAACTCCGTGACCTTGATGACGTTCTTTTCCATTTCCTGCCGTTCCATCTCCTCGTTCATCCGGGCGGACGCGGCTTCACGCTTGTCTTTGCGGTACTTGGAACTTTTGGTCTTATTTCCTTTGGAAGTCAGGCGGGCCAACGTGTCCTTGATCTGTTTCTGCACGTCTTCGTCGCTGATTTCCTGTTTTACCACAGGTTTCGGTTTGGCATGTTTGTTCTTTTTGCCGCCGCCCGCTGCATTCTGGCCGGCAGGATGGCGGGAATCGGCCGGCCGGCTCCCGCCTCCCGCAGCCGGTTTCTGCGGACGGGCGGAAGTCCCCGTACTGTTTTTCGGATCGTTCGGATCAACTTTGGTCTCTTTCCGAATCCGTTTCCTTTTGTTTTTTTGGCCTTTGGCCGTATCGGTCCGCTTTTTCTCGAAAGATTCCAAATCGATCTTTCCCACGATTTTCGGACCCGACAATTTTTCAGGTTCTTTCAACCGGAACAAGTCATCCCGGTTTTCCGCCTGACGCTCGTCGAAAGTCTTGCTCAAATCGGTCGGTTCAGCAACTGCAGGCTTGGGAACCTCCTGCTTTTTTACCGGTTGTTCAACAACCGTTGAAACCTCCGGTTGTTTAACCTCTGCTTTGACTTCCGGTACGGCAGGCCGGGCAACGGCAGGTTCCGCTTCCGGTTTTGCCGCCGGTTTCGGCTTCATGGCCGCATCCAAATCAATTTTTCCTACGATTGTAGGAGCTTTCAAATGGGGATAATCGCTTTTATCGATAATATTGCTCTTAACGACCACCTCTTTGACAAAAGTGTCTTGGGTGGCGTTTTCTTTCTCCTGTTCCTTGTGAATATCGCTCAACGATACCGTTTCGTTTTTCGTAATAATTTTTTCCCGAATATTGACTTTTTCAATGGTTTTACCCTTTCCGAACTCCCGCATAATCATTTCCTGTGCATCTGGCTCGATAATCGTGTTGGGACCGTGTTCCACGGTAACCCCCTTCGTTCGCAGGAAGTCGATAAGCGTAGCCTGCCCGACATTCAGTTGTCGGGCCAATCCGTTCAATCTTATCTTCTTTTCATTCGCCATATTGTACCTTTTCGTTTTCTCGGCAAGTTTAATGTAAAAATAGTAATAATTTATATGATCATAAAATCGTCCCCCATTCAAAGAGCAGGAAAGATTATTCGAACTCGGCACGCAGAATATCCATGACCTCTGCAATGGTCTCTTCTTCCAGATCGGTTCGTTCCGCCAAATCTTCCACGCTGTATTTCAACACGCTTTTAGCCGTGTCGCATCCGATTTTATTGAGCTGCTCGATAATCCACGGTTCTATTTCGTCGGTAAACTCTTTCAGGTCCACGTCGTCCTCTTCCTCTTCGGTATCGCGATATACGTCGATGTTGTAACCGGTAAGCATGGAAGCCAGCTTGATATTGAGGCCGCCTTTGCCGATAGCCAAAGAGACTTCGCTGGGCTTCAGATGCACTTCAGCGCTCTTCGTCTCGTCGTCGATATCGATCGACGATATTTTGGCCGGACTGAGAGCTCGTTGGATAAAGAGGGAGATATTCGTGGTATAATTGACGACATCGATGTTTTCATTCCGCAACTCACGGACGATGGAATAAATGCGGGAACCTTTCACTCCCACGCAGGCGCCTACCGGATCGACCCGTTCGTCATAGGATTCCACCGCCACTTTTGCGCGTTCTCCCGGAATGCGGACGATTTTCTTGATCGTAATCAAGCCGTCGTAAATTTCCGGCACTTCCATTTCGAACAAACGTTGCAGGAATTCGGGAGCCGTACGCGACAAAATGATAACGGGATTGTTGTTGCGCATATCCACCCGATAAACGATGGCCCGAATGGTATCGCCCTTTCGGAAAAAATCGTTGGGAATCTGTTCGCTGCGGGGCAACACCAATTCGTTTCCTTCGTCATCGAGAACCAGAATCTCCTTTTTCCAGACCTGATACACCTCGCCGGTAATGATCTCCCCGATACGCTCCTTATATTTGTTGTAAAGATTCGCTTTTTCAAGATCCAAAATGCGCGAAGCCAGATTCTGGCGCAACGACAATACGGACCGGCGACCGAAAGAGCTGAGTTTGATCTCTTCCGCCACATCCTCTCCCACTTCATAAGTAGGATCGATTTTCTTCGCCTCGGAAAGAGGAATTTCCGCATTCGGATCCTTGAATTCGCTGTCTTCGACAACCAAACGGTTGCGCCAGATTTCGAAATCGCCTTTGTCCAGATTGATGATGATGTCGAAATTTTCATCCGTTTCGTAAGTCTTTATCAGCATATTCCGGAACACATCCTCCAATACGCTTACCATCGTCGCCTTATCAATGTTCTTGAGCTCCTTGAACTCGGCGAATGTATTAATCAGATTCAAATTATCCATATATGTAACTTAAACTGTTATTTTTTCTCGTATAAATCAAAACCGAATGACTAACCGTACGGTCTTTACCTCCTCGCGTTTTACGGTTTCGGTAAACTCCCGCCACACTTTTTTCTTCTTTCCGGGCTCTTGTTCCACCTTTTTCCGGTAAGTCAGCAAAAACTGCTTGTCGGTAGGCGCCGTCATGACCCCCTGAAGTTTCCGCCCGTCTTTCAATACCGCTTCCACTTCCTTGTTTTCATGCTTGAGATACTGGGCCGTCAGTTTCAACGGATCGCCAATCCCCGCCGAAGACACCGTCAACTCATAATCCTCTTCATCGCGATTCAAACGAGCCTCTATGGCCCTGCTGATTTCCACGCACCGATCGATATCCACCCCCTGCATGCCGTCGATAACCACTTCTATAACATTATCGGCCGAACATTTCACGTCCACCAGGAAAAGCGGTTTATCTTTCAATGCCTCTTCCGCAATGGAGGTCAATAACGTTTTGGAGATCATAAATTTCTACAATTTTCATTTGACTTCGGATATAAAAAGAGGGGACAAAGCCCCCTCACACCCTCGAACGTCACAAAAGTAGTGTTTTTTATCGGAAAAGCAAAAAAATAAAAAAATAAAATCGCTTTCCCCGACTGAAAGGGGAAAAGCGATTTCACTCCAGTTCCTGTTCCGAACCGTCACAACTTTTATTCGGACTCGTCGTCCCGTTTTGCCGGATTGTAAGGCTTAATGACTCCGCGCTTGGAAGTCCGTACAAAATCGACGATCAAATCCCGCTCTTTCGTAGCCGGCAGACTCTCCATAATTTCGTCGCAAGCCGTAGAATAATTCTTGCCGCTCTGGAACAGAATACGGAAAATATCCTGAATCTGCCCGATTTGTTCAGGAGAAAAATTCCTCCGCCGCAAACCTATGAAATTAGCCCCGATAAACGAAACAGGCAAATGGCCGGCCTTGGCATAAGGCGGGACGTCCTTGCTGACCAACGAACCGCCGCTGGTCATGGCATGCTCGCCGATACGCACGAACTGATGAACGGCCGTATGTCCGCCCAAAATAGCCCAATCGCCGACTTCCACTTCGCCGGCGATAGAGACGTTATTGACCAGAATGGCATGATCGCCGACCACGCAATCGTGAGCCACATGCGCATAAGCCATAATCAGACAATGGCTGCCCACAACGGTTTTTCCTTTCGCCGCCGAACCGCGGTTTACCGTAGCGCATTCGCGAATCGTAGTATAATCGCCGATTTCGGCCGTGGTATATTCTCCTTTAAATTTCAAATCCTGAGGAATACCGGCGACTACGGCGCCGGAATGTACCCGGCAACCCGCACCGAGACGGGCCCCGTCGAGAATAACGGCATGGGGGGCAATGTAAGATCCCGCTCCGATGACCACATCCCCGGCGATATACGCAAAAGGTTCCACCGTTACGTTTTCGCCGATCTTCGCATCGGGATGCACATATGCCAAATTATGAATCATAATTTTTAAGTTTTATCGGTTAGTTTTTTGATATACGGGCCATCAGCATAGCTTCGGAGACCAAAGTATCGCCCACATAAGCTTTCCCGTTCATAATGACGATTCCCCTGCGGATAGGTTCGAGCAATGTCAACACGAACATCAACGTATCGCCGGGGACCACTTTTTTCTTGAAACGCACGCCGTCGATTTTCAGAAAATAGGTTGAATAATTCTCGGGATCGGGTACCGAACTCAAGGCCAGAATACCTCCGCACTGGGCCATCGCCTCTACCTGCAACACGCCGGGCATAACCGGTTCTCCGGGAAAATGTCCGACGAAAAACGGTTCGTTCATCGACACGTTTTTTATGCCGACCACCCGCTTCTCATCCAAATGGATGATCTTGTCCACCAACAGAAAAGGGGGACGGTGGGGAAGCAGTTTCTTGATTTGATTGATGTCGTACACCGGAACGGCGTTGGGATCGTATTTGAAAGCCGGTTTTTCGGCATTGACGCGAATTTGCCTGCGAATGAGCTTGGCGGTTTCCGTATTGGCGTAATGACCGGGGCGGACGGCGAAAACTTTTCCTTTGATCCGTCGGCCCACCAGGGCCAAATCCCCGATCAAGTCCAACATTTTATGACGGGCGATCTCGTTTTCGAAACGCAATTCGAGGTTATTCAGATACCCCCGTTTATCCACCTTCAGGTTTTCCTTGTTGAAAATCTTGGAAAGTTTTTCGATCTGTTCCTGAGGCAGCGTCTTCTCCACGATAACGATCGCGTTGTCCAAATCGCCGCCTTTAATCAAATTATGATCGATCAGCGGCTGCAACTCGTGCAAAAACACAAAAGTTCGGCAGGGAGCGATATTATTGACGATATCTTCCCTGGAATTGACCATGGCGTATTGTCGGCCGACCACACGGGAATCGAAATCGACATTGACATTGGCGGAAAAAGTCTCGTCGGGATATACCGTGATTTCCACCCCTTTTTCCGGAACGGAAAAAACGATTTTATCGGTTATTTCATAATAGATACGCTCTGCGGACTGTTCTACCACTCCCGTTTTGGAAAAAGCCGTCACGTACTCATAAGCGGAACCGTCCAAAATCGGCACTTCAGGCGCATCAACCGTAATCAGGGCATTATCGATATCGCAGCCGTACAAAGCGGCCATCAGATGTTCTATGGTGGAAACCCGCGCTTCTTTCCGGGCGATGGTGGTTCCCCGCGAGGTGTCCACCACATTTTCCGCCAGGGCCTCTATCTCCGGCTCTCCCTCCAGATCGATGCGCCGGAATTTGATGCCGTGATCTTCCGGAGCCGGATGCACCGTAAGGTTCACGGTCAATCCCGTGTGCAACCCCTTACCTCGGAAAGAAACCGGTTTGGCTATGGTTTTTTGCTTTTCGGATATCATTATGTTTTTATATTTACGCGCAAAGGTACTATTTTTATACTATCCGGCAAAATTATCCCCGCTATTCTTGCGAAACCTCCGTCCGGGACGGCAAAAGCGGAAGTCCCGCACTGTTGAAAAGATTACCAACGGAAGCCGCATCGAAACAATACTCGACCTGCAAGGGTACGACGGAATAGTTCGACGACCAAACGATCCATTTATCTCCCTCCTGTCTGCAACAATCGGGTACGATACGGACATTGCCCCGAACAAATTTCAGGCCCGACGGCGCAACGCCCTTCATGCGCATCCCCTCGTACACGTTTTCAAAGGTCAGCTCCACCCGTCCTTTTCCCAAATCGCGGGCCGATACGATCCGGGGGTAACGGCAGGCGATCCCGGTTTTTCCGTAAGTTTCGTGCAAAGCCAGTTCCGCCAGCCGGCGGCCTACGTCCGTTTTGTTGGCCGGGTGGATGTTATGGACGTCCGCCACTAAATCGGAAACGGAAACCATGCCGGTTCCGGGCGTGCGAAGCGTCAGGAACTGCTGTTCGCGCAAGCCGGCGGCACAAGCGTCGTCGTAGCCCGAGAAGGGAGCGATCTGAACGAAATAAAAAGGCAGGTCGGCCCCGAACCCTTCCCGCCAGGAACGGATCAAAGTGTCCATCAGCTCGGAATAACTCCGGTAATGGGGAACATTCGTTTCTCCCTGATACCAGATAACGCCGGCAAAACGGTAACGGAGCAACGGATAGATCATGGAGTTGTAACAGGCTCCGGGCTTAACCGGCCAGCCGGAAGCCGTATAATGCAACCCGTGTTCTTTCAAAAAAGCGTTTTCCATAATTTTCCGCCGGGGCGTCCATACCTCGGCCGGCGTTCCTCCCCAGGCGGAAACCACGATTCCCACGGGTACGCCGAGCCGCTGCTGCAAAGTGCGGGCGAAAAAATAGGCCACGGCGCTGCTGCGGCGCATGACATCGGGCGTGCAGACCTCCCAGGAACCGAACAGGTGGTCCTGCGGCGTAGCAGAAGCTATGCGGGACACCGTAAAAATCGAAATCTCCGGATGGTCGGCGGCGGGAATCTCCGTTTCCGCATGCTGCAAGCCGCCGTAACTGTAACACCATTCCATATTCGACTGGCCACTGCACAGCCAGACTTCTCCCGGCCGGACGTCGGAAAATTCGGCCCGTCCGTTACCGATGACCGTCAGCGTAAAAGAACGTCCGTCGTATGCCGGCGTTTTGAGGCGGACTTCGAAAAAGGCGTTGTTGTCGGAACGGCAGACGACCGTATCGGACGGGTTCCATCCGGCGACGACACGCACCGGCGCATTCGGAGCATTCCATCCCCACACGGTTATCTCGCTGTTCTGCTGCACGACCATATGGTCGCCGAAAAGCGGCGGCATACGGAGCGATTGAGCGAACGCCCCGACCGTCAGGAACAGGGCGGCTCCCGGTAAAAACAAAGATTTCAAAAGCATATCGTAAAGAATTCAGTTATTCGAAATAGGGCCGGACCAGATCGAGCAGTTTTTTCGGCGGACGCACCGCTCTTTTGGTCCGGCTGTCCATAAAAGCCAGCGTAACGCTGCCGGTCGTGGAGACCTGTCCGTCGGGCAGCAACACTTCGTAATAAAACCGGATTTTTACCCCCGGCATTTCCCGCAACGTCGTCCGAATCGTCAATACATCGTCGTAATGGGCCGGAATCCGGTAATCGATGGTCACGTTGAGTACGGGCAACATGACCCCGTCCGCTTCGATTTCCCGGTTGGAGACTCCCAAAGAACGGATAAATTCGGTACGTGCCACATCGAAATATTCCACATAATGAGAATGGTAAAGAAACCCCATCTGATCCACTTCGCCGTAACGGACGCGAATTTGCGTAGTATGCGTTATCATTCGTATTTTCGCTTTATTTATAACTGTTTAAAAGACATTCAATCGCAATCAAATGGCAAATATAAAATATTTTTGAGTTTAGCTTGCATTCTCAATCTTATTTTTTTTTAACTTGCAAGCAACCCCAAAATCATACGGCCATGAAAAAGATCACGTTAAAGTCCGTAAAATAAACGTTTCGGGAAAAACTGTTGAACGAACAGGAAATGGATTTATTAAAAGGAGGCGACGGTTATAATACGGAGTTGAAATATCCTTGTACAGGAAGATACGTCAACGGACAGGCGACACCGCCAGGCGATATTTTCGCTTTTTCTTCACAAGAGGCCCAACAGGAATACCTACGAATACTCGGCATGAATTCCAGCATGCAAGTAGGTTATAGTTTTTGCATAATATCTCCCGATCAAAGCGAATACGGATACGA
>CASDZK010000018.1 GCA_949286165.1 uncultured Alistipes sp.
TAAGCAGACGACGCCTATTTTGATGAAGAATTCGCCTTGAATGGCGGGTTTCATCCAATCGGGTACGTGCCACAGATTACGGATTAATAATCCGAAAATTACCGAAAAGAAAACGGATTCGAAGCCGTATTCCTTGATGACTGGAATTTTGGCGACTACTTGCGCCAATAAGGAAACGGCGAATACTACGATCAGAGAAGGAAGCATGCCGTGCAGCGGACGTTTCATCAATGCGCAGCCCGCGTAAAGCACGATGAGTACGATGACGAAAAGGATGGCGATATTGTACCACGCTACCTCTCCGACGAGCGTCGAAGGCACATTGGGGATTTCTTTAGGGCAAACGATAGCGAGCAGGAGCAGAGGGATGGACATCCATACCGCTACCCAATCTTCTACACGGAGTTTTTCTATAAAATTTTTCATAGGTTATTTTTCTTTTTGTTTGAAATTCATCGGAGAGAATATAGGACGATAAGTTTCCATTGAGGTAGGTTTGGACAGCGTTATTGTTCCGAATTTTTATAGGATAGCGAGCCGGTTCCATAGCGGGCGGAGGATATTGGGTCAGTATTTTTCATAATGCAAAAGTCGATGATTCCGGATAAAGGGGCAATAGGTAAAAATACCTAAAATGGAATATGAATTTTGGGTGCAGGCGTAAGGAGAGGTATCGCACCCGTAATTTTGCAGAACTTTGAGGTTTACCACAGGATAATTAATCAATGATAAAAGAGTTTATCGGATTAGATTTTAGCTGTCAAAGTTGTTTTGGCCGAGACCGAATTGAATTTTAACGGGCAGTTAATTGAATTTGACACAGTTCTATTTACAGTGTGTCATTTCCGGGTTTAGGTTGACTCGATAATGAGTCTATCCCTGATAGAAGTTGACACAGTGCTTAATTTGTTGATTGCAATGATTAATACTTTTTTCAAATAAATCCAGCATTATTTCTTGTTCTGCAACCTTCTTCTTGAGAATTCCTTTTAATTGTTTGCCATTTGAACTTTTCATATTGTTGGTAAGCCTCTATCTACGTTACTAATATTGTATATCATAATCTATTTGTATCTTTTAATTGTCAATCTATTTACTTCAGAACAAGAATAGAAAAAAGTGTATATATGGAAGAAGAGAGTTTTGCAACCCTTATCCACCTTTCCAAAAGCAAGAAGACCTCTAAGTCGCGCTAAATTAGCATTACTTAGAAGTCTTCTCTTTTGAGGTCTGAAGCGGACTCGAACCGCTGTACAAGGTTTTGCAGACCTTTGCCTAGCCACTCGGCCATCAGACCTTATCGCTATCCTCTTGTCGAGGAATGCGGTACAAAAATACGTCATTTTATCCGAATTTCCAAACGGCTCCCGAAAAACTTTGTCGTTCGGCGGGCGGAAAACGAATAAAACTCATTTAACCAACCGGTTGGTCGCCGTGTCGGGGAAAATAACCCACGGTTTGAAAGTTTTGGCCTCTTCGAAATCCATGTGGGCGTATGAAATGATGATAAGAATATCTCCGACGGCCACTTTGCGGGCTGCCGCTCCGTTTACGCAGATACAGCCGCTGCCCCGTTCCCCGCGGATAACATAGGTTTCGAACCGTTCGCCGTTGTTGTTGTTCACGATGGCGACTTTTTCTCCGGCGATGATGTTGGCTGCCTCCATCAATTCTTCGTCGATGGTAATGCTGCCTACGTAATTCAGGTCCGCTTGGGTTACCGATACCCGATGGATCTTGGATTTCAATACTTCGATCTGCATGACGTTAGAATTTTATGTTGTCGATCAGACGGATATCGCCTACTTTTACGGCGATGCATCCCCGTTTGGTTCCCGGTTCGTCCCAGGAAGATGCGTCCTGCAACGTATCGGCATTTACGATTTTGAAATATTCCGTTTTCATGGCTTGGTTCGAATCGATCTGTTCCACTACCCATTTCTGAACCTCTTCCACGCCGCTCCATGCCTTGCGCGCGACGGCCTCTTTCAAGGTCATGTAAATGACCGGGGCGATGGCTCGTTGTTCCGGCGTCAGCAGGGTGTTGCGGGAACTGAGCGCCAATCCGTCTTCCGCTCTTTTGATAGGACATTCCACAATGGTTACGGACAAGGCCAGTTGACGGACCATCTCCTTGATAATGGCGATTTGCTGGAAATCCTTTTCTCCGAAATAGGCCTTGTCCGGCATGACGTACGAGAAAAGTTTGCTGACGATTTGTGCGACGCCGTTGAAATGGCCCGGCCGGTGTTCGCCTTCCATGGCCTGTTCTAGCGGGCCGAAGCGGAAAACACGGGTATCTGGTTCCGGATAAATTTCTTCTGTCGAAGGAATGAACGCGATATCGACTTGTTCGGTTTCCAACAGAGCGCAATCCGCCGCTTCGGTGCGGGGATAGTTTTTCAGGTCGTTTTTATCGTTGAATTGGGTAGGGTTTACGAATATGCTGACTACGGCCGTGGCGTTTTCGCGGCGGCATCGTTCGATCAATGAAGCATGCCCTTCGTGCAGGGCTCCCATGGTAGGGACGAATCCTACGGGTCCTTCGGAACGCCGGGCATTCACGGCCTGTTTCAATTCGTCGATCGTTCTGACTATCTTCATGTTGTCGGTTGTTGTTTTGTGCCTTACAATGTATTGCGGCATCTATTTCGGGGCAAAGGTATAGCGTTAATTCATATTAAAAAAGTTTTGGAAAGAAAACTTTTTCCTCGGCGGAAATTCCTTAAACCGTTGGTTTCCCGTTTTGGCGGGCCGATGGTACTCTTTTTGCCGGGAAACCGGGGAAATGACTATCTTTGCGATGATTTAACCGTTCCTGACGAATTATGATGAATTTGCTCCAGTCTCCTTATTTCGCTTTGTTTGTTATGGTCGCTTTGGGTTTCATGCTGGGGCGCATACAAATCAAAGGAATTTCGCTCGACGTGTCGGCTGTTATTTTCGTCGCGTTGTTGTTCGGCCATTACGGAATCGTCATTCCCGGTTCGTTGAGCGATTTCGGAATGGTATTGTTCATCTATACGATCGGGATGCAGGCGGGACCCGGATTTTTCGATTCTTTCCGATCCCAAGGGAAAGAAATGCTGGCACTGGCGGCGGTCATTATCGGTACGGCCGCGTTGACGGCTGTTGCGGTTAAATATCTTTTCGGACTCGATGCGGCCCAGACGACGGGGTTGCTTACCGGGGCGCTGACCAGTACGCCGGGGCTGGCTTCCGCTCGGGAACTGACCGGGGACGCTTCGGCCGTGGCTTACGGTATCGCCTATCCTTTCGGAGTGATCGGCGTTATTCTGTTCGTGAAACTGTTGCCCCGTGTTCTGCATATCGATATCCGGCAGTCGGAAAAAGCATTGGCCGGTCGGAAAACGGACCAATATCCGGAAATATCGCACCGGATCTACCGGGTAACGAATCCTTCCGTTTTTAACCGTTCTTTGGCGGATTTGAAAATACGTTCCGTGACGGGAGCCGTCGTTTCCCGGGTCAAACGCGGAAACGATTACTTTATGCCGAAAGCGGATACCGTGCTCCGGGAGGGGGATGAGATCAAAGCGGTGGGGACCGTTGCCGCCCTCGACGAACTGACGTTGTTTCTGGGAGAGGCGTTGGAAGGCGATATGCCGTTGGGAGACGGATTGGATTTGCAAACGGGGCTGGTTACCAACAAACATATCGTGAACAAAAGTTTGGCGGCATTGAATATCCATGAAAATTTCAACTGTACGATAACCCGTATTCGCCGCAGCGGAATCGATATCGCTCCGACTCCCGGCTTGCCGTTGAAGTTCGGAGACAAGCTGACGATCGTGGGAAGCAAGACCGACTTGCTGGAGTTGCAGAAAATGTTGGGAAACGATACCAAACGGCTTTCCGATACCGACTTTCTACCGGTCGCGCTCGGCATTGTCGTCGGAGCTTTGTTCGGAAAAATCGAGATTTCTTTCGGTGACGGGTTTACGTTTTCTTTCGGATTGACAGGCGGAATCCTGTTGGTTTCCTTGGTGCTGAGTTCGATAGGGAAAACGGGACCGTTGGTCTGGCATATCTCTTCTTCCGCCAACCAGTTGCTGCGTCAGTTGGGACTGCTCGTTTTTCTGGCGGGTGTGGGTTCGTCGGCCGGTTCTACGATGGCGGAGACTTTCGCGGAAAACGGCTGGGAACTGTTTATCGCCGGCGGATTGATTACCTTGCTGCCCATGATTGCCGCCGTCGTGACGGCTCGTTGGGGATTTCGGATGAATCTGCTCGATTTGTTGGGTGCTTTGACCGGGGGGATGACCAGCACGCCGGGATTGGCTGCGGCCGATTCGATGACGGACAGTACCGCGCCCAGCGTGGCTTATGCGACTATTTACCCGGTAGCCATGGTGTTTCTGATTTTGGCCGTGCAATTGATCGCCGGGTTGTTTGCGGTGTAGTCTTTCCGGGGAAACGGCGTTGCTGGTCCCGAATAAACCGTTATCTTTGCGTTGTTAAACGTTATGGCGTATGAAATTGTTGCTGATAAGTAATTCGACGAATGCCGGAGAGGCTTATTTGGAGTATCCTAAAACGGAAATAGACCGGTTTCTGAAAGCCGCTGCGGTAAAACGGGTGTTGTTCGTTCCGTATGCCGCGGTAACCTTTTCTTTCGACGCTTATCTGGAAAAGGTCCGAAATCGTTTCGGCGAATTGGGGATCGCCGTGGATTCGGTGCATTTGCAGGCGGATCCCGTTCGCGCCGTTCAGGAGGCGGAAGCCGTCGTCGTGGGTGGCGGAAATACCTTTCATCTGGTTCGGAAGATGCAGGAAAACGGTCTGATGGAACCTATTCGTTGCCGGGTTACGGCCGGTATGCCGTATGTCGGATGGAGCGCCGGCTCGAACGTGGCCTGTCCTACGTTGTGCACGACGAACGACATGCCGATCGTGCAGCCCCTTTCGTTCGAAACGTTATCCTTGATTCCTTTCCAGATCAATCCGCATTATCTCGACGCCCATCCCGACGGCCATGCCGGAGAGACGCGGGAACAACGCATTGAGGAGTTCATTGCGGCGAATCGTGAGGTAACGGTAGCGGGATTGCGTGAAGGATGCATGCTGGAGGTGTCGGACAGTACGATCCGTCTGATCGGTTCGCGGCCGATGCGGGTGTTCCGGTACGGGAAAGCTCCGCAAGAGTACCGGGCCGGGGACGATATAGGTTTCCTGTTGCAACGGCCATGAATCACAACCGGAACGTAGGCATTCGCGGAGAGGATATCGCTGCCCGATGGCTGGAACAACGGGGAATGACGATTCTGGAACGGAACTGGCGCGGTCGTCACGGCGAACTCGACATTGTGGCTTTGGACGGACCTACGTTGCGTATCGTGGAAGTGAAAACGCGCTTGCAGGGGAATGAAGAGACTTTGTCCGGCTCGTTGGGCGCGGATAAATTGCGGGCCCTCCGGCGGACGGCTCAGGATTTTCTGGCGGCTTCTGCGGGTTTGCCTGCGGAAGAGGTCTTTTTCGATCTGGTTGTCGTCGTATTCATGCCGGACGGAAGCTGGGAAACGGAATACATTCCCTGTTTTTTCTATCCGCAGTGGTAATTGGGAGATTTAAAAAAACGAAATATATGAAGAAATTTAAACGCTATTTGGTAACGTCTGCATTGCCTTATGCCAACGGGCCGGTCCATATCGGCCATCTGGCCGGAGTCTATATCCCGTCGGATATTTATGTGCGCTATCTGCGTCTGAAAGGCGAGGACGTGTTGTGGGTGTGCGGATCGGACGAACACGGGGTCCCCATTACCATCAAGGCCCGTCAGGAGGGAGTTACGCCGCAGGATGTCGTGGACAAATACCATAATATCATTAAAAACGCTTTCGAAGAGTTGGGAATTTCGTTCGATATCTATTCCCGGACTTCTTCCGAAATGCATCGTAAAACGGCTTCGGAATTTTTCCGCCGGCTTTACGATGCCGGGAAGTTTATCGAACAGACGACCATGCAGTATTACGATCCCGAAGCCGGACAGTTTTTGGCGGACCGATATATTACGGGAACTTGTCCCCATTGCCGGAACGAACGGGCTTACGGCGATCAGTGCGAGAAGTGCGGAACGACGCTCAACGCTACCGATCTGATCGATCCCCGAAGCGCCATTACCGGCGCTGTACCGGAACTGCGGGAAACGAAACACTGGTTTTTGCCGTTGGACCGTTACGAGCCTTTTTTGCGTCGGTGGATTTTGGAAGGACACAAGGAGTGGAAACCCAATGTGTACGGGCAATGCAAGAGCTGGCTCGATTTGGGATTGCAGCCCCGCGCCGTGAGCCGCGATCTGGACTGGGGAATTCCCGTGCCGGTGGAGGGAGCGGAAGGCAAAGTGCTGTACGTTTGGTTCGACGCCCCCATCGGTTATATTTCGGCTACGAAAGAATTGACGCCGGAATGGGAGAAATACTGGAAAGACGACGAAACGAAACTGGTGCATTTTATCGGGAAGGACAACATCGTGTTCCATTGCATTGTTTTCCCGTCGATGTTGCAGGCTCACGGAGAGTATATTTTGCCGGATAACGTGCCGGCCAACGAATTCCTGAATCTGGAGAACGACAAAATCTCCACGTCCCGCAACTGGGCGGTTTGGCTGCATGAATATTTGCAGGATTTTCCCGGAAAACAGGACGTGTTGCGCTATGTGTTGTGTGCCAATGCCCCGGAAACCAAAGACAACGATTTTACATGGAAGGATTTCCAGGCTCGGAACAACAATGAACTGGTGGCTATTTTGGGGAATTTCGTAAACCGCGCGTTGGTACTGACCTCTAAATATTTTAACGGCGAGGTCCCCGCCGCAGGCGAACCGGCCGAATACGATCGGAACTGCTTGGATGAGGTGGCTGCCATAAAGACGTCGCTGGAAAACAACATTGACCATTACCGTTTCAGGGAAGCTTTGAAAGACGCCATGAATATAGCCCGTATGGGAAACAAATATCTGGCGGATACCGAGCCGTGGAAAATCTTTAAGGAAGACCCGCTGCGGGTAGCGACTATTCTGAATACGGCTTTGCAGATTACGGCGAATCTGGCGATCGCCATAAAACCGTTCATGCCGTTTACCGCCGATAAACTGTCGGGGTTGCTGCAATGCGGTCCGTTGGGGTGGGAACGTTTGGGAAGCGATTCCATTTTGCCCGTCGGCCATCGTTTGGGAAAACCCGAATTGTTGTTCGAGAAAATCGAGGACGACGTGATCGAAGCCCAATTGGCGAAATTGGAGGCTGCCCGTGCCGCTAATCTGGCGAAGGAAGCGAAAGTGGAACCCCGGAAAGAGAGCGTCTCGTTCGAAGATTTTTCCCGAATGGATATCCGGGTGTCCAAAGTAGTGGCTGCGGAGAAAGTGGCCAAGACGAAAAAGCTGTTGAAATTGACCGTAGATACGGGAATCGATGTCCGGACGATCGTTTCGGGAATCGCCGAATTTTTTACGCCGGAAGAACTGGTCGGCAAACAAGTGCTGGTGTTGGCGAATCTGCAACCTCGCGAATTGAAAGGGATCATGTCGGAAGGTATGATTCTCATGGCGGAAGACGCTTCGGGAAAGTTGGTGGCCGTAGCGCCTGAAAGCGAAGTGAAACCGGGTTCTTGCGTCAGGTAAGTTCTCTCTCGTGTCAAAAAAATGCGCCGGTCGATATATCGACCGGTACATTTTTTTGTAATTCGTGTTTATGACGATTTTTTCTTGAATAAATAGATTTTGGATTCGGTCCCGTTCAGCAGGCGGCGGATATTCTTACGATGGGTAATGAGCAGTACGACGGCTACGACAATGCCGAATCCGACCATTTTTTCGTCTTCGTGAAAAACGAAAGCCAAATATAGGGGGAAACTGATGCCCGCGGTAATGGAACTCAACGATACGTATTTCGACAAAGCCAGCATCACGAAAAATGTGAGCATGGAGAGCAGCAGCGGGAAAGTGGCCATCGAAAGTACCGTCCCGGCGAGCGTGGCTACTCCTTTGCCGCCTTTGAATCCTGCGAATACGGGGAATATGTGTCCCAGTACTACGGCTATGATGAGCGCGATTTGCAGGCTGAACAATTCTCCCGAGCCCGGTTGGTAATCCGCGTAGTGAGGCGCAAGCAGGCTTAGTTTCACGGCAACGAATCCTTTGAGAAAATCGATGATGAAAACGGGCAAGGCCGCTCTGCGGCCCAATACTCGCAAAGTATTGGTCGCCCCGGCGTTACGGCTTCCGTGTTCCCGGACGTCGATACCGTAGAAACGTTTCCCGATCCATACTGCGCTGGGAATCGATCCCAGCAAATAAGCGCCTATCAATAGTAAAGCCGTAATCATATTTTTGCCGTCGTGCGGTGCAAAGATAGGGAAACCGTTTTTATTATCAAAAACGGGGCGGGAAAAGGGGCGGGATTTCCTTTTTTACGAAACCGTCTTTTTTTTATACCTTTACTACCTTATCGGTTTTATAGGTTGTATTATTGCGTATGGAAAAGACTGTATTGTTGGCGGATCGGGTGTTTTCGAAACAATGGTTTACGTCGTGGGCTCTCGTCCTGCTCGGTTCGCTGGTATTGGCATTGGGATTCGTGTTGTTCATTAATCCGTATAATATCACTCCGGGCGGAATCTACGGTATCGGGATCGTTTTGCATCATTTCTTTCCGGATGTACAGGTCGGAACATTCGGTCTTTGCATGGATATTCCGTTACTGTTGATCGCTTTTCGGGTGTTCGGGGCCAAATTCGGGGCCAAGACTATCGTGTCGGCCTTGTTGACGCCGTTATTGATGAATTTTTTCGTAGCGATGTTCGGATCCGATCCCGCCACCATGTTGGGAGGGCATATCGATTTGAGAAACGATTTGTTGTTGGCCTCTTTGTTCGGGGGATTGTTCGTCGGGACCGGTCTGGGGATTATTTTCAAGAACCGGGCGACTTCCGGAGGAACGGATATTATCGCCATGCTGATTACCCGTTTCCTGCATCAGCCGCTTTCCCGCAGCATGATTATAACGGAATCTTTGGTCGTCGTTGCCGGACTGGTCGTGTTCGGCGACTGGAAACTTCCGCTCTATTCCATTATAGCGATTTACGTGTATGTGACGGTAATCGATTATATCGTGGAGGGAGGGTCCAACGACAAATTGCTTTTCATCATCTCCGAAAAACCCGACCGTATCCGGGAGTATATCATAGGCGAACTCGATCGGGGAGGGACGATAATCAAAACCTCCGGCATGTATACGATGCAGCAGAAAGAGATGTTGTTCGTAGTGGTGTCGCGTCGGCAGTTGGCCCTTGTTCAGGCGTATATCCGGAGTGTGGATCCCCGGGTATTTATGGTCGTGGTTAACGCGCACGAGACGTTGGGCGACGGTTTCAAATCGTTCAACGACAAAATTATTAACGCTTGATACCGTTTTAAAAGGGATGGCGGCGGAGAACCGCCGTCTCCGTTCATTTGACAGTTTTGGGTTATGAAAAAGAAATTCAGCATTCCCGCTTTTATCGTTACGGCGATCGTTCTGACGGCTCTGATGCCGCAAAACGGCGTTTTCAAATATACTTTCCGGCAAGGAGATGTTTGGACCTATCCGTCGTTATCCGCTCCTTTCGATTTTCCCGTCCTCAAGACCCCGAAAGAGTACCGTCAGGATCTGGAAGCCGTTCATCGCAACTATATTCCCATTTACAAGACGGACAGTACCGCTTACGGCCGGGCAATGGCTTATGTGAATTCTGATTTCCCGGAAGAAACGGGGATCGATTCCATGTTCCGTTCGGAACTTGCTTTGCTGCTCGATACGTTGTACCGGACCGGTATCATAGGAGCTGCCGAAGAAGCGGCCCAGGCGGATACCACGTATGTCCGGGTCATCGACGGCAATGCCGTGCATACCGCTCGTCGCAGCGATTTGCTGACGGATCGGGAAGCCAGAAAGCGTTTGACCGCTCGGCCGGAATTTTCCGGGCTTCCCGGCCATGCCGATCCGAATCGGTACGTTCTTCCCAATTTGCAATACGACCGGGAATTGAACGACATCGATTTGAAAAAGCAGTTGGACAGGTTGTCCGCTTCCAAGGGATTTGTTTCGAAAGGGACGCCGTTGGTATCGGAAGGACAAATGGTGGACGAGCATGTTTATACGGTTTTGGATTCGTACCGGACGGCGTATCTGAATAAGGGAGGACGTTTCAACAACTGGCAGGCCATCGGCGGGAATTTTCTTTACGTTTCCATCATTTTGGCATTGTCCTATATTTTCCTGTTTTATTTTCGGGAAGAATTTTCGCGGAAGACGGGCAACGTTTTGTTCCTTTTGTTCATCTATATCATGATGATGGGGTTGACCCGGCTGGTAATCGATACCGGATTTCTGAGCGTTTATATCATTCCGTATGCTCTGGTTCCGTTCTTTATCGTTACGTTTTACGACCTTCGCATGTCTATCTTCGAATACGTTGCGGTGTTGATGCTTTGTGCGGTCATCACTCCGTTTCCGTTCGAAATGTTTTTCGTCAATTTGTTTTCGGGTTTGGCAGGCGTACTCGTTTCCCGCAGTTTTTACCTGCGGGGGCGCCTGATCAGGGCCGCGGGCGTGATTCTGCTGACTTATGCACTCAGTTACGTCGCCATATCGGCCATGCAGGAGAACAGCCTGCGAGATATCCGATGGGGAACGCTCGTTTGGTTCGTGGCGAATGCCGGGTTGTTGTTTACTCTGTACCAATTGATTTATCTGTTCGAGAAATTGTTCGGTTTCGTGACGAATATTACCCTGTTCGAGCTGAGCGATACCAATCAGCCGTTACTGCGGGAATTGGCTGAAAAGGCGCCGGGTACGTTCCAGCATTCTTTGCAGGTGGCTAATTTGGCCGAGGCTGCGGCGAAAGAGATCGGGGCCAATCCGCTTTACGCCCGTACGGGAGCATTGTATCACGATATCGGAAAAACCTGCAATCCTTTGTTCTTTATAGAAAACCAGTCGGGGAATTACAATCCGCACAAGGAGCTCGATCCCCGGGAAAGCGCGGAAATCATTCGCAAACACGTTACGGACGGGGTGCAATTGGCTCGCAAACATAACTTGCCGTCGGTGCTGATCGATTTTATCAGTTCCCATCACGGCAATTCCAGAATTTACTATTTTTATCATAATTATCTGAAAGAACATGGGCCTGAAGGTTTGGACGAGGCCGATTTCCGTTATCCGGGACCGTTGCCCGTATCGAAAGAGACGACTATCTGCATGATGGCGGATGCCGTGGAAGCGGCGTCCCGGTCGTTGACCGGCTATTCCGAAGCGGAGATACAGACGTTGATCGATAAAATCGTCAATATTCAGATCGAAGAGGGACAGTTTGCCGAATCGCAACTCTCTTTTCGGGAAATCATGACGATTAAAAAAGTATTTTGTCAGAAAATATCGGGCATTCATCATACCCGCATCAGTTATCCCGATCGGGCATAATGAACGGCCGGCCGGATTTCAGAATGAAACCTGGAACCCGACACCCAGCACCTCTTTGAACTGAAAGCGCGGGGCTTTATGCCCGTTTTTGTCGGCAATCAATATGTCGTTGTCGTAGATCATGTTCATGTTCAAATTGGCCGCGAACCATTTGTTGATTTTCATATTCAGTTGTATGTCCCAGCGAATATCGATGTTTTGGGGATCGTGCAGGTAGTCGGAATAGAAGTCGAGCCGGGAATAAACGTTCATGTTGGGCAGAAATTCGTAATTGAATTCCAGTTTGAGGTTTCCTCCGAATTCCGACAACAGGTTTTTCCCTTTTTTTACTCCGAACGCCCCTTCGTTAGAAAGCCGGCTGCTGCATACGAAAGTGCCGCGCCATGTAAACGGCGTGAAAGTGGCGGTAAACCATTTTTTCGGGGTCCACAACAGACCTTCGCCGACCAGTACATATCCTGGAGCCATGAACCGGGATATATATTCCGTGCGGCTTACATCGTAATTGTATCCGTTGGCGAATTGGCTGTTGAAACTTATCAGGGTGCTGAGATACAGGCTTTTTGCAATGGCATACCCGTAGGTTGAGGAAAGGTATATTTTATCGTTGGTCTTTTTCGTGCCGTTTTCGGCGATTTTATTCAGCCCGTACGCCAGTTCTATCCGGTTTTGCCACAGGTGTTTCGCTTTTTTGAATTCCGATTCGTAGTTGAAAAAGGCATCCATGGCTATCGCCGGATCTCCGCCGGCCGACCAATGGGTCAGGGAGACTTGGGATAAATTGATGCCGGCGGTTCCGTTGCCTTTCCAATAGGTCGTATCGGCTTTTTCCCGGGCTTGCAGAACCGTCGAAAGCAGACAGGTTGCTAAGACCGTTGTCGCGAGAAATTTTTTCATAGCAGTTGTTTTATCGTTCGTTTTTATTGGAAAAACAGTAGCTTTTTCGCGAAAGACACGCATAATTGATGCCACGATAATTCGGAGGGTTGCGGATCGGGCGGCGTTCCGATTTTTTCTTAATTATTTGCGTATGCGTCTGGTTTTTTCGTTATATATTTGCGTCGATAATCCCAGAATCAAAATAATAAAAAATGAAAAAAATTCTTGTTGTGGGTGCCGGTGGGCAGATCGGATCCGAATTGACCTCCCATCTCAGAAAAATGTACGGCGACTCGAACGTGGTGGCGGCGGACATTCGCCGGAATACGAACATTTCTTCCGACGGCCCTTTTGTGGAGCTCGATATCTTGGAGGCTCAGCGTTTGGCCTATATCGTGCATAAGTACGATATAGATACCATATTCAATCTGGTCGCTTTGTTGTCGGCTACGGGAGAAAAAAATCCCAGTCTGGCATGGAAGATCAATATGGGGGCTTTAATGAATACGCTCGAAGTCGCTACGCTTTATCAATGCGCCGTTTTCACGCCCAGTTCCATCGGGGCTTTCGGTCCTACGACGCCGAAGGATAAAACGCCGCAAGATACCATTATGCGTCCTACGACCATGTACGGTGTTTGCAAGGTAACGGGAGAATTGTTGGCGGATTATTATCATCAGCGGTATAACATCGATACCCGGAGTGTGCGTTTTCCCGGGATTATCTCCAACGTGACTTTGCCGGGAGGCGGAACTACCGATTATGCTGTGGAAATTTATTACGAGGCGGTTAAGTCGGGCAAATTCGTTTGTCCGATTCCTTCCGGAATGTATATGGACATGATGTATATGCCGGATGCGCTTGATGCCTGCGTGCAGTTGATGGAGGCCGATCCTTCCAAATTGGTGCATCGCAACAGTTTCAATATCGCTTCGATGAGTTTTGAGCCCGAAATGATCGCCGCAGCCATCAAAAAACGGATGCCCGGTTTCGAAATGACTTATGAAGTCGATCCGGTAAAAGAAGCGATCGCCGAAAGCTGGCCCAATTCGTTGGACGATACCTGTGCCCGCGAGGAGTGGGGATGGTGTCCGAAATGGAATCTGGAAACGATGACCGACGACATGTTGAAAGTAATCGGACGGAAACATAAGGAAGGACTGATTTGATTATGGTTTTGCCGAAATCCGTAAAAGTTGGATGGATAGCGCTTTTTGTCCTGCTGTGGGGCGTATCTCCTGCGGCAGGACAAAAAGTTATCGATAAGTCTTCGGATCGCGACGCGCGTCGGGTATATGCCCGTATCAAAGGATTGGATATAGGGATGAACATGGGGTATGTGGCTCCTACCGAAGCGTTTTTGAGAGGCGATAATATGTATCGGAAACCGGTTCGGAGTTTTACGATGGGACATATCAAGCTGTTTACGCAGGCTCGTCGGGGGTCGCGGGAAGATATCCTTTACGGGTCGCCGTATATCGGCGGGGGGGCTTTTTTTTCCACATTTCGGCATAAATATGATTTGGGGCGGCCGTGGGGCGTATATCTGTTGCAGGGAGCCCGTATCGCGATGGTTTCGTCGCGAGTGTCGTTTAATTACGAGTGGAATTTCGGGTTGAGCGGCGGTTGGAAAAAGTACGATCCGGTCTCCAATCCGTTGAATCACGTGATCGGTACTCCGTTGAACGCTTATTTGAACGCCAACTTTTTCTTTTCGTGGATAATCAGCCGCAGCTTCAATTTGAATGCCGGCCTTTCGGTAACTCATTTTTCCAACGGCAATACGACGGTTCCGAATGCCGGTATCAACATCATCGGGGGATATGTAGGGGTCAGGTCTTATTTTAACCGGGATTACGATCTTTACCGGCGGTATCCGAAACAAAAAATGTTGCGCTCGGAAAGAAACATGTCTTATGAATTGTTGTTGTATGCCTCGTGGAAAAGTTTGAAAATCGATGCGGAGGAGATGGGGGTTTCTCCTTATTTCGACCGGAAATTTTTTGTGGGGGGAATCAGTTTTTCTCCGATGTATCAGTTGGGGCATAAGGTGCGTTTGGGCGGATCGCTCGATTTGAGTTACGATGAAAGTGCCGGGACTTCTTTTGAACTGGGACCCTACGGGCAGGTTGTCGCCCGTTCTTCCGCAACCGGCCGGCATATTTCCGTCGGAGTCGCTGCTAAGGTGGATTTTGTTATGCCGGTAATTACCTTGTCCGGGTCTGTAGGATATAATTTGTTGAACGCCGATAAACGCATCGGGGCCGTATATCAGATTTTGGCCTTGAAGTTCCACGTAAGCCGCAGCATTTTTCTCAATGTCGGTTACCGTACGACGTCGTTCAGGTATCCGAACAGCTTGATGCTGGGGGCAGGGTGCCGTTTCGGACGGAACCGATGACGTGCATTGAATTCGCATTTAACGAAAAAAACAGGTAGCATATTTCGGATGGAAGTTTTAGAATCGGATTTGGGACATTATGGATTTTCTTTATCCGTTTTTTGTCTAATTTTGCATGTCGAAATTATGTCGTAAAATCGAATTGTCTTTGAAAATAGAAGCATTAAAGTAGAAATAATGAAAAATAGGGTAATTGTGAAACGGCTGAACGGTATGGGGGCCGTATGTTTTTCGCTCTTTATGATTCTGCCTTTCGTCGTGCGGGCGGAACAGGAGGTCGATGGAAAAAACGGGAAAGGGGAAGGTCCTCAGACGACGGAAATTGTCGAAGTGAGAAAAATCAATCCGACGACGGTCGAATTGTTTTTTTCCGATAATCGGACCATGACGTTCGATTTTTACGGGGACAATATTTTCAGAATGTTTCAGGATAATAACGGAGGAATCATTCGCGATCCCGAGGCTGATCCCGAGGCCGAAATATTGGTAAGTAACCCCAGAAGACCGGTTCTGAAACTGGAGCTGCAAGAATCCGAAGATTCTGTTTCGATGCTTACGGAAAAGATAAATATTCGGATGAGCCGGAAAAACCCGTTGCTGAAAGTCATTGATTTGACGACCGGCCGGGTAGCGATGGAAGAGGCGGAACCCGCACTCTTCGAGAAAAATAAGGTAACGCTGACTTTGAAGGAGAATCCCGATGAATATTTCTACGGCGGTGGCGTGCAGAACGGTCGGTTTTCCCACAAGGGCAAAGCGATCGCCATCGAAAACCAAAACAGTTGGACCGATGGCGGCGTAGCCTCTCCTACCCCTTATTATTGGTCTACTAACGGGTACGGAATTTTATGGCATACCTTTAAAAAAGGGAAGTACGATTTCGGTGCGGAAGAGCCGGGTCAGGTCGTCTTATTCCATGAAACGGACTATTTGGATGTTTTTTGCATGATTGATGACGGAGCCGTGCCTCTTTTGAACGACTTTTACCAATTGACGGGAAATCCGGTACTGTTGCCCAAGTTCGGATTCTATCAGGGGCATCTGAATGCCTATAACCGGGACTATTGGAAGGAGGATGAAAAAGGTATTTTGTTCGAAGACGGGAAACGTTATAAGGAGAGCCAGAAAGATAACGGAGGGGTTCGGGAATCCCTGAACGGAGAGAACGACAATTACCAGTTTTCTGCCCGAGCCGTAATCGATCGTTATAAGAATCACGATATGCCGCTGGGGTGGCTGTTGCCCAATGACGGGTACGGAGCCGGGTATGGCCAGACGGAAACGCTGGACGGCAATATCCGGAATTTGAAGACATTGACCGATTATGCTCATCGGAACGGGGTGGAAATCGGTTTGTGGACGCAGTCCGATCTGCATCCTAAGCCGGAGATCAGCGCCTTGTTGCAGCGGGATATTGTCAAGGAGGTCCGGGATGCCGGCGTTCGCGTATTGAAGACCGATGTGGCCTGGGTCGGCGCGGGGTACTCTTTCGGTCTCAACGGCATTGCCGATGTGGCGAATATCATGACTTATTACGGCAACAACAGCCGGCCTTTTATCATTTCGCTCGACGGATGGGCGGGTACGCAGCGTTATGCCGGAATCTGGTCCGGCGACCAGACGGGAGGCGTATGGGAGTATATCCGGTTCCACATACCTACTTATATCGGTTCCGGATTGTCCGGCCAGCCGAACATCACGTCGGATATGGACGGTATTTTCGGAGGGAAAAAACCGATTATCAATACGCGGGATTTCCAGTGGAAGACGTTTACCCCGATGGAACTGAACATGGACGGATGGGGCGCCAATGAAAAATATCCCCATGCTTTGGGCGAACCGGCCGCCTCCATCAATCGTTTGTATCTGAAGATGAAATCGGAACTTCTGCCCTATGCGTACAGCATCGCGAAGGAGGCGGTGGACGGGTTGCCGATGATCCGGGCCATGTTCTTGGAATATCCGAATCCTTATACTTACGGAAAATCCACGCAATACCAGTTCCTGTACGGTCCCGCTTTTTTGGTTGCGCCGATTTATCAGGATACGAAATCGGACGAACGGGGCAATGACATACGCAACGGCATTTATCTGCCGGAAGGATTGTGGATCGATTATTTTACGGGCGAACGGTACGAAGGGAACCGTATTCTCAACGATTTTGCGGCGCCGTTATGGAAATTGCCCGTTTTTGTCAAGAGCGGATCGATTATTCCCATGACCCGTCCGAACAATAACGTTTCCGAAATCGACAAGGGACTGCGTATTTACGAACTCTATCCGGACGGCTACAGCTCGTTCAAGGAGTACGATGACGACGGGGTGTCCGAAGCGTATAAATGCGGCGCCGGAGTTACGACCCGTATCGAATCCGTCGTGGATGACCGACGGAATGTGACGGTAACCGTGCATCCGGCTGTGGGCGATTTCGACGGCTTCGTCCGGGAAAAAGCTACCGAATTCCGGATCAATGTGACGGAAAAGCCGAAAAAAGTATCGGCGGTTGTCGGAAAGAAAAAGATAAAATTGGAAGAAGCGGATTCCAAAGAAAGCTTTTCGGTGCTGGATAACGTGTTCTTTTACGATGCCGCTCCCGATTTGAACCGTTTTGCTACGAAAGGCAGCGAATTTGCCGGTCAGAAAATGACGAAAAATCCCCAGTTGCTGGTAAAACTGGCTCCGACGGACATTACTGCGGAAAAGACGGTGTTGAACGTGGCGGGATTCGTGTTCGAACCGGCCGACACGTACCGGGTAACTTCGGGTAACTTGAGTGCGCCGATCGCCCGGGTTACCGATGAAAATACCGAGGCTTATACCTTGAAACCCACTTGGACCGGAGTCGACAGCGCCGATTTTTATGAAATCGATTTCAACGATATGCTCTATACGACGATCCGGGACACGGCGTTGCTGTTCGACGGGCTGGAAGCGGAAACGCCTTATTCGTTCAAAATCCGGGCCGTGAACAAGGACGGTTATTCGGATTGGGCCGAATTCGGCGCTGTGACGAAAGCGAATCCGTTGGAATTCGCCATTTCGGGCATTGTCGGCCGGACGACGGCGGAAAACCAGGGCGGATCGGGCATTCACAAACTGTTCGATTTCGATGAAGGAAACATGTGGCATACCAAGTGGGGCGTTCAGTCCGTTCCGTTCGATCTGGAAATGGATTTGAAAACTGTCAATCAATTGGATAAATTCCATTATCTGCCGCGTACCGGAAGAGGAAACGGCATTTTGCTGAGGGGAACGGTTTATTACGGCATGGATCGGGAACATTGGACGGAAGCCGGGACTTTCGAATGGGAGAACAACGATCAAGTCAAGGTTTTTACGTTTGCTGACCGTCCGACGGCCCGCTATATCAAGATTTCCGTGACCGAAGGGGTCGGAGGTTTCGGATCCGGACGCGAATTGTACGTCTTTAAAGTTCCCGGAACGGAAAGCTATCTGCCGGGCGATATCAATAACGACGGCAAGATCGACGGAAACGATTTGACTTCTTATACCAATTATACCGGATTGAAACGGGGAGATGCCGATTTCGAGGGGTATATCAGCAACGGCGACCTCAATAAAAACGATTTGATCGACGCTTACGATATTTCCGTGGTGGCCACGCAACTGGACGGCGGTGTCAAAAGCAATGACAAGGCGGAAAAGGTAAGCGGAACGATCGAAATCGACACGGACAAAACGTCGTACGACAAGGATGAAATCGTTGAATTGCGGGTCAAGGGGGCGGATCTCCGTTCCGTGAACGCCATCGGCTTTGCATTGCCGTATTCTCCCCAGGATTACGAGTTCGTAGGAGTGGAGGTGCAGAATATGAAAGCCATGGAAAACCTGACCAACGATAGGTTACATACCGACGGTTCCAAAGTGTTGTATCCGACATTTGTCAATATCGGGGATCGGGAAACGTTGGAAGGAACAGCCGATCTGTTCGTCTTGAAACTGAAGGCCAGACGGAAGGTAACCTTCGACCTGAAACCGGTAAACGGATTTTTGGTAGACAAACAGTTGAATGTTCAGTCGTTTTAGCGTGTCCTTCCGGTTTTAGCCGGGAAAATTCCGGTCGAAAATACATTTTCGGCCGGAATTTTTGTTTCTGAGCCTGCGAATCGGATTGGTTTTCAAGGATATTTCTTGTCTCGAATTTTTTGTACTTTTGTTTCGAGATCATGAAAAGATGAACAGAGTACTGATTATAGACGATGAAAGACAGCTTCGGGAGCTGCTGGCCCGTATTATCGGGTTGGAGGGGTACGAAGTGTTGCAGGCGGAGGATTGTGCCTCAGGGTTGAGAAAGTTGGAGAAATGCACGCCGGAGGTGGTTTTGTGCGATGTAAAACTGCCGGACGGAAACGGGGTGGATATGGTGCTTCGCATTAAGGAGCAGGCTCCGGAAACGGAGGTTATTTTATTGACGGCTTACGGGAATATTCCCGATGGGGTGCAAGCGATTAAGAACGGCGCCTTCGATTACATCACGAAAGGGGACGATAATAATAAGATATTGCCTTTGCTGAGCCGCGCTATGGAGAAAGCGGAAAGCAGAAAACGGTCGGAGAAGATCGAACGGCAGAATGAAACAGGATTGTCGTTCGATACGATTATCGGTTCTTCCCGTTTGATGAAGGAAGCCGTGGAACTGGCCCGGAAAGTGGCGGTAACCGATGCTTCCGTATTGCTGACGGGAGAGACGGGAACGGGCAAGGAGGTGTTCGCGCGCGCCATTCATTACGGCAGTCTGAGAAGTAAAAAATCGTTCGTGGCGATTAACTGTTCCGCTTTTACCAAAGATTTGCTGGAAAGCGAATTGTTCGGTTATCGGGCCGGAAGTTTTACCGGAGCGGTAAAGGATAAGAAGGGGTTGTTGGAAGAGGCTGACGGCGGTACGCTGTTTCTGGATGAGATCGGCGAGATGCCGGTGGATTTGCAGGCCAAATTGCTGAGGGTGTTGGAAACCGGCGAGTTCATTAAAGTGGGAGAAACCCGCCAGACGAAGGTGGATTTGCGTATCGTCGCGGCGACGAACCGGAATCTGGAACAGGAGATCGAAAAAGAAAATTTCCGGGAAGACCTTTATTTCCGTCTTTCCGTTTTTCGTATTTTCCTGCCGTCGTTGAATGATCGTCCGGACGATATTCCTGAGTATATCCGCTATTTTGTCGATTTGTTCGCTTCCCGCATGGGAAAACGTATCGATGCGTTCGATCCGGCTTATCTGGCCGCTATGAAATGCCATCGATGGCATGGCAATGTACGGGAGTTGCGCAATGTCGTCGAACGGAGTTTGATTATGACGGACGGACCCGTACTGGAAGCGTCGGCTTTGCCTGTCGAATTCAACCGGCAGAAGCCTGCCGGAGAGGCTTCGTTGTCGTTGGAAAGTTTGGAACGGACCCATATCGAAAAGGTGTTGAAACATACCGGCGGAAATAAAACCGAAGCAGCACGATTGCTGGGCATCGGTATCGCTACGCTTTATCGGAAACTGGATGAGTACGGAATAGGCCGATAGACGGCTTTTCCTTTTCATTTTGGAAAGCTGATCCTATCATTTTGATAGGGTCGGCTTTTTCGTTTTTTCTGTATCTGCACTATTAAGGAGTTGATTATTAGTCAGATTGTATTTGTGTTCTTATTCCGGCACGTTGTTTATGGAAAAGTTGGCGGCATCGGCATCCGTAAAATTTCCGGAAACGATGGCGGAAATATTATCGAATAAGTTTAATGAATAAAAAATGAAGAAATGAGTGAGTTTTTATTGTTTGTTGCATTGATAGTCTTGGGCTGCTTATGCTATTGGTTCTTTTTCAAATGTGTGGACTGGTTCGAACGAATTTAAAAGCGAGGCGTATGTTTATCTTATTGTTTGTTTTGAGTGTTCTGGTATTTTGTTACCTGATGTATGTGTTGGTTAAGCCTGAGAAATTCTAAAAACTGAAATAAATGAATACGGAAATTTTGGGCGTCGTTTTGCAATGGGTATGCTTGGTCGTACTGTGCTATCCGTTGGGACGGTATATCGCGAAAGTCTATAAGGGAGAACGTACGTGGTCCGATTTTATGGCTCCCGCAGAAAGATGGGTTTACAGAATCTGCGGTATCGATCCGAATGTCGATATGAACTGGAAACAGTTTCTGAAAGCTTTGTTGGCGGTAAACCTGTTTTGGTTTTTATGGGGCATGATCCTGTTGGTCTGCCAGGGATGGTTACCGCTGAATCCGGACGGGAATGCCGGTCAAACGGCATCGCAGGCTTTCAATACCTGTATTAGTTTTATGGCCAATTGCAATCTGCAACATTATAGCGGCGAAACTGGGTTGTCTTATTTTACCCAGTTGTATGTCATCATGCTGTTCCAGTTTATTACGGCAGCTTGCGGTATGGCGGCTATGGCCGGTATTATGAACGCGTTGAAAGGAAAGACGACGAAAGCGATCGGCAACTTCTGGGTATTCATGACCAAAAGCGTTACGCGGGTTTTGATGCCTTTGGCGTTGTTGGTCGGCATTTTATTGATTATCAACGGTACGCCGATGTCTTTCGATGGCAAACAGACGCTTCGGACTTTGGAAGGCAATGAACAGGTCATCAGTCAGGGACCGGCTGCGGCGATCATTCCCATTAAACAGTTGGGAACGAACGGCGGAGGATATTTCGGGGTAAATTCTTCCCATCCGTTGGAAAATCCGAATGCATTTACCAATATGTTGGAATGCTGGGCCATTCTGATTATTCCGATGGCTATGGTTTTCGCCTTGGGTTTTTATCTGCGTCGGAAAAAATTGGCATGGTGCATTTTCGGTGTCATGCTGTTCGCTTATACGGCGGGAATCGTTATTTCCGTTTCGCAGGAAATGGGCGGTAGCAGGCAAATCGAGGCGATGGGAATCGCCCAGGATATGGGAAGCATGGAAGGGAAAGAGGTCCGTATCGGTTCCGCCGCTTCCGCCATGTGGGGCATGACGACGACCGTTACTTCCAACGGTTCGGTAAACAGCATGCACGACAGCCAGACTCCGCTCAGCGGAATGATGCAAATGTTGAACATGCAGATCAACTGCTGGTTCGGGGGTGTCGGAGTCGGTTGGATGAACTATTTCTCTTTTCTGATTATCGCCGTGTTCATCAGCGGGTTGATGGTCGGCCGGACGCCGGAGTTCTTGGGTAAAAAAGTGGAAGCCCGGGAAATGAAGATCGCGACATTGGTCGTTTTGCTCCATCCTTTCGTGATTTTGGTAGGTACGGCGTTGTCTTCTTGGTTGGCGGTATATGATCCCGAATTGGCCTCGGCATGGTTGAACAATCCGTCGTTCCACGGGCTGAGCGAGATGCTGTACGAATACACTTCTTCGGCTGCCAATAACGGATCCGGTTTCGAGGGTTTGACCGACAATACCGATTTCTGGAATATATCTACCGGTATCGTGTTGATATTGAGCCGTTATTTCCCGATCGTGGGTCAGGTGGCCATTGCCGGCCTATTGGCGGAAAAGAAATATATTCCGGAAAGCGCGGGTACTTTGAAAACCGATACGGGGACTTTTTCGCTGATGACTTTCGTCGTTATTTTCATCGTTGCCGCATTGTCGTTCTTCCCCGCGTTGGCGTTGGGACCCATTGCGGATTATCTGACCATTTAATTCCTGTTTGAAAAAATGAAAAAAGATATCAATCATTCACTGTTCAACGCAGGCTTGATAAAAGAAAGCCTGTATGAATCGTTCCGTAAACTGGATCCGGGGAAAATGATCAAGAATCCCATCATGTTTACGGTGGAAATCGTGACGGCCGTTATGCTGGCGTTACTGGTCTATATCGTCGTATCGGGAGACGAATCGCAGGGATCGCTGGCGTATAACTTTATTGTGTTCGTCGTTTTGTTCGCTACTTTGTTATTCGCCAATTTTGCGGAAGCCATCGCGGAAGCTCGAGGCAGGGCTCAGGCGGATTCTTTGCGGAAGACCCGGGAAGAAACTCCGGCCAAACGGATCGACCGCAACGGCCAGGTGCGTGTCGTCAGCAGCTCCGAATTGTGTCAGGGAGACGTTTTCGAATGCGTGGCGGGCGATACGGTGGCGGCCGACGGAGAAATCATCGAAGGTTTGGCTTCCATCGACGAAAGCGCCATTACCGGCGAAAGCGCTCCCGTTATCCGGGAAGCGGGCGGAGATAAAAGTTCGGTAACCGGCGGAACGAAAGTGTTGTCGGACCGTATTCTGGTAAAGGTAACGGCTCGTCCCGGCGAAAGTTTCCTTGATAAGATGATTGCTATGGTGGAAGGGGCTTCCCGTCAGAAAACGCCGAATGAAATCGCATTGACGATTTTACTTTCCGGATTTACCCTTGTTTTCGTTATCGTGTGCGTTACGTTGAAACCTTTTGCCGATTATGTAGGTGCCAATATTACCATTGCGGCTTTTATTTCGCTTTTCGTTTGTCTGATACCGACGACGATCGGCGGGTTGCTTTCGGCCATAGGTATTGCTGGTATGGACCGGGCGTTGCGGGCCAACGTGATTACCAAGTCGGGGAAGGCGGTCGAAACCGCGGGCGATATCGACACGTTGCTGCTCGATAAAACGGGAACCATTACGATCGGAAACCGAAAAGCGACGAAATTCTGGGCGTTGAACGGCTGCGAAGTACAGAAATTCGTCCGCTTGTGCGTTCTTTCGTCCATTGCCGATGAAACGCCGGAAGGGAAATCTATCGTGGAATTGGGCCGGGAAAAGAACGTATTGATCGGTTCTGCGGATAAGGACGGAGCCAAAATGATTCGTTTTACGGCGGAAACCAAATGCTCGGGCGTGGATATGCCCGACGGTCGTCGCATCCGCAAAGGAGCGTTCGAAGCGATTCGTAAATTGGTGGAAACGGCAGGAAACGTTTTCTCGCCCGAAGTGGAAAAAATCGTCCGCAAAATTTCGCAAAACGGGGGAACTCCGTTGGTCGTGTGCGAAAACGAACGGGTGGTCGGCGTGATCGAATTGCAGGACATTATCAAAACCGGTATCCGCGAACGTTTCGAACGGTTGCGCAAGATGGGGGTAAAGACGGTCATGGTAACCGGAGATAATCCGCTTACGGCCAAATATATTGCCGAAAAGGCGGGGGTCGATGATTTTATCGCTGAAGCCAAACCCGAAGACAAGATGGAATACATCCGTCGGGAACAACAGGCGGGAAAACTGGTCGCCATGATGGGAGACGGTACGAACGATGCGCCCGCTTTGGCGCAGGCCGATGTCGGTGTTGCGATGAACAGCGGGACGCAGGCGGCGAAAGAAGCGGGCAATATGGTGGATTTGGACAACGATCCGACCAAACTGATAGAAATCGTCGAAATCGGCAAGCAGTTGTTGATGACCCGGGGAACTTTGACGACTTTTTCCATCGCGAACGACGTCGCGAAATATTTTGCGATCGTTCCTGCCTTGTTCATCGCCTCCATTCCTTCTTTGCAGGTTTTGAATATCATGCATCTGCATTCGCCCGAAAGCGCCATTCTGTCGACCGTCATATTCAATGCCGTCATCATCCCGTTGCTGATCCCGTTGGCTTTGCGGGGCGTGACCTATAAACCGATAGGCGCTTCCGCCCTGTTGCGCCGGAACCTGTTTATCTACGGTTTGGGCGGGATTGTCGCTCCGTTCGTGGGAATCAAATTGATAGATATGATCATTAGCGTATTTTTTTAGAAAACAGTCATGAAAAGTTTTTGGATTTCAATCAAATATACCGTAGCAATGTGCGTATTGCTGAGCATAGGTTATGTCGTTGTTTTACGTTTGACGGCGAAAGTCGTTTCTCCGAACGACGGGGAAGCGGAAGTCGTGACCCTGGACGGCCGGATAGTGGGAGCCGCCAATGTCGGGCAGACATTTACCGATACCTGTTATTTCTGGGGACGTCCCTCCGCCGTCGGTTACGACGGCGGAGCTTCCGGAGGGAGCAATAAGGCGACGACCAATCCGGAGTATCTGGAAGAGGTGGAAGGCCGCATCGAAGCTTTTCTGACGGCGCATCCCTATCTGTCGCGGGAAGAAGTGCCTTCGGAAATCGTAACGGCCAGCGGTAGCGGGTTGGACCCGGATATTTCGCCCCGGGCGGCGGCCGTTCAGGTAAAACGAGTGGCTGAAAATCGCGGATTGTCCGAGACGACGGTTAAAAATTTGGTGGATTCTTTGACCCGACAACCGTGGTTGGGATTGTTCGGTACGCCGAAAGTGAATGTCCTTTCCCTGAATGTGGCTTTGGATAAGATGTCGAAATAAGAGAATGAAAGATAAGTTGAATAGAATGAAGAAATTTATTTGTGTATGGGCTGCCGTTGCAATCGTTGGGGCGGGAACGGCAAAATCCGTTTCGGCTCAGGACCGTGAAAGTAAAGTAGTTATAAGCGGATTATAAGAAAATGGATCTGACGATGACGTATGCCGTGGGACCCGTTACGTTTTCTTTGGCTGATTATTATTGGACGGGCGCGTCGAACGAGCATACCCGCCCCAATCGGAATTATTTTCATTTCGGTTACATTCCCCTCATAAGGTGGAACTGGGCGTAGCGTGGCGCGTCACTGAAAAAGTGCCTGTTACGCTCTCTTGGAATACGATGCTTTTCGGCGGCGACAGGAAGAACGATGGCAGCCGGAATTATTCTACCTATGCGGAAATCGTTTATCCGTTCCGCGCAAGTTCCGTAGATATGAATGCCGGAGTGGGGATGACGCTCCGGGCTACGGAAAACATGTACGGAACGACCGGTTTCGCGGTAACGAACGTGTTCGTGGGCGCTCGTAAGATGTGGCCCGTTCAGAAACAAGGGTCGGTACAGATTGGTATTTTTACCAATTTGATTTGGAATCCCGGGCAGGAGAAGGTTAATTTTTTAGGCGATTTGTCTTTTATGTTTTAACGATGGATACGAAACAGAGCGCGCAGCATTTTCTTGATCTGATCAAGAAATCCCACCGCGGAAAGTTTAAAGTTTATATAGGCATGAGCGCCGGAGTAGGCAAAACTTACCGGATGCTTCAGGATACCCGCCAATTGCTTGATGTGGGAGTGGACGTGCGGATCGGTTATGTCGAAACTCATGGTCGTACGGAAACGGAAGTTCTGTTGGAAGGGCTTCCGTTTATTCCTCGCCGTCGTCTCTTTTATAAAGGAAAGGAGTTGGAAGAGATGGATATGCAGGCCATTCTCAATATCCATCCGGAGATCGTGATTGTTGACGAGCTGGCTCATACGAACATAGAAGGCAGCGAGAACGCGAAGCGATGGCAGGATGTTATGCGTATATTGGAGTCCGGGATCAGCGTGATTTCGGCAGTGAATATCCAACATCTCGAGAGCGTTAATGAAGCGGTGCAGGAAATTACCGGTCAGGAAATCAAAGAGCGTATTCCGGACAGTGTGTTGGCTGAGGCCGATGAGGTTGTGAACATCGATTTAACGGCGGAGGAGTTGATTGCCCGGTTGAAGGCCGGGAAGATATATAGGCAGGACAAGATACAGACGGCTCTGCAAAATTTTTTCAAGGAAGAAAATATTCTGCAATTGCGGGAACTGGCATTGAAGGAAGTGGCGTTGCGGGTGGAAAAAAAGGTCGAGAACGAGGTGGTGGAGAATATTCCTTTTCGGCACGACAAATTGCTGGCGGTTATCGACAGCAGCGAGAAACAGGCCCGTCGCGTCATTCGCAAAACAGCTCGCATGGCCACGTACCTGAACGCTCGTTTCGTCGTGCTTTATGTGCAAACGAACCGGGAGGGTGCGGACCGCATTCCGTTGGCTCGTCAGCGTTATCTGATTAATAATTTGAATCTGGCGATGGAATTGGGCGGAGAGGTTTTACAGGAACATTCCAACCGGGTGGCGGAAACGATAGTGAAGGTATGCATCGAACGAAAAATCAGTAAAGTGTGTATCAGCCGACCGGTTTTTACGTTATATTCGTTGTTCGTAACGGCTGTTCGGTTGCGGAGGTTGTTGAACAAGCTCGGAAATAAAAATATCGATCTGATCATAATGTCGTAGATTATGAAGATACATAGACAATTGACTTTGGGAATTGGAATATTGTTCGCCATGATTCTGCTGTTGGGCGGACAATCGGTCGGCTACGTGTATCGCTTGTCCAAAGCGTCTGAGAATATGTTGGCGGACAATTACAATTCATTGCATTATGCGGAAGAGATGCTCCGGTCTTTAGACCGTTTGACCCGGGATTCCTTGTCCCGCCTTTCTCTGATCGAGGAATTGATTAAACAGCAACAGAATATTACGGAGATTGACGAAAGCGAGGTTACGGCGGCTTTGACTTCGAAAGTGACCGGACTTTCCGATTCCGTATCACAGGCTGAAATTCAATCTGTTCGGGAAGACTTGTACCGATTGATGGAATTGAACATGGCTTCGATACGGGTAAAGAGCGATGTATTGGAACATAGTGCGGAAGAATTCATGTTGTGGTTGATCGTAGTCGGTATTTTGTGCGCATCGTCGGCGGCGGTCATCTTGTGGCGTTTCCCGAAACTGATTTTGAAACCGATCGATAAACTCAAGGCCGGCATTACGGAAATAGCGAACCATAATTATGACGAACGGTTGGATTTGGGCAGTAATCGGGAATTTCAAAAAGTCGCCGATTCTTTTAACGATATGGCCCGCAGGTTGTCGGAATATTCCCGGAGTTCCGTGGTCCGGTTGATTCGGGAGAAGAAACGGATAGAGGCGGTTATCAACAGTTTGCATGAACCGGTAATCGGCCTGGACTCGAATAAGAATATTCTGTTTATCAACGAAGAGGCTTTTTCGATATTGAATTTGCCTCGAAAAAATGTGGTTGGCAGCAATGCCGCGGAACTGTCTTTGCGGAACGATCTGTTGCGCCGCCTGATCCGGGAGCTTTATACGGAAAAATCCGAGAACAAGGACCCGCTGAAAATCTATGCGGATAATAAGGAAAGTTATTTTCAGATGGACAATATCCCTTTGCATATCGATTCGGAAGACGGAAACGGCCGGGAGTTCATCGGAAATGTGATTATTTTGCACAATATCACGAAATATAAGGAGCTGGATTCGGCGAAGACCAATTTCATATCGACCGTATCCCACGAGATGAAGACTCCCATCTCTTCCATATTGATGAGTCTGCAATTATTGTCCGATGACCGTTTGGGAAAACTGAACGAAGAACAGTTGTCGTTTATCCGGAATATCAAGGACAGTAGCAATCGCTTGTTGGAAATAACGGGCGAATTGCTGAATATGGCTCAGATAGAAACCGGTAATCTGAAACTGATGCCCAAGATTACGAAACCGATCGAGCTGATCGATTACGCTATCAAGGCTACTCAAGTGCTGGCGGAACGTTTTTGTTGTTTCGTGGAAGTTGAATATCCGGAAAAAATATCCAAAATTTTCGTGGATAGCGAGAAAATCGCTTGGGTCATTACGAACCTGCTGTCCAATGCCATCCATCATTCTCCGGAAAAGTCCCGTATTATCATCGGAGCACGGGAAAAGGAAAAAACGGTGGAAATATTCGTACGGGATTTCGGAAGAGGCATCGATCCCCGTTACCATAAAAATATTTTCGAACGGTATTTCCGCGTGCCGGGGACAAAAGTGCAGGGAAGCGGTTTGGGACTGGCTATTTCCCGCGAGTTCGTGGAAGCTCACGGAGGTGCTATTTCCGTAGAGTCGGAGATCGGGCGGGGAAGTTGCTTTACGGTTTCTTTGCCCAAATAAAGAACGGCCCTGTGAGAAGCCGTTTTGTAAAACCTGCCCCTGCCGGAGTTTTATGCGGCAGGGGCAGGTTCATTTGGAGATCGAAAGGGGTTGGTCTGTTCTGTCCCGTTTATTTGCGGATGAGGTATTTGATGAACAGATAACCGCCGAATATTTGCAGAAGCATGCCCGGCAATCCGATGCGGAAATCCTGTATCGCCGTATGGAAACTGCCGGTCCATATCCATTCGCCGAACGTTCCGACGATCTGATAGCTGAGTACTACGCCCGCCAGCAGAAGAATGGAGATTTTACGGAATCGCTTTGCCGCATAACCCGCTGCAGCCGCCAGCAGAATTGATTTGAACAGAATGGCGGGCAGTACGGCGGGAGCGGGCATGCCGAATCCTGCCGAATTTACGATCGGCGATATTACGGCTGTTAAAAGACCTACCCGCCAACCGTATTTATAGGCTCCGATAAGCGTGAAAAAATAAATCGGAAGCCATTGCATGCCTCCTTGCGGTATGAGGTGGCACAGTTGCGGCAACAGAATATTACCCGCTACGAATAAAGCGGTCGTCCAATAGGTTTTCGCGTTGTTATATTCCAACGAATAAAGTTTTACTGAAGTCGTTTGCATAGCTTGTTTCGGTTAAAGGTTAATATTTATTCCGGTCATTACCGTTGCTTTGGGCATCGGAAATCCGGCATTGATTTCGTAACGCTGCGCCAAAAGGTTTTCTCCCCGTACCCAGATGTCGAGCCATCGGGCGGCTCGGAACGAGCCGTACAGGTTCCACAATACGAAATTTTCGGTTTCTGCCGGGGCGAGCGATTTGTAAAGTCCGGCAATGTATTGCAGGCCCGTCGAAACGCTCCATCGTCCCTGAGTGAATAATCCTCCGACGTAAAGTTTGTGTTCCGGCGCTGCCACTACCGGTCTTTTCATGTGCAGGTAACTGTAGTTGGCGTCTATCGACCAAACGGAAGAGATGCGGTAGGCCGTCTGCGCTTCGACACCTGCGTTGTTTACCTGACCGGTATTGACGTTTAAAGGATTACCGTTTACAAATGTAGTCATAATCATGTTTTTTCCGGCAATATAAAAAATATTTATGCCGTATGTGAGTCGGCCATCGCATAAACGTTGCGAAAACGCCACTTCGTAATTCCAGATTTGTTCGGGTTTCAGGTTCGGGTTGGCAGGAGCCCACATGTACATTTCCCGAATTGTCGGATAACGGAATCCCTTGCTTGCCATCAGCTTGATATCGGCATTTTTCGGCAAACGGAAGGACAGTCCCGCTTGAGGGATCCATTCCGTTCCGGCCTGGGAGTGGTGGTCGAAACGAAGTCCTGCATCGATTGTCAGCCAGGAACCGATGTTCTGACGGAAATCCACGTACCCGGCTATTTCGTCCTGCACTTTGTCCACTTGCGGGATCCGTTCGCCCGAGAGCGTCCGGTTCCACGCTTCCCCGCCGAAGTGATAGTAATCCACGCCTGTCGTCAGTCGGTTCCCTTTGAAAAACTGCGCGCTTTGGTACCAGGATATTCCCGTCATTCTGTCGCGTGAATTGAACCGGTAATTTTTCGGAAAATCGTCATCGTCGGGGTTGGCGGTATAACCGTCGTTGATCCAATGTTTTCCCCAATTATAGAAAAAACTCAGGGCTCCGGAACTCTTTTCGTAGTGGTTTTCCAGTGCGAAAGAGGTCATTCCCCGCGTAATCCGTTGATCGGCGTCCAATAACGGATCGGTAATTTCTCCCGGATTCGAAGCGTTGAAATGAGTGACGTTCACATCGGCCCGCACGCTCCATGCGTCCGAAATTTCGTATCCCAGTTTCGCGTATCCGCCGTACTGTTCGAAATCCATGTCGGGACGGTGTCCGTCGGTACGATTGTAGGAACCGCTGACTATGCTGGTAAAACGTCCTTTGTGTACTCGGTTGGTCGCTTCGGTTTGCAGGGTATTGTAAGAGCCGTACCCCAGATTGACGTTGGTTTTCACTCCGTCTTCCTGCATTTTTCGGGTAACGATGTTGATGACGCCTCCCATGGCGTTCGAACCGTACAGCACCGAGGCCGGACCCCGCAGCACTTCCACGCGGTCGGCCATCAGCGATTGGTACGCGTCGGCGATCGGATGGCCCATGATGCCCATGTATTGCGGATGGCCGTCGATCAGCACCATCAATCCTCCGGAACTGCTGCTTATGCCTCGCAGGTTCATGCTGCCTGCCGCTCCTCCGGATACGCCGTATCCCATGATGCCTCGGCTCGTATTGAAAAAACCGGGAATTCGTTCCGTGAGGACCGGCAGCAGCGAAGGCGTATGGGTCCGTTCGATTTGCTGGCGGCCTACCACCGATACGGTCATCGGCAGATGGCGGATATCCGTTTTGTTGCGGGTTCCGGTAACGACAACTTCGCCGGAGACATATTGTATTGTGTCGCTCTTTTCCTGGGCTTGTAAAGGGATAACGGCAGTCGTACAGATTGCCGTCAAGATGATGATGGGGGTCTTCATATTTACGATCTGGTTTTTTTGATGAAATTATCGATGAGGGGCAAACACTCTTCTGCTGTCCGTACTCCTTCGCATAATTTCTCCACCGGGCAACGGTCCGTATGCGTGCGGTTCCATATTTGAGGAACCTGCTGTCCGAAAGAAACTTTCATGGCAGAGGCATGCAACAGTTCCCAAGCCGAATCGCTGATAATATCCGTATAAAGTTCGGCTACGCCGCCGAGAATCATCAAAGCGGCAGCGCCTTTGCCGACTACCTTGTCCGCAACGGACGCTCCTTTCAGAAAAAGGGGGTCGTTGGTAAGCAGGTTGTACAGGTCGGCTACGCCCCGACCCGAAAAGGTGCGGATCTCATTGCGGTTGGCTACTACCAATGAATAGTTCCCTTCATGGAGCCGTTGAATCAAGTCGTTTTTCATGCGGTTGCTTTTAACGTCCTATTTTTACATTATGGTTGTTTTTGAAACACTATTGTGCGCAACGAATGCTTTCTGCGGGTTCCGCTTTACGCATATCCTGAACGATTAATTTATTTGGCGACGGTATTCGTTGGGCGTATAACCCGAGATGTTTTTGAACATTCGGCTCAAGTGATGCGGATATTTGAATCCCAATGCGTAAGCGACTTCGCTGATAGACCGATTTCCTTCCGCCAACATTTCTTTAGCCCGGTCGATAACGGTAAATTGTATGTATTCCCGAGCCGATTTGCCCGTTTCTTTTTTTATCAGGTCTCCGAAATAATTGGCGGATAAATGCAGTTGGTCTGCGCAGTACTGTACCGATGGCAGGCCTGTTTGCTCAATTTGGTCCGAATCGAAATATTGATTCAATAATTTTTCGAAACGAGTGAGAATGTCTTTATTTGTATTTTCCCGTGTTACGAATTGCCGGTCGTAAAACCGAATGCAGTGGTTGAGCATGACTTCGATATTCGCGGTAATGATTTGTTTGCTGTATTTGTCTATGGCATGCTCCAGCTCGTTTTGTATTTCTCTGAAACAGTTCAGTATGATATGTCGTTCACGTTCGGACATATGCAACGCTTCGTTCGATTCGTAAGCGAAAAACGAATAATCCTTTATTCGTCGGGCGAGCGATGTGCCTCGTAACAAATCGGGATGAAACAGCAGGGCCAGCCCTTTCGGACGTAGCGTTTCGCCGCCGTCGTTTACCCCGGCAACCTGTCCCGGACCGATAAATACGAGCGTGCCTTCTTGGTAGTCGTATTTGCTGCGGCCGTAAGCAAGTTCTCCGCACGCGAGTTCTTTGTAGAATACACCGTAGAACCCGAAATTTTTACGGGTATGTTTGAGTGTCTCGAGCGTTGAAAAATCGATTATGCTGACCAGCGGATGTAGCGTCTCCACTCCCAGTAGTTTGTTGTAATCCTGCACGGTGTCCAGTTTGATGATATCGTTCATGATTTTTCGTTTTTCTCGGAGACAAAGATAATGTTTCCTTGTAAGAAGTTTACGGAAGATATTCATAATCCGTAATATTGGTTGTTAAATCCGTAATTCGGTTATGTCTTTCGTTATCGATGGATGCGATTTCTGTGATTTTGGTTAGTCGAACCGTAATTCGTCTATGGTTCCGTCTCGATCGTTCATGTAATTTTGCATCGAGAAATGGGATAATCGTAGGTAAGGCGGTTTTCTCTTTATAATTAACTATTTTTCGATATGCGCGACAACGATAAGACGATAATGGGCGGGTCCCGGATTACGGTAATCGATGCCATGCGGGGAATCGCTTTGGTCGGGATTTGCCTGACACATGCTATGCAATATTTTGGAGAGTATCCCGCTTCTCCGATTCGGGATTCTTTCGCTTGGATACATTCGCTTGATGAGGCCATGCGGTGGTTTGTCAATTATTTTCTGGCTGCAAAATTTTACATCATTTTTTCATTCTTGTTCGGGTTGAGTTTTTTCATACAGATGGATCGCGCATCGCAGAAAGGTGTCGATTTCCGTCCTCGTTTTTTATGGAGATTGGTGCTGTTGCTTATGATCGGGATGTTGCATAACCTTATTTTCCCTTTGGATATTCTTGTTATTTATGCGGTTCTCGGTTTCCCGTTGGTGTTGATGTATAAATTGCCGAATAAACTGTTGGTCGGGTTGGCTTGTTTTTTCATGCTTGGAGGCGTACAGCTCGGAGTTGTCGCTTATCAAGCATGGAACGATAGGGTTCCAGAGGAGCATGTGCGGCCGCAGAGTCGGTCGAAACAGCGGATCGGTCGGCCGGAAAAAGCGTTGTTCGGCGATACCGTTTATAATAATATGACGGTCAGACTGGATAGAAAAATCCGGTATCAGATCAGTTCGGGCCGCGGTTTTATGACTTTAGGCCTGTTTATTATGGGCTTGGTTGTCGGCCGCATACGTTTGTTTCATCATTTGGATGAATATCGGAAAAAACTGTACGTCGGAGCTGCGGTTTCCGCGGTGTTGTTGTTTGCATTGTATATGATCCGTCCCCATATCCCTCGGGGCGATCCGAATACTTTTGTCGGGTGGATTTCAATGCCGGTTACCAATGCGATTAATTTGCTGACCGCTTATTTGTGGATGGTTGGCATCGTTTGGGTGTACGGATTCGGGAAAGCGCGACAGGCGTTGGCACCTATGGTAAGTTACGGACGGTTGGGATTGACGAATTATGTCGTGCAGTCTGTTGTCGGAGTTTTTGCGTTTTACGGCTTCGGTTTGGGGTTGAATCAGTATTTCGGCACGTTTGCAGCTGTGGTCTTTTGTGTTGGTTATACGGTATTGCAGATATACGGCAGTCATTTCTGGTTGAAAAAATTCCGCTATGGGCCGTTGGAATGGTTGTGGCGTTCCGGAACTTATATGCGATGGCAGCCGTTGTATCGCTAAGCCATTTTTTATGAGGGTGTCTAAAATATGACCAGAACCCCGAAAGTTGGACAAAAAACTTTCGGGGTTCTGGTCGATAGCCACTCCTTTCTGTTTTACCTGCAAGTTCAAAAAGGCTTCAGATGCAAGGCTTTGCTTTCTAAAGATTCGGTCACGTCAGTACGCTTCCTCATTTTTGAAAAGCAATGACGCCTGAAGCCTTTGGGGACATTTTTATGAAGAAGAGGTACTGCCTGAAGTATATTTGTTTGTGCTGAGGTTGTTTCCCAATGACTCGACCCGGTATTTGAGGTATCCTGTTCCGTTTTTGAAGATCGAGATTTTTCCTTGAAAAATGCGAAAAAACGGTCTTTAATAATGTCGGATTTATGAAGAATACGGTTTTATCGGATAACGATCGGGATCGATGTGTTGAAATCGTATGGTTTCGGTAAGCCGCGAAATGTATGGAGAGGTTCGCGTTCTCGATCGCTCATGTTTTCAGAACTGGTATCCGAACCCTAAATTCATGTATATGGGGTACATGGCGAATGTTACCGTATTGAAATTCTTTTTGAATATGTCATTCAAGCCCCAATGAAGTCCCAAATGAACATTCAAGTGTTTGTAAGCCTGCCATTCCCCGCCGACTTGCAATCCCCACTGCAGGTTGCGCATGTTTTCCGAGAAATCGTAAATGGCTATGTTCCCGTCCGTGAAATTTACGCGGCTGCCCGAGGCATCCGGTGTGCGCAGATGTCCTTCGTAAACATGTCCGGAGAACTCTTTCTCCATCAGGATGGAAAGGTACGGACCGGCTGAAAGTGCCCATCTTTGGGAGATTCTGTAATTCGCGAGAAAAGGGATAGTGAAGCATGACATTTTAACCTTTGTTTTTACGCCACCGGTCCAAAGCCCCTTGATTTTTCCGCCGGTTTCGCTTAAAATCTCCATATTGTAATTTTTTACGGAAGCTTTGGTCGTCATGCCTTTGCTTTCGAATCCGATTCCGAGACTTGTTCCCCATTTTCTGGTTTCTCCCAACCATTTGGTAGCAGATCCTTCTATGGAAAACGAAAGGGTAGGGGAGTATCCGTCTATGCTCCGTATTTCTTTGGGAAGAGGCAACGGAGAGGTCCCCCCGATGTTTATACCTGCTTTTATTTCGTATTCCAAGTCGTGAAAATTCGACCAGATCAATGCTTTATGTTCCTTTTTTTGCGCCGTTGCGTCGAACATGCAGAGTGTCAGGCATAATATGATGGAGTAAATGCGGGTCATGAATCTTAGTTTTAAGGTTATTCGCAAATGATTTCTACTTCGTCTATGCAAAGTTCGCTTCCGACAGCTCCGTTGAAATACGCGCCGTCTACGCTGGAAGAAAAAACGACTGCTAATTTGTATTTGCCATTTTTCAAATCGTCTAAATTGACGGTTTTACCGTTTTGCGGTAAAAAATTTATGGAGAATCGGGTCCATTGATCGGTTTCGATTATGTCTTCTTCAGCGATTCTCGCCATGAGTACGATGGAGGGGTTTATTGTTCCGTCTTCCGGGAAAAGGCTGCCGTCCAATGTGTAATCGCTCGTTGCCGCTTCGTAGAGTACGGCGTAAATATCCCCCCGATCTTCTTTATCGGTTACGGTATGGTTTTGAGAGTCGGTATAGGTCGATCCTTTTTTGTATTTGAACCATCCTCTGAGTATTTTGGGAATCCGCGTAAACGGGTATCCGAAACGTGTAGCCGTTAAAGGATGTAAAACCGCATTGGGCAGGTCGAACGAACCGATGAACAGGTTTCCGGCCGCGATAGGCATGCCTATTGCCGATCCGAAGTTCCCCGTACTTCGGGTGGTAAGTTTTACGTAATTTCCCTTTATCCCTCCGTTTTCTACCATGACGGTCGGGTAATCTTCCGCGGACAAGGCCATGCCGCAGAGCTGGAACCCCGGATTTCCGCTGGCCCATTCCAATATTCCCTGCTTGTCGGAAACGTAAAGTATGTCGTAAGAATCGTTTTGTTTCAGGTTTTCGAAAGAGAAGCTGGTCGGAAGGTCCAGTTTATTGATGCGTACCGTATAGGTCGTTTTGACATGCCCGTCTTCCGAAGTCACGGTAAAACTGCGTGTCGTGCTATTGCTGAAGTCGAAATACGGAGGATTGTCGTTGTTTTCGCTCTCGTCCGCTTTTATCGTGGCTCCGTCGGCCAGCGTGAAATTCAGTTCCTGGGCGGACACGTCCGTGTCGGCTAATACATAAACTTCTATCTCTTTGTTTGTATGATCGATCGTGGAAAGTTGAATGCTCTTACCGTTGCAGGCGTCTATGGCCGCTTCCACATTCAGAGCCTCGTCCTGTATACAGGCAGAAACACTCAGGAGAAGAATAGAACTTGCAATAAAATTTTTAAATGTCATATTCCCGTAATATTATGAATCTTGCAAATTTACGGAAAAGTTAAGATATGCAGACAGTTTTTTCATATTTATCGATTCTGCAATTATATCGTGCAGGGGTGGTTATGCGTAAACATCGATTTTAAGGGGCGTGTCGTTTTGTTTTCGGAAATGGTCCGGATCGTTATCGGAAAGCATGAGAGGGAAGCGTAGGGGAGTAGCCGACAGCATTGTATATTCCGGTTGTCGATGTTATTTTTGCATAGCGTTTTTCGGTATATGTTTTCCGAACGCATGTAGAACATGACCGTGAGTACAAATAGACGACATGGAGAAGAAAAGGTCCGGCCCCATTCGGTACGGGCATGGGTTTTGGCTGCCCGGCCTAAGACCCTGACGGCGGCGGGAGTTCCCGTGTTGATAGGCTGCGCATTGGCGCAAACCGGGGGAGCCTTTGAAAAAATTCCGGCTTTGCTTTGTTTCCTGTTCGCTTTTCTGATGCAGATCGATGCGAACCTGATTAACGATTTGTTCGATTATAAAAAAGGGAGTGACACTCAGGATCGTCTTGGCCCGGAACGCGCATGCGCTCAGGGCTGGATTGCTCCCCGGAACATGAAACGGGGGATTGTAGCCGTTACGTTTGCCGCCTGCTTGTCCGGACTCGGGTTGCTTTTTTACGGCGGACCGGGCTTGATACTCCTCGGAGCGGTATGCGTATGCTTCGCATTTTTATATACGGCCGGGCCCTATCCGCTCGCCTATCACGGTTGGGGCGATCTGCTCGTGCTTTTGTTTTTCGGTTTCGTCCCCGTAGGGGGAACCTATTATGTGATGTGCCGCGACTGGAACCCCGAAATCGTGTTCGCGTCGTTGGCCTGTGGATTGGTCGTCGATACATTGATGACGGTCAATAATTACCGCGATCGCGAACAGGATGCCCGTAGCGGCAAACGGACATTGGTGGTCCGGTTCGGCGCTCGAACCGGCCGGCGTCTGTATCTTTGGTCGGGTATCGTGGCCGTATTGCTCTGCTTGTCGTTTCTTTTTTACGGCAGATGCTGGGCTGCGGTATTGCCGTTGTTCTATCTGCCGTTTCATATGGCTGCCTGGAAACAGATGGTAAAAATCGACCGGGGTAAGGCTTTGAATCGCATTTTGGGACAAACTTCCCGGAATATGCTGCTGTTCGGAATCCTGTTGTCCGTGGGATTGATCTTGTAAGGGGCGTTTTCCCCGTTTTTCGGTTAAAGCATGCGGTACGCCGTTTATACCATATCGTCTCCCGCTTTGGCGAATTTCACGCGGATGGTCTTGTGGAAGGGGATGAATCGGGAAATCACGGCGAGTGCCAGCGATACGACGAATAGCCATCCTAAGATTTCTTTGAGGGCCAGTAGCAGACTTTGCTGTTGCAACGTCGTATAAAGACTGTTGGTCGCCGTTTGCGCTGCTTCGGCGTAACCGTGACCTTGTGCCAACGACGAACTCAGGGCTGAAGAGTATCGGGAAGCGGCCAACGGGTCGGTCATCGAAAAATTCTCGGCAAGCGTGTAAAAGTATTTCTGTTGCAACCGGTATAAGGTGTTGCTGTAAAACGAAGTGGCCATAATCGGAGCCAATACCGACCGGCAGGCGATCAGGAAAAAGGCGTTATGAATTAAGAATTTAGGATTCAGCTCTTCCACGGCGAACAGTGCAAAAGCGATAATGAGGGTCAGCATGCCTGTCCCTCGGATGAAGACCGGGAAAAAGAGGCTTTCGTAAGTGTTTTCGGGCGAAATGCCGAAATAGAGCATGCCGAAAAAAAGGGCGAAACAGGCCATCCCTCCTGCGATGAGGAACCGGAACCGCCACCGTTGCCAACGGAACCACCAGAAACAGACGAATGCGCCGAGCGCGTATCCCGGCAGCAAATAGACGTAAAGTGTATAAGTGTGCGTGGCATCTACCTGCAGAATCGAGGTCATGTAGTTGGTCAGCAGTGTCGTGGAGGTACTGAAAAACATGACGATCATCATGTATAGATAACCTACGATCGCTTTGGGCTGATAGAGCGGGGCCAGATTGACGTAAGGAGTTCGGGAATGGTATTGCGTCCAGATGAAAAAGGCGATCAGCATGGGAGCGAGTACGACGTAAAGACAGATCCGGGGCGAAGACATCCAATCCAATACTTTGCCGTAATTGAGTACGTACATCAGCATCAGCAGTCCGACCGAAATGACGAACATTTCCCGGATATGCAGTTCCCCGGCCGATAGTTTACGGATCGGCCGGTCGTGTCGGAAACAGATGGCAACGAGCAGCAACGCTACGAGCAGCAGGAGCATCATGAAGTAGTACATGTATTTCCAGTCGTAGTGATAAGCCAGTTCGGCCGTAATGATCATTGATAATTGTCCGCAGCTGAAAACCAACGGGTAAAAATAGGCGTAAAATTCGCTTCGGATATCTTTCGGACTGAAAATCGTCTTGATTCGCCGAATGCACCACAGCATCAGAAAACCTTTGAGGAATCCGATGAAAAAACTGCATACGATCAATGTGTCGGCACTTAGGGAGCGGGCGCATATCCAGCTCAGTAAAAGTTGTAGGGCGAGATCGGCCAGCAGCAACGCTTTGGAAGAGAAGGCTCCGAGAATTTTCGGTACGATCGGATAGGCGATGGCCATACCGGCCGAAGCGGCGTAATATCCCATCGTTATATCTTCCGTATTCGTTCCCAGCGTGTTCGATACTTCCAGCATGCTGCCCGTATAGGAGCCGTTCAGCATTGTAACGGGTAAGAGAATGGAAAACAGTCCGGCTATGGCCAGCCAGTCGGGAACCCATCGGCGAACGGGCAGTTCGAGTTGCGCGGCGGTCATCATCGGCGTAACGCTTCGGTTTCAACCATCATGCCGGCCCGCAACAGCTCCATCTCTTCCTCCGATATGTTTTCCAGGTCGATGCGGACCGGAATGCGTTGCTGTACTTTTACGAAATTTCCGGCCGAGTTGTCGGTAGGAACCAACGAGTATTTCGAACCCGTCGCTTCTGAAATGGCCGTTACGCGCCCCCGGAACTTGCGATCGGGAAACGCATCTACTTTGATTACGACCTCCTGCCCGAGAAAAATATGGGCGATTTGCGTCTCTTTGTAATTGGCTGTAATGTATTTGTCTTGGTTCCGGACCAGATAGGAGACGGTTTGTCCGGCTTGTACGAATTGTCCCGGTTCCAGCGTGCGGCGGCCTGTATATCCGTCGTAGGGAGCCGTTGCTACCGTGTAGGAGAGGTTGAGACGGGCCATGTCCAGGTCGGCTTCCCGGCGCAAAATATTGGCTTCGGCGCCAACGGTCCGTTTTTGGGCTTCGGAATATTGCGACAGTGCTGCGTCTTTCTGTGCCAAGAGTGCCTGATAGCGAGCTTGTGCGGCTTCATAGGCGGCTTTCGCCTGTTCATACTGTTGTCCGGGGACCGACTCTTCGCGCAATAACCGTTCGAAGCGGCGGAAATCCTGTTCGGTTTGCCAAAGTATCGCTTCCGCTTCGGCAATATTGGCCTCTTGTACGGCGATATTGGTTTGCGAAGTCCGTATTCCCGAATGAATGACTTCCTGTGTCCCTTGCGCGTCCAGCAACGCGGCTTCCGCTTCTTTTACTCTGATTCGGTATTCTCGGTCGTCCAGTACCAGCAACGTGTCGCCTTGGTGTACGAACTGATGTTCTTTGAAACGGACCTCGCGGATATAGCCTGCTACGCGTATGTTCAACGGGGCAACGTATTGATCGACGAATGCGTCGTTGGTTATCACGTAATGCCTGTGTCGCCAGAAATAGTTGACCGTGATCCAAAGACCGGAACCGGCCAGCAGAATGCACACCGCGTTCAGGATGATATTGCGAAAACGGTGTCTTCTCAGGTTTTGTCGTTTTTTATGCCAGTCGCTCATATTCGGTAATCGTTAGAGACGCCCGCAGGCTCTCAAAAGTTGATAGTAGGTATAGATAACGCGTGTGCGGGCCGCCGTCAGTTGCAGTTCCACATCCAGCCGTACGGAGTTCGCATCCAGCAAATCGGTCAGGATAGCCAGCTGGTTCATGTAACGGTTTTGCATGATGCGGTAATTCTCTTGTGCCTGTCGGACCGAAAGTTGCAACGCATCGACCTGATTCCGGGCTTCCTGATGACGCAGGTAGGCTGTACGGATGCGGACTCGGATGCGTTGCATCTCCTGTTCCTCGGCGTTTTGGCGTAACGAGACCGCCAACTGGCTTTCTTTCACTTTGTGGTTGTTCTTGTAAAGCGAATAAAGCGGAACGGAGATAGAAAGTCCCACATTCCAGTTGTTGTTATAAAAATCTTCCAACGTTCTGGCCATAGGACGTGCCAGCGTATTCGAAGCGTAGAGCGATACGCCGGGCAACAGGGCGGAATGTGCCAGCGATATGTCGTTTTGCGCCAGCCGGGTTTGCATGCGTAGCTGTTTTATGCCCGGATCGTCGGAATACGCCTCATCGACGTAAAGTTCATAAGGTTCCAAAAGAATCGGGCGATGGAGCAGTGCGCTGTCGGGCTCGATCAAAAGATGTTCTGACAGACCTAACAAAATATCCAGTTGTTGGGAGGTCAGTGCAATGTCGTTCTGCGCTTCTTGAAGCAGCAGTTTGTCGTCGGTCAGTTGCATTTCGCTGCGCAGTACGTCGTTGGTCGTGATTAAACCTTCGCGTTTCATTCGGCGGATGTCTTGCAGACGTCTTTCCGATTCTTCGATGTTGCGCTTCAATATCTCTTGCCGGTGGTAGAGGCCGAAAAGCCTCATGTACTGTTCCAGCAGGGTCAATTTTATGTCCGCTTCGTCTTTTTCGGTTTGCAGAATGGCGAGCGACTGTTCCAAATCGGTCTTGCGGATGGTATAGCGCAGTTTGCCGCCTTGATAGATCGGTTGAGAGAAATCGACGGCGTAGTTTTGCGACCAATCGGGAATATCGGGACGGTAGGCATCGGTCAATCCTTGTCGGAAAACGACGGGTTGGCCGACGAATCCTCCTCGCAAACCGACTTGCAGATCGGGTAGTTGCGCTGTCCGCGCTCCTTTCCCGCGTTCTTGCGCGGCGTTCTCTTCCAATGCGTCCGCCTGCAATATCAAACTATGCCGTATGCCTAATTCGAACAATTGTTCTACCGGAAGAAACAAGGTGTCGTTTTGGGCCGCGACCGGTAAAACTCTGCCGAGACAGCATAAGACGATACCTATCCGTTTATATGTTTTCCAATACATCCTGAATTTTCGATAAATTGAGTGACATGTTTCGGAGGTGTTCCAAGCCCACGGTCTGTTCCAAACGGGCATAAAGTCGGTTTAAAACCGGAAGTATCCGCATCCATAAACGTTCGCCTTCGGGGGTCAGATAGACTCTTTTGTTGCGTCGGTCCGACGTTTTTTCCCGCCGTTCGATATACCCCCTTTTTTCCATGTTGGTCATTAAACTGCTCAGGCTGGCTTTGCTTTTGGCCGTCCGTTCGGCCAGTATTTGCTGCGTAGCTCCCTGTTCGCGCCACAGACAACTTAATACCTGTAACATTTCGAACGTGACATGAATGTTATGTCGTTTTAAGGTTTGTTGGACACATTGTCGGAATGCGATCCGCATCCGGACGATTTGTAGCTGGAAATCCCGAAAATCACTGCCTTCCTGCCTCATGACTGTCAAAATTATGGCCACAAAGGTAGATAATTTTGTCGAATTAGTCAAATGTTTGACTAATAAAGAGGGGAGTACAACGGATTCGGAAATGAACTTCGTCGGGGAAGGACGGAATGAACAAGGGTAAGATAATATTGAATTTGCAGTTCGGTGGCGGTCTCCGGTGGTTTGTCCGGAATGAAAAACTGCGGCGGATTTTTGCGGTTTTTCCTGATAAAGTTTAATTTTACATGAACATATTGATTCGTTATTGAACCCGGGAAACCGCATGATTTTAAAATTATTTCTATGATCGATTTACTTCGCCATTTGAAACACGCCTTACATGTCGGAACGACGATGGCCGCAGCCTTCTTGTTCCTTGTTATATTTACAGCCTGCGGGAGAACCGGAGTTCCTGAACCGCTCGACCGTTGGAGTGAAGGGGAACGTACTTTCCGCACGTCGGCTCCTACCGTTACGGAAGGACGGACGCTTTTTGCCGACGGGGATTACCGGAATTTTCTGCTTACGGGCGAAGCCATCACGCAACCCGGCGCCGAGGCGGCCTTGCTTTTCCATACCGATGGGGATTCGGGATACGAGGTCATTTTTCGTAACGGAGTTATCGACGGTACCCGCAAAAGCGGATCGCTCGCTTCGGTCCGTAACCTCTATCGTTCGCTCGTCAAGGACGGCGAATGGTTCGGTTTCGAGATTGCGGTGCGGGGGCGTAATATCGTTGTTCGCATCGATGGAACCGAAGTGGTTTGTTATACGGAACCCGAACACCCTTACCGTACGGAAAGGCATGCCCGGCAGTTATTGGGACACGGTGCGATCGCATTGCGCGGCGTGCAGGGCGAAGTCGCGTTCCGTAATCTCACGGTCGAACGGCTCGATGCCAAGGCCCGTAACGAGGCCGACACGCTTCCGCCTGTGGACGAGCGGACGGACGGCGTGATCCGTTTTCAACAGCGTGATTTTCCCGTCATCGATTACCATGTTCATTTGAAAGGAGGGCTGACGAAGGAGCAGGCGCACGCTATGTCGATGAATTACGGCATCAATTACGGAGTGGCTCCCAATGCCGGCGAAGGCGGTGTTGGACGTATGTTGGCGGACGACGGAGAAGTTTACGCCTACTTCGACGAAGTAAAAAATATGCCGTTTCTGTGCGGCGTACAGGGCGAAGGGCGGAAATGGACGGCAACTTTCTCGCAGGAGGCGCTCGGCGTATTCGATTATCTGTTTACGGATGCCATGACCATCATCGATCATAAAGGGCGTAATTCGCGTATCTACCGACCGGAGGAGGTGTTTTACGACGGCGTGACGCGGGAACAGTATATGGACCATCTGGTCGATCAGACCGTGAAGATCTTGACTAATGAGCCGGCCGATATTTATGCCAATCCTACCTATTTGCCAGAGGACATGCAGGCCGACTATGACGAGTATTGGACCGACGAACGTATCGATCGCGTGTTGGACGTGTTGGAGCGTTATGGCATTGCGTTGGAAATCAATGCCCGTTATCGAATTCCGAGTTTCGATATTATCCGTAAGGCGAAGGAACGCGGAATCAAATTCACTTTCGGAACCAATAATGTGGATGCCGATTTCGGTCGTTTGGAATATTCGCTCGAAGCGGTGGAAAAGTGCGGTCTTGCGGCGGACGATATTTGGTTTCCTTCGATGAGTGTGCGCCGGTCGCGTCCTGTCGTTCTTTATAATAAATTCGAGTGACGATTGTAAAACAAGCATCTTTTTTTGAATGGTCTGGGATTTTGAGCTGGGAATAAGGAGGCTCAAAAGTCGATCGGTGTTTTTTTCGTTTGTCCAATGCGGGTTTCGAAAAATCGGGGGCGGAGAGTGTAATTTTTTATGGTTGCATGAAATTTCAAATTCATTACAAAATCTTATGCGATTTTTATCCCGTCGGAAATCGATAGATAATTTTTAATAATTTGAAAACAAGTAATTTAAATGTAATGAATTATGAAAAAACACATTTTTACGACACTGTTGTGGGCAGGCGCTCTTTTGGGGGTTAGCTGCAATAAATCGGACGATGGATTCAAATCCGGTTCCGGTACGGTTAGCCGGCAGGCTCAACAAGCTTTGAAAACGAAATATCCCGATGCGCAGAATATCGAATGGACTCTTCGAGGAAACTATGCTGTGGCGGATTTTTCCTTGTCGGTGGTTAAATCGGCCTCTTCCGATGGAAGCCGTTTTACGGCTTGGTTCGAAAATGCGAACGGACAATGGGCCATGACCGAAACGAATATCGATTTTTCGGCGCTTCCGCAAGCTGTACAGGAAGGCGTGAAAGCCGGTAAATATGCCGAATCCGAAGGGTGGACCCGTACGGGTAAGATCGATAAGCTCGAACGCAGGGATGTCGTTATGCTCGGAGGAGGCGAAGGAGTAATTGTGGTTTATGTCATTGGTGTATCCCGTACCGTCGATCAACTGACAACGGTTATGGATCTTTATTTCTCGGACGAAGGCGTATTGGTAAACGAGGTGGCTAATCCTACGGATAACGGTTATGAAGATTATATTCCCGAACAGCCGACGGCCAGTGTAGAAGAACAGGTCCAGGCCTATCTGAATGAAAACGGCGGAGGTCGCGTAATCGATATAGACCGGGAATATGGGGGTACGGAGGTAGAACTTGTGTGTGGCGGTTATAAACACGACCTTTATTTCGATGAGGGAAACACCCGTGTTTATGTGAAAATCGAATATGGTCGTCGGGATATAGGTACGGCGGTTCCCGAAGCGATATACGATGTTGTGGCGACCGATCAACAGCTTTCAGGCAGGAACGAGGTTGAGGATATTGAAAAATGGATACTCGACGAGGCCACGGCGGACGGTATTCGCGTTTTCTGGTGTGTGGAAGCGGAAGCCGGTCATAGGGAAGTCGAAGTCTATGTGAATGACGACCCGATTCAGATCATTTCGCGTCCCGTTATCGATATGGGAGGTACGGGCGGAAACGATCTGCCGGTGGACATCGATATCGAACAGTTCCTTCGCAGTCATTATTCGGGAGCTACGGTCGTTGAGCGGGATTATGACGATGGGTGTCTCGAACTGACTATATTTCATGAGAATCTTTACAAGGAGGTGCTTTTCGACGGTCGCAATAACTGGCTCCGTACCGAGTGGGAGACCCGCCAGTTGCCGCAGAATATTCAGGATGCCGTTAATCGGGAAGGTTATACGATTGACGATAATGAATTCGAATGCATCGAAACCGCCAACGGGATGTGGTATGAGTTCGAGGCTCGAAAGGATCGTCTGGAATATGAATTGAGAGTGGATGCCGATGGAAATATCGAAGCATACAGGGATTGACGGATAAAATTCAGAAAAACTCTCTTCGAAAATTTGTTGTAAATTTTATGTCGATAGATTTCGAAACAATTTCTTAAAGTCCTGTTTAAAACATACTGAACGTAATTGATTCTCAATTTAGGGAGGGTGTCTGAATAGTCTTTCCTCCCCATACTTTACCGACAAGTTCAAAAAGGCTTCAGGTGCCGGGCTTTGCCTTTCCAAGATGAGTGTACATGACCGAATCTTTGGAAAGCGGTAATGCGGCGGATGAAGCCTTTTTGGACTTTTTTATTTCAGCTTTTCGCATTTTATACCTTGTTTTATAGCCGATCATTCTGATTCCTTTCCGCCTGTTTAAGTCTCCAAAGATAGAACCCTTTGAAATGTTTGTTGTTCTTGAGGTTTTGTGGTTGCTTATGTCCTTCCGAAGAAAAAGAAGTGTCTCCCGTTCCGTATGAAAGTCTCTATGGCATGTCCATCGGCGTACAGATAGTTTTCACATTTCCGTAACCTGCGTTATGGACGGACGTGCCGGAATATCGGCCATGCAGGGCTCGGAAGTCTCTATATGCAGAGGAGGAGGATGTACCTCTATGGTTCAGAAATACTGGTTTTTTATTTATGGTGTTAATGAACCTGATTATACCAACCCTTATGCCGAAATGGTTCGGGGGTATAAGCAAAACTCCTCCTCCACTTTCCTGGCGCAATTGTCTGCTAATCAGGATTTGAAGGGGATTACCGAAGGGTTGTCGGCCCGCATGTTGGCTTACACCAAACGGTATTCCTACTACAACATTACCCGTCAGTACAATCCGTACTATTATCGTTTGGATTCCTACGACCGTGAAACGGGACGTTACGCTTTGACCTGCTTGAACGAAACCTCCGGTTCGGAAACGTTGAATTACAGCGGTACGGACAAAGATGTGACCACGGCCATGTATTTCGAAGGCGCGATCAACTACGACCGTACCTTCAAGGACAAACATGCCGTTACGGCCATGATGGTTTATACCATTCGTAACGAAATTGTCGGTAACGCCGGTAGTCTGGAAGAATCGTTGCCTACCCGTAACATGGGTCTGGCCGGTCGTTTTACCTACGGTTACGACAGCCGCTACTTCTTCGAAGTGAACTTCGGTTATAACGGCTCCGAACGTTTCGACAAGAAAAACCGCTGGGGTTTCTTCCCGTCGGTAGGTTTCGGATGGTTGATTTCCAACGAACCGTTCTACGGCGACAACCTGAAGAAGGTGTTGTCCAACCTGAAGATCAAGGCTACTTACGGTCTGGTGGGTAACGATAATATCGGTAGTGCTACCGACCGCTTCTTCTACATGTCCAACGTGAATTTGAACGATGGCGGCAAAAAATATTCCTTCGGTACCGACTTCGGATATTCCAAAAACGGTATTTCCGTATCTCGTTACGCCAATGCCGATATCAAATGGGAAACGGCGTATAAAACCGACATCGGAATCGAAATCGGATTGTTCGACAAACTGCAATTCGTCGGCGACTACTTCTATGAAAGACGCGACAACGTGTTGCTGGACCGTTCTTACATTCCTTCGACGGCCGGTTTCAACGCAGGCATCCGTGCTAACGTAGGTTCCAACTCCTCCGAAGGTTTCGACGCCTCGTTGGATTACAACCAGACCTTCGGCGAAGATTTGTGGATCAGCGGTCGTGCTACCTTCACGTATGCTACCAGCCGTTGGTTGAAATACGAAGAA
>CASDZK010000019.1 GCA_949286165.1 uncultured Alistipes sp.
CAGGATGATTAATGATTTTCTCATAGGGATAATTATCGTTTGTTACTGTTTTTGTTCTGTTTAGTTTGCCCCATACACACCGAAGTGAGCCTTCACGGCCGGAGAGTAGTAAGTCTGTCCGTTAACGGTCAGCCCGGCAGTCTGGAAATAAGGTTGGGCGAAAGCCTCGTTACCGCTGTAAGCGCCGGCAATGACGTTGGCCGTATGGAAATCCCACGCCTCGTCATAAACCACCTCGCTCATCTTGGCCGTGTTGATGTCGTAGTTGACAAATGCCGGATCCGGAAGGTTTGTTTCAGTGGCAATGACACTGTGTACATCAATGCCCGGAACAACCGTTCCGTCGGCCGTCGTAAATTCGGCCGTGTGGTAGTTCTTATGTTCATAGTTGTAACCTTCCCACGCATAAGCGATGCCTGAGCCGGCTTCCCATTCGCCTTCGTCGTTCATCTCACCGCCCCAGATCACGTCGCTTTGCCGGTTGCCTGAGATATAGCAGTTGTAGTCGATGACGGATTTGCTGTCATAGCCCTCTTCGATGTTGTTCGGATCTTTCCAGCCCGGTGTCTGGGCACGGTATTTGCAGTTGACCAGCATATTGTTGAACACATCCGCCCGCACGTTCTTCTCCGCATAGATACAGCCGCCCTTCTCGCCGTCGCGACGCCATCCGGCATTAAATATCGTATTGTTGTAGGCTTTAATCCTGCCTTGCGCACGGGTAACGTCATCCTGCCCGTCGCTGGAGAGTTTCAGTCCGTTGGTGTTCGGCGCATACATGATATTGCCGGCCACGTCTACTTTACATCCGGCCTTGACGTTGACCGACTCGGCACCGTCATAACCGTTGCCGGCGAAGATGTTGTTGGCAATGATGGCATTTCCGCCCATCATGTAGATGCCGTCGGACCAGCCGTAACGGATGGTGCTGTTCGTAATGACATAGTTGCCGTCCGGGTTGTTGGTCGTGATTTGCGGATAAGCGTCGTCGCCGGCCTCATAAATACCCGCGGAAGCTGCCGGTGAGCCTTCGATGACCTGACCGCCGGTGTATTCGATGGTCGTGTAATTGATGAGCATCTCTGCGCATGAAGGGTAAGCCACGATGCCGCCCCACTGGTGTTCTTCCTGAAAGATATTCTCGGCCAGCCGCTGGTTTTCAGGTACGGACATCAGGATGGGATTCTCGGCCGTACCGTTGCAATAGAGATTACCTTTCACGATAAACTCCACAGGCACGTGGTTGACACCGACCCCTTCAGTGGCAAAAATCAGTTCAACGCCTTCTTCAATGTTCAGGCTCTTACCTTCGGGCACGGTTATGTGGCCGGTAACATGGATGCGGCTGCCCTTTGTCCACGTTCCTTCAACATTGCCCTCCACCGTCAGGTCGTAGGCGCTTCCACCCTGATTATCTCCGCTCTGATCGTTTCCACCTTGTCCGGAAGGGTTTTCCGTTCCGTCTGTCTCTTCACTGCATGATACGAATGTCGTACCGAATGCGGCCAACATGGCGGCCGCCATCACATAATGTCTGAATTTCATAACAAAAGTAATAAATGGTTTGTCAGTTTAATATTTCGGTTTTTATTTTTTAGAGTTTATACCGTAATCCGATCATAAAAGTCTGTCCGCTGCGGGATTCGCGCTCAACGACGTTACCGTCGAAGCGGCGGGAATCGACGTTCACCGTATGTGGTCCCTTCTGGATATATCTCAGGATGGGCGTATTCAGCAGGTTGGAGGCCTTGGCAAAAACCGTCAGCCCGTATTTGAAACCTTTCTCAAGGGAAGCGTCGAGCTGGAAGAAGCCCCGTTCCCATATATCGTCATCGTACCAGCTTGAGATGTCGGCCAGGCGCTTGCCAGTATAACTGCCCAGTATCTGACCTTCCCAGGCATGCCGCGGACTCTTGAAGAGCAGCGAAAGGTTGGCCACATGGGCTGCCTGACCGTAAAGCGGCCGCGTCTGTTCGAGCATTTCCACTTCGTTGCCGTTCATCTGGCGTTTCGTGGTGGTGATGGCCGAATGGGTATAAGTATAATTTGCCTTGACGCCGAACCAGTTGAAATATTTCATGATGTCAACCTCGGCACCGAGATTGCGCGCCGTTCCGAAGTTCATGGGCTTGTATTTCAGATCCTGTCCTTCCGTAATCAAACCGTATTCAATCGGATTTTGGATGTTCTTGTAGAAGAGTCCGACCATGAACTGTTCGCTGGAACCCGGGAAGAACTCATAGCGCAGGTCGATGTTGTCGGCCACGGTATGTTTCAGGTCGGGATTTCCTTCTTCCTTGTAGTCATCGCCGATGATGCTGTAAGGCGCTATCTCGAAGAAACTCGGACGGTTGACAGCCCGTGCATAGGAAAAACGGAGGTTCGCGTTACGGTGTACGTTGTATTTCAAATGCACGGAAGGCAAAATATCCCAGTATTTCTGCGTCCCCTCCGGGTCTACGCTCTCTTCGGGGAAACGCAATTCATAACCCTGGTCGGTATGCTCCGCACGCACGCCGCCATTGATCTCCCATGCGCTGACCGTATATCTAACCATCGCATACGCCGCACCTATCCGCTCTGAAGCGTCATAATTCAGTGCGCCGCCGATATTGCCGTAAGAGCGGCGCGGATAAAACGCTATGTCATCAAAGTTCTCCCAATCATTGCCCGTATCGGAATTGAAGGTATAATAATTGCAGAAACTGGTACGTGCCTTGTCGCGGTAGAGTCCGCCGGTCTTGAGTTCGAGCGTTCCGGTTTCGACGTCCGGCCGGTAGCTGACATTGAGGCGTCCTTCCACATCGCGGTCGTCATTATGCTCCCAGCGACGTTCCGCACAATCGGAACTCATGATGCGCCCGCCCATGAACTCCATCTTGACGCGGTCGGGCGTCTCGTTATAGGCTTTTGAATAGTTGGCGCTCCAGTCTATCTGCATCCTGTCGTCACGAAGCATCCTGTGTTCGCCCTTCAGCGTGGAATTGTAGATGTACTGGCGGTTCCATTCCAAACGTACGGAGCGGTAGACCTCGTCGCTTTCGTCGCGGACCTCTGCCTCCCGCAGATCCATATAACCGTTATACCAGGTCAGTTTGTTCCGGCGGTTGATGTCATAATCCAGTTTCAGGTGCGTCCCGAGCCGGCTTTGCTGTACGGAATAGTCACGGTAGACGGTACCGTTGCGCACCGACTCACCGGGCTTATACTCTATTTCACTCTCACGTCCGCGATAAGTGTTGCTGTAGCTGGCGGCCAGCATGATTCCCAGCTTGTCATTAAAGAAGCGGTCACCGTAAGAGAAGCCTGCCGTCAGATCGGGCATCGGTTTCTTTTCGGTCATGTGCAGCGAAGAGGAACTGAAATCTGCGGCACTGACCTTGCTGCCGGTCTGCGTGGTGCCCCACCGCTCATCAGGCGAACGGCGGACAATCTTATCCCAGGCAAACGACTTGAAGTCACGGTCGAAATACATGGCATTGTAGCCGGTCGAGATGCTGGCGGTCAGCTGACGTTCTGAGGGGGCGTCTTTCATTACCAGGTTGACGGCGCCGCCGATGCCGTCACCTTCCATGTCGGCCGTAAGAGACTTCGTGACCTCCAGACGGTCCAGCAGTTCGCTCGGGAAAATATCCAGCGGGACGAAACGGTTCTTATTGTCGGGGCTGGCAATCTTCACACCGTTCACCAACGTATAGTTGTAGCGCTTGTCCATGCCGCGCAAGATGGCATATTGTCCTTCGCCGCTCGAATTACGTTCAATGGTGACGCCGCTCATCCGCTGGATTACATTGGCAACGGTGATGTCAGGGCTCAGCTCAATGGCTTTCGCGCTCAAGACATTCACCACGTTCAGGGCATTTTTCTCAATAAGGCGTGCGCCGGCTTCGCTACGCCCCGTATTGGTAGCGGTCACTGTCACATCGTTAAGTTCTATGACCTTGCTGACAAGCGGGATTTCTATCTCCGCGTTATCAGACGTTATTTCTATCTCGTACGGCTGATATCCCATATATGAGCAGACGAGTGTACAGCCGCCGGTTATGTCGATGTTGAAACTGCCGTCAAGGCCGCTGATAACAGCCTGCGAAGGATTTTCCTTCACCGATACCCTGGCGCCGATAATCTCTTCGCCTGTCTGTGCGTCCATGATTCTGCCTCTTATAATTTCGGCATTCGTATGCAATGCACTTGTCAAAGCCAATAAACAAAACCAACCTTTATTCATGTCTGTCTTAAAATTTACGGCAAAGGTACGCCGGCCGTGTTACGGTTGTGTGACGGTGAAATGAAGATTCGGTGTTATGTGTTAAAACCACACGTTATCTTGTGAAAACACTTGGAAATAAAAAGGCACCTGTTTGGTTCGTATTGGTTGCTGACCGCATAATCAGAGATTTCTTTCCGCATTTACAAACAGCACGGTTATTTTACGGATTATTAGCAATATTAAACCTTCATATTATTTTCCCTATTTAATTTTTTTATATACTTTTGAAACGTAACTTTCAATAAAGTTTTTTAGGAATATTTTTAGAGATAAAAAGCACGACTAAGAAGTGGTAAATATACATATATAATAAAGTGTAGTTATGAAACTATCAGCAAAGAAACTTTTTTTGGCACTGCTGCTTTGCATGGGATCAGGCAGCATGTGTACACTTTCGGCTGCAGTCCGTTTGCCCAAGCTGGTGAGCGACCGCATGGTGCTCCAACGGGAAACGGAGCTGAAAATCTGGGGATGGGCCGACCCCGGAGAGAGAATAACGGTGCGTTTCCGTGGTTCACATTACTATACGGAAACCGGTGCAGACGGGCGGTGGCATGTCATGCTGCCTCCGCAGGAACCGGGTGGACCGTTTGTGATGGAAGTGAATGACAAGGTGATTCGCGATGTGCTGGTGGGCGATGTCTACCTCTGCGGCGGGCAGTCGAACCAGGAGAACCCTATTGAACGTCTGGTGGAGAAATTCCCGGAAATCCCCGTGTCGAACAACCACATGATCCGCCACTACAAAGTGCCTTATCAGGACGTGACGGACGGCGTGCGCGAGGAGATTGCAGGCGACGCCGTGTGGCATTCGGCCACGGCTTCCGAGGTCTTGAACTGGACCTCACTGGCCTATTTCTTCGCCACCGAGGTGTACAACCGCTACAAGGTCCCGGTGGGGATGTTGGTGTCGAGCAAGGGGGGCACGGACATTGAAGCATGGATAGACCAGGCGCATTTAAAGGATTTTCCCAGACTGGTGGTGGACCAGGAAGCTCTTCAGAACTTGAAGGAGGCACGCAGGGACAAAGGGTCCGGCGTGTGGAACAAACGCGATTTTGACGATTCGGACTGGGACACGGTGGAGTTCCCCGGTACGTGGGACGAGCGGGGCATCAAGGTGAGAGGCAGCGTGTGGTATCGTAAGAGTTTCGACCTGCCCACTTCCATGATAGGGCGGCATGCCAAGCTCTATATGGGACGGATGGCCGACGCCGACTCGGTGTTCGTCAACGGCACGTTTGTGGGCACGACGGCTTACTTCGGTCCGCCGCGCAAGTACGATGTGCCGGCCGGCGTGCTGGTGGAAGGCAAGAATGTGATTACGTTGAAACTGACAGCGATGAACGGACACGGGGAAATCGTTCCTGACAAGCCATACAAACTTCAGGGGGATGACGACACGGTGGAACTGAGCGGCACGTGGAAATACAAGGTTGGACTTGACCGCTCCGAAGCCGACCAATACTCAAGGCAGGTGAATCTGAGAACAGCAGGTTCCGGACTCTACAACGGCATGATTTACCCCCTGCGCGACTGGAAAGTGAAAGGCGTCATCTGGTACCAGGGCGAGAACAATGCCGGGCGGGCCGGGGAATATGCGGCTTTGCTGAAGAACCTGATTGCCGGCTGGCGCGAGACCTTTGATTGCGCTGATATGCCTTTCCTGTTGGTGCAGTTGCCCAATTACATGGCCAAGCAGGATAAACCGTCCGACAGCGGATGGGCACGTTTGCGCGAGGCCCAGCTTCAGGTTGCCCGGTCGGTGCCCTACACGGCCCTGGCGGTGACTTATGACGCAGGCGAATGGAATGACATCCACCCGCTGGACAAGAAAACGGTGGCGCAGCGACTCTTCCTCGGGGCACGGAAACTGATCTACGGAGAGAAACTCGTCAGCTCGGGTCCCATTTATAAAGCAATGGAGATTGACGGCGACCGCATCGTGCTTTCATTCTCTGAGACCGGAAAGGGGCTGGCCGTCCGGCATGGAGACAAGACGCTGAAGCATTTCGCCATCGCCGGCGAAGACCGCAAGTTCGTGTGGGCAGATGCGAAGATCAAGGGCAACAAGGTCATCGTAAGCAGCCCGCAGGTGAAGCAGCCTGTGGCCGTTCGTTACGCCTGGAGCAACAACCCCGAGGATGCCAACCTTTGCAACAAGGACGGCCTTCTGGCTTCGCCCTTCCGGACGGACAGCTGGTAATTCCGAGATTATTTTCTTGATATTGTTCCCAAAAGCATGGCTCCGGCCATGCTTTTCTTTTTTACGCGCAGGCAGGGAAATATGCGGCGCGGACAAGCGGAGAAACCATATTCCCACCTTAACAAAACTCTTACCAAAAGGAATCGATGTGAGTAAAAAAATGCTGGATTTTCATTTCGATATATATGCCATTACGGCCAAGGATGATTCATTGATTAAAATGCCGGACACTTGCTTGCATATATTCAGAAATTTTGCGAATATTGCATATAGATTGTGCATACGATATTTGTCATTAGAAGTGTATCGATCCTTAATTTTCTATATATCAGCAATGTGCAAAAATTGCTATAAATAAATCTTTTATTAATATAATTCCGCCAACGCGTAAAGATTATATAAGATTAAAAACTCTGTCTTATGAGAATACTGCTCCACCTGAATTGTTTAGTGATGCTCTTTGCCTGCATCTTTTCGTCATGCCGTCTGTCACCGGAACAGCAATTTTCCGAGAACAGGGAAAAGACCGATACGTTGCTCCAACAGGCCCGTTTTTGCGAACTGCAGGATAAACCGGAACAGGCTCTTATCTGTTATTGGGATGCGCTTGACCTTTTACAGGAACCACAATGCCCCGATACGGCCGGGCTCGCTGCAACCGTCTATTGCCGGCTCGGCAATCTGTTATCGGACTGCGGACTGCCCGAAAAAGCAACAGAATATCACAGGAAAGGGCTCGACATGGCCAAACAGAACGGATGCCGCCACTTACGGGCAGAAGCAGCATCATGTCTTGCCGATGACTACAGACAAATGAACCGGCCGGACACCGCCGAATATTTCGATAATATCGCGAAACGCATTAAAGGAATCGCCTGCCAGCCGACACGCGGACAAAAAGATTTTCCATCAAAAAAAGATGTCCGCGAACGGGAAGTGCTGTTGCAATGGATGAACCGGACACTGGAATCACGCAAGGCCATGGCAAAGGCCGAAGAACACAGGAAAAACATCCTGCACCGTGCCGGAAGCGCTTCGGCAGGCTCGCTGGCATTAATCCTGATGTGCCTGACCTATCGCAGCAAGAAAAGGAAGGAACGGCAGTACCACGACCGCCAGTTGCATCTCGACCGGCAGTTGCAGGGTGAGCGCATGGAAACGGCCAGGTTTAAGGCCATCGCAGAAAGCGAGAAAGCAAAAGCGGTGCAGATGGAACAGGAATACAGCCGTCAGGAACAACTTCGCGAAGCGCTTGCAAACAAGGAAAAACAGTTGGACAAACAGATGGCGGAACTGATGTCCGAGACAAACATCAAGGCTTTGGCCATTCTGGAACGGATAAAAAGCCGGCCGGGTTACCAGTGCGTAAAAACGAAACAGGAGTGGACCGCGTTAAAGACATTGGCGGCACGCCTTTATCCGGAAGAGATGCAGGTCATTGAGAACGCACCGCAGCTGACAGACCGGGACAAGGAAATATCCTGCCTGACCTTGTTGGGATTCACCACCGGACAGTTGGCCGTATTTTACGGAATCTCGCCGGGGTCGGTAACCAAAGCCAAATTCCGCATCAAAGAAAAAACCGGTAACCTGTGTGAGGCCTGAATGAAGTCCAACGGCCGGCAACCGGACTGTCTCGGAAGTGGAATGTCCGTATCCCACTACATCAAAAACAGCATTAATACAATAATAAACAGCAAATTAAAGCTGTTATAAATGTCCGCATCCGATTCAGACAAACAGCCATAAGTCCTGCTAACTTTGCAGCAAACAAATCAAAACAAGGATTATGCAAAGTTACCGGACAATCAACAGGCTCTGCGGTTGGAGCGTATTCATCGCCGCAGCAACGGTCTACACACTGACCCTCGAGTCTTCTGCAAGTTTTTGGGACTGTCCCGAGTTCATCACCTCTGCCGCACGATTGGAAGTGGGACATCCGCCCGGCGCCCCGTTTTTCATGCTTTTGGGCAATCTGTTTTCCCACATGGCACCGGACGCATCCGGTATTGCCTGGTGCATCAACTTCATGAACGGGCTCTTCAGTGCGGCCTGCGTCATGCTTTTGTTTTACACGATTACGGTTTTGCTGCGCCGGCTCATTGCCGATGGCACCGACCAGCCTTCCCGCTGGCAAACTGTCTCCATCATGACAGGCGGCTTGACGGGCGCTCTGGTTTATGCCTTCAGCGACACGTTCTGGTATTCGGCCGTGGAGGGTGAAGTCTATGCCTGTTCGTCCTTTTTCACCGCCCTTACATTCTGGTGTATCCTGAAATGGGATGATTGCCATGGCTCGCCGTCGGCCGACCGCTGGCTTGTTTTCATCGCCTACCTTGTGGGACTGTCCATCGGAGTACATTTGCTGAATCTGCTCTGCATCCCGGCTATCTGCCTTTTCTGCTATTACCGGCTCACGACGCAACCAACCTTGAAAGGGAGTCTGCTGACATTCCTGCTCTCACTTGCCATCGTTGCGTTCGTATTGTGGGGTATCGTGCCGGGCATTATGAAGATGGCAGGATATTTCGACCTTTTCGCCGTCAACACTATGGGGTTGCCTTACAACAGCGGGACGTTGGCATACAGCATTTTCCTGCTCGCGGGTATTGTGGGCTGCATTTACATCGCCATGCGGGGGCACAACCGTCTGTTCATGTCCGTAGCGGTTGCCATCACACTTGTTTTATGCGGCGTGACCCTTCAATCCACCATCACGTCCACGCTGCTGTCTACCTTTATCCTCTTGCTTATTGTTCACTTCGCCTTACGCCGATATTGGCGGCTGGCGCCACAAGCCACGTGGCACACATTACGCATCGCCGCTTGCGCGCTGTTCGTGTTGGTGATCGGCTACAGCTCCTATACGGTGATACTTATCCGCGCTTCTGACAATCCGCCCATGAATCAACAGGCATGTGACAATCCGTTTGCCCTCCAAAGTTATTTGGGAAGGGAACAATATGCCGACAAGCCGCTTGTTTACGGACGAACCTACTGCTCACCGCATGCGCTGGTAAAAGAAGGCAATATCCTCAGATATGACTTTACGGAAGGCGCGCCCATTTACCGCCGGCAACAGCAAGTCACGGGTGATGCTGCCCCCCGGTATATCGAAACAGGCCGGAAACTGGACTACAAATACGAACCGCAAGCCTGCATGTGGTTTCCACGCATGCACTCGGCCGACCACGCCGCGCAATACCGGCAATGGGTTGGCGAGCCATCGGGACGTACAGTCCGATACCTTGACTTGCAGACAGACTCATGGCAGACAACGGTCATTCCTTCGTATAAGGACAATCTGAGATTTTTCCTGCGTTATCAGGTCAATTTCATGTACTGGCGTTATTTTCTGTGGAACTTCGTGGGGCGTCAGGACGATATACAGTCGCAGGGAGAGCTTACCCACGGCAACTGGATGTCGGGGATCACGCCCATAGACGAAATTTATCTCGGTCCGCAGGATAATCTGCCGCAGGCTACGCTGGACAACAAAGGGCGGAACCACTATTATTTCCTGCCGTTTATTCTCGGATTGATCGGTATTTTCTATCAGTTGAAACGGGACAGGAACAACTTTACGGTGGTCATGTGGCTGTTTTTCATGACGGGCATCGCCATTATCCTCTATTTGAACCAGCCGCCGATGCAGCCCCGCGAGCGGGATTACGCTTTCGCCGGATCGTTCTACGCCTTTACCATTTGGATCGGACTGGGCGTTTTATGGGTGTATGATCTGCTGACGCGGAAAGTTTCGCAGAAAATAGCCGCTGTGGCGGCTACTGCGGTCTGTGCGTCGGTCCCGGTCATCCTGATCGCCCAGAACTGGGACGACCACTCCCGGGCCAACCGGTACGTAGCCCGCGATTTCGGACGGAACTACATGAACGCTACCCTGCCCAATGCCATCATTATGCCTTACGGAGACAACGATACCTTCCCGTTGTGGTACGTTCAGGAGGTGGAAGGGGTTCGCCCCGACGTGAAGGTCATGAATCTCAGTTATCTGGGAGCCGATTGGTATGTGGAGCAGATGCGGGTAAAATCGAACGATGCTGCGCCGGTGCCGTTTACGCTTCCTAAAAAACTGTATTATAAGGTCAATGAGGTTATTCCGGTCATTCCGCAGATCAGCGACAGCGTGGTGGTGGAAGGAAAAGCTTTGGTCGATTTCATGAAAAACGACTCCAAGATCAAGCAACGGACCTTGGCGGAAGCCCGTTTCGGCGACCAGATTACAATGTATGTACCCGCCCGGCGGATCGGCATACCCGTAAACAAGGAGAACGCGTTGGCCAGTGGGATCGTGGCGCCGGAAGACGCCGCCCGGATGGTGGATACCGTTTATCTGACGATTACCGGTTCGCAAATGACGCGCGCCGATTATATGCTGCTCGACCTGTTGGGAAATTACGACTGGACTCGGCCGTTGTACGTGACTTCGCCTACCCAGTCGCTGACGGTGTTCGACGGTTTTCTGGATTATTTGCAGCTGGACGGGTTCGCTTACCGTTTTGTCCCGATCAAGACGGAAGTCGGCGAGGAAGTTTCAGGCGTAACGAGCAACATCGGACGGATCAATTCGGCTTACCTGTATGATAAACTGATGAACGAAACCCAACTGGGTAACGTGAAGGATCCGAACGTATATGCCGACAGTTTCGTGAACAATACGTTCAGTACCGCGCAGGTAAGGAATGCTTACGGTCGTTTGGCGAAACAGTTGGTAGCAGAAGGCGATACGTTGCGCGCGGCGGAAGTGGTGCGCCGGGCGGCGGAAGAGATTCCCGCGTCGCAAATTCCCCATAATTACGCTTCGTTCAATTTGATAGAAGCGTGTTTCCAGGCCGGCGAGACCGAATTGGGGCGGCAGATGCTGAATGAGTTCCGCGAAGCCATGCTGGACGAACTGCTTTATTTGGCCCAATTCCAGGGGCAGAAAGCCCAAAGCGTTCGGCAGGACCTGGAAATCAGCCTCTACTACCTGCAAAGTCTGTATATTCTCGCCAAACAGACGGGACAGGCCGATATCGCCGAAGAGATGGAAACGCTGTTCCGGACGTTGAACGGGGAATAGCCGGCGAACCGACGGATAAAAAGTGGCGGATGTGTATAAAAATCATACACGTCCGCCGCTTTTTTCATGAAAAAAACGGAATTCCGCCGATTATATATAGTATATGTGTTGAAACCCTGTTTTTGGAAACGGATATTTTCTATATTTACGAAAAATCTTATCGAGAACTTAAATCGTGAATGAGATGGAGAGAACAGGGAGTACTGGAAAGTATGCCGGAACGGTTATGGCGGCGGTTTGCATGCTGTTGATGGTTGCCGGTAGGTTGTCCGCGCAGGAGGTCCGTTATTATGACGTGCCTTCCGAACGTTTGACGGAAGCGAAACGTCCGACCGGAGGAGAAGCGGCCGTAACCCGTGTGGAGAACACGGCGGACGCATGCCGGATAACCGTTTCGGTTCCGATTCGTTTCGACAATCATTGGCTCAGTTTCAGTCCCGGCATGTATGTCCGTGACCGATTGACCGACCGTACCGTTTATATCGACCGTTTGGAAGACGGTTTGCCGACGGACCGGGTATTGCGTGTTAACGGAATGAAGGGCAAAACGATCGATTTCGTGCTGGTATTTCCGGCATTGCCGGGGGCGCGCCGTATCGAGATCGGGGAGGATATGTCCAAATCGTGTCCGACCCCGGAAAACGGGACGGCGTGGCATTGGTTCGTGAACCTGAACGAATCGGGATACGGACCGGTGGCGGACGACGAGTCTTATGTCGTGACCCGTGTCGTTCGTCCCCGGGGACGGTATGTAACGCGGATACGGCCGATTGGTTCGCAGGATTATGGTCGTGTTTTCTTAAAAAAGGTCGCGATATCGAAAAAGGAAACGATTTTGACGATGAAGAGCGGGAGACCGATTCGTAAAATAGGGAACGATCTGAGAATCATGGATTGCCTTTCCGGGGATATTTATCCGATTCGGGGGCTTAACCGCCGTTTGCAGCCGGGACAGTATTATAGGGCGGTTCGCCATGGGAAGATAAAGCTGTATTTCCCTCCTTTGAAGCCGACGGTTCGGAAAATCGATGTGCAGGCCGGGAACGAAGGGGTCTTGTGGAAGGAAGTTTATGTCAAAAATATGGTTTTGTAATTCGGGATGTCGTCCTTATTGACGAAAATCGGCTTTTGTTCAAAACAAAAGCCGATTTTTTCAAGAGCCGGACGGTTTAGTCCCGAACGGTCTGATGACGATTCACGTTTATTTTTTTTTGGCGATCAGGTATTGAGCGATCTGTACGGCATTCAGTGCGGCTCCTTTTTTGATCTGGTCGCTGACGCACCAGAAAGTCAGCCCGCAGGGGTTCGTCAGGTCTTTGCGGATACGTCCTACATAAACGGGGTCTTTGCCGGCCAGGAACAGCGGCATGGGGTATTCTTTCTTTTCGGGATTGTCCATCAGGACGACGCCCGGAGCCGAAGCGAATGCGGTGCGGGCCTGTTCTACGGTCAACGGCGATTCGGTTTCCACCCATATCGATTCGCTGTGGGCGCGCATGACGGGAACGCGTACGCAGGTAGCGCTGACTTCCACGTCGGAATGCATGATTTTACGCGTTTCGTTGTACATCTTCATCTCTTCCTTGGTGTAGCCGTTATCCAGAAATACGTCTACATGGGGAATCAGGTTGAAGGCCAACTGGTAAGCGAATTTGGCTACGGTAGGTTCTTCGCCGGCCACGATCTGGCGGTATTGGTTTTCCAGTTCGGCCATGGCCGTCGCTCCGGCGCCGCTGGCCGCCTGATAGGTGGAGACGTGTACCCGTTTGATGTGCGACAGGTTTTCGATCGCTTTCAGGGCGACGACCATTTGTATCGTGGTGCAGTTGGGGTTGGCGATGATGTTGCGGGGCGTGTTCAGTGCGTCGGCTGCATTGACTTCCGGCACGACCAGAGGAACGTCGGCGTCCATGCGGAAGGCGCTGGAATTATCGATCATGATAGCCCCGTATTTGGTAATGGTATCGGCAAACGCAACGGAGGTTCCGGCTCCAGCGGAGGTAAAGGCAATGTCCACGCCTTTGAAGTCGTCGTTATGTTGCAGTTCCTTGATGGTAATTTCCTTGCCTTTGAATTTGCAGGTAGTTCCGGCGCTGCGGGACGACCCGAATAGCAGCAATTCATCGATGGGAAAATTCTGTTCGTCGAGCACTCTCAGGAACTCCTGTCCTACGGCTCCGCTCGCTCCTACAATAGCTACTTTCATTTTTATCTTGGTTTGGTTGATATTCTTGTTCGGTTTATTGAAAAAAGGTATCGTCGTCGTTGCTGGTCCGATTGACGCTTTCCGGCGCCTCCGTTTCCATTTCGTCGCAGTTCATGCGTTGTACGCCCTCCGGCTTGACGAACCGGTCCTTTTCGGAAATGCCCAACGATTTGTCGGCATACACTTTCTGCATGAACCGACCGAAAATCGGTAGGGAGATGACGCTGCCTTCGCCGGCGTGCGAGAAATGGATGTGGATGTCGTCGCCGCCGACCCAGGCCCCGGCCACGATTTTAGGCGCCAGTCCGATGAACCATGCGTCGGCGTTTTCGTTGGTGGTCCCTGTCTTTCCGCCCAATTCGGCCGTGAATTTATAGTCGCGGCGCAGTCGGCCCGCCGTTCCCCGATTGACGACGTTTTGAAGCATTTCCAACAGGGTAAACGCGCTTTGAGCGGAAATGGCGTCGTAACTTTGAGGTGTGAAAGTGGCCAGAATGTTGCCGTGGCTGTCTTCGATACGGGTTACGAAGATCGGTTCGATATGAACCCCCATATTGACGAAGTCGGAATAGGCGCTGACCATTTCCATCAGCGAAACGGAGGCGCTTCCCAGACAGAGAGGCGCTACCGGGTCGATGAAGCTTTTAATGCCTAACCGGTTGATGAAATCGGCTACGGCAGCCGGTTGGTTGGCCTGTTTCATGATCCAGGCGGAATAGTTGTTGCGGCTCATGGCCAGTCCCCACCACAACGGATGCAATTCTCCCAGTTGTTCCACTTTGCCCGCTTCTTTCGGGCTCCAGCCATCCACGGTTACGGGAAGGTTGGGGACCGGCGTGCAGGGATTGATGCCCAACTGGTCGATGGCGAAGGTATAGACGAAAGGCTTGAAGGTCGATCCGGCCTGACGTTTCCCTTGAGATACCATATCGTACATGAAGTGTCGGTAATTGACGCCGCCTACGTAAGCCTTGACGTACCCCGATGCGGGTTCTACGGCCACGAAGCTGGAACGCAGGAACGAGAGGCTGTACAATACCGAATCGCGGGGAGTCATCACGGTGTCGATGCCGTTGGGACGGTCGTACGAGAACAGCGTGATGTTGGTGGGTTTATTGAAATTGGCTTCTATTTTCGCCTCGGACAACCCCTCGTTCCGCAGTACCCGGTACCGTTCGCTCCCTTTGATGACGCGCCGGATGATGTTGGCCTGCTCCGCTGGCGTGACTCCGGAGAAGATGCTGCCGCGGGCTTTGCTTTGGGCGTTGAACCGGGGCTGGACGGCTTTCATGTTTTCATAGACCGCCTCTTCCGCATATTTTTGCATTTTGGAATTTATGGTCGTGTAGATTTTCAGTCCGTCCCGGTACAGATTATACGGCGTGCCGTCGGCCTTTTTGTTTTTGTTGCACCAGCCGTACAGCGGGTCGTTGGCCCATTGCTTCTGCAATTGCTGGAAATCGTGTTCGGTAATGAACGGGGACCGTTTGGGTTCCGAAGCGCTCATGTACAGCCGAAGCATGGTTCTGAAGTAAGTGGCTATGCCCTGGTTGTGGGAAATGGGGTTGTAGTCGAGCGTAATGGGCAGCTTGGAAATGGAATCCCTTTGCCGGCGGGAGATGAATCCGCTTTTCCACATGCGTTCGATGACCGTATTGCGCCGTTTGAGCGAATTCTCGTAGTTGCGTACCGGACTGTATCGGGTGGGAGCGTTGACAATGCCCACCAATACGGCGGCTTCTTCTATGGTCAGGTCCGCCGGACTTTTCCCGAAGAACGTCTGGGCGGCCGATTTGATGCCGAAGGCATTGCTGCCGTAGCCGACCACGTTCAGGTACATGACGATGATCTCCTCTTTCGTGTAGTTGTATTCGAGCATGGTAGCCGTGATCCATTCCTTGAATTTGGCGATGACCAGGCTGAAATTCCGCGTCAGGGCCGAAGAGTAACGGGTGGTGTCGCGGGGATAGAGGTTTTTGGCCAATTGTTGGGAGATGGTACTGCCTCCCCCTTGTTTCTGTCCCAGCAACACGGTTTTTACAGCTACGCGGACCAAGCCTTTGTAGTCTATGCCCGAATGGTCGTAAAACCGTGCATCCTCGGTAGCGACCAATGCGGCGACCAGATAGGGCGACAGGTCGTCGTAATCAACGAAAGAGCGGTTTTCGATGAAAAAGCTGCCGATCTGTACTCCGTCTTCCGATATGATATCGGTGGAAACGTTGCTTTTGGGATTTTCGAGTTCCTCGAAGGTAGGCAGTTTCCCGTAGGCTCCCGCAGCGATGAGCGTCAGCAGCAACGCTACCGATACGATGGGGATCAGGATGACGCTCCAGAAAATCCATAGAAAACGTTTCTTATTCTTGATATTGATCCTGTATTTCTTCATTATGTTTCGTGTTTACTTTGTACGGTATTAACCGGGAGGTCCCCGGAATATTGTTCGTAAACGGGTTCATTTTGCAAAAATAGTATAAATTTTCAGGGAAATCCGACTTGTTCGTCCATGTGTTTCGTTTTTAACGAATCGTTCCGCAGTTGTCCGGATTTTCAGAGGGCATCCTTTTGTGAAAGTTCAGTCCGATCTTATTCGTATTGTATGCCTTTTTTATTGAAAAGCAGATACCCGATGTTGAAGGTAAAATAATCCCGTTTGACACCGCTTACCGCATAGTGGGAGTAGTTGAAACTGACGGGTCCGACGGGAGACTGGTACACGAGCGTGGCCGAAGCGATGTACCGCAACCGGTCGGGGACCCTGGTCCAACGGGTCAGATCGGGCATGTAGCAGTAGAACTCCCCTTTCAGATAGGCTTTGGGAGAGGCTTCTACGATGGGCATCAGGCCCACGGCCGCATAGGACCGGTTGTGAAATTCGGGAATGAAGATGGTTTTGGAATGCGGGTTGGGTGTAAAGCCGGGCAGGGCCATTTTGGAGAAAGTCTGGTTGCTGAATCCCGGCGAATTCATGTAAAGGGCTTCGAGCAGGTACCCGATGTTGAACCATTTGGAAAGGTAGAGGTAATCTTCGCGTTTGAAAGATGCCCCACCGTAAAGTCCGTTAGATGACAAGTTGGAGTGTCCGTTCGCTATCGCGATTTTGCCGGCCCGGTATTTCTCGTTGTACAATACGCCGAACAAGGAGATGGACTGATAGAGTCCTCTGGTAGGGTACATGCTGTAATTGAGCGAATTGCGTTTCAGAGACAGGTTCATGGTGAAATAGTTGAACCGGGTCCTGTCCGGGCGTTCGTCGTTTTCCCCGATAAGATTGTCGCGGTAGTATCCGAACAGGTCGTGTCCGAGGGCTCCGCGCAGTTCGAGTTTCGAGGCTTTGCCGATCGGGGTCCCGATCAAGGCGCTGACATACATGTCGTTGAGCCGGGAGAATTGCAGCGAGGTGTTTTTGTAGGCGATGCGCTGGCTGTTGCCTCGGGCGTAGTCGAAAAAGTTGTAAGTGAAATAGGATTCGATGTAAAAAGGACGTTTTTTGACGTAATCGTACCGCGCGCCGATCTGGGCGGACGAATAGTACGAGCCTATGTATCCGTCGAGCATGTAAAGCGAGTTGATGACGCCTACCCGGTTGTATTGCAGACCGATGTATCCCTGATTGACCGAGGTGGAGGAGATGTTGAGTCCGACCATGGCTTTGAATCGGGGCTTGTTATAGACGGGAAGCCGCAGGGCGAAATAGCCGGTGGTGTCGTTGTAGCGGGCTACGGGCATGCCTCCCTCCACCGAGCCGTCGGAGAGCATTTTGAAGTAATTGGTTTTGAATTTTTCGAAATCGAGCACCGAATCCCGCAGCGTCTCCGATTGCAGTTGCGAAAGGTAGTATTTGCTCTGGTTTTCGGGCAGACCTTCGATCTGGAACCGGTCGAAAACCAGACTGGGCACTTCCGATTTGAACCGCATGCGCCGTTCGTAAACCTCTTCGGCGCTTACCCTTCTGGTTATCCGTTCTTTGATAAGAGGCATCATGACCAACGCGTCGTGATACCCCTGTTCGATGATGGCCGGGGCTTTTTTATAGTCGAGCATGCCGACGTCGATGTCCCGCGAAATCATGATCCCCTTTTCTTCGGGCAGGTTGTAGTCGGTTCTCGACATGGTCAGCATTTCGATTTGCCCCGAAATGTTGTTGATGTCCGGATTGCCGCTGACGCATTTCCCTCCGATGATGACGTCGGGATGGAAAGCCTCTTCCGTTTCTTTCCAGGGAAAATTGTTCAGGATGCCGCCGTCGTACATCATCATGGTATCGACCTTGACCGGTTTGAACACGATGGGAATGGCCATGGAAGACCGGATGGCGGTACCGAGGTCGCCGTGGCTCCATACATATTCCTTGCGTTTCAGGATATCGACCGATACGCAGCGAAACGGAACGAAAAGCGAGTCGAAATTGTTTTTGCATTTGGCTGTGGCTCCGGCCATGAAATTCAAAAAAGCTACGTCGAGCTGTACCGAAGAGAGCAACGAAGCGGGAGAGGCGGAACCTCCCTCGGGATTGTTCCATGAAAACGACAGGCGTTTCCGTTTGGAACTGTCCTGTGCGGTTTCTTCGGCGTAAACGGAAGAGTTCGTCTGCGAGGTATCCGCCTGCCGGTTTCGTTTTTGACCGATGTATTTTTGCAGGTCGATGTCTAAATTGACGATGGCCGGGCGAGGATCTTGTTTTTTGAAATAGTAGAAGTAGCGGTCTTCGATCTTTCCGGTCAGCCAGCGGGGCACGTCGTCGCTTTCGAATATTTTTTCGATTTCCCACGGGGAGTATCCGGCTGCGTACAGGCCGGCGACGATCGAGCCCATGGAGGTCCCCGATATGTAGTCGATGGGGATGCCGTTTTCTTCCAGGGCTTTCAGAATGCCGATGTGGTACAGTCCTTTGGCGCCGCCGCCCGAAAGCACTACGCCTACGGTTTGCGCATGGAGAAACGGAACGAATCCGAAAAGTATGGATAGAGAGAGTAGCAGTTTTTTCATAATCGCTATTTGTTATGCAGTTTCGGCGACATGCCGTTTTTTTCTGCAATTACCCGTCCGGAAAGTTCTGCGCGCCGTTTTTTCGTCCTTACCCGGTCCGGCTTCGAAAATTTCGAAGCGGTCCGCTGAAAACCGAACGATTGTTTTGATTTTCAGAAGTAAATTTTTTTGTGTACGTTTGCTAAATTGTTAAAGTACGGTTTTTAACGGTCCGGAGGAAACGGAAACGGCCTCTGCGACCGGAACTTTCGGAAATTCAAAGATATGAAAAGATTTCTTTTCTTTTTGATTCTGTTGTCGTTAAATTTTTACCGTGGTCAGGCGGAATCCTGCGACCGGCCGGGAAAAACGACTGCGGCGGTGTTGAAAACCGACGCCGGGGAAATGACCGTACTTTTATCGAATCGTACTCCGGTACATCGGGACAATTTCGTGAAACTGGCCCGTTCCGGTTTCTACGACGGGATGCTGTTCCACCGGGTTATCCGGGGATTCGTGATTCAGGCGGGAGATCCGGAAAGCCGGAAGGCACGGCCGGGGATCGCTTACGGAGAAGGAGGGGCGGAACATCGGCTCGAACCGGAGATCGTTCCCGGCCTGCATCATATTCGCGGTATGGTGGGAGCGGCCCGGGAGGGAGATGCGGAAAATCCGGACCGGCTTTCTTCGGGATCGCATTTTTATATTGTGCTGGGTCGGGGAAAACCGGTTACCGAAACGGTATTGCAGCGAATGGAGGAACGTTTGGGCGGTACGGTCGATCCGGCGGTTCGGCAGAGTTATCTCCGAGATGGCGGGGTGCCTCATTTGGACGGGGCCTACACCCTGTTCGGGTATGTGGCGGCCGGGATGGAAACGGCCGATGCCATTGCGGCGGAACCGACGGACGGGAATGACCGGCCGCGAAAAGACGTCCGGATTATTTCGATAAAAATCAAGAAGATAAAAAATACAAAATTGAAAGAGTTATGCAATCCAGAATTGAAGAACTTTTAAGGAAGGTAGAACAGTTTAAGCCGGCTAATCTCGGAGAAATAGAGGAATTCCGGATCAAAATCCTGGGAAAGAAAGGGGAATTGACCGAGCTGTTCGAAGAGTTCAAGAAAGTGTCGCCCGACCTGAAACGGGAGTTGGGGCAAAAGATAAATCGGTTGAAGAATCTGGTATTGGAACGTGTCACGGCTTGGAAAAACGAGTTGGAAGAGGTGGAAAGCGCGGCAGCGGGAGAGTTGGACGTGACGCGTCCGGCTACTGCGCAGGGCATCGGCACCCGCCATCCCATTTCGCTGGTCAGAAATGAAATTTTGGCGATTTTTTCTCGTTTGGGATTTACGACGGCGGAAGGTCCCGAAATCGAGGACGACTGGCATGTCTTTTCCGCACTGAACTTTCCGCCCGAGCATCCGGCGCGGGATATGCAAGATACTTTTTTCATTGAAAAAAATCCGGATATTTTGTTGCGGACCCATACCAGCTCCATTCAGGTGCGCGTCATGCAGAGTCAGAAACCGCCCATCCGGGTCGTTTGTCCCGGCCGGGTATTCCGGAACGAGGCGATTTCATACCGCGCCCATTGCATCTTTCATCAGGTGGAAGGGCTGTACGTGGCCGAAAACGTGTCGTTCGCCGATCTGAAGCAGACGATCCTGTATTTCGCCAAGGAGATGTTCGGCGAAGACGCACGGATCCGGATGCGCCCTTCTTATTTCCCGTTTACCGAACCTTCCGCGGAAGTGGATGTTTCCTGTAATTTGTGCGGGGGAAAAGGATGCAATGTCTGCAAACATACCGGATGGCTTGAAATCATGGGGTGCGGCATGGTCGATCCCAACGTGTTGAAAGCCTGCGGTATCGACAGTCGGAAATACAGCGGATTCGCATTCGGAATGGGTGTGGAACGCATTACCATGTTGAAATACGGAGTCAAGGATCTTCGGTTGTATTTCGAAAACGATATACGGTTCCTTCAGCAGTTCGAGTCGGTCATTTGATTTCTGACGGGAAGCAGGAAGGCCGGAGGCACCGGCGGATGTCGTTTCGGCGCGGAAATCCGGGGCTGGAACGACATCGTTTCGATGAGCATAAGGAGAAATTGTTTTGAAAGTAAAGGGGCTATATCTGCTGTTCGCAATGTTTGCCGGTTTTCCCGCATCGTCGGTTTCGGGTCAGGATATCGACGAGCTGAAGGAGGAGATCAGGCAGGCGGAGGCGTCCATTCGAAAGAATGAGGAACTTTTGGCCGGAAATAAAAATCGGCAGAAGGACCGGGCCGGCGAATTGACGTTGGTGCGTTCCAACATTCAGAACCGGAAAATCATTATAGCGACTTTGGACAAGAAAATTTTGCTGATCAAGCGAAATATCGCCAATAACAACGCGAATATCGGCAAACTCGACGAGTCGTTGGCCCGGTCGCAGGAAGAGTATGCCCGGGCTGTTCGGGAAGCCTATTTGCTTTCGCGGCAGAGTTCCGTTTTTTCCTTTGTTTTTTCGGCCGGGGATTTCCACGATATGGTGCGCCGGGTGTTCTATCTGAAAAAATTCGCTTCCGTCCGGCAGGCCAAGGCGGAACAGTTGCGGACGACCGCCGACGATATGAAAAAAGAGGTAATCCGCTTGAAACGGGAACAGCAGGAATTGGATGCGGCCGTACAGGACAAGAACAGGGAACTGGAAAAACTGGCGGACGAAGAGCAACAACAGCAAAGTCTGATCGCCGCCTTGAAAAAAGAGGAAGGGCAATTGTATGCCGAGATCAAGAAACAGGAAGAGGTTGTCGCCGGATTGAACCGGAAGGTGGAACAGATATTGGCCGAAGAAGCCCGTAAAAATGCCGAGAAGAAGCTTAGTAAGGCGGAAGAGGAGGAGATGGTCCGCCTTTCCGGAAGTTTCGCTCAGAACAAAGGAAAACTGCCTTATCCGGTGCCGGGAGTGATTACCGACCGTTTCGGATTGCATGCCCACCCTTTGCAGCCCAATCTGAAGGTGGACAACAAGGGGATTAAACTGACCGTAAAGCAGGACTGCCGGGTATCGGCGGTCTTCGAAGGCGAGGTGGCCAAAGTGTTTTTCTATGCGGGACTGGGCAACAGCGTGATGATCCGTCACGGCGATTACTATACGGTATATACCAACCTGAACGAAGTGAACGTGCAGGTTGGGCAGAAGGTGTCCACGCAGCAGAACATCGGCAGTATTTCGTGTAACGGCAATGCGTCGGCTACGTTGCATTTCGGAGTGTGGTATAAATCCACGCCCCAGAATCCCGAGATATGGCTGCGAAAAAAATAATAAAAACGAGTTGAATATGGCTATTGTATATGGGGAAGAAGGAACGGTTTTCCGTTATCCCCAAAAACGGAGAACCAATCGCTGGATTCGGGAAACGATCGAGGAAGAGGGGCAGTTGCCGGGGCAAATTTCGGTGGTGTTCTGTTCTGATGCCTATTTGTTGGAGATGAACCGAACCTATTTGCAGCACGACTATTTTACCGATATTATTACCTTCGATTATTGCGAGGCGGAACGGTCCGGCCGTCGCGTATCGGGGGATTTGTTTATTAGCGTGGACACGGTTCGGGCCAATGCGCGGGAATTGGGTACGGCTTTCGAAGACGAATTGCATCGGGTCATTATACACGGTGTGTTGCATTTGTTGGGATATAAGGATAAATCTATTGATAATCAACGTGTTATGCGATCCAAGGAGGATTATTATCTGATGCGTTGGGCTTCAATGGAGTCATGATGGAAACGCTATGTTATTGAGTTACGATATTATCGTGGTAGGAGCCGGCCATGCCGGATGCGAGGCTGCGGCGGCGGCCGCGGCTTTGGGTTCGACGACCCTGTTGATTACTATGGATATGACCAAGTTCGCCCATATGTCGTGCAATCCTGCGGTCGGAGGAGTGGCCAAGGGGCAGATCGTGCGGGAAATCGATGCGCTTGGCGGCCGGATGGGAATCATCACGGATAAGAGTACGATACAGTTCCGGATGTTGAACCGTTCTAAGGGGCCGGCTATGTGGAGTCCTCGGGCCCAATGCGATAAGGCGCGTTTTTCCGCTTTGTGGAGACAGGAACTCGAAAAACAGGCGAATTTATATATCTGGCAGGATCAGGTCGTGCGGCTGGAATTCGACGGGGATCGGGTCAAAGGGGTTGAAACCCGGCTCGGAGTCCGTTTTTCCGCTCGTGCCGTTATCCTGACCAACGGTACGTTTTTGAACGGGTTGATGCATGTCGGCCGTTCGCAAATGTCCGGCGGCCGGTCCGGCGACATGGCCTCTTTCGGAATAAGCGAGCAGTTGAAGGAAAAGGGATTCGAGGTGGGACGAATGAAAACCGGAACACCCGCTCGTTTGGATGCCCGGACAATTCGTTTCGATGTTTTGTCGCCTCAATACGGGGACGAAGATCCGGCTAAATTTTCTTATCTGCCTGAAATAAGTCCTGTCCGGAAACAGTGGCCCTGTTACATTACTTATACCTCGTTGGCGGTTCACGATACTTTGCGAACGGGATTTGCCGATTCTCCGTTGTTCAACGGGACGATTCAGGGAATCGGGCCGCGTTATTGTCCCAGTATCGAGGATAAATTGCGGACTTTTGCCGATAAGAATGAGCATCAGTTGTTTTTGGAACCGGAGGGTGCGGATACGACGGAATATTATTTGAACGGCTTTTCCTCTTCGTTGCCCTGGCAGGTGCAGTTCGAGGCTTTGAAACAGATAAAAGGGTTGGAGCAGGTGCATCTGTTTCGTCCGGGATATGCGATCGAGTACGATTATTTCCCGCCCGTCCAGTTGCTGCATACTTTGGAGACCAAACGGATAGAACGGCTTTATTTCGCCGGTCAAATCAACGGGACGACCGGTTATGAAGAAGCGGCGGCGCAGGGATTGATGGCGGGAATCAATGCGCATTGCCGTATCGAGGGGAAAGAGGAATTCGTGCTGCGCCGGGATGAAGCGTATATCGGCGTGTTGATCGACGATTTGGTTACCAAAGGCGTGGACGAACCCTATCGGATGTTTACCAGTCGGGCCGAATACCGGATTTTGTTGCGTCAGGACAATGCGGATTTGCGTTTGACCGAAAAATCGTATCGGTTGGGGTTGGCCAGAGCCAACCGGTACGCGGCTTTATGTAGAAAGAAGGAACAGTTGGAACGATTGACGGAGTTTGTAAAAAGTTATTCGCTTTCTCCGGAAGAAATCAATCCTTATCTGGAATCGATAGGTTCTTCTCCTTTGGCTCAAAAACGTAAATTGCAAGAAATTTTGGCGCGGAATGAAATTTCTTTGCGAATATTGACCGATAAAATCTCCGCTTTGTCCCGTTTCGTCGAAGAAAATGAAATCATGCCGGAGGTTATCGATCATATTGAAATGCAAAGCAAATACGGCGGCTATATCGAACGGGAACGATTGGCGGCGGAAAAATTGAATCGGTTGGAGAATATTCGAATCCGGGATGATTTCGATTTTAATTCTTTGCAATCTATCACGATTGAAGCTCGTCAGAAATTAAGTAGGATCCGTCCGAAAACGATCGGTCAGGCGTCGCGTATTCCGGGTGTGTCTCCGGCGGATATAAATGTATTACTTATTTATTTCGGTCGTTGAATTTAAATAGATGTTCCATGTGGAACATCTATTATGATGAAGATAAATTGTTCCACGTGGAACGTAAGGAGTAAAAATGAAACTGACGGAATTTATTGTGGCAGCCATTTTGTTGGCGTTAACCCCCGGTCCGGATATTTTATTGGTACTGACCACCAGTGTCTTGAATGGATTTAAAAAAGGTTTTCAATTGGCGTTGGGGCTGACCAGCGGCGTATTATTTCATACGTGTGTCGTGGCGTTGGGGGTAGCGGCATTGGTTGTTGCTAATCCGATATTGTTCAATGCGGTAAAATATGCAGGAGTCGGTTATCTGTTATATCTGGGCGTGTCCGGCGTATGGAAAGCGAGAAAAAAACATGAAACGGAGAGTTTTGATCGGGAATCGGAGATGCTGCAAGAACCATCTAAAGATTCGGTAAATACAAAACTTCCCGGGCGTAAATTATATCTTCGGGGGATTATGATGAACGTGCTGAATCCAAAAGTAGCGCTATTCTTTCTTGCGTTGTTCCCTCAATTTCTTGATCCTGCATCGAATGTGCCGTTGAATAGTTTGATTTTGGGAGGTGTATTTGCAGCGGTAACTTTGTCTGTATTTACCGGAGTGGCGGTTTTGTCCGGTTATTTGGGACAAAAGGCGAATTTTTTGCAAGGCAATGTCCAACGAATTGCATGGATTCAGTTGGGGGTGTATTTGTTCATTATCGGTTGGCTGCTTTTTTATTGAAAAAAGGAAAAGTATGAGTGCGATTGTCATTTGCTTCGTAGTTCGTACTTGTCTTTTTTTGTTGCCCGATGTTGCCGGTAAGAAGAATGTAAATGTTATATCTTTTTGTTGAATACTCCTGACGATGTGGTGTGTCGGGTTCCGTTTATGTTTATATTGTTTCGAGTCGCTTGTCTTGTTCGTTTCGGTATTCGAAATTGTTAGAGTCAAGGGTAATTTGTGCCAATCCTGCTTTTTATTGAGTATATTATATTTCTTGATAAATAAGCTGTTTTTTGAGTGGTAAATTTGTATGAATGAGAAGATCGATATTTTATGTTTGCAAATTTGTGGCTTTGAAAATAAAGGATGAAGCAGAGGAAGAATTATTTTTTTAGTAAATTTGAATGATCTATAATTCGGGCAAAATCGGAAAATTTTTGCTTTATTTATTGAGGATCGTTATTTTTATATTTTGCGTGTAAATTATTATTTGTCAATGAATTGATTTTGTTTTATTGAAGTAAATGGTTAATTAATGTTTTGATAGCAATAACGATCAGTACGACGCCTCCGAAAATAGAAGATTTTTGACCGATTTTTTTCCCTGCATAATGTCCTGTCCGAAATCCGATCGTTGTCAATAAGAATGCTATTGAGCCTATGATAAGTGAAGCGATCAACATGTTGAATCCTTGCGTATGGTCCGGGAAAATATTTATTCGGGTCATGGCACAGGAAAATCCGGCAATAACGGCGTCGATGCTCAGAATGAAACCGAAAAGAAAAGAGCCTGACAGGGAAAGATAACGGTTGGACGGCGGACAGGTGTTGTCCGGATTGGCTTTGAATCCTTCGACAATCATTTTTCCTCCGATATGAGAAAGCAACGTAAACACGATCCAGTGGTCGTAATCGGCAATGATGCGATGGATAGAGGCTCCGGCCAACCATCCGATCAAGGGCATGACGATATGAAACAGGGCGATGACAGTAATGTAACGGTATTTTTGAAAACAGGAGTAAGCCCCTTTGCATAGGGAAATGGAAAGGGCGACGGCGAAAGTATCGAGACTTAACGCTATCGCTAACAAGAGAATGGCGGGTAATCCCATGTCGGTTTATCGTGTCTTGTAAAGGTTCTGCCCGTTCGCGGGAAAGATGGTTCCGGGCAAAGCGACCGGAAATCGAGCGAAACTCCTTGTGCGGACATAAATTCCGTCTCGTTTGCAATTCCGAAACCTTTCTCGGGAAAAGGGCTATGTTTCGAATGACAAAAATATAAATATTTGGTTCCGTTTCCAAAATATCGGGCGCAGGAGTGCAGGATGCCGAATAAGAGGCAAAGCATTTGAATGGGGTTTGTCGGTCGGTCGTTTTCGGGTAGATTTTGAAATGAATTTTTTTGGTATATTTACCGAACGAATGGTATCGAAGTATTTATGAAATTTCGAAAGTTAGTGGCCGTAGAAAATACGTTGATGAATGAAGCGGCCGTGAAAAAATTGTCCGTTTATGCCGAAACGGTGGAAATGTACGACGAGCGTCCGACCGACGATGCGGAAACCATTCGTCGGATAAACGATGCCGATGCGGTTTTGCTCTCGTTTAAAACCTCGATTGGCAAAGCGGTACTCGATGCCTGCCCGAATATCCGTTACATCGGCTTGTGCTGTACTTTGTACGATGAAAAGTCTTGCAATGTGGATGTGGCGGAAGCCCGTCGCAAAGGGATTGTCGTGCAGGGAGTCAGAGATTATGGGGACGAAGGTGTGGTGGAATATGCCGTCAGTGAATTGGTCCGGTTTCTGCACGGTTTCGGCGGCCGGCAGTGGAGAGCGGAAAAACATGAATTGACACGTAGGAAAGTGGGGATTATCGGCTTGGGACGTACCGGTCGCATGCTTGCCGATGCTTTTGTTTTTTTGGGAGCAGAAGTAGGTTATTACAGCCGTACCCGGAAAACCGATGCCGAGGAAGCGGGCATCGGGTATTATTCGTTGCACGACCTTTTAAGGTGGTCGGAAATCGTTTTCACTTGTTTGCCCAGAAACTCATGTCTGTTGAACAGGGAAGAGTTTGCCTTGTTGGGAAACGGCCGGATTCTGATGAATACTTCCATCGGTCCTGTTTTTGATGTGGATGCGCTGAAAGCGTGGCTGACGGAAAACGGTCGTAGTTTTTATTTCTGCGATGAAACCGGTATGGGAATGTACGGTGCGGAGTTGGCAGCTTATGACAATGTCGTTTATACGCCGGTAGTCGCCGGCAAATCGGCGGAAAGTACGGAGCGGTTGTCACGAAAAGTCCTGGACAACATCGAAAATTTTCTGTATAGGAAATAGATTTTATCTCGGAGATATCGAATATTTTCATTGTCGGGATCGTCGTTTTTACGACATGTGCGGAGTTTGAGACATGTCTCTCGGTTTGTTCGGGGAAACTGTCGCTTCGTTTGTGACCGTTATCGGAAGGATTGTTTTTGTTGAGCGATTTTATGTTTCTCGGACGAGAAAACGGCGGACATTTTCCCGGTTTGGACAAGAACAAGTGGCCGTATTTTCGAAATATACGGATAGGGCACTTATCTTTCGGGATTCTCGTTTATCTTTCGTTTTTATGTTATATCTTTGTCGAGCCTTATCCGGAAAGGACAGATGCGAAAGAGGACTTCAGCAGCCGGATATCGATGTTCTGGCTGTTATGCGTTTTACAATTAGTCGATTATAAATGAATTTCAAACTACAATCGGAATATACGCCGACAGGCGACCAGCCGCAGGCCATTCGTGAAATTACGGATAGCTTCAGGCGGGGAGACAACGCCGTTACGTTGTGGGGAGTGACCGGTTCAGGAAAGACGTTTACCATGGCTAATGTGATCGAGCGGATGAATCGTCCTACACTGGTGCTCAGCCATAACAAAACGCTGGCCGGACAACTTTTCGCGGAATTCAAAGGTTTTTTCCCCGACAACGCCGTGGAGTATTTCGTATCGTATTACGATTATTATCAGCCGGAAGCTTATATCCCCCAATCGGACACTTATATCGAAAAGGACCTGGCCATTAACGACGAAATCGAGAAGTTGCGGCTGAGTACGGCCACTACCCTGCTCTCCGGTCGCCGCGACGTGGTGGTGGTCTCTTCGGTATCCTGCCTGTACGGTATCGGCAATCCGAGCGATTTCCATGAAAATACCATCGAAATCGAAGTGGGGAAACGAATGAACCGTATCCGGTTGTTCCATCGGCTGACCGACGCGTTGTACAACCGGAGCGAGATCGAGTTCAAGCGCGGCACGTTCCGGGTAAAAGGCGACACGGTAGATATTTACGTCGCTTACGACGACAAAGCCTACCGCATATTGTTTTTCGACGACGAAATAGAAGAGATTTTTTCCATCGATCCCGTCAGCGGCAGCCGCATCGACCGGTTGAACAGCATCAAGATATTTCCCGCCAATAATTTCGTGACGACCCGGCAACGCATCGATCGGGCCGTTCATGAAATACAGGATGATCTGACGGCACGCCTGCAGGAGTTGGAGTCTCTGGGAAAAACGGTGGAAAGCAAGCGGTTGAAAAGCCGGGTGGAATACGATCTGGAGATGATCAAGGAGGTGGGATACTGTTCCGGCATCGAGAACTATTCCCGTTATTTCGACGGCCGGAGCGCCGGCAGCCGTCCCTTTTGCCTGATCGACTATTTCCCGAAGGATTACCTGATGATTATCGACGAAAGCCATGTGACGATTCCCCAGATACGGGCGATGTACGGCGGGGACTTTTCGCGGAAGACCAATCTGGTGGACTACGGGTTTCGGTTGCCGTCGGCATTGGATAACCGTCCGTTAAAATTCGAGGAGTTCGAACGGTTGACCGGGCAGGTGTTGTATGTGAGCGCGACGCCCGCCGAATACGAATTGTGCCGTTGCGAAGGGGTGGTTGTGGAACAGTTCATTCGTCCCACCGGACTGCTCGACCCTACCATTACCGTTCTGCCCATCGACAACCAGATCGACCGGGTGGTGGAAGAGATACACAAGGCCGTGAAAGAGGACGAACGGGTCATGATTACCACGTTGACCAAGCGGATGGCCGAAGAATTGACGAAATATCTGGAAAACATCGGCATTCGTTGCCGGTATATCCATTCCGATATCGATACGCTGGAACGGATCGTCATTCTGGACGATTTTTGCAAGGGGCTGTACGACGTGCTGATCGGCGTGAATCTGTTGCGGGAAGGGCTGGATATGCCGGAGGTGGCATTGGTTATCATTATGGATGCCGATAAGGAGGGGTTCCTGCGGTCCAGCCGGTCTTTGACGCAAACGGTGGGCCGCGCCGCCCGGAACGTGAACGGCCGCGTGTTGATGTTTGCCGACAAGATTACGGATGCCATGCGGCAAACCATTGCGGAGACCGAGTCCAGAAGGAGGAAGCAGGAGCTGTATAACAAAGAACATGGGATCGTTCCCCAGCAAATCGTCAAAGACCGCAATGACAACGTATTGGCGAGGAAAGAACCGGAAAATGAGACGGAAATCGCCTATTACGATTCGGAAAACACTACCCTGCTCCGTCAGGTAGCCGATGGCGAAGAGGTCTTTTACGAGGCGTACGATCCGGAGAAACTGAAAGCGTTGATCGACATGACCCGGCAAAAAATGGAAGAAGCGGCAAAAGAGCTCGATTTCGCCAAGGCAACGGAATATCGCGACAAAATGTATGCTTTGCAGCGTACATTGGCTAAATTGCCCCGATAAATCCGTTTTCTCGGTATTTCGAAATAATGCCCGACTGTCGGAAAGCGACCATGCGGCGGAAACAACCGTTTCCGCCGCATGGTCGCTTTGTCATGCACGTTTGTCGAACGGGCCTTTTCGTGTTTTCAACCGGCTCCGGAATGTCCGTATGCAAACTTTCGTTTTTTAAAGGAAACCGTATTCGGAGGAGTAATACAGCATCTGTTCGGCATAGTCGTCCGGATATTCGACGACGATATCCACGATTTCCCCGTTCTTTTCGACCGGCGTCAATACGGGATTGACGAATCCGCTGTAAGGCGCTAAATCCAGTTTCGCATAGCGTTCCAGAACTTCTTGGTGCAGTTCCGGATCGACTTTGACGGCGTAACCCTCTACGAGCTGTCGTCCCGCTTCGAAATCGCCTTCCGATTTGATACGTTGTATTTCGCGCAGCAGGTCGCCGAAGAGCGCGCGCAGTTTTTCGTAATCGTTTACTACGACATAACTTTTGCCTCCCTGCCGGAACATTTCCACCACGTTCTCCGCTTTTCCTTTTTCATAGCACCAGCGGGCGATCAACTGCCGGTTGCGCATATGGGCTTCGATGATGTCTTTGCCGGGTTCTATGCGGGTAAGCTGTCCCATCAAGCCGTTGAACATGTACGTATTGTATTCGGTCTTCATGACGTCCAGCGAGGGCATGACGCCCAATTCCACCAGTTTGGGATCCCCGATGTAGTACAGGGAAAAAAGATCGGCCCGGGCTTCCTCCAGCGTCGAACCGTAATTTTTCAGCTCGTCCCCTTTGATTCCCGGCGCGAGTTGGCCGGAACCGTGTCCCAGGCATTCGTGCAGATCCACGCTCAGGTCGTTGGCCAGCGTTCCCCATTGTTTGGCCAGTTCGCGGTCCATTTCCCTGAAGATGAACTCTTCGGCGAAACCGTCGCCTTGCGCGGCCTGTGCATAGGCGTAGGTAATGTTCTGTATGGTCACGCTTTTCGAGCCGTACTCTTTCCGGATCCAGTCGGCATTCGGCAGGTTGATGCCGATGGGCGTGGCCGGATAACAGGCGCCGCCCAGTTGGGCGACGGTAATGACTTTGGCCGATACGCCTTTGACCTCTTTTTTCTTGTATTTGTCGTCTATCGGAGAGTGGTCTTCGAACCATTGGGCGTTTCGGCTGAGCAGTTCCGTGCGTTTGGTGGCCTCGAGATTTTTGAAGTTTACCGTGCTTTCCCACGAAGCCTTGTAACCCAGGGGGTCTTCGTAGGTTTCGATGAATCCGTTGATGAAATCGACTTGGGAATCGAGGTCTTCCACCCAGAGGATGTTGTATTTGTCGAAGGTTTTGAGGTCGCCGGTTTCATAGTATTCGATCAGGGTTTCGATCGTGGCTTTCTGGCGGGGATTTTCCGCCGTTTCCGCCGCTTTTTTCAGCCAATGGACGATTTTTTCGATGGCGGGGGAATACATGCCTCCCACTTTCCATACCTGTTCGGTCAGCACGCCGTTTTCCTTGACCAACCGGCTGTTCAGGCCGTGCGAAACGGGTTCGGGGTCGGACGGGTCGAACCGGGAGGCGTAAAACCGCTCCGCTTCTTCTTGGGTAACGCCTTCGTAAAAGTTGTTGGCCGACGCCTGTATCATATCGACGGAACCGTCGTGGGTCACGCGGACCTTGTACAGCTCGGGATCGAAGATGACCGGGAGAATGGTTTTTACGGTTTCTTCCGAGCCTTTCAGTGCGGGTGTTCCGGCTACCAGCGTTTTGAAATACGCTTCCGAAAATCCGGGCGTGAATTTCTCGTTGGAATAGTGATGATGTATGCCGTTGGCGAACCATACTTTTTTCAGGTATTTTTCGAACGCCTTGAATTCGGGCGTTTCGCGGTCGCCTTCGTAGCCGGTAAAGACAGCCTCCAGCGTATGCCGGACGGGCAGGTTGTACTTGCAGTTCTGGTCGAAATAGATGTCCCTTCCGCACAACGCCGCCTGGGAAAGGTAATAAACCAGCTTTTTCTGGGACAGGGACAAGGAGTCGAAATCGGGAATCCGGTAGCGGAGAACCTTGATGTCGTCGAATCGGTCGATTTGCCATTTGAAATCTTCCTGTTCCGTGTTTTTTATTTCGGAAGAGGTGCATCCGACCGTCAGAAGGGCGGATGCCGTGATGAATGCTTTTTTCATTTTGTTCTGAACAAAATCATTAACTTTGAAGGCAAAAATACGAAAAATATGGCAAAATATTTCTTGGAAGAAGTAAAGGACAAAAAAGCGGAGCGTGCGTTTTTGGAAGTCCCGGTCAGGATATACCGGGGCGACAAAAATTGGATACGGCCGTTGGATGACGATATCGAAAACGTGTTCGATCCGAAGAAAAACGAGTTGTTCGAAGAGGGGGAAGCGATTCGTTGGAATCTGAAAAACGAGGCCGGCGAATACGTGGGGCGCATCGCCGCCTTTTACAACAAGAGGGTGGCGGAAGAGAACGAGCAGCCTACCGGCGGATGCGGTTTTTTCGAATGCGTAAACGACCGCGAGGCGGCGGGCGTGTTGTTCGATGCGGCCCGGGAATGGTTGATTGCCAAAGGCATGGAAGCGATGGACGGATCGATTAATTTCGGCGATCGCAACCAGTGGTGGGGCGTGTTGGCCGAAGGATTCGGCGCGCCCGTTTATGGAATGAATTATAATCCGCCTTATTACAAGGATTTGTTCGAGGATTACGGGTTTCGGAATTACATCAACCAATATTCGTTTTACCGCGACTTGCGGGGCGAGACCATCAGTCCCATACTGGTAGAGAAAGCGAAAAGGTTGCGGGAGAACCCCGACTACGAATTCCGGTACATCCGGAAAAAGGAGCTGGATAAAGTCGCCAAAGATTTCCGGACGATTTACAATAAGGCGTGGGCCAAGTTCAACGGCGTGCCCGAAATGACGGAAGAACAGGTAAGGCATCTGCTGTCCAAGATGAAGCCGATCATCGATGAACGGCTGATTTATTTCGCCTATTACCGGGGAGAACCGATCGGGTTTTTCATTATGGTTCCCGATTTGAACGGGGCGATCCGGCATTTGAACGGGAAATTCGGATGGTGGGCCAAACTGAAATTCCTGTACCATCTCAAGATCCGGAAATCCTGCAATATCATAGAAGGACTGACTTTCGCCGTGGCGCCTGAATTTCAGGGCAAAGGCGTGGAATCGGGCATGATCGACTGTTTCAAGTTGGAGATCAATTCCAGACCGACGCATTACAAGCATCTGGAGTTGGCCTGGATCGGCGATTTCAACCCGTTGATGATCCGGGTGGTGGAAACTTATGTAGGAGCGCGTAAATACAAAACGCATGTGACTTATCGTTACCTGTTCGACCGGGAAAAGGAGTTCAAGCGCGCGCCGAAGGTCTCTTTCTCCCGTCATTCGAACTGAGCGGGGAACGATCGGAAGGTATGAATATTACGGACATCATATTGATCGTAATGTTGCTGTATGCCGCCTATAAAGGGTTCTGCAACGGGCTCGTGATCGAGTTGTGCGGCATTTTGGGCGTCATCGTAGGGGCTTATCTGGCCTATAAGTTCGCTTGGCAACTGGCGGAATGGCTTTCCCTGTCCGATACGGTGGGATATGTCGTTTCGTTCGTGCTGTTGTTGCTGGTCGCTCTGCTGGCGATAGGAATCGCCGCACGTATCGCCAGCCATGTGCTTCGGTTTACGGGATTCGGCACGCTCAACAGTTTGCTGGGAGCCGCGGCTTCGGTGCTGAAAGTGGCGTTGATAGCGGGTATCGTTCTTTCCTATCTGGACAAGTTCAGTACGGAAGAGGGACCCATCGACCGGAAATACATTGCGGAATCGAAACTGTACGGTTATTTTGAAGGGCTTTCCGATGCCGTGTTTCCCTATCTGGGGTCCGTCCGACATTATTACCGCGAAGTGAAGCGGGATTTGGAGAATGAAGCGGGCCGGAAAAAACCGGAAGAGAACGGGAAAGTTCCCGAAAAAACGGTTGCAGAACCGCAGGAGGGAGGTGCCGATGCGTAGGGGACGTGTCATGAAAAGCACGGGAAGCTGGTATCTGGTGGAGGCGGCGGACGGAGACGGAGAAACGTTCCGTTGCCGCATTCGGGGACGTTTGCGTCTGAAAGGGATACGCACCACCAATCCCGTGGCAGTAGGCGACTGGGTGGTTTTCGATACGGAAGAGACGGAGGAAGGTGCGGTAGGAACGATTACGGCGGTAGAACCCCGGAAAAATTACGTGATCCGCCGGGCGACCAACCTGTCGCGGGAAGCGCATATCATTGCCGCCAACGTGGATCAGGCGTTTCTGGTAGTTACGCTGGATTTCCCGCCGACGAGCCCGGAATTTATCGACCGTTTCCTGGTAACCTGCGAGATGTACCGGGTTCCCGTGACGATTCTTCTGAACAAGATCGACCTGTTCGGCGATCCTGCTTTTGCCGGAGCCGTCGCGGATTTTCATGCCGTTTACGAAGGAGCGGGTTACCGGGTATTGGAAGTTTCGGCCTTGTACGGGCAGGGCATGGACCGGTTGGAGGAGATGATGAAAGGACGGGTGTCGCTGTTTTCCGGTCATTCGGGCGTGGGAAAATCGACGCTGATCGGAACGCTGATTCCTGAATTCGAGATACGGACGGGAGATATTTCCGATTACCACCGCAAGGGAAAACATACGACTACTTTTTCCGAAATGTTTCCTTTGCCGGGCGGCGGTTATCTGATCGACACGCCGGGAATCAAGGGGTTCGGCATCGTGGATGCCGACGCCAAGGAACTGGCCCGCTATTTTCCCGACCTGTTCCGGGAAGCGGCGGAGTGCCGCTTTTATAACTGTACGCATACCCATGAGCCTTATTGCGCGGTCAAGGCGGCCGTGGAGGCGGGGCGGATCGCTCCGGAACGGTACGTCAGTTACCTGAAAATGATGGAGGACGATGACAAATACAGAAAATAGGGAAATGACGCGGGAGGAGCTGCTGGACCGTACCGATTACCTGCTCCGGTTCATGAACGACGGCCGGGCGGCGACGTTGCGGCGGGTGTTGGAAGACCGTACGCGTTATCTGACCGTTTGTTTGGAAAACGTGTTTTATCCCCAGAATGCCAGCGCCGTCGTTCGGAGTTGCGACGCGTTCGGCGTACAGGATATTCATGTGGTGGAGGACCGGGTCTGTTTTCGTCCGAACCGGGATATCGTGCGGGGATCGGACAAATGGGTGGATATTTGCCGTTACCGTTCTCAGGGCGGGGGCAGCGCGCCGGCCATTGCCGCCTTGCGCGAAGCCGGCTACCGCATCGTGGCCACATCGCCGCATTACGGCGGTTTTACACCGCGGACGTTCGACGTGTCGGCAGGAAAGTTCGCCCTGTTTTTCGGAACCGAACGGCAAGGAATCAGCGATGAGGTGCGGCATTCGGCGGACGCCTTTATCTGCGTTCCCATGTACGGATTCGTAGAAAGTCTCAATCTCTCGGTGTGCGCCGCTACCCTGCTCCATTCCCTGACGGAACGGGTTCGGGCGGAAGTGTCGGATTGGCGGATGACGCCGGAGGAACGGGAGCGGGTGTTTTACCGGTGGATATGCCGCAGCCTGCGCGATTCCAAGCCGTTGCTGGACCGTTATGTGCCCGGTTGGCGGAATCGCGAAGCGGGCATATCGTTGTCGGATTATCTGTTGTAATATAGAATCGAGGGAATATGAAAAAATTAGCCGATTTGTTCTTGCGTTATGTAGGGCAAACCTCGCCCGTGCCGATGGGGATTCCGGTGGAACGGGCGGAAGGTATTTATTTATACACTCCGGAAGGGAAGCGGTATGTCGATTTGATTTCGGGAGTGTCGGTCAGCAACGTGGGACACGCCAATCCGCAGGTCGTGGAGGCGGTGTGCGCTCAGGCGCGGGATTACATGCATTTGATGGTGTACGGGGAGATGATCCAGACGCCTCAGGTGGAGTATGCCCGGCGGATCGGCCGTTTTTTGCCGGAAGGCGTCGATTGCGTGTATTTCGTCAATTCGGGTAGCGAAGCGGTGGAAGGGGCCCTGAAATTGGCGAAACGCTATACGGGACGCACCGAGTTGGTTTCATTTGAAAATGCCTACCACGGTTCGACCCAGGGGGCGTTGAGCGTGATGGGCAGCGAGTATTATAAAACGGCCTTCCGTCCGCTGTTGCCGGACGTCCGCCGGCTGCCTTTTAATGATACAGCTGCGCTGGAACGGATTACGGACCGTACGGCGGGGGTAATCATCGAACCGATACAGGGGGAAGGGGGATTCCGCATTCCCGATCCCGACTTTTTGAAGGCGTTGCGCCGCCGTTGTTCCGATACGGGGGCATTGCTGATATTCGACGAGATACAGAGCGGTTTCGGACGAACGGGAAAGATGTTCGCGTGGGAATATTTCGGGGTGGCACCCGATATCGTCTGCATGGCCAAGGCGATGGGGGGAGGCATGCCGCTCGGCGGTTTCGCCGCCCAGTACGAGGTCATGAATACTTTGACTTTCAACCCGGTGTTGGGACATATTACCACTTTCGGCGGGCATCCGGTATGTTGTGCGGCAGGGCTGGCCGCTATGGATTATATTTTGAAACAGGGATTGATGGAACGGGTCCCGGCCAAATCCGAACAGTTCGTGAAACGATTGGAACGGCTGCCTCGGGTAAAGGAAATCCGGGCGGCCGGTTTGATGATCGCCGCGGATTTCGGCGATACGGCCGTACGGGACCGGGTTGTGGCGCGTGCCGTGGAACGGGGCGTTGTGACCGAGGGGTTTTTGTTTTGCGATACCGCGATGCGGATCGCACCTCCCTTGATCATTACGGAACAGCAGATCGAGGAAACCTGCGACCTGCTGGCGGAGGCTGCCGATTTTTAAGTTTGGACACTACCCTTTCAACGTTCGCGTGGGCAATAAAAAATCCGGACGGGTTTCCCGTCCGGATTTTTTATTGCATGTACCGTTTACGATTACAGTTGAGGACCTGCTTTTACGAGGTTCTTGCCTTCTTCGTTGTCGGTGTATTTTTCGAAGTTCTTGATGAAGCGCGACGCCAAGTCTTTCGCTTTCGTTTCCCATTCCGTTGCGGAGGCGTAAGTGTCTCTCGGATCGAGGATTTTGGGATCCACGCCCGGCAATGCGGTAGGAACGGAGAAGTTGAAATAGGGAATGTTCTTGCATTCCGCCTTTTCGATGGAACCGTCCAGAATAGCGTCGATGATGCCGCGGGTATCCTTGATGGAGATACGTTTGCCGGTTCCGTTCCATCCGGTATTGACCATGTAGGCGGTAGCGCCGGAAGCGTTCATCCGTTTAACCAGTTCCTGCGCGTATTTCGTCGGGTGCAGCGACAGGAAGGCCGCGCCGAAGCATGCGGAGAAGGTCGGGGTGGGTTCGGTCACGCCGCGTTCGGTTCCCGCCAGTTTAGCGGTAAATCCGGACAGGAAGTAATATTTGGTTTGTTCCGGAGTCAGCTTGGATACGGGAGGCATTACCCCGAACGCGTCGGCTGTCAGGAAGATCACTTTTTGTGCGGGACCGCCTTTGGACACCGGTTTCACGATGTTTTCGATGTGGTAGATCGGATAGGAAACGCGGGTGTTTTCCGTTTTCGAACCGTCGCTGAAATCCACTTTGCCGTCGGGCAATACGGTCACGTTTTCCAGCAGTGCGTCCCGTTTGATGGCCGCATAGATGTCAGGTTCCGATTTCGGGTCGAGGTTGATGGTTTTGGCGTAGCAGCCGCCTTCGAAGTTGAACACTCCCTGATCGTCCCAACCGTGTTCGTCGTCGCCGATCAATTCCCGTTTCGGGTCGGTGGACAACGTGGTTTTGCCCGTTCCGGAAAGGCCGAAGAAGATGGCCACGTCTTTCTTTTCCTTGCCCATGTTGGCGGAACAGTGCATGGAGGCGATGCCTTTCAGCGGCAGGAAGTAGTTCATCATGGAGAACATCCCTTTTTTCATTTCTCCGCCGTACCACGTTCCGCCGATGACCTGTATTTTTTCGGTCAGGTTGAAGGCTACGAAGTTTTCGGAGTTCAATCCCTGTTCCTTCCAGTTGGGATTGGTGGTTTTGGAGCCGTTCATGACCACGAAATCGGGTTCGCCGTAGTTGGCCAGTTCCTCTTCCGTCGGACGGATGAACATGTTTTTCACGAAGTGAGCCTGCCATGCCACTTCCACGATGAAACGGACTTTCATGCGGCTGTCGGCATTCGCTCCGCAGAACGTATCTACTACATACAGTTTCTTGTTCGACAGTTCTTTGGCTACCAACGCTTTCAGGCTGTTCCATACTTCCTGCGAAATGGGTTTGTTGTCGTTTTTCGCCTTGTCGGAAGTCCACCAGATCGTGTTTTCGGTGGTAGCGTCTTTTACGATGTATTTGTCTTTGGGAGAACGTCCGGTAAATACGCCCGTATCTACCGCCACTGCGCCCAATTCGGTTACGACTCCTTTGTCGAATCCCGTCAGCGAGGGATCGGTTTCGTCTTTGAACAGCTGTTCGTAAGACGGATTGTAGACAATCTCGGTCACGCCAGTAATGCCGTACTTGCTTAAATCAATTGTTGCCATAATAAAAAAGTTATAATGTTCTTAATGCTCTATTTTCACAACTTTCCACACTGCAAATATAAAAAGAAATTTTTGTATTGTTAATTGAATCACAGTAAAATATTTCTTGAGAAAATCTGAATCGGATATTTTTTGTCATAATAAATTTTTATGAATAGCTTTCAGTATGAATTAGTTGGGCTTTTTATTGTCCTTGATATGAAAAAAGAGGTATTAAACTCGTTTGAAAGGAGCGTTTCGGGATAGGAAAACGAAATTTTTGCGAGTTCTGAAAATGTAGTTGCGAAAGTCGGACCAAATACGCATTTGAAGTCTGGATTTTTTCACTGCGGATTTTCGAAAAATGGGCAGGAAGAAGTTACAGACCGGATATATGGAACGAATGCGTTTTTATTCCGATGATTGATTTTTAGCGGAGTTTCGAACACGATTATCGAATTTGTTGAGCATTGCCTCAATTCCGGTCATTGAACCGAGATGAAAAAAGAAGAAGTTATTCCATACGGACCGTCAGGGTAAAACCTCCGCGAGGAAGACATTGGACAGTTAGGTCCCGAGTTTCCGCGGGGATTTCTTCGATATGGAATTCCCGGGAAGTTTTTCCGTCGGCAAAGAGTTTTATTTTTTTTGCCGAACCTTGTATGAAGTCCAGATTGAAAGAAAAAGTACGATCGTTGTTCGTTCCGTTCAGTCCGGCTATATACCAGTCCTTCCCGTTTTTTCGCGCTATGATGATGTGGTCCGAGGGGTAACCGCTTATCAGTTTCGTGTCGTCCCATACGGTCGGAAGGTCTGAAATGAAATCTTTTATTTCAGCGGGTTGCATCCGGTAACCTTCCGGCCTGTCGGCCAAATGCTGCAATGTCGATTCGAATACGGTCAATAAAGCCAATTCATGTCCGTTGGAGGTTATATGGGGGTATTGCGAATCGGTAAATGTGCAAGGGGTATAATCCATGGGGCCTACCACGTTGCGCGTAAACGGCAGCGTGCAGTTGTGCCATGCCGCATTGTCGGTCAATGTCGCGTTGTTGTTGTACCATTCCGCTCCATATACCCCTTCTACGCTCATCATGTTTGGATAGGTCCTTTGCCATCCTCTGGGAATCGTTGCTCCGTGGAAATTGACTAACAAATGATTCTCTGCTGCATCTTCCAAAATATCGATGAAATAGTTCATCGTTGTTAGACTGTCCTGGTTGAAGAAATCGATCTTTACGCCCTTTACCCCTTGCGCATTCAGCCAGGCGAATTCTTTTTTTCGCGATTCGGGAGAGTTCAATCGGTAGAGGGGACCCGCTCCGCACCATGCCGTAGAGGAATTATACCATAACAACGCATTTATTTTTTTCTGTTTTGCGTAATTCAGGGCATCGGATAAATCTCCGCCGTTTCCCATTTGATCCCATTCCCAATCGATTAAAACATAAGGAAGATTGAATTCTTCGGCGAAATCGATGTATTTTTTTACGATTCGGTAATCTTTTGATCCGTGATTCTCGGCCCAATATATCCATGAGACGACTCCCGGTTTTATCCATGATGTATCTCGTATTTTGCACGGCTCGCTTACATCGGTAATCAATGTGGATTCCACGATATCGGCCAGGGACCCGATGATCGCCGTGCGCCATGCGGAACGCCATTCTTTGTCGCAAGACAGTTTGTGCTCGGACATTTGTATTTTATACGCCGATCTGTTTTCGCGATTCGTCAGCCATGAACCGCAATTCCCTTTTCCGATGTCGGCTTCCGATAAAAGAACGTAAGTGGAATCGCAGATTTCGAATAAGGCGGGAAAACCCCATTGTCCCTCTTTATTGTTTCCTATTCCGTCGGTATTCATCGGATAGAAATCTTCGTAAGCCTGATTTAATTTTTGCGTCCAGCGTTTAATTTGCCGGGGAACGATGAAAGTCGTCGATTCGTCGGTAATTTCTAAAGTGCATGCCGTATCGGGGAAAACATAACGAAAGGCGATTCCGTCGTTATATACCCGGAAAATGACGTCTAAACGGATATTGTCGGAATTGATGAAGCGATAGGTTCGTTCGACTCCTTCGTTGAAACAGTTCCGGCGTTTTCCGCTTGACATGCGATAGTCGTCCCGAACCGGTACGGCGTCGGACGACGAAACGAGCTCAAAATCGTCGGCTTTGCCGGATAGCGATAACCCTAATTCCGAAAGGGTCAGAACGGGAACGATACTGTCGTTGCGGTTATAGGTAACGATAAATTCTTTTTGGTCGTTATAATTTACGGAAATTTTATTATTGGGAGAGTGCAGGTCCGTATGGTCGTTGCATGCATTGAATAGGAAACAGCATACTGCTGTCGCTGTATGACGGATTATCGGTAAAACAGAATGATGCTTAAAGAAAGCAATAGTTTTCTTCATATATCGATTTTATATGGATTATGAGCGATTTATGGATACAAAGATAGAAAATATTTAAGAGATTAAGAAAGATAATTCCGGAATAGGGAATGGGGATTTACGGTGTGGAAATGGATTTTTCCGGTAGGAAATTCGGGTCGGATGAATTTTTAAGAAAAAAGGTTGCCGTTTTACGTTCTTGGGTTTCCTGATTATTTTTATTATTTTATGTACCTTTGTGCCGAATCAGGAGAAACGAACAAGGTTTATGGGGAATACGGAGACGTCGGGAATGCCGGCTTATTTGCAGGAGGAAAAGTATGACGAAACGGTAATTGCCCGACTGCAGGGCCATTATCGTGCCATATTGGAGCTGTTGGGGGAAAATGCGGACCGCGAAGGGCTTTTGAGAACGCCTCAACGGGCGGCGAAAGCCATGGCGTTTTTTACGCAGGGATACCGGCAGGATCCGAAAAGCATATTGCTGTCGGCCAAATTCAACGAAGATTACCGGCATATGGTCATCGTAAAGGACATCGAACTGTATTCGCTGTGCGAACACCATCTGCTGCCGTTTTACGGGAAGGCCCATGTGGCCTATATCCCGAACGGATACATTACGGGCCTTTCCAAAATCGCCCGGGTGGTGGAGGCCTACGCCCGTCGTTTGCAGGTGCAGGAACGTTTGACGGTGCAGATACGCGACTGCATTCAGGAGGCGTTGGACCCGATGGGGGTGGCCGTGGTCATCGAGGCGTCGCACATGTGTATGCAAATGCGGGGAGTGCAGAAACAAAATTCGCTGACGACCACTTCGGCGTTTACCGGCGTTTTCCTGAAACAACAGAAGACGCGGGAGGAATTTATCGCCCTGATTAGATAGGCAAAGGTTTTTATATGGCGCGGGAACATGGCCGGGAGAGGTCCGGCAGGTGTTTGCCGGCGACGGAATAATCAAACATAGAGAGGGATGAGTGGATTTTTTGGTTGCGTTTCACGCAGGGAGTGTGTCGGAGACGTCTTTTACGGGACCGACTATCACTCGCATTTGGGAACCAAACGGGCCGGAATGGCCTTTTTCGACGGAGAAAAGTTCGTGCGTTCGATACACAGCATCGAGAACGCCTATTTCCGGAACAAGTTCGAACCGGACCTCGATCGTTTCGAGGGGTCGAAACTGGGGGTCGGAGTCATTTCCGACAGCGAGTCCCAACCCATTACCGTCACGTCGCGTATCGGCCGGTTTTCGTTGGTAACGGTGGGCCGGATCGATAATCTGGAGGAGCTGGCGCGTGAGATTCTGTCGGAACGGATGCATTTCGCCGAGTTATCCGGATCGACTTACAACGCTACGGAACTGGTCGCCATTCTCATTTCCCGTTCCGGCTCTTTCGAAGAGGGGATCCGGAAGGTGCAGGAGTGCGTGAAAGGGTCGTGCAGCATGTTGATTTTGACGGAAACGGGAATTTACGCCGCCCGCGACAAATACGGCCGTACTCCGATCGTTCTGGGACGTAACGAGGACGGTTATGTAGCCGCTTTCGAGTCGTCTTCCTTTACCAATTTGGGATACAACCGGGTACGCGATTTAGGCCCGGGAGAGGCCGTTTATATGACCGATACGGGTGTGGCGCAGGTCATCGCTCCGGGTTCGAAAAAACAGATATGTTCGTTTCTGTGGGTCTATTACGGTTATCCGTCGTCGTATTACGAAGGAATCAATGTGGAGGTATCGCGTTATCGTTGCGGAGAGGTCCTTGCGGACCGCGATGCCGATACGAATCCCGATTTCGTGGCGGGCATTCCCGATTCGGGCGTGGGCCACGCCATCGGATACAGCAACGGGAAAAGGATTCCCTATAAGCGTTCGTTCGTGAAATACACCCCTACGTGGCCCCGGAGCTTCATGCCCCAGAACCAGAAAATGCGGGATCTGGTGGCCAAGATGAAGCTGATTCCTAACAAGGAACTGACGGAAGGCAAAAGCGTGGTGTTTTTGGACGATTCCATCGTCCGCGGCACTCAGCTGAAAGACAATGTGGTCAAACTGATTGACAGCGGCATCCGGGAAATCCACATGCGCATTGCTTGTCCGCCGCTGGTGTTTCCCTGCTGTTTCTTGAATTTTTCTTCGTCGCGTTCGTCGTTCGACCTCTTTACGCGCCGGATTATCCGCGATATCGAAGGAACCGAAAACCTGACGGACGAACTGTTGGCGGAATATACCCGGCCGGATTCGCAAAAATACAAGGTAATGGTGGAACGGATGCGCGAACATCTGAAGCTGACCACATTGAAATTCCAGCATATCGACGATCTGGTCAAAGCCATCGGGTTGCCCAAGGAACAGCTTTGCACCCATTGTTTCGACAATTCGAGCTATGTGTAGCCGGAGGGTGGGACTACTCTATTCCGAACTAAAATTCATGTCATGACGTTTTCACTGGAACATACTTCGGCGGAGGCTGCTACGAAAGCCCGGGCGGGCGTGATAACGACCGGTCACGGAACGATCCGTACGCCCATATTCATGCCGGTGGGAACGGCGGCGACGGTAAAAGGGGTTTTTCATCGCGATCTGATCGGAGAAGCGGATGCCGAAATCATTTTGGGCAACACCTATCATCTTTATCTGCGTCCGGGACTGGACGTGCTGGAGCGGGCCGGCGGATTGCACCGGTTCTCTTCGTGGGATCGTCCCATCCTGACCGATAGCGGCGGTTTTCAGGTGTTTTCTCTCGCTTCCAGCCGCAAGCTGACCGAAGAGGGATGCCGTTTCAGCTCGCACATCGACGGGTCGAAACATCTGTTTACGCCGGAAAACGTGATCGATACGCAACGGACCATCGGCGCCGATATCATGATGGCTTTCGATGAATGTCCGCCGGGGACCGCGGAATACGGATATGCCGAAAAATCGCTGTCATTGACTTGCCGCTGGCTCGAACGTTGCTTCGAACGGTTCCGACAGACGGAACCGAAATACGGGCATGGGCAGTCGTTGTTTCCCATCGTGCAGGGATGCACTTATCCGGATCTGCGCGTTCGGGCGGCCGAGTTCGCGAAACAGTTCGGAGCGGACGGCTATGCGATCGGAGGGCTGGCCGTAGGCGAACCCGCTCCCGTGATGTACGACATGATCGAAGTCGTGAATGCCGTATTGCCGGAAGACCGGCCCCGTTACCTGATGGGGGTGGGAACGCCGGTCAACATATTGGAAGCCATCGACCGGGGGGTGGACATGTTCGATTGCGTGATGCCTACCCGCAACGGGCGCAACGGCATGTTGTTCACATGGAACGGCATCATCAATATCCGTAATAAGAAATGGCAGTACGACTTCTCCCCTATCGACGAACGGAGCGATTGTTTCGTCGATCGCACGTACAGCAAGGCTTACCTGCGCCATTTGACGATCGCGGGCGAGATGCTCGCGGCCCAGATAGCCTCTTTGCACAATCTCGCTTTTTATCTGCAGTTGGTCAGGGAGGCGCGGCGGCGAATCGTGGCCGGCACGTTCAAACCGTGGAAGGAGGAGATGGTACGGCAGTTGTCGAACCGGCTTTAAAAGGACGAGCGAATGAATATCAGAAAATTGAAAATAGGCATATTGGACTGGTACATCATCCGGAAATTCATCGGGACGTACGCTTTCGCCATTCTGTTGATCGTCGTCATTCTGGTCGTGTTCGACGCTGTGGAGAAGATGGACGACTTTATGGAGTTGGACGCTCCTCTTTCCAAGATCGCCTTTTCTTATTACCTTAATTTCGTCCCCTATTTCATCAACCAGTTCAGCGGCCTGATTACCTTTATTTCGGTTATCTTTTTTACTTCGAAAATGGCCTATAACACGGAAATTATCGCCATTTTGTCCGGTGGGGTCAGTTTCGGACGGGTCATGTGGCCCTATTTTATTTCAGCCCTGTTCATTACGTTGATCAGTTTGATTCTCAATCTGTTCGTTATTCCGGGAGCGAACCAGCGGCGGATCGACTTCGAGAGCGAATACTTGAAAAAAGGGTTGAAAAATAATTACGAAGAACATACCTATCGGCAGATTACGCCCGATACGTATATTTATATCCAGGGGTACAACAATATCGGAAAAAACGCGGATTTCATGGTGTTGGAAACGTACGACAGCGGGCAGATCGTGTCGAGCCTGGCGGCCCGGAATCCGTCGTTCGACACGAAAACCCGCCGATGGAAAGCCCCGAAATACATCGAGACGGTTTATGACGGGGATTCCGCTTATCTGTACAAGAAACAACGGCTGGACACGTTGATCAATTTGTCCGATAACGAGATCGGGAAGGTGGAGAACTACATTCAAACATTGAACATTTCCCGGTTGCGGAAATTTATCGACGAGCAGGAACGGAAAGGGTCCGATATGATCGCCGTTTTCAAAGTGGAAGAACATAACCGGTACGCTTATCCCATGTCCACGTTCATACTCACGCTGATCGGGGTCTCGCTTTCTTCGCGGAAAGTACGCGGCGGCACGGGGCTTCATATCGGTATCGGGATCACGCTTTGTTTCTCTTTTATCCTGTTCATGCGGTTCGCCAACGAGTTCGCCAAGAACGGTGTGTTGAATCCGGGATTGGCGGTATGGACGCCCAATTTGCTGTTTGCCGTCATTGCCGTTTATCTGTATAAAAAAGCGCCGAAATAAAAGTGTCGGAGGGAAAAAAACAGAAGTTCCGGCTGGGACGGCCGGTTCGCATATAGTCGTTTAAAATATCAGGAATCATGTTGAGTTTGATGGTTATCGTATTTCTGGCAGGCTATGCCTTGATCGCGCTGGAGAATAAAATTCAGGTCAATAAAGCGGCGACGGCTTTGCTGGTCGGAACGTTGCTATGGGTCATTTACATACTCACGGCTCCTTTGATCGTTCCCGAAATGAACGGAGAGGCGTTCCGTTTTTTTGTTTCGGAACATCCCGACATCGCTGCTTTGCCGTTGCTGGAACAATGCGTGCGGTTCATTACCGACGTACAGGTCGTCGAACATCTGGGCGAGATTTCGGAAACGCTGTTTTTTCTGATCGGGGCCATGACCATCGTGGAACTGGTGGACGTGCACGGCGGCTTCTCGTTCGTGACCAACCGGATCAAGACGAAAGATAAGAATAAGTTGCTGTGGATCGTCGCATTCATTACGTTTTTCATGTCGGCCATACTGGACAATATGACGACGGCTATCGTGATGGTCATGCTGGTACGCCGGATCATTCCCAATTACAAGGAGCGGTGGATTTATGCTTCCATCATCGTCATTGCGGCCAATAGCGGAGGGGCGTGGTCTCCGATCGGGGATATCACGACCATCATGTTGTGGGTAAACGGAAACGTGACGACCAATGCCTTGATTCCCGCGTTGATTTTGCCCTGTCTGGTCTCCCTGGTCATTCCCTTGCTGATCGCCTCGCGACTGTTGCACGGCGTGATCCGGAAACAGCAGCGGGAAACCGGAACGGAATCGGCCGTCATGCAGATCGTGACGCGGAAAGAGCGGATTTCGATTTTCTTGTTGGGTGTGGGGTGTCTGCTGGTAGTTCCGTTATTCAAAATGGTAACGCATTTGCCTCCTTTCATGGGAATCTTGATGGCATTGGGCATCATGTGGCTGTACACGGAAATCATGTACGGCCGGATGAAGTGCGTCGATGAATCGCTGAAGCACCGGGTTCCGCGCGTGATTCGTCGGATCGATATTCCCACCATCCTGTTTTTTCTGGGGATTTTGCTGGCCGTGGCCGCATTGCAGATGACGGGGATTTTGGATGCGGCGGCTGCTTTTCTCGATGAAAAAGTACATAATATCTATCTGATCAATCTGTTTATCGGATTGCTGTCCGCTGTCGTGGACAACGTGCCTTTGGTCGCCGGCGCTATGGGTATGTATCCGATCGCGGAAGCCTCTGCGGTAGCGGCTTCGCCTGACGCCGCCTACCTGTCCCATTTCGTGCAGGACGGCGCTTTCTGGGAGTTTCTGGCGTATTGCGCCGGCGTGGGCGGAAGCATCCTGATTATCGGCTCTGTGGCCGGCGTTGTTATTATGGGAATCGAAAAGATCAGTTTTATCTGGTATGTCAGGAATATTTCGTTGATGGCCCTGCTGGGATATTTGGCGGGTGCCGGAGCATATGTCGTCCAGAATTTGCTGATCGGGTAAAACCGGATGGAAGGTAGGGACGCGCCTTGTCGGACGTGTCGGATTTTTTCGGGCCGGAGGTCCCGGGAAGAAAATTATTTCGAATATATACCATAAGAGGTAAGAAAACCGTACTATTAATTAGCAGATGTTGTTTTCAGACACTTTTTGCATAAAAGTTGCAAGATGCGACATTACCGTATAACGGGAGTCGGAAGAGCCGGTTATACCATGAGGATAATGGAATATTCACTAAAAACAGTACCATGAAAAAGTTATTTTTATCTGCGTGTCTGCTTGTGTTTGCAACAGCCGCTTTTTCCCAAGCCCAATTGGGATACGGGGTTCGGGCCGGTATGAACTTGTCGGAAATAATAGCCACTTTGAACAAGGATATTACGACGGTGTGGCGTGTCGGTTTTACGGCGGGGATTTTCGGCGATATCCGTTTTAACGAAAATTTCGCATTGGAGGCCGACGTTCTCTATTCCCAGCAGGGGGTTCATAAATTCCGGGCCAGACATGCCGGAAGCGATGCTCCCGGTTTTAAAACCAACATGAACTATATCAATATTCCTGTGCTGGCGAAGTTTTATTTGACGAAAGGATTTAATGTAGTGATCGGTCCGCAGGGGTCATTTCTGGTCAAGAAAAAAGTTACGGGAGATTTGGATGCGGCAGCGTATAATTATGTGAAAAACTCGATAAACAGAGCCAATATCGATTTGCTGTTAGGGTTGGGATACGAATTCCAAAACGGATTGATGTTCGATTTGCGTTATCATGTGGGGCTTACGCAACCGTTCGAAAAGAAAAACAATGTGCGTTTGACCAATGGGCATAACAGTGTCATTCAATTGACGGCCGCTTGGCGGTTTTAACGGAAAAGTCCGTAGAAAAAGAGGCCGACCCAAAAGAGAATTTTTGAGGTCGGCTTCTTTGCATAATGCAGAATGATATTCGGCTGCAATTTTTGAAGTTGCAGCCGATTTCTTTTTTATTCGTGTCCGGAGTGTTGATGATGATGATATATCGGT
>CASDZK010000020.1 GCA_949286165.1 uncultured Alistipes sp.
TAAACGGTTATAACTTTCATAAGACAAAGAGATTTAAAAAGATGAATAGAAAAAACACGTACCGTTAATTACGCAGAAAGTCTAAGCTAAAACTGCGAAGGAAGCAGTAGGAATGAATACGATTTTCATAAGCACCTCCTTGTCCTATATTGAATTTATTCGCAATATACGGGAAATAAATAACTTTTCAAAAAATTGAAGGATTATTTTTCATTCCTGCATTACTTCTTTATAAATTTTGATGGTTTCCCGAACCATTTTTTCTGTTCGAAAAAGGGCATGCCAACGTTTACGGCTTTGATGAGCATATTTTTTACGAATGGATCTGTTTTCTTTCAAATAACGTAAAGACTCCGTCAAACCCGCGATATCTATGCGAATCGGTTCCGTTTCATTTTTTTCCGGATCGGCCCCGGCGGATACCAACAATCCGGTTTCTTTATCGATTATCAGTTCATTCAAACCGGGAATATCGGACGCGATAACCGGTAAACCCGCCTGCATCATTTCCAAAGCTACGTAACTGCATTGTTCCATGATAGACGGAATGACACCCGTATCGGCGGCACGATACAGCTCGTTCAGCCGATTTTTATCTACTTTCCCCAAAAATGTAATTCGGGCATGATAACGGTCGATGGCAGCAAAAGTTTCTGAAAAATCTCCGCCGCCTGCAAAAATCAACCGGACATTTCGAGTTTCTTCCGCCAGACGGCCAAACGCTTTCAGAAGAGGATAAATGCCTTTATTTCGGTTTATCCGCCCCACAAATAAAATGACGAACTCTCCCGAAGATATTCCCAAACGGCTGCGAATCTCCTTTCGGGAAAGCTCAGTACGTTGGGCGTTACAACCGTTGTAAACCAATTTTACCCGTTTATCGGAAAGATGGTAATATCCGGTCAGACATTCCCGGGCAAAACGGGTTACGCAAATCGTTCGGTCGCACAATTCGGTCAAACGCTTCCCTGAAGGATAAATCGTTTCCGGATCGTAACCGTTTTTTCCCGCCAATTTGTTCCACGTATAATAAACCGGAAGATAGTGTACGGTACATACCGTTTTCACTCCGAACATTTTCCGAACTCGTTCGGCAAGGTCATATTGGCGTTCGCTATTGAAATGGAATACGGATATTCCTTTTTTTACCCATTTTTTCAATAACGACAATTCGGGAATCTTATCCGGATGATTTACTCGCAACGGAGCCGAAATGACTGGAAAAAGAAAACGATAGCCTTCTCCCGCTTCCGATTCGGAAGACCAGTCTTCTATGGTAAATTCCTCTACCGACTCTGCGTCCAAACACACTTCATGGACTACCAGCTCAGGCCGTTTCCGCAACGACGAAACAAGCAGATCGGTATAGGTGCCGGCTCCCGAGTAACCGTACGGGACGAAAAACAAGTGCATTTTATCCATAAGACCAGTCGTTCGATGATGTATCTATTCCCGGATCTGACCGTGTCCCCGGATTACCCATTTATAAGTATTCAGTTCCGCCAAAGCCATGGGACCCCGCGCGTGCAGTTTCTGCGTGCTGATGCCTATTTCCGCTCCCAATCCGAACTGAGCTCCGTCGGTAAACGAAGTCGGCGCATTCACATACACGCAGGCCGCATCGACTTCCTGAACGAACCGTTCCGCATTTTCCCGGTTATCGCTGATGATGGCTTCGCTGTGTTTAGACGAATAACGGTCGATATGCTCCAAAGCCTCGTCGAGAGAATCGACGGTACGAACGGCCATCTGGTACGACAAAAATTCAGTTCCGTAACTTTCTCGCGTACTGTGTTTCAGCAAACGAACAGGGTAGTGTCCTTCCAAAGCGGCGTAAGCCCGGTCGTCGGCATGTATCGTCACGTTTTTATCCGCCAGCAAACCGCATAATATCGGCAGATCGCCGATTCTTTTCGCATGCACGAGCAGGCAATCCAGCGCATTGCAGACGCTTACCCGCCGGGTTTTGGCATTGTCGATGATTCGGGGAGCTATCTTTTCATCGCCGAACTCGTCGAAATAAATATGACAAATACCGGCTCCCGTTTCGATGACCGGAACTTTGGCGTTTTCCCGGACATACCTTATCAGTCGCGCACTGCCGCGCGGAATGATAAGGTCCACCTGTTCAACGGCACGCAACAATTCGGACGCGGCTTCCCGCGAAGAGGGCAGCAGGGTAGCCGCCGACGGATTTATCCCTTGTTCCTGCAGGACTTCCCGAATGATTTTTATGATCGCCGAATTGGAATGTTCCGCGTCCGAACCTCCTTTCAACACGCAGGCGTTGCGCGATTTCAGGCAAAGCGCGAATACGTCGCAAGTCACGTTCGGACGGGCTTCGTAGATAACGCCGATTACTCCGAAAGGAACCGTTATTTTTTCCAATACCAGTCCGTTTCTCAAACTTCTCCGGGCAAGCACCTTGCCCGAAGGCGCATCCAATGCGGCGACATTCCGGGTATCTTCGGCGATCGCCGAGATTCTGGCTTCATCGAGCAACAACCGGTCGTACCGGGGATCGTCCGGAGAGAGTTTTTCCAAATCCCGCCGATTAGCGGCCATAATGTCGGCACAGGCCGCTTCCAATCGATCAGCCGTTCGTTCCAATACCGCGTCGATCCGTTCGTCTGTCAGTCCGACCAGACTTTTAGAGGCTTTTTTTACCTGATTGAATAGAACTTCGTAATCCATAGTCATGCGTTAATGCAAAGATAATCGTAATGAATGAAAGGTTTGGCGTTATGTTTCCCGATCAATTCGGAAGCCTGCTCGCTGGAAACGGAAGCCTGTCCGACTCCGATATGGCGTCCTGCATCATCGAACAGGTTCACGATGTCGTTTTTCCGGAATTCCCCGGTAATTCGGGTAATCCCGACGAATAACAAACTCGATACCCGTTCGCCGGTCAGCGCCTCTGCCGCTCCCGCATTGACGTAAACGGCACCTTTGGCGAAACTGTCGGAATGGGCGATCCATTTTTTCACGCCGGAAACCGGCTTTTCGGCCGGCACGAACCGGGTACATACGACCTCGCCGTCGCCCGACAGCACTTCCGGCAAAATCCCGTCCCGTTTGCCGTTGGCGATAATCACTTCGATTCCTTCCTTCGCGACTTTCCGGGCGATGTTGCATTTGGTCTGCATGCCGCCCCGGCCGAACTGCGACTTGCTCGTGCCGATATACTCGTCGATATTCCTCGTTCCCGGTTCTACTTGCCGGATGACCGTCGATCGCGGATCGTCCGGACGGCCGTTGTATATGCCGTCGATATTGCTCAATATGATCAACGCATCGGCATTCATCATGGTAGCGATCAGGCCGGAAAGCTCATCGTTATCCGTAAACATCAGTTCGGTAATCGATATGGTGTCGTTTTCGTTCACAATGGGAATCACTCCGGCTTCGAGCATAACGCTCATGCAGTTTTTTTGATTCAAGTAATGATAACGCGTGCTGAAATTTTCCTTGGTAGTCAACACCTGTCCGCAAACCATGCCGTATTCCCGAAACAGTTCGTAATACCGGTTGATAAGCTTGGCCTGTCCCACGGCGGAATAAAGTTGCCGGGACGATACGGCATCCATCTTCCGGCCGGTTTTCACTTCGCTTCTTCCCGAAGCCACCGCTCCTGAAGAAATCAGAATGACCTCGATGTTTTTCCGGCGTAATTCGGCCACCTGATCCACAAGGGCGGACAATCGCGTAACATCCACCGTCCCGTCCGAACGCGTAAGGACATTGCTGCCTATTTTTACAGCTATTCTTTTATATTTCATCATTGGAGGCTGCTTGCTTTTAATGCGCGTATGACGGCGTTCGTAAAACCCGCGGCATCCATTTCGTTGATGCCTTTGATGGTAATTCCTCCGGGAGTGGTTACCTTATCGATTTCCGTCTCGGGATGCGTCCCTTTTTGCAACAGTATCAATGCGGCTCCCAATACGGTTTGAGCCACCATCTCTTTCGCTTCCTCCGGATAAAACCCCATTTCTATTCCGCCGGACATGGCGGCACGGATATACTTGAAAGCGAACGCGATTCCGCAAGAGGTCAATGCCGTGGCCGCAGGCAATTTCGTTTCCTCGACAAGCATGGCCTTTCCCAGATCGTCGAATATGCTCAATACCCGTTCCCTCTGCTCATCCGTGGTATTGGAATGGGCCGACACCAAATTCATCCCGGCTTTCAGGGCTATGGCCGTGTTCGGAATAACCCGGAACAACGGCGGCAGGCTCCCGTTCTTGGAAAAGAAGGAGACCAACTGGTCGAAACTTACGCCGGCGGCCACGGACAAAAGGATTTGCCGGTCGTAATCCATCCGCTTCCGCAGTTTTTCCGCCACATTTTTTACCAACCACGGTTTGACGGCGATTACGACGATGTCGGCACCGGCGGCCGCAACATAATCGTCGCCCTGTACGGTAACGATCGCCGGGCAAACCGTTTTTATTTTTTTCAGAGCTTCCGGATTGATGTCTATAACGGTAATCTGTTCCGGTTTAAACCGCGGACCGGACGCCAGGCCGCAGGCAATGGCCGAGCCGATATTGCCGCCGCCTATCAATGCAATGTTCATGGTCGAATATTTTAATGAAACAGCAAGATAATCCTTTACGGGGAATTATACAAAAAAACGGCAAGGAAAAGATGTTCTGTTTTTAACAGAAACACTCTTTTTCCTTGCCCGGACTTATCGGGGGAATCGCCTTCCGGCAAACCGACCGTTTTCTATTTACGAAATTTTATTTCTGATACACAGACTGTTGCTCACTAAAAAGCATGGATCGTTTCGCGAATGCGGCACAATCGTTCCAGCAAAGGTTCCACCAGTTCGAGTTTTAACATATTTGCTCCGTCGCTTTTCGCTTCCTGCGGATTCGGATGCGTTTCCATGAAAAGCCCGTCCACGCCTATCGATACGGCTGCCCGTGCTATGGTTTCTATCATATCGGGACGTCCGCCGGTAACGCCGGCTCCCGTATTGGGCTGTTGCAGCGAATGGGTAATATCCATGACTACGGGCAATCCGCTTTTTTGCATCGTGGGAATTCCCCGGAAATCGACGATCAGGTCATGATAACCGAAAGAGCTTCCCCGTTCGGTCAATAAAATACGTTCGTTTCCCATGTCCCGAACTTTGTCCGCAGCGAACTGCATGGCTTCCGGAGCCAAAAACTGCCCCTTCTTGATATTGACGGGTTTACCCGTTTTTCCGGCCGCTTCCAACAAATCGGTTTGCCGGCACAGAAACGCGGGAATTTGCAAAATATCCACGCATTCGGCCGCTATTACGGCCTCTCCCGTAGAATGAATATCCGTTATTACCGGAATATTGAACTCCGAACGCACTTTCGACAATATACCCAGGGCTTTCATATCGCCGATACCGGTAAAAGAATCGTGGCGGGAACGATTGGCCTTGCGATAGGAAGCCTTGAACACATACGGTATTTTCAATCGTTCCGTAATTCGGGTCAGCTTTTCCGCCACGCGCATGACGATATCTTCGCTTTCGACTACGCAAGGGCCGGCCAGTAAAAAAAACATGCCGCTTTCCGTATTCGAAATGAGCGGTATGGAACCGATAATCTCTTGTTTCTGCATAAATATTCCGTTTTTATTTGTATTTGTCTTTCCAGCAGGCTGAAAGGTATTTTTCTATTTCCCGTTCTTTGGGATTGGCGGCCGGTCGATAAAACGTCTTTCCGCTCAATCCTTCCGGCATGAACTCCTGATAGGCGAAATGATTCTCCGCGTCGTGCGAATAGATATACCCGTCGCCGTATCCCAATTCGCTCATCAGTCGGGTCGGAGCATTGCGTATGGAGAGAGGGACGGCGCGGGCGGCCGTATCCCGTTCCACGAAAGCCAACGCCTCGTCGATCGCTTTGTACGCGCTGTTGCTTTTGGGAGAGGCAGCCAAATAAATCGTCGTTTCGGCCAACGGAATGCGCCCTTCGGGCATACCGATATTGGAAACGGCGTTGAAACAGGCGTTCGCCAGCAACAGGGCGTTCGGATTGGCCAGTCCGATATCCTCACTGGCCAAGATAACCAAACGGCGTGCGATGAATTTCGGATCTTCGCCTCCGGCGATCATCCGGGCCAAATAATAAACAGCGGCTTGCGGATCGCTGCCCCGCACCGATTTGATAAAAGCGGAAATCGTGTCGTAATGTTGTTCTCCGTTTTTATCGTATGAAGCGATATTTTGTTTCAGGGCGTCCGTAACGGCCCGGTCGTCTATGATTACCATTTCGCCTGCGGAAGCATACAGAATGTCCACGATGTTCAGCAATTTCCGCGCATCGCCTCCGCTGTATCGGAACAAGGCGGTTGTCTCCCGCACGTCGAACCGTTTTTCTTTCAATACGACATCCGTCGTTATGGCTCTGTCCAGCAATACCTGCAAATCCTCTTTCCCCAACGGATCCAAAGTATATACCTGGCAACGGGAAAGCAGAGGACGAATCACTTCGAAAGAAGGATTCTCGGTAGTAGCACCGATCAAGACGAAAACCCCTTGTTCCACGGCTCCCAGCAAAGAATCTTGCTGCGACTTGGTAAAACGGTGGATCTCGTCGATAAACAAAAAAGGAGGCGGACCGTCGAAAAAACGGTTAGCTTTCGCTTTTTCAATGACTTCACGGACGTCTTTCACACCGGCGGATATGGCGCTTAACGTGAAGAAGGGACGGTCCAGCGATTCGGCGACAATCTTAGCCAGAGTGGTTTTTCCGACACCGGGAGGCCCCCAAAGAATAAAGGAAGGTACTACACCGGAGGTCAGGAATTTCCGGAACAGTCCGTTCTTTCCCACCAAGTGAGGCTGTCCTATATATTCATCCAGATTTCTGGGCCGGAGCCGTTCGGCCAACGGTATATTATTATTCATAAATCCCTGCTTATGCTAAGCAAAAATAAATTATATTTGTCATAAAAACAAAACGGGAAACCCCGGCTTGGCCGTTTCGGAATTTCCGCATTTCAAAGAATCTTGTTAACGAAGAGTTATGACGATAGGCATTATTTCGGATACCCACCGGTTTTTCGATAACAAAATAATTGAATTTCTAAAAGATACGGACGAGATATGGCATGCAGGCGATATCGGTTCATTAGAAACGGCCGACGCCATAGCCGCATTCAAGCCGCTGACCGCCGTTTACGGCAATATAGACGATACCCGCGTCAGGGCGGCATATCCAAAGATTGCATTGTTCGAACGCGAAGGAATGAAAGTCCTGATGACCCATATCGGCGGCTATCCGGGACACTACAATGCCGATATCCGACCCATGATAGAACGGGAAAAACCGGATATCGTCGTGTGCGGGCATTCGCATATCCTGAAAGTCATTTACGATAAAAAATACCGGCATTTGCATATCAATCCCGGAGCGGCCGGCACTTACGGATTCCATCAGGTCCGCACGGCGATACGCATGCAACTCCGGGAAAGGCAAATCAGCGATCTGGAAATCGGAGAGTGGAAACGTTGACAACATACACGTACAAAATTTTACTGCCGGCATTCTTCTGTTTGTTCTGGTTCCATACGTTTTTACAGGCCCAGTCCTACCCCGAACGCCGGCTCAACTATCTGTACGATACGACCGCCATCGGAAAAACCAACCGTATTTATCAAGACACCATCATCTATAACTACCTCAGAACTCGTATCGATACGACAAAAAGCCGAAAATTTACCCGCTTTATTTTCAAAACCTTTACTTCTTCGCCCCCATCTGGCGAACACTACCACAGACGTCCGGTAGCCAACAACGCATACGCCCAATACAAAGGCATGCTGATCGACTCGGTTATCATCCGACGCAACATGCCATATGCACCTGAAAATACGCAGGGAAAAAGCATAGGCGCCTTTCTGCGAAAAAAAGCTAATGACACTCATATACTGACCAAAGAAAAAATCATTCGGAACGATCTGCTTTTTCATCCGGGAGATCGGGTCGATCCGCTCCGCATAGAACAAAGCGAATATCTGTTGCGAAATCAAAGCGGAATCGCCAATGTCTATTTCGTTATTAAGGAAACGAGTCCGGGGATCGTCAATATTTACGTCTATACTATTGATAAATTAAGCATCAATGTCGGAGTCGATTACAGCGGGAAGGACGCCAATTCCAAAGCATACATCGGAGAAAACAACTTTTTAGGATTGGGAAATCAATTATTGGTGTACGATCACTTCAATTTCGGCGAACGCAATTTTTTCAAAGGCGTGGAAGTCAGCCATAATTTCAACAATTTTTTAGGAAGTTTTTTCAATCTGCGAACGAATGCCGGCATCGGGAAAAATTTTTACTTGCTGGAACTCGAATCCAACAAAAATTTCATCACTTCCGGAGATTATGCCGGCGGTGTCAATTACACGCGTGAGAAAGAGCTGAAGGTTCCGGCATACATGGATACGATGATTTCTATCCATCAGCAAAATTTCAATATATGGGGAGGAAAATCTTTCCGTTTGAACGATAAAGGTTTGAATTTTTTCACTACGGCCAAATTCGAAACGCGCCATTATTTCTCCGGACCGCCAGTAAACAGTATACAAAATGCCTATTATCACAATACCGACGATATATTAGCCTCCATTGGCGTCTACCAGGAACGTTTTTACCAAGCGAACCTGATCTACGGATTCGGCTATATCGAAGACATTCCGTACGGATTCAAAGCGGAAATAACGGGGGGGTACCGTTGGGGGCAATTTCACAATTTTCCTTATTTGGGAGGAAAATTATCTTGGGCGTTCCGTACGCATTTAGGATATGTCAGTACGGAAATTTCCAGCGGAGCATTCTTCGACAAAAAAGGCAATTTTTTCGACCACAACAGCAAAATACAACAAATCAGCCATTTGAATCTGTTCTGGTTCTCCAATTTGTTGCCGTTGCGCCGCAATTACAATCTTCGTTTCTTCCTGCATGGAGATTACATGAATGGACATAACATGCTGCAGGGGGAAGGACAGCGTATTACTTTTTCCGGAGATTATAAAATCAGAGGACTTTCTTTGCACGATTACGTAGGCACGACCCGCCTGCTGTTATTGCCGGAAGTCGTTCTATTTACGCCTCTCCACTTGCTGGGATTCCGGTTCGCTTTTTTCGGTTATGCGGATTTGGGAACGCTGGGCTATCGAGCCAACCCTTTCAAAAACCCGTTTTACGGCACGATAGGAGCAGGCGTCCGCATCCGCAACGAATCGCTGGTATTCCGGACCATTCAAATAGGTTTCTCTGTTTTGCTTCGCAATAATAACCATATCCGCGGAAACGGATTCGATCTTCGTTCCGAAAAACAATTGGGAACAGATCGTTTGATTCCCATGTCTCCTTCTTTTTCCTCATTCGAATAAATACACCGAAAAGAGGCGAAGTATTGAATAATCTCCGCCTCTTTTGCCTTTTTTTATTTCCCTTATTTGCTGCGTTCGTCCAAAAAAGCCTGAAAACTGTTCTTGTAACTGTCGCTGACCGGAATGTAAGTTTTCCCAAACACGAGTCGTCCACGGTCGATGACACGTATCTTGTCCTTCTGAACAATAAAAGAACGGTGTACACGCATGAATTTAGCAGGAGGCAACAACTCCTCCATGGCCTTCATACTCATTAAGGAAAGAATGGGTTTGGGATTGTCTTCCGTATAAATTTTGATATAGTCCTTCAATCCTTCCACGTACAATATCTTTTTCAATTCCACTTGCACCAGCTTATAATCGCTTTTCACGAAAATGCTTTCGATCTCTTCCGGCTTGTTGACCAGTTGAAACCACTCCAACGCTTTGTTCGCCGCTTTTAAAAATTCAGGATACGATATAGGCTTCAACAGATAATCCAACGCATTCACGCGATAACCGTCAATTGCGTATTGATTGAAAGCGGTCGTGAACACAATGCGGGTACGCGGATCGACTATTTTAGAAAATTCCAGTCCGCTCAACTCCGGCATCTGGATATCCAGGAAAAGCAGATCCACCGGATTTTGCCGTATCTCGCTCAACGCCTGTACCGCGCTGGAATATTTCCCATTCAACGCAAGAAACGGAGTCTTACGAACATAGCTTTCCAACAAATCGAGAGCCAAAGGTTCGTCGTCTATTATGGCGCAATTCAATATCATCATTTTACCTCCTTATCGGAAATTATTTATTTTCAAATTCGGTTTTAATGGTAAGCCGCGATACGTATTCCGTCTTCCCGGCATTGACCCCCTTGTACCATTCATAACGGCCCGGATACAAGAGTTCCAGACGTTTGCTTACCTGTTCGAGACCGATCCCCGATCCGCTTTTGTCCGAACTCGTTTTAGGATGATAACTATTGACAATCTCGCAAAATATTTCGGATTCGGATTCCGCAAACGAAATTCGGATGAAACTGGGTTTGGTCGGAGAAATTCCGTGTTTGAACGCATTTTCGATCAGGGAAATGAAAATCAGCGGCGCGACTTCGGTACGGCTATCCGGATCTATATCTATATGCGTTTCCACGGTTACATGCGCGGAGAGACGTATTTCCATCAAAGCGATGTAATTGCGAATGAAATCCATTTCCTTACCCAGGGAAACGTAAGTCTGCTGATTCTCGTACAACACATGACGAAGCAGCTTGCTCAACTCCTGTATCGCCATCTGGGCTTTCTCGGCATCGAAAGCGACCAACGCATAAATGTTATTCAAGGTATTGAGCAGGAAATGAGGATTGAGCTGGTTGCGCAGATTTTTCAGTTCGGCTTCCGTCCGATCCCGCTCAGCGTCTTGCCTGGCCCTTTCCGTTTTTGCCCATTTCTTGCTGAGGTGAATGGCTGCCGCCAGTCCGATCGTAAGAATCATGGTAAAAACGTCCCGCATGAAAAACAAAACGATAAGTTTCATCTCGGGCACGGAAGACCTGTCCGGCGACAAATAAGTTTGCCACAGCTGGATGCTCGCGCCAAACACGGTAACAAGCAATATGTTGACGATTAAATATTTTTGGCGTTTTTTACAGAACAAATAACGAGGAATCAACAAAAAATAGTTGAGATAGAATATAATGCAGAAAAACATAGTCACGATACTATGTCTCAAATACTCGATCCAATCAATGGGTTCTCCGTTTTTATTCCACAGAAACAGAAACGGAAATCCCAACAACATTCCCCAACCGATCAAATGGGTAAGAATTTCGAAAAAACGTCCGTTATTGCGTTCAATAGATTCCATGCCAATAAAATTAATGATTTTTATGGGAAGTCTCCGGACCATGTAACGATAAATCCGAAAACTTCCCGAATATAACCGCTTATTCGTAGCGAATGGCTTCTATCGGATCCAGGTCAGCTGCTTTTTTAGCCGGATACCATCCGAAGAATACGCCGGTAACCGTACAGACCGCAAACGAAAGAAAAACGCTCCACGGCTGTATGTAGATAGGCCAATGCGCTATCGATTTAACCGCGATACTGGCACCGCAACCGATCAACACACCGATAATACCGCCTGTAATACTGATCAGAATGGCTTCGATTAAGAATTGGGCCAAAATATCGATTCCCCGTGCTCCAACGGACATGCGCAATCCAATCTCTCGCGTTCGTTCGGTCACGGAAACATACATGATATTCATGATGCCGATTCCCCCTACAATCAGCGAGATACCTGCAATACAAGCCAATAAGGTAGTCATCAAATCGGTCGTCGAATTCAACATACTGCTCAACTCCTGTTGACTTCGGATCGTAAAATCATCCTCATCGGTCGATTTCAATTTGTGCTGTTTACGCAGTATGTCGGAAATTTCATCGATAGCGTAATCTGTCATATCTTCAGACAATGCCGAAGCGAAAATACCCTGTAAATAGGTCACGGCAAGCAACCGTTTCATAACTGTCGTATAAGGAGCAAGAACGATATCATCCTGGTCCATTCCCATCGAATTGTATCCTTTGGACTTCAACACTCCGACTACTTGAAACGGGACTTGGTTGAAACGGATCACTTTGCCTATCGGATTGCTCCCGTCCGGGAACAGATTCTCCACAATGGTTTTGCCGATCACGCAAACTTTTGCCGAACTTTGTATGTCGGCTTCGGTAAACATTTCCCCCTCTTCTACGCTCAATTGTCGAATATCCAGATAATCCAACCCGATTCCGTACACAGACGACGGGTAGTTGTTATTACCGCTGACCAATTGTCCTGAAGAAGAAACATTGGGACTAATTCCGGATACAAAAACGCACTCTTTGCGCAATTTATCGTAATCTTCCAATTTCAAAGTTTGCATCTCGGACGCCTCACGGCGAACACCGCCCCGTCTGTCTCCCCCCGGATGTATCATAATCATATTGGAACCCATTTCGGCGATTTGCGCCTGAATGCTTCGTTTCGAACCTTGCCCTATGGCCAACATGGTTATAACCGAAGCCACGCCTATAATAATCCCCAACATGGTAAGGAAAGCCCGCAGCTTGTTGTTCGCCAAGGCTCGCAAAGCTATTTTAAATAGATTTGTTCCGTTCATATTCGATGTTCTTTATTAATCTTCATCGCTTTTCGGAAGCGCAGCCAACGCTTCCGCCGCAGATAAAATTTTAGGATTGACTTTATCTTCTATCACATGACCGTCACGTAAACGGATGTTTCGGCTGCTGTACTGCGAAATTTCCGGGTTATGGGTTACGAAAATGATGGTCCGTCCTTCCGCATGAAGCTTTTGGAACAAGACCAGAATTTCGAAAGAAGTTCGCGTATCCAAGTTTCCGGTAGCTTCATCGGCCAAGATAACTGCAGGATCATTTACCAAGGCACGGGCTATGGCTACACGCTGCATTTGCCCTCCGGACATCTGGTTCGATTTATGTCTCAATCGATCGCCCAATCCGACCGCTTTCAAGGCTTCGATCGCTTTTTCCCTCCGTTCGGCCGCACTTACGTTTCCGTTATACATCAACGGCAATTCCACATTTTCTATGGCCGTAGTCTTGGGCAACAGGTTGTAGTTTTGAAAAACGAAACCGATTTTCCGGTTCCGAAGAATAGCCCGTTGCGCTTTGCTCATGGTACGCACGGAAATTCCGTCCAGCATATATTCGCCGCTGGAAGGCGTATCCAGACAACCCAGCGTATTCAGCAAGGTCGATTTGCCTGACCCGGAAGTTCCCATGATGGTTACGAATTCCCCTTGCGTAATGACGAACGAAATACCGCGCAACGCATGGACCGTTTCTTCCCCTACCTGAAAATTCCGTTTTATATCGTGCAATTCGATTACATTCTTATTCATGGCTGTTTGATTGTAATGACAGGCTATTTTTTCTTGTTTCTATCGGGAGGTCCCGGCATAAACGGACTTCTTTCGGAAGTCGTTTCCGTCGAAACAGACGAATTGTTCGTATTGAACACAACTCCCGTAATAACAGCCAGCCCTTCCGACACCCCTCCGGTAATTTCCGTATTCACGCCATCGGTAATTCCTATTTCTACAGGATGAGCAGTAAATACATTGCCGGACTTTGTCCATACCTTATGTTCGCCTTCGCAATCTTCCACTACGTCGGTTTTACTAATCAAGGGTATTTCCGGCGTAAATCGCAACGCTTCGGCAGGAACGCTCAAAACGCCCTGTTTGTCCACGGTGTAAATGAAAATATTAGCCGTGAGTCTCGGTTTCAACTTCAATTCAGGATTTTGCGCCGAAATTACCACCTCATAAGTCACGACGCTTTCGCTGGTCGTACTGGAAGAACTGCTGCTGGAACTGTTGCTGCTACCCAGGCGAATCTGCGTTACCCGTCCTTCGAACACGTCGTTCGGATAAGCGTCCACCGTAAAACTTACCCGCTGTCCTTCTTCCACTCCGCCAATATCGGCTTCGTCCACATCAGCAACCACCTGCATTTGAGTAAGGTCGGCAGCAATATTGAACAACGTAGGGGTTTCGAATCCTGCGGCAACGGTCTGGCCTTCTTCCACAGCACGATCGATAACCACTCCGTCGATAGGAGAAGTAATGATAGCGTACGAGAGATTCCGTTCCGCTTTATCCAACGCGGCTTCGCTGCTATGGAAAGCGCTCTTGGCCTTTTCGTAATTATACTCAGCCAATTCGTAATCCGTGTCGCTAATCAACGCCTTTTCATGCAACCCCTTGCTACGTTCGTAATTTTTTTTCTGGTATTCGTATTCAGCCTTGTTGCCATCATACGTCGCTTGAGCGGAAGCCCGTTCGCTTTCGAGGGTCACTTTATCCATTTCGGCAATCAATTGCCCTTTTTTGACAACCGAATTGTAATCCACGTATATTTTGTCGATAATGCCGGAGACCTGCGTTCCCACTTCGACTTCGGTTACAGGTTCTATAGTTCCCGTAGCCGTAACCGAATTGGAAATATCGTTCTTGGCCACGGTAGCGGTTTCATACGATATGGATTGGCTGCTTTTCGAGCCACGGAACATCCAAAAAGCTCCTGCCACCAGCAGAATAATGACGAATATTCCGATAAAAGTGCTTTTTTTCTTTTTCATGGTATATGGTTGTTTTTTTATTATTCAATACAGATTGCTTTTCCTTGATAAAAATTCAATAACTGCATATTAAGAATGGCCATGTACTTGGCTTGTAAAACTTCCTGTTGCGCACTTAACAGATTATTCTTTTCAGTCAGCAGTTCCACGGTATTCTTCATCCCCTGGTTGAACTGTTCGTTTACCAGTTCAAAACTGGTCGATGTGCTGCGTAATTTTTCTTGCGCTGCGACATACTGTTGTTGTGCACTGTTCGCGTCAAGCCATAATCCCTCGATCGTCTTATACAATTCTTTATGTTTTTCCAACAAATCGAGCTGAGTGGATTCGTATTGCAGTTTCGCTTTCTGTACGGCGCTTTTATTCTGCCGATTGCTAAATATAGGAACATTGACAGAAACCCCGATGGAGTTGTTCCATCCATTTTTCACTTGTTGCGCGAACGTAAAGTCGGAACCAGAAGTATTATTGGTTCCTATGCCTGCTGACATACTGATTGTCGGGATATATCCGGCCTTAGCGATATCGATATCCAAGGCGGAAGCCGCTACGCTCAATTGTCCCGATTCTATTTCGGGCCGGGTAGCCAGTGCAGTCTGGTAAACTTCGTTTTTACCCGGCAGCGCGGTCAAAACATCGGCATCGGCCAATGTCGGCAAATAAAGCGACATTTCCTCATCCCCACTGAGTTCCAACAATTGTTTCAATTGCAATTTATAATCCTGCAAAGCGGCTTGTGAAGTTACAAGTTGATAGTTATCACTGCTTACCTGCGCTTCAAGCTGGGCATAATCCGCTTTCGACAAACTTCCCGCCGCCAATAATTGTTTTCCCCGTTCGCATTGCGCTTGACTGACAGCGAGAGTGTTTCGATTGACATTGACGGATTCCGAAGCATACAAGATTTGCACATAAAGTTGAGTAATGCTTTCTTCTATGCTATTCGCCGTTGTGGAAATATCCAGTTCGGCAATCTGATTGTTCAGTTTCTCCTGTTCTATGGTTTTGGTCCGTTTATTTCCGTTATATACAGTCCATTGGGCATTCAGACCGTAATTCCCGTTATAACTGGTTTTCCCGTTATTCCGCAATATTTCCGTTCCGCTTACCGTATTTCCTGTTTCCTGATACGGGCGATTTACCAGATTTTGACTGGTAGAAAACGACAAGTTCGGGAACAGTGCGGCTTTGGCCGTCAGCACATCGACATCGGAAGAAGCGGCATTGATACGACTTTTTCGCAAGGAAATATTTTCCCTCAACGCATACTCGATGCAATCTTCCAACGTCCACTGCTCCGGTAGGGAGGACGACTCCGTTTGCCGTTGCAGGCTGTCTGGCAAAGCGGAAATTTCCTGAGCGTATAAAGCTCCTCCCGCAAAGCCTTGGCCTGCCCAATAAAGAACTGCCATGGCAGTCCATCGTTTTACATTCATCATTTTCTGCATTATTTTTTGATATGACAAAAATAATTCAGCTTATCGGCGCATGCAAAACAGATAGACATAGCCAGAAGTTTTGACGTCGAATTTCTATTTTATATCGATTAACCGACGATAAAAAAGAGAAGCGAACCTTTTGATTATTGTACAGGACATTTCAATTTTACGGACAGCCGGAACTTCCGAAACCGGCCGGACTGTCCATAAGAGCCAGTACCCAAACGATTACTGTCTGTTTTTAGCAAATGAATCGATACGTCTCCTTTCCTTCTCATTCAACGCTTTTTGAACGGAAGGATGAGCCTTTCTAAATTTCGCAAAAGTATCCCGGGATAAATCGAATCGCTTGCAAATATCCGCAACCGACTTATCCTGATTCAACATCTGAATAATAGTTTGTTTATTGGCAACCAACACGTTCGTTTTCGTATAACTGCCTTTTTTTCGTCCGAGAACGATTCCTTCCGATTTTCGCAAGGCAAGAGCCTCTTTAGTTCGCATGGAAATCAGATTACGTTCGATTTCCGCAACTAAGCCAAATGCGAAACAAAGCACTTTGCTATTTATGGTATTGTCGAAAGAATAGCCTTCTTTCGTCGTATAAAGATTGATCTCTTTGTTCAGACATTTGCCCATAATGGCCATGATATCGGTCAAAGTACGGCTCAATCGGGAAATTTCCGTCACAATCAGTGTATCGCCCGGCTTCATCCGTTTCAATAAAGCTCCGAGCTTACGATCTCGCTCATGTTTTTTACCGCTGGCAACCTCTGTAACCCAACTGTCGATCGTAAAATTTTTACTTTCGGCAAAACGTTGAATTTCATCTTGCTGATTTGCCAAATGTTGTTTCCCTGTACTGATTCTCAAATAACCTATAATCATAATTGTTAAAATTTACGTGAGGGCGACATTACCCCCAGTTGTGAAAAATAACTAATGAAAAGGTCTAATTCCGTATTGATAAGGCTAAACATTCGTATGAGAACATAACCAATGATATCGCCGAAATACATATCCGTCGAACCCGAATTACAAGTCCGACCGTTTCTTCCCGACCTGTCTAACCTCCACAGTTCCAAGGGATATTTCGCAAGTAAATACAGACCAAAATCCGTTCCAAAAACGCTTCGTTATCCCGAATATGAACATCCAGATATGAAAAACTCGTGAATAGTTTTAAAATCGCGACCTGTTCCTGCCGACCGTTCGATCACAAGTATTTTATACTATACGAATCGGAAATACGATTATACATAATTTCCTAAAAAAACACTACCTTTACATGCATTAAAAACATGATACATGGAAAACAAAGGCTTGTCTGCTAACAATTATATCGTTTTTATCCTAAGAATTATTCTGGTATATCTTTTATATGCCGTTTGTCGAATTATTTTCTATTGCTACAACAAGGAACTGTTCGGAACCATTCCTGGGTCGGAATGGATACACATTTTTCGCGGAGCTTTCGTATTCGATTCCGCTTCCATATTCTATATCAACCTCCCTTTTATTTTTCTTTCCCTGATTCCTTTTTATTTTCGGGAAAAAAAAGGATGGCAGGCACTCGTCGGCTTTTTTTATGTCGTACCTAATGCGGCAGGACTGCTCGTCAATCTGGGTGACGTGTTCTATTACCCCTTCAAACTGGCCCGAATCGCATCGGATGACATACGTTATCTGGGAGAAGACAACATAGGTAATCTCATGGGTTCGTTTCTCCACGACTACTGGTGGGGAGCAGTCGTATGGCTGGCCATGATATTCGTCTTATACCGGGTCGGGTGCCGCTTCATTCGTCTGAAACCGGGGAACCGGTTTATCCTCTCCCGACCGCTGTTTTATATATTGCAATGGATACTGCTGGGGATTACGGGAGGATTCGCCGTTTTCGCCATTCGGGGATTTACGCTTTCCAAAGCCTCTTTCCCAATCAATGTCAGCGACGCCACTTTATTCGTCAAACCCGCTTATTCTTCTTTAATACTCAGTAATCCTTTCTGTCTGATTCGCACCATCCATAAACAAGTACGCATTCCCGTCTATTTTTCCGAGCAGGAGGTAAAAACTATTTATTCCCCCATACATGCACCAAGCGATAGCGTAACCATAAAACTCGACAGGCCCAATATCATGTTGTTGGTGCTTGAAAGTTTCGGAAGCGCCCATTTCAAATCCCTTTCCGACCAGTGGGGAGATAAACCCAGTTGTACGCCGTTCCTCGATTCCTTGTTCAATCACGGGTTATTGTTCACGCATGCTTATCAAAGCGGGAAACGGAGCATAGACGCTTTGCCGGCCATCTGGGCTTCCATTCCTTCTTTCCGGGAAGATTTCATGGCCCTGCCTCAGTCCATCGGCAGTTATCATGCCTTGCCCGCGATTTTAAAAGAACAGGGATACCATACTTCCTTTTTTCACGGCGCCACCCGTTCTTCCATGAGTTTCGTCGCTTTCGGTCAAATGGCGGGCGTAGAACATTTCGTGTCGCGCGAAGATTACGAAGCCGCGAACGGTTCGGGCGACTTCGACGGGAAGTGGGGAATTTGGGACCATAAATTCCTGCCTTTCGTAGCGCAGGAGCTATCCCGATTGCCGCAGCCGTTTTTCGCCACATTGTTCACGCTCTCTTCCCACCATCCGTTCGCCCTTCCTCCGGGGATGGAAAACGATTTTTACGACAATCCCAAAGCGGAAATAGAGAAAACCATCGCTTATAGCGACAGGGCTTTACGGGATTTCTTCCGACAGGTCCGTCAAGCCCCCTGGTTCGAAAACACGCTTTTCATCATTACGGCCGACCACGGTTCCGGAGCGGACAACGCCAAATACCTTTCATCTCCTTATTCCCATGCCGTCCCCGTATTTTATTACATGCCCGGCAATCCAGCCCTGCCCGTCAAAAAAGATTCCGTGCTGACAGCCCATGTGGATATCATGCCTACGGTATTAGGTTTTATGGATTATAAAAAACCCTATTTCTCTTTCGGACGGGATGCGGTCAATTCAGAAAAAACGGACCGGTTCGTTGTCGATTATATGAACGGTGTATATGGCATGATTACCGATTCGTTACTCTATCAATTCGACGGCGAACAATGGATCGGTATCTTCGATTACCGCTCCGACTACGCGAAACGACACGACTTACGATCGCAAATACCGGAAAACGAACAGTCTGCCATGTTGATCCGCCTGAAAGGGTATCTTCAGCAATATTATCAAGCTATCGATAAGCATACTTACAAAGAATAATGAATATGACAGAAACCGTTTTAGCTTTCGACCGAAATTTGTTCCTGCTGTTGAACGGCGACGGAGGCTCTTTTATGGATGCGTGCATGGCCGCATTTTCTTCCAAACTGATGCTTGTTCCCATAGGACTTCTGGCCTTATGGATGATCTGGCGCAAGGAAGGCTGGCGTCGTCTATTGCTGGCCATCGGTTGCATCGCCTTGATCGTTTTGTTCGCAGACCAGATTTCCGGTTTTTTCAAACATAATCTTCCCAAATTCAGACCGACGCACGATCCGTTATTGGCAGGCATGGTCCATACGGTAAACGGATACAAAGGCGGCTTGTACGGAACTGTTTCGGCACATGCAGCCAACAGTTTCGGCGTATCTTTGTTTGCAGCGTTGCTCGTTCACAAACGATGGTTTTCCTGGATTATTTTCATTTGCTGCCTGCTGATCGTCTATTCTCGTATTTATCTCGGCGTCCATTTCCCTTTAGATATTTTTTTCGGCACCTTGTTGGGTCTTTTAACGGGATATTTGTTCTATTTGTTGTATAAAAAGTTGGAGCCTTTTGTTCCGACCGGCAATTCTCCAGTCGATTCATCTTTAAAATCTAAAATACAATGAAAAAATTATCGCTTTTATTAATTGCCTTTCTGACGACATCCATCATTGCGTTAGGTGCAGGAAAACCCAAATACGTTTTCTTTTTTATCGGGGACGGGATGGGCATGCCCGTCATTAACGTTACTGAAGCCTATATGGCGGCACGCGACGGGAAAATCGGCAATACCCGGCTTTTCAGCCAATTGCCGTTCATCGGCCTGGCCACAACTTATTCCGACACTCGCTATATTACCGATTCCGCAGCGGCAGGCACTGCTCTGGCAACCGGAGAAAAGACGTCTCCGGGAACCATCGGCATGAATGCGGATCATTCGAAAAACGTGAACAGCGTGGCCGTACAGGCCAAGGCCTCCGATATGGGAGTAGGCATCGTAACGACGGTCAGTATCGATCATGCGACCCCCGCAGCTTTTTACGCACATCAATCTTCGCGAAACAAATATTATGAAATAGCGGTGGATGGGACAGAAAGCGGATTCGATCTGTTAGGAGGAAGCGGTTTCCTGAACCCCGAACCGGAAGGAAAAACAAACGTATATGACTTGTATAATCAAAAAAGCTACAAACATATCGCCGGCAAAGAAGCGTTGAATGCCGCAACTCCAGAAACGTCGGACAAACTGCTGATTACAGAACGGAAAGGAGCCAATACCGCTTCATTTGCTTACGAAATCGAAAATACGGATCAGGACCTTACCTTGGCCGACATGGTCGATTTTTCAATAAAATATCTTTACCATAATTTCAGCGAAAAAGGATTCTTCCTGATGGCGGAAGGTGGCATGGTAGATTGGGCCGCCCATGCCAACGACGCGGCAAGTGCGATCGGTGAGATCATCGGATTGCAACAAGCCGTGGACAAAGCTTACGCTTTTTATAAAGCTCATCCCGACGAAACTCTGATTGTTCTTACCGCCGACCACGAAACCGGCGGATGCAGCCTGGGATGCAATGCCAACGGTTACGATTCTGACTTGCAACTTTTGCAATATCAAAAAGCCTCCAAAGGCGAATTGGCCGATCGAGTAGGGAAGTGTACGAATTGGGACCAGGCTGAGACATTGTTGAAAACGGATTTAGGATTTGGTTCCGGTGTAAAATTATCCGACAAAGAATGGGAAAAACTGAAAAATTATTTTAAAGAGTCTCCCTCTAAATGCGGAAGAAGAGCCGTGGAGTTATTGAATCAGAAAGCTTCTATAGGATGGACCACGGGATCTCATACCGGATCGCCGGTCATGGTATATGCCGTAGGGGCTGGAGCTGAAAATTTTTCAGGCCTCATGGACAATACCGATATTCCGAAACGTATTTCGTCCCTTATCCAATAATATCTCTTTATCTTATGCAACTCTCGGAGTTATCGCCAGCCTGCGTTTGGAAACATTTCGAACAGATTACCCGTATTCCGCGGCCGTCCGGTCATGAGGAACAAATCGTATCATACCTTGAAACTTTTGCCCGTCAAAGACAATTACAATTTCAGCGAGACGCGGCGGGGAATCTGGTTATCCGCAAACCGGCCCACCATTCGGACTCTTCCCGCATTATCGCTTTACAGAGCCATGTAGATATGGTTTGCGAAAAGAACGGGGATACGGAATTCGATTTTCTACAAGATGCCATCCAGACCTATATAGAAGACGGTTGGGTAAAAGCGAAAAATACGACCCTGGGAGCCGATTGCGGGATAGGCATGGCCGTTCAATTAGCCTTATTGGACGATACGGAGTCTGTTCATCCCGCTTTGGAATGCCTGTTTACCATAAATGAAGAAACAGGATTGACCGGAGCTTATGGTCTGGGCAAAGACATGTTGAAGGCCGATTATCTTGTCAATCTGGATTCGGAAGACGAAGGCGAAATTTTTATCGGTTGCGCAGGCGGTATCGACACCATAGGCACATTTTCGTACAAGACTTGTACTTGCCGGCCGAACAGTAGAACCGTACATATAGCGATAAGGGGTTTGCGGGGAGGACATTCGGGCGACGATATCGACAAGAACCTGGCTAACGCCAACGTACTGATGACCAGGATATTGATGTGTTTGCAATCGAACATTCCTTTACAGTTGCTGTCCTTCGACGGAGGCAATCTTCGCAACGCCATTCCTCGCGAAGCCGTTGTTTGTCTGGCCGCGCCTTGCGATGCACAACTGAAGATCGCCGATACAGTCCGGGAAGCGGAAAAAATTTTTCGTCAGGAATACCATGCTACAGAACCGGCGTTGTCCGTTTCCGTTGTGTTCGGCCATGCACCGGAGGAAGACGCCATAGAAGATTCCGTTTTCGCCAATTTATTAAAAAGTCTATACACTTTGCCGAACGGAGTAACGGCCATGAGCCAGGACATTCCGGGATTCGTGGAAACGTCAACCAATCTGGCTTCCGTCAAAACATCCGACCAAACCGTTATCGTATCCACCAGCCAACGCAGTTCGGTCGAATCGAAAAAAACGGAATTGTCGCGGGTTATCCGTACCGTATTTGAAACGTACGGCGCAACGGTACGACACAGCAACGATTATCCGGGATGGACACCCGTTCCCGATTCGTTTCTTCTGAACGTGTTTGCCGACAGCTATCGCCGTTTATTCGGAAAAGAGGTCCGGGTAAAAACAGTACATGCCGGTTTGGAATGCGGATTGTTTTTGGAAAAATATCCCCGTTTGGAAATGGTTTCCATCGGTCCAACGATCCGGCAAGTTCATTCGCCGGAAGAAAAATTGGAAATCGACTCCGTAGTCATGTTCTGGCAATGGTTGCTCGAAACATTGCAACGACTTTAAGAGCCCTCACATGTAAAAACCACCGGCACGAAAAACGTACCGGTGGTTTTTACAATATTTTTTCCATCAATGGGATCAAAACGGCCGTTACCATCCCCATTAAACCGATGGCCAAACCGCCGATAGCTCCTTCTACCGCTCCCAATTCTATGGCTTTAGCTGTTCCCACGGCGTGAGAAGCAGCTCCTAAAGCCAATCCTTTAGCCAACCGGCTTTCCACACCCGTTTTCTTCAAAATAAAAGGTCCGACCATACTGCCGAAAATTCCGACAACGATAACAGCAAGCGAAGTCAAAGCAGGAATTCCGCCCGAATGAGCCGCGACGGAAACCGCAATGGGTGTAGTGACCGATTTGGGCTCCAACGACACGATTACGCTTTCGTCCGCCCCCAACCACCGGGCTATGAACACTACGCTAACAATACCGACCAAACTGCCGGTTAATATGGAAACGCAAATAGCCGTCACATTGCCTCGAACGTGCTCGATTTGCTCATACAACATGTAACCGAGCGCCACGACAGACATCCCCAATAACCAATCTATGACTTCCGTTCCTTTGCGATAACACTCATACGGTATATCCAACGACCTCAACAAAACGATCAACAACGGAATAGATACCAGTAAAGGATTCAGTAAAGGAGTCTTCGCTTTTCTGTACAAACTTTGCGCGGACAAATAAACCGCAATGGTCAGAGCCAATAAAAAAAGCGGCGTTTCCGTCAGACTATCCATTTCATTTCTTCTCCATTTTTTGAGCGATCCGGCCTACTACGACAATAACCAGTACCGTACTGATTAACGAAGCGGCGGCAATCGAAGCAATATTGTCCAACACCAAATCGTATGAATTCATCAATCCGACCCCAACCGGAATAAAAAAAAGAATCATATTGTTCATCAGAAACCGAACGCTTTGGCGCAAATAATGCGGTTTTACGAGACGGATGGATAAAGCGATAAACAATAGGATCATTCCGATAATGCTGCCCGGTAAAAAATCCCCGGTTATTCGGGCAATTGCCTGTCCCGACAGATAAAAACAAAGTATAATCAATAGACCGAACATGATCTGAATTTTTATTCGGCGGCAAAATTAACTATTTTTTAATTCCTTACGCAGCAAATGCGGACGTTTATCGACAAAAATCCCTCGTTTGTCTAATTTACTATGCGTTTTCCGAACCTTACGATGATCTTTGTCATGTAGAAAATAAAAACATAATCATATCAGCCATGAAAAACATTCTGTTTATCCTATTCACAGCGGCCTTGTCAATTACATTCACGACGACTTACGCACAGCAAACTTCCGCATCTGCAGTACGTCTGAAAGGAGTGGTTGTGGACTCCATAACCAATGAACCGCTTATCGGAGCAACCGTCATGCTCGACAGTATACATGGAACCGTAACCAATGAAAAGGGGGAATTCAACTTGTCCGGTTTGGTAAAAAATCAGGAAAATACCATTGAATTCAGTTATATGGGATATCAAAATTTCATATTCAAATACACCCCTATAAAAAACAATAATTTGCTGACTCGTTATGTCCGTATGATTCCGAGCGACCTGAATCTCGGAGACGTGACCGTAACGGCCAAAGCCCCTATCGCCAAACAATTGGGAGATACGACGCAATACAATGCCGCAGCCGTAAAAGTCAATCCGGACGCTACAGCAGGCGACCTATTGGCTAAAATGCCCGGCTTTACGGTATCCGACGACGGAAGTGCGGAAACTCAGGGAGAAGCCATTTCCCGAGTTTACGTGGATGGGAAAGCCTATTTCAAAAACAATCCTCAGGAGGCTCTTTCCACGCTACCTGCCGACATTGTGGAAAGTATTCAGTTTTTCGAAGAAAAAAGCGACGAATCGAAATTTACGGGTGCAGACGATGGGACTCGCATCAAAACCCTCAATATTGTAACGAAAGTCAAGAAAAACAGCGTCGTGCTGGGCGACTATTCCGGAGGATACGGCAGCGACAACCGTTACAGCGTGCGCGCCATGACCAACATATTATCCAATGATAATCGCTTTACGATCAATTTAGGGTCGAATAACCTGAACCAATCCGCTACTGGCGGAGGCCGTCGATTTTTCAGCCGGGGCATGAGAAGCAACGGAGGAGTCAATACGGCTACCGGAGCCAGTTTCAACTATTCCGGCGAATTTAAAAAAGACGACAATCGTTACACAAAAATCGGATTCGATTATATTTACAACCGGAACTTTTCAGAAGCCAGTTCCTCGTCCGAACAAAATTACTTTCCGTCCTCCACTTTCACGGACAGAACTTATACCAGTCGTTCGGCACAAAATTCCGTTAGCAACTCCCATAACTTCAATTTAGAGCTGGAACGCGGATTCAATTCGAAAAACCGGTTATTTTTCCGTCCGTCGGGTTCTTTCAGCAACGGAGGGTCGAATTCTACCTCCAATTTGTTGAATATCGTAGACGGCCTGCTTTCCAATTCCGCCGATACACGGAATCATTCGCGAAACAACGCGTACAATTTCTCCGGGACCTTACAATGGTTGCATAATTTCGACACAAAAAACTTTTTGACTGTCGAAGGGGGATATTCTCTATCTGACAACAAAAGCAATAATCTGCTCACAGGGACAAACAGCTTCATTCGAAATCAAGAGCTTATCGATTCATTAATCAACCAATCCACCCATAACGGTTCCAACACCAACAATGCCTCTTTATTGCTGCGTTATACGCGGGCATTGACGGATGCGTCACGGCTCAGTGCGACCTATTCCGCCAACTATAACTGGGATAAATCAGACCGCAAGACCTATTTACTGAATCCGGAAACCGGCTTATACGAAGATATCAGCGACGAACTCTCCAATACGTTCGATCGGGGGTATCTGACCAACAAAGCTGGTTTAGGATACGACTATAACGTAAAAGACAAAATATCATTCAATGTCGGAGCCGAATATCAAAATTCAACGATCAACAACCAACAATTGTTTCCTTCGAATAAAAAATACGACTATAATTTCAACAGCGCCATATTCCGGGCTTCTTTACGATTATTCATATCCAAAACCAAATTTTTCACTTTCCGAATCAATACGCAATCCAATTTACCCGGAGTAGATCAGTTGCAAGAGGTCGTAAACAACGACAACCCTTTACTGGTTTCTACGGGGAACCCCAATCTGAAACAAAGTTACAACAGCCGGTTTCATTTCTTCTACACGTCGAACAACATTGAAAAATCCACGGCGTTCAATGCTTATGGTTTCATTTCCAATACCTTCAACAGCATTGTAAACTCCAGCTATTATCTGACCGAAGATACGGAAATCAACAATGTATGGATACAGCAAGGAGCGCAAGTATCCACTTTAGCCAATATCAACGGAGCTTGGGAAGCACGTTTGGGAGCCAATTATTCGTTCCCCGTAAACTTTATCAAAAGTAATTTAACCCTCGATTTGGGATATACTTACCAACGGCTGCCTTCCCTGTACAACGGAGAAAAAACCTATACTAAAGAAAATGAAGGAAGGTTTCGCTTATCTATCAACAGCAACATATCGGAGAATCTTGATTTCACAATCAGTTCCAACACTTCGCTTTCCTATGCCAATAGCGACAATAGAAACAGTGCCAACAACACCTATCTCGAAGAGTCAGCCGGTGTCCGTTGCAACTGGTTTTTCTTCCGGGGAGCTTTCCTGAACGTAGATTATCAATACAACTACCGGCACAATTCAGCCGGAGAAATCGAAGATCCCAGCTTCAATCTGTTAAATGCCAGCATCGGCGTAAAATTTCTGAAATCCAGAAGCGCGGAAATACGTCTTACCGCTTACGATTTGCTGAATCAGGTAAAAAGTTATTCGCACACGATTAACGATAACTATATTCAAGATTCACGATCCAACGTATTGGAACGTTATTTTCTGGTCACTTTAGGTTATAAACTCAATACCATGAAAAACGCAGGGAAAGGAGCCGCTTCGGGGGTAGATCCCAGCCGCTATCAACCGATGGGCGGTCCGGGAGGTAGCGGACGTCCTCCCATGGGACGACCAATGCCCGGTGGCGGATTCTAAGAAATTTTTACTAAATTAGCCCCTATGAATCTTTCTCACATATTTTCACGGACGAAAAGCGTCTGGCTGCATTTGGCAGCCTGGCTTTTCGTTCTTTTGTTGAATTTGCTCGCCATAGACCGGTTCGAATGGGAACATCAGCTTCGAAGTCAGAACTGGATTATTTATCTAGTTATTTTTTACATCAACTATTCCGTTCTGCTACCGAAACTCATGTTTCGAAAAAAGATTTTAAAATATATCGTATCCGTCTTTTTATTATTGGCCTCGACTTTCATCGGCATACGCTTATTGGCTATTGAAGAAAGAAAAAGTCTTTTATACAAGGATTTGCAAATACATTCGATAGCACTGCACACCGAAGCTCCTCTTCCTTTCAAGAAACGTATCATGGAGCGAAAAGAATATGAAGAAATTCAACGGAAAATCGATAAATTGTACCAATGGCAAACTTTCAATCCGTTCAATCGCCGCAACCAACAAATATTCTACCCTTTGTTACTGATCTTTATGGCCAGTACGGTTTTGCGTCTCGTCCAACGTTGGAAAAAAGAAGAGGATGACCGTGCAGAATCGGAACGGCAACGGATAGCTTCGGAACTGGAGTATCTGAAACAACAGATCAATCCCCATTTTCTGTTCAATGCATTGAATTCCATTTACTCCCTTTCCATATCCAATTCTCCGGACTCTCCGGACGCCATTTTGAAACTATCTTCCATTCTGCGTTATATGTTGTATGAAACCAACAAAAGCAAAGTCCCTTTAAGTGAGGAACTAAACGTAATCGAAAATTATATCGGACTACAAAAACTCAGATTAACGGCCAAAACCAAAGTAGAGTACAGTTTGGAAGGAAACGCCGAAGGCTACTATGTCGAACCGTTGTTGTTAATCCCCCTGATCGAAAACGCTTTCAAATACGGAGTTGATTCCTCCGAAGAATCGTTTATCGCGATCGCAATCAGCATATCGTCGAAAAATCTTATATTTGAGGCGAAAAACAAGATAGCTGTCAAACAAAAAGTAGGGGAGAACTCCGGTATCGGTATAAAAAATATCAAACGGCGTTTGGAACTGTTATTTCCCGACAATCATAAATTTTCAGCCTGGGCTGAAAACAATTATTTTTATGTATATATGAACCTGCCTTTGTCTTACGGCAAAGGGGCTATATCAACGAAGTTATGAAATGTATTGCCATAGACGACGAGCCTCTGGCTCTGAACATTATCGAAAACTTTTGCGCTAAAGTACCATTCTTGAAATTGTGCCGCTGTTTCAACAGCGCCATCGATGCCTTGGAATACCTGAGAGCCGAACCGGTCGATTTGATGTTTCTGGATATTAACATGCCTCATATCACAGGCGTTGAATTCGCCCGTGTGTTGGATACTCCTCCCATGATTATTTTTACCACGGCCTATCAAGATTATGCCCTGACCGGATTCGAACTAAACGCCATCGATTACATTGTAAAACCATTTTCTTTCGATCGTTTTCTTCGGGCTGTCAATAAAGCGTATGAACTGCAGATGTTACGGGAAACGGCGTCAGTACAACGGCCCGACCCGGATCGATACATCATGATCAAAGTAGAATACAGTACCGTAAAAGTCTTCATCAAAGACATTACTTACATCGAGGGACTGAAAGATTATATCCGAATTTGCACTCCACAGAAAAATTTTGTGACTAAAAGTACAATGAAAAATATAGTAGACAAACTGCCTGCAAACGAATTCATTCGAATACACAAATCATTCATCGTCTCCATCGATAAAATCACGAGTTTCGAAAATAACCATATTCATTTGGCCAACGGTTCGGAAATCGTAAAAATTCCGTTAGGTAGTCAGTATAGGGATTCCTTTTCCCATTTTTTAGAACAAAACAAGTTGTAAATCGAATTTTCCGAGTCAAAAACAAAAATTTCAGGCAATAAAGGAAAACTCCATGTCGTTTTACAAGAAACGACTTAACACGAATTGCCTATGGATGATTATTACACAAGCCATGAAATCGATGATTCGTTGGATGACGACACACTTTTTATGAAACATGTGGTTCGGGAAGATCAAGACCTGTTACAGGTCGACAACTTATTGAGAAAAGCTTTCCAATCCATCGATTGAATGTCCCCGTCGCGAAAACAACGTTGCATCGAAAACGAATCGGAAGACGAAGATACGCCCTGCAAAATTTCAGAGCATATCTTCGTCTTCTTTCATACTTTTTTATAGAATTCCTATTTTAGAAAAGAAGATAAACGCGATAGCTATCGGAGCCAAATACCTTACGATAAACAAAAACAGATTGAAATATCGTACTTTATAAACTCCATCAGAAGACAATTCCGCATGTAAACGTTGTTTTCCAAAGAACCAGCCCGTAAAAATAACGATGAAGAAACCACCTACCGGCATAAGATAAGAAGAGGAAAAGGTATCCAGAAAATCAAATATGTTCTGTCCCGCTATCTTCAATGAAGAATCGGGCATCTGAGACAAGGCACACACGACAGATGCCCCGAAAGCCAAAGTAGCGCAGATAATAACCGACTTCTTCCGCGACAAATTCAACTCCTCGGAGCAATAGGCCACCAAAACCTCCAGAATCGAGACTGAAGAGGTCAACGCTGCAACGACCAACAATAAAAAGAATAAAATGCCGAGCAAGTATCCGCCCGTCATCTGCCCGAAAATATTCGGCAAAGTCTTAAATACTAAATCCGGTCCAGAACCGGGTTCTATTCCGAACGAAAATACGGCAGGGAAAATCGCTATTCCGGCCAATATAGCTATCGATAAATCGGCTATAGCGACAGTAGATGACGTGAATAATAAATTATCTTGTCGTCTAATATAAGAGCCGTAAGTCATCATGGTTCCCATACCTAACGACAACGAAAAGAAAGCTTGCCCCAACGCACTCAAAGCCACATCCACCGTTATTTTGGAAAAATCCGGCCGGAAAAGAAATGCAATTCCTTCCTTGAAACCGTCCAGAGAAAATGAATTGATGCACAATACCAGCAAAATGGCCAAAAGCATAGGCATCATGATTTTATTGTAACGTTCTATTCCGTTTTCAATTCCCAACATGACAATCAAAGCCGTAATCAGACAAAAAAGAAATGTCCATAACAACGGTTCCCAACCCGAAGCGACGAAACCGTCAAAATTACTTCCGATTGCTGCCGCTGACAAACCGCTGAACTCATTGATTAAAGAATCTTTCAGGAAAGCGACGGTCCATCCGGCCACGACAGAATAAAAAGCGAGAATTACGAATGAAGTGACAATCCCCAATACTCCAATCAGATACCATTTCTTTTTGGGGGCTAATTTCCGGAAAGCGCCAAATACGTTTTTACGGGTAAACCGTCCCAATGCGAACTCAGACATCAAGCAAGGCAAACCGATTAAAAAAACGATAAGCAAATAAAGCAGAATAAACGCTGCACCTCCGTTTTCCCCTACGACATAAGGATAACGCCAAATATTTCCTAAACCAATAGCGGAACCCGCAGCTGCGGCAATAGCTCCAAAACGACTTCCGAACGACCCTCTTTTATGCATTTTAATCAATTTTTATTAACTTTACGTCCACAAAAATCGCAAAACTCGACAATATATACAAATGAAAGGTTTTCAATATGACCGCCGACAACGATACGACCGAAAACGGTTCGATTCGGGAACCGGTCTGTCTAATTACCGAAAAAAATAAAATGGAACCTGTTTTTACACCCCAAAGATATAAAATAGCCGACGAACGGATGATCCCGTTCATTGACCCCGAAGAAATCCGGACAACGCTTTCCGTTCATGCCCATCCGACCCTGGAACAAGTCGAAACCGTTTTGGCCAAAAGCCGGCGGAAGGAACGTTTGTCCTTAGACGAAGCTGCAATTCTGGTCAATGCCGCCTCTCCCGGTATGACCGACCGTATAAAAACGGTTGCCCGGGAACTGAAACGAGAAATATACGGCAACCGCATCGTACTGTTCGCTCCATTATACATCGGAAACAGATGTACGAACAACTGCCTGTATTGCGGATTCCGCTCTTCCAATACGGCCACCATACGCCGAACCCTCTCCGATGAAGAGATCGTCCGGGAAACCCGTGCGCTGGAAGACAACGGACACAAACGTCTGATTCTCGTCTATGGGGAACACCCCGCTTATGACGCCGAATACATCGCCCATACCGTAAGAACCGTTTACCGGGTAAAAAGCGGCAACGGGGAAATTCGCCGCGTGAATATCAATGCGGCTCCGTTCGACATCGAAGGTTTCCGGACAATCAAAGCGGCCGGCATAGGAACTTTTCAAATTTTTCAGGAAACCTACGATCCCGAAATCTACGACCGGTTTCACTTGTCCGGAGCCAAACGAAATTACGCATACCGGCTGACCGCTTTGGATCGGGCCTTGGAAGCGGGAATCGACGACGTGGGTATCGGAGCGTTGTTCGGACTCGGCGATTGGCGTTTCGAACTGTTGGCCCTGCTTCGCCATGTCAATCACCTCGAAGCCTGCTACGGAATCGGTCCGCACACCATTTCCTTCCCGCGGATCAAAGAGGCGCAAAATGTCGATGCCTCCCGTTTTCAACCTCTGAACGATACCGACTTTATCCGAATGATCGCTATTTTGCGACTGGCGGTTCCTTATACAGGACTCATTTTGACTGCCCGGGAAAGTGAAAAAATCAGAAAGGAAGCCATGGAATTCGGGGTTTCCCAAATTGACGGCGGCAGCAAGATCGAAATAGGCGGATATGCCCGGAACACCTCATCCCAAGAGATAGAACGAGAACAGTTCCGGTTGAACGACGAACGTTCCCTTCAGCAAATCATCGCCGATCTGACGGCCAAAGGCTACATTCCCTCTTTCTGTACGGCTTGTTATCGCAAAGGCCGTACAGGAGAACACTTCATGGAATTCAGCGTACCGGGATTCATCAAACGGTTCTGCACTCCGAACGGACTTCTTACCTTTGCCGAATACCTGTGCGATTATGCCGAAGAGCCGTTGAAAAAGGAAGGGTGGACCCTGATAGAAAAAGAATTGGAAAAACTGGACGATTCCATCCGTACGACAGTTGCCGCACGCTTGGAAATGATCCGGCATGGACAACGGGATCTGTATTTATAATCAATTCAAATAGGTACATATAAAGATGAAGAAATCGATTTTATTATCCTGCGCCTTGATTCTGGCTTTCGCAAGCCTCGCGCAACCCCGGCAACGCATCGGCTTCAACGAAGGCTGGCAGTTCAAGAAACTCCCCAACGCCGACAATGTAAAATTCGCGACTGCCGCGGACACCGTATGGCACCCGGTCGATGTTCCCCATACGTGGAACAATATAGACATGCAAAATGCCAAAAACAGTTATTATGCAGGCGATGCCGTATATGAAAAAAACTATGTGCCGGAAGAGGCGCAGAAAAGCCGGCGGCACTATATTCGTTTCGAAGGGGTAGGGGAACAGGCCGAACTGTTTGTCAATGACGTTTGGGTAGGACGCCACAAAGGAGGTTATTCCGCCTTTTGCTTCGATATTACCGATTTTCTGAAATTCGGCCAGGACAATAAAATCCGCGTAAAAGTAAGCAACAAAGCGGCAGCCGACGTAATTCCCGTAAACCATCATTTGTTCGGCGTATATGGAGGGATTTACCGGCCCGTCGAAATCATCGTGACAGCTCCTACGCATTTCGCCACTACAGACTACGCATCATCCGGCATTTACATCACTCAAAAAGAGGTCAGCGAACAATCGGCCACCGTACATGTCAAAGCGAAAATAGACACGAAACGCGAACGCCGTGGGCAATACGAATATGAAGTGTCCATCGCCGACCAGCAAGGAAATCCGGTCGTTTCGGACAAACAGGAAATCACGGTGGAACCGGCCGGCACGCAATCCTTCACGGCCTCTTTCAAAATCGATAATCCGCATCTGTGGAACGGACTGGCCGATCCCTATCTGTACAAGGTAACCGCTTCGCTTTATGAGAACGGTCAGAAAATCGACGAAGTGATTCAACCGTTGGGTCTTCGCACGGTCGTAGCCGTAGCGGGCGACGGTTTTTATCTGAACGGGAAAAAGGTCCCGATGTACGGCGTCTGCCGCCACCAGGACCGGGAAGGTCTGGGCAGTGCCCTGACAAACAAGGAACATGCGGAAGATCTGGAGCTGATTCGGGAAATCGGGGCCACCACCATCCGTTTCGCCCATTACCAACAATCGGACTACATCTACTCCAAATGCGACAGCATCGGCTTCCTGATCTGGGCGGAAATTCCGTTCGTAAACCGGGTTACCACCTTCGAAGCGGACAATGCCAAGCAACAGTTGACCGAACTGATCCGGCAAAGTTTCAACCATCCTTCCATCTATGTCTGGGGACTGCACAACGAAGTCTATAAACCGCACGACTACACCGCGGCATTGACCGCCCAGCTGCACGATCTGGCCAAGACGGAAGACCCGGACCGCTATACCGTATCGGTAAACGGATACGGGCATATGAACCATCCGGTCAACCGCAATGCCGACATCCAGGGTATGAACCGTTATTTCGGATGGTACGAACGAACGATCGGCGCCATGAACGAATGGATCGAAAAGTTGGAAAAAGAGTATCCGGACAACAAACTCATCCTGTCCGAATACGGAGCGGAAGCCAACATCAACCAACAACAGGAAAAATTGGGCGAATCATGGAATTTCGTCTCTCAATTCTACCCCGAAACCTACGCCACGAAAACCCATGAAACCCATTGGCCCATTATTGCCAAACATCCCTACATCATCGCTTCGTACTTATGGAACATGTTCGATTTCGCCACCCCCGCCACCCATCAGGGCGGAGTACCGGCCCGCAACATGAAAGGCATGGTTACTTTCGACCGGAAAGTCAAAAAAGACGTTTTTTACTGGTATAAAGCCAACTGGAGCAAAGAACCCGTTTTGTACCTGACACAGCGCAGATTGACCGAACGAGAAAACAAAGTAACCGACATCACGGTTTATTCCAACATAGGAAAACCCGTCGTATTCCTGAACGGACGAAAACTGCCGGCGCCGGAACAGGGTAATACCGACGTGCATTATATTTTGAAAGACGTCACGCTGAAAAAGGGGAAAAACATCATCCGCACCGAAGTAACGAAAGACGGACAAAAATACTCCGACCAAATCGAATGGCATTATTCCGGTAAAACCGTCAATTCGAACGCACAGCCCGAATTCAAAGGAAACGACAAAGAACACGGCGGATTGTTCTAATCCAATCCGGAACTTTAAATATCATGAAACGAGGGTGACCCAAAAGTCAAAGACAGACTTAAGGGTTACCTTTCTTTTTTTATAATGCCAGGAAAGTCCCGGCGAGTCTGGGTAATGGATTTTTTTGGGGGGGGAGGACAATACAGATAATTAACGGTTATCCTGCTGAAAATAAGCGGGATAACCGTTGTTTTTATGGTAAAAGATTGTTATATTTATAGTGCAAAAAAAAAACAGTCATTTACCATGGGAGCAAAGATAGTATATAAATCGTACAATCAGAACGACAGTCT
>CASDZK010000021.1 GCA_949286165.1 uncultured Alistipes sp.
AAGGAACGCAGAACACTCGTTCGTCTCCTGCGAGGGGAAACCATCGGAGACATGACTCGAAAGTTTTAATATTAAACGTATTTACGACACTTACAAAACATTGTTTTCATAAATGCCCTTTTATCGGTTGGAATTTACGAACTGTTTTTCGATTATGCAAGTAAAAAGCGAGAAATGTATATGTTCTGACTGAAATGGTAGGTTAAACTCTTGAAATGACTTGAACGATATTAGCTATTGGGTAGTTATTTTTTGAGCTATTTGTTTGTAATCTGACTTATTTGCTTGTGTATCGTTGCTAAGACTAAGAGGGTAGCAGAGATGTAAAAAACGTAAAATATTTTTTGATGAAGAAACCGAAAAATGAGAAATCGATGGAAAATACTATATTTGCATGTTGTATAATAATAAAGGAAATATATGAAGAAAAAACTTGTGATCGGGATTGTCCTGTTGAGTCTGTTTACGGCTTGCAATTCTGGAGAATCCGTGTCGGATTTCGATTTTGCCGCTTCTCAGTTGAAATATGCGTTGAAGCAGATCGATGCATTGGAAAAAGGAAACACTCCTGTTTCTAATCCCCGGAATTTGGAACCGGACGGTTCTTTGCATATGGTTCCTCCCGGAGATTGGACCAGTGGTTTTTTTCCAGGGGAATTATGGTATATGTATGCGGTAACGAGCGATGACTTCTGGTGTAAGCAGGCGCGTCGTCGGACCGAAATACTGGAAGGGCAGAAATTGAACGGAGGAACGCATGATATGGGATTTAAAATGTATTGCAGTTACGGAAACGGATATCGTTATACGCGGGACACGTCGTACAAACGGATATTGATTGAATCGGCTCGTACTTTGCTTACTCGTTTTAACGAGAAAGTGGGATGTATCCGTTCATGGGACCATAATCGCGATAAATGGCAATTTCCCGTTATTATTGATAATATGATGAATTTGGAATTGCTTTTCTGGGCTTTTCATGCAACTCATGATTCCACGTTTTGGCACGTGGCTGTTACGCATGCTAATACTACGTTGAAAAACCATTTCCGTTCGGACAACAGCTCTTACCATGTGATTGATTATGATCCGGCTACCGGAGAAGTCCTCAACCGGCATACGCATCAAGGATATGCGCATGAGTCGGCCTGGGCGCACGGACAGGCGTGGGGACTTTACGGGTATATCGTTTGTTTTCGGGAAACGGGTAATCGTGTTTATTTGGACCAGGCCAAGCGAATTGCTGAATATATTTTCAACCATCCTAATCTTCCGGAAGATCTGATTCCATACTGGGATTACAACGCTCCAGGTATTCCTGATGAACCCCGCGACGTGTCGGCTGCGGCAATTACGGTATCTGCCCTTTATGAATTGGCAGTTTGTGATTTTCAGAATTTCGACAAACATAAGGCATTGGCCGACCGCATGTTGGAAAATTTGAAGGCATATCGGGCACGTCCCGAACAAGATCAAGGGTTTCTGCTGTTGCACAGTACCGGTAGCAAACCCCATGATTCCGAAGTGGACGTGCCGATCGTATATGCCGATTATTATTATTTGGAAGCGTTGCTTCGCAAGAAGAATTTGGAAGAACGAGGGGTAATACATTAACGAAGACAGATTGAACGGGGAATTCTCAGAGATGGAATTCCCCATTTTTTTAATGAAATATTGGATATAAAGTTGTTATCTTTGTTCTATTCTTTCTGATTTGAGAGAGAAAAGACAGTGTAAATTTAAGGGGAAATAGGATGCCGGTTAAAGCAGTGAAAAGATGCTGGTGCGCATATATAAAAGTTTTGAAGTACGGTTTGGCGTGGATGGCCGTGGGAATCGTTTGTACGGCATGGTCTCAATCGCCTGTGCGAAAAACATGGCGGTTTAACGATTTGAGCGGATGGGTTTTCGGGCATCAGGATAATAATCCGGCCGATCAATGCGAGATAAGGAACGGCGTACTGCGCATTTATACGCGCGCGAATTCCGCGGACCGAAAGAAAGTACACACTGAAGATAAAGTATATACGACCGGCCGATATGTATGGAAAGTTTATATTCCGGCCATGGGAGAGGGGGACCAAAGCAGTATAGGGGCATGGATTTATTGCGACGATCATCATGAACTGGATTTTGAAATCGGATACGGAAAAGAGGAAATTCGGAAGAAGATGGGGGTAGCTTCTGATGATTTGCTTGTGTATATGACTTCGCAGGATTTTCCGTATGCTTCTCGCATTGGAACCATAAAACCGGGTTGGCATATTTTCGAGATGGACCTGACTTTAAAGGACGGGAATTATTTTGTTTCATGGATTGTCGATAAGAAAGAATTTTCTTCGTTGCTTTTAGAGTATGGAGACGAAATTTCGTTTTTTATCTTTTGCAGTGTCGAAAATTTAGAATTTTTAGGCGATCATCCCGCGAAACAGGAGAATTACGGTTTGTTCGATTTCGTAAAATACAGACCCCATGATTGAGAGAGGCTGTATGTCAAAAACTTTATCGGCCTATTTTGATTCCGTAGTCGGATAGGCGGTTGGGCAAGTATTTTTTGCGGAAAAGTTTTTGAGAGGTAGAGAAAAATAAAAATAATACGAAAAAATCGTGCGAACAATCTGTTCGGTTTGATATTTGAGAAGTGAATTTAGTATAATTATCCGGCGGATGCCGATGTAGTTGCTCATGATTTAAAGATAAACAGGATGAACCGAAATTTTTTTATGACGTTGACCGTTGCTGTCGTTACCGTCGCTGCCGGGATGCAGCCTGCCGGTGCTTGTACCGGCATAACTTTGAGAGCCAAGGACGGCTCCCGTATCGTGGCTCGTTCCATCGAATGGGGGGGCAGTAATCTGGATAGCCGGTATGTCGTCGTTCCTCGGGGATACGCGCAACAATCTTATACCCCCGGCGGAAAGGATGGCATGACTTTTACCTCCCGCTACGGCTACGTGGGTATGTCGGTTGAACAGCCGGAATTTGTTGTCGAAGGATTGAATGAAGTCGGACTTTCCGCCGGGTTGTTTTATTTTCCCAATTGCGGTCGGTACGAGGAATTCGATGCCGCGGAAAAGGAAACAAGCCTTGCCGATTTTCAGTTGGTTCCGTGGATTCTCGGCAGCTGCAAAACGGTAGAAGAGGTAAAAGAAGCTGTCCGACGGGTTCGTATCGTTTCTGTCGATCCCCGCGCTTCTACGGTCCATTGGCGTTTTATCGATGTTTCCGGTCGTCAGATCGTTCTTGAGATTATCGATGGAACGCCTGTTTTTTATGAAAATGAGTTGGGGGTGTTGACTAATGCTCCGGGATTTGAATGGCAACAGACGAATTTGAACAATTACGTTAACCTGTTTCCGGGAACGGCTCCCGAACAACAACTGGGGAACGTTCGCCTGGCCTCTTTCGGGGCCGGCAGTGGGTTTTTGGGGATTCCCGGAGATGTGACGCCTCCGTCGCGTTTTGTCCGGGCGGCTTTTTATCAGGCGACCGCTCCGCAGAAGGCTACGGCTTTGGAGACCGTTTTTCAGGGATTTCAACTGTTGAACAGTTTCGATATTCCTGTCGGGATAGAATTTCCTGCCGGACAGGTTCCTGTCGATGTGCCGAGCGCTACGCAGTGGACCTCGGTTACGGATATTACGAACGGGGCGATTTATTATCGTACGATGTACAACAGTACCATCCGCAGTATTGATCTTCGTAAAATCGATTTTTCTCAGGTTGAATACCGAGCCTTGCCGCTTGACGAGATAAAAAGGCAGCCGGTCGTTTCGATAGACATCGAATAAAAGGCTTTAGGGGTGTTGCGGTTGTTTTTGTTCTCAAGGTCGTTCAATGGCGTTCGGAACAAAGACCATCGCATTTTTTGAAAAAATTCCGGCGAATTTAGTTACCTTTACTCTCTGATTAATGTTTGCGATTATGATTAAGCCATCTACGCTGGAATTCCTTGACGAGTTGCGGCAAAATAACTATCGGACTTGGTTTCATGAACAGCACGACCGCTATGAAGAGGCGCGAAAAAATGTGCTTGAAACTACGGAGGAACTGTTTCGGGAGATCAATAAATTCGATAAAAAAATGGGATTTCCCGATCCTAAAACCTGTTTGTTCCGGATTGCTCGGGATACTCGTTTTTCTCGAGACAAAGAGCCGTACAAAACGCATTTCGGCGTAGTATTGAGTCCGGTGGGTAAAACTTGCGGTTCGCAGGCTTGCTATTACGTGAATGTCGATCCTTGCGACTGTTATCTTTCTTGCGGTATTTATATGCCGGAACCTGCTGTGTTGTCTGCGATTCGGCGAGCCGTCGATCAGCGTTGGGACGAATTCAAGGCCATTTTATCTAAAAAGGCGTTCCGGGAGGAAGTCGGTGACCTTTGTCGGGAAGAAAAAGTGCTGAAACGGGTCCCGGCCGGATTTGACAAGAATTCTCCTGCTGCCGAATACTTGAAATTGACGAGTTATTATGTCTATACGCAACGTTCTCCGGATCTGTTGTGCCGGGAGGATTTCGCACAGGAGGCCGCACGGTTGTTCCGGATTATGCGTCCGTTTTACGATTTTCTCAATAGCGCCGTTCGCGGCTGATTCGGAGATTATTTCTGAGAAATGCTTTGCAGGGAGAGGGTAAGTCCGTTCGTGAACGATAGTGTGGCTTCTTCTCCTTTTCCCCTCAGGTTTACAGAATCGTTTCTGTATCCGTAACCGTCTGCCGTAACGTACTGTTTCAATTCGTATGTCCGGTCATCGAAGCGGAGCGATGCGCTTTCTCGTTGCGGATAGAAGGTTACCTCCGCCCGATAGAGACGTCGGGTTTTGCCGTCTCCTCCCTGAAAGACGGTTCGTATCGAATCGTTGGCAACTTGTTTATAGAGCAGTTTGCCCCGTTGTTCGATAATCCACTGGCCGTGAATTTGTCGAACGTTTTTCGTATCGTCGTCTTCGATATTCCAGGCATATCCTCCGCCAGGCAATTTCCTCCGGTCCAGAATTTCATTTTTCGCCCCGTCCGGGAAAAACAGTTCCACCTGCGACGAATCGGCGTTGAATACGATATAGGCGGCGCTGCCGGTTGTCTGGCCTACTGGTAGTAACGGAACGCCGATTTCGAAACAGCGGATGCAGTCGTTCCGTACGGCAGACCAGACGTATCCTGCCGAGGTAAGACAACCGTGTTCGTCTCGTGTGCCTCCGACCGACCGGGTTGTTTCGTTTTTTTGCTGTTCCGTTTTTTTGTCGGCGCTTTGTTGACCGCATCCAGCCAGCAAAGCGATCATTACTGTTCCGTAAAAAAGTCGTTTCATGAATCTTCGATGATGAATTTATGATGTTTCCCGTTTGCTGTCGCATGGCCGGGAGGTTCTGTCTTTGCTTGTCGTCAATATTCGTGCCTTGTCTCCCACTTGCCGGATACAGCGTTTGTTTTCCTGTATCCGGTTTATTCGTGCCGTATAATCTCTTCCTGTTCATTCGGAATGCTGAACTCCTTGTCTGCGAACAGTTCGGCCAATCCTGAAACCTGTTTTAACCGTAACAGCTCGTCTTTGTCCATACCGAAATGGCGAATGATCCAGTTATCGGACATCCCGGCCCGGGTAAGCTCGGCGACCAGATTGCTCATCAGATCGATGCTGTGTACGCCTCGCGCCCGGTTATGCCGTATGGTAGAGGCCATTCGGTTCGATAAGTCTTTCTCGATGACGACGACGGGAAGCAGTCCTTTTTCCCGTCTGTATATCCTTTTCGAGGTTTTCAGTACGGTGTAACGATGGAAACCGTCTACCAATTCGTATATGTCCTCGTCCGGCAGGTAATAACATACGCAGGGCATGGTATAACCGTCTTCCCAGATGGAGAGTTCCAGCAATTTCATCTCTTTGGGAGGAACATGGTTCGGATTGTAATGGTTCGCCCGAATCTTTTCTACGGGAACAGCCTGTACATGATATACGGGGCTTCGAAAATCACTCATAACAGTATATGTTTATATTTCTCCATCATTTTTTGCTTGAGCTCTCTCTCGCGTTTGTTTTGGGTAAATCCCATGTACTTGCAGCTATGATCGTTTTTCAATATGCAAATGCAGATGCGTTTGTAAGTGGGTATTTCCCGGAATTCCGGGATGTTGATGTCGTCCAAGTAATCCATCCTTACCGGTTTTTTCCGAGTTTTGTAATTGCTCGATTCGCCTACCGTGATGGGAATATTGGCTTCTTGTAATTTTCGGATGGTCTCGTCCGACAGGCATCCGCCTCTGTTTTTCCAGAAATCGATGCTGACGGCCAGCCGGTTTTGGTAATTCTTGCGCATTTTTTCCGGCAGGGTGGACAACAGAAACCGCATATAGCTTTGCCATGTGTGTCCTTCCGGCAATTTTATCGATTGCCATCCCACGGCATTCGTGCGTCCGTATATGCTGCAGAAATGCACGCCGTTTACCCGATTGACCATGCGCCCCCAAGTGTCGGGATCGATGGCCCGAAACAGTTTCAGCGTTTCTTGTGCCGTAGAAAGAAAGGGGCTGGCAACCCGTTGCCGCTCGATGCTTATTCCGGCTTTGTTGTATAAGTCGTACAATCGGTTGTAACTCCATCCGAAACGCCCGTTGGCTATCCAGATATCCGATGTTTTCCAGTCGTGAATCGGGTAGGCATTGTACACATCTTCGTACAACTTTTTCGTCCATTTCAGGTCGTTGTAACTGTTGACGAATTTTTCCCCGTGGATAGTTCGCCAGCGGTTCAGGCTTTCCTGGGTACGTATGCCTACCAGACAGCAGGTCTTTTTCGCTTTTTTCTGTTTGTGAAGCCACAACGCAAACCGGAATTGAAATTCGTAATCCCACATTTGTTGGGTAAAAAACGGAAAATTTTTGACAGTAAGTGCTTTGCGGGGCATGGAACGCACCCATAATGTCTTTTTTTCCTCTTCCCACGGTCTCCAATAATTCTGGTACATGGAGGCGCAGGTAGGCACTTTAAACGGAACGCACACCCGATATATCTCTAAAATATCCGCATTTTCGGATAATACGCGATCGACGTATTCTGTCGTCATGCTGTATTGGGCTTCATAATCGAGATGGAATACGCCCAATCGGTATCCCGGTTTATTCCGCCGGATGAAATCGATGCACAGGTTCAGCAGCACGCCGCTGTCTTTCCCTCCCGAAAAAGAGACATATACATGGTCGAATTCCGAAAAGATGAAGGATAACCTTTCTTGTGTCAATTCATATACATTCCGTTGCCCCGTTGCCATTACCGTATCATTTTTATATATTTTTTCCAAACCGTTCCTTCCCGGAATCCGCATTTTATGAATGCCGGGCGGTGCGAGGTTTGCGATACGGCCGCCCACTCGTATCCTGAGAGGTGCAGCACGGCCTGTTGTATCAGACGGACCAGCAAGTCCAGCGATTCTTCCCGAACGTAATAATTGTTGATGACCGCTTTCCCTTCGCGTTTTTCCACAGGCAGAAATCCCAATACCTGTTCGTTTTCCAATGCGACGAACCAGATATGGTTGCGGGTCGTTTTGAACGGATAGTTGTTGTTCTGTCGCAATATTCGTGGATTCATAATCAACGGGGCCACCAGTTCATACAAACGTTTGTCCTGTCCGCCTATCTGTTCTATTTTTATCATCCTGTTTCATTTTTGATCCCATATTTTTACGGCAGATTCACATTTGAAATAACCGATCTGCTGTCAGACTCGTCGGAAGACGGATCTTTTTAGGGAATACTGGTTGAGCAATAGGGTTTTATCCTACAAAGTTATAAAAATATCCGGATATTTCGGACATGGCCTTTCAGGTTATAATCGTAGCTGTTATTTGTCGTCCGGCGGCTTTGTTGCGAAATTCACAAAGATATATGCCCTGCCATATTCCTAAGTTGAGGCGACCGCCGGTAATGGGAATGGTTAACGAAACACCCGTCAGTACGCTTTTGGCGTGGGCGGGCATGTCGTCGTCGCCTTCGAACCGATGGGTATAGTAGGGTTCTCTTTCCCGTATCAGCCGGTCGAAAACGGTCGACATGTCCGTCAATACATCCGGATCGGCATTTTCATTCAATGTTAAAGCGGCCGAGGTATGTTTCAAAAACAGATGAAGCAATCCGATTTCCGGGAGATTGGGCAAGGAATGGACAATCTCGTTGGTAATCAAGTGGCATCCCCGTTTTCTGGGGCGTAGCGTGAATTCGGTCTGGATAATCATGGTTTATTGAAATTGAAGTTGTGTAGATTTTGTGAATTTGTGCCGGAATCGTCTGTTTCGGAAGTTCGGTATCGTTGTGCCGCTTCTCGGAAGTGTCGGGCGATACGGCTTTTTAGTAATCGTGGATGTAGTACTTTTGCATGTTGTCCTAATTTCAGAATTTCCCGTTCGAGTTCCAGATTCAGGCATACGTGCAACGAGATTACGATAGCTCCTTTGTGTTCTTGTAATGTTTTCTGTGATTGATGTAGCGGTTTGCAAAGAATATAAGGCGCCGTTTCTCGGTCGATCTGGATAATGACGGCCTGTTTTTTCTGGTAAAGGGTTCTGCTTACGCCGATGACGGCATCGAAATAGTGTTTCGGATCGAAAAACGTATTTTCGACATAAGGTTGTCCCGTATCGGGGAATAGCGTGGATATCCGGTTCGTACTCCAAGTCTGTACCGTTTTGTTTCGATGATCGTATCCGGTTACGAACCAGTGATTGCCGTATTCTTTGAGCAAATAGGGCGAAATAACGATATGGTGCATGACGGAACTTCTGAAAGAGACGTATCGGATGCAAACCGATTTTTTATCGATGATATGCTGGTACAGTGTTTTTATCAGCTGAGGATCGGGCATGCGAATATAATTGTCCGGATAAATGACAGGGGTTTCCTTTTCAGGAGTGTACGATGTGTATCCGGCCAACTGCTGTAACATGTCCGAAATGAGATTCAGCTGGGGAAATATGGCGGATTTATTCAATAATTTTAACGTTTCCGTGAGCAAATCGAGATTTTCTTTTGAAAAAGGAAGTCGGTAAATGCTGTAATTGGGACGTCCGTAACAATAATATTTCTTTTCCGTGACAACGATTGGGGCGTTGAGCCCCAGTTTATTGCTTCGCATCAGTTGTATATCGTATTGCAAGGTGCGTCGGCAAAGAGTCCCGGTAGTTCCCTCGTGATGGCGTAACGCTTCGTTGCAGGCTTTTACCAGATCATCCAGCGTCCACTTGCGAACTCGGTTTTGCAGGCATCGGTCGATGGTAATCAGGCGTATGAGCAGATGTTTCGTTACTGGCATCTTTTTAATGATTAGTATAATTTACAAAAAAATAAAAATATTTACAATTACGCAAATAGATTGCGCTTATCCTGGCTTATTTTTGACTAAATTAATTAGTAACTATTGTTTGGGGGCGGTTGGATTTCTTTTTTTGCCATTTTTCGCCTGAGCCATTGAAATGGATTTCGTTACATTCGACTTATCGAAACGGGGCGAAAAAAGGAAGAGACTACGGATCGTATGCCCGAGTTGGACTATGTGTCTTATCGATCGTAAATCAATAGTTTAGAAACTTACACTATTCATTAAAAATAAAAATACGGATAACTATGGCGTTATTAACAGACCAACACATGGCTATCGAGATCGGGTATCACAAACGGGATCTCGAAACGGAGTCGCTCTATTATCGATTCGATTTTAAGTGGCTCGGCAAATCTATTTTTTCCAGAGATGTATTGTGCCCTTGTTTTGAACCGGAAGGGAAAATCTGGGTAGGCGATTTTTTCCCTCAGGATTCGTTGATTCCTTTTTTGGAGGAGGTGCTCCGTTGTAAAAAGGATCAAAGTGTGTTCAGTTGGGTAAACAGCGATTGGTCTCATTGGATGAATATTCATGTCCGTCGGTGTTTCGGTAGACACGGCAATTATGCCGCCTTTGATTTCGAGTTGAACAGCTCCTTGCTTTGTCCCCATGATAAACAGGCGCAGGAGTCGTATGCTTCAATACATGTCAAACTGGCTTTGCCCGATCCTGCCATTTTGATTTTTCTCGAACACTTGAAAGAGGAGTACCGGCAGTTCGATGAGGCGTATCGTATTTATCACGAGTTTTATATCGATTTCAATTATACGGGGAAAGATACGTGGGAGCTTTTCAGACACCGTTTCAGACGGTATATGCAAAGCGAGCTGTACTATTTGAGCCGAGAAGTGACGCATCGCAGGAAAACTCCAACCAAACGTTTCCGTTGTTATGTATGGGGAAATGGCCTGAGCTCCTGGCCCGGCGCTAACGGAGGTATTTGCCAGGCCGAGTTGCAGTATGTACGCGAAAAGCTGCTTCAGGAATTTCCTGTGGAAATTTCGGATATTCAGTTTAAAACGGTCAGTTCTTTCCATTTCGACGAGTATATTCCCGAGGTTTGAGGCTTCATAATCAGGGAATGTTGAATCGAAATTGTTTTCTTTGATTTCTTAGCGGGACGGTTCAAAAATTAAACGGGCCGTCTCGTTTCATGTTTTTTCATAGATGATTCAAATCATGTTTCTCTTTTCAAAACGGATGAATGTAATGAGAGTGTGCGACTGAATCGTTGGGAGATTGTAATGCGAAGGACGAGTGTTCGGGGAATATTTTCGTTTTTGGTATCGCTTTTGCCGGTTTGTCAGGAAAAGATTACCTTAGTTTGAACTTGTAAATTTTCATGCTATGACTTATACTATCTGCCACTATCCCGATCAGTCCCGTTTTATGACGGAGTGCGAAGGGGTTACTGCCTATGTAGAATATATTCGTACCGATCGTGTATTGGATATTGTCCATACGATCGTACCTCAATCCATTGGAGGCCGAGGAATCGCTGCCGCATTGGTCCGGGCCGCTTTCGATTATGCGCGGGAAAACGGCCTTGTTCCACAGGCTGCGTGTCCTTATGCCCATGCTTGGCTGTTACGTCATCCGGAATATCTGGACAGGGATTAACGGAGTTCGAGAGATAAACGGATCATGTCCCGGCAGGGAATTCCGTTTTCTTCGATCGGGTCCGGATAGTGTCGCACAAAATAATCGGGAATGATGCCAGAAATGCGAAAACCGCATTTTTGGTATAGGGCTAACTGGCCAATCCCGGCATTTCCCGTGCCTACTTCTATCGTATGGAACCCTAAGTGTCTGGCCGTTTCGATTGTTTTTCGTATCAAGGCTTTTCCTATGCCGGAATTTTGGTGCTTTTCTTCGACGGCAAGATTCAGCAGTTCCATTGTAAAAGGGCGGGTAGCCATGGCCAAAACAATGCCGAGCAGTTCGGAGTTTCGGAAGGCTCCGAAAGCTATGCTGCTTTCCAAATAGCTGTTCAGGCTTTCTTCCGACGGATCGGCCGATAATAATAAAGCATGAGGAATGAGTTTTTTGTCATGAATAGGACGGATTGCGAATGTTTTTTTGTTTTTTCCTTCTTGCATAGCGTCGATAGTTTTGTGTGCGGGTTCGTTTCAGAATTGATCTGTGCAGTAGTGGTATTTGGTGCAAATCAGTCGAGTACCTGTCCCAACCGCGAGATTCTGTACCAGATGCCGTCTTCGCCTAAAGCCATGGCAATTCCGTTACTGAAGGCCGTAATGTTCAGATAACGGGGCGGAATGACTACTTTCCCTTGGTTTGAGATGAATCCCATTCTGTGTTCTTGGGTCTCTACCATGGCCAAACCATCCATAAACGGTCCGATGTGTTTGTAATTGGCGGAAATGCGTTGTCCGTTTTTATTTAGCAACATGCTTTCCTTGTTCCGGATTACCCTGAAAATCTGATCGAATCCGATCCATTCCACATCGTCGAATTCCATCGGTACGATCTGTTCTCCGAACCGATTGATAACTCCGATTTTTTCGTCCTGCATAACAATAGCGTAACCATCGTAAAAGTCGTTGGCGGCGTGGTATTTGAAGTCGATGATGATTGTTCCGTAGTAATCGATGTAACCCCATAGACCGGTATCGTTTTGCATGATGGCTATCCGATCTTCGTTATGTACCAGCGACAATGTATAACGGTCGGAGTTCAGATAATCGATGGCGCCGTTTTTCTTCTGCCGCTTATCGGTTTCCGGATGCAGTTTGCAGGAGTTGGTATAGACTTGTCGGGTTTTTTCTTGCAACAGACGGATCAACTCTTTCGCATTTTCCATATTTCCTGTTAAAACGGTTTGAGCGAAAGCCCCCAGATCGATATCGTATATGGCAGTTATTTTATTGCCGTATCGCGTCATGCGGTCGAAAAGTCGTTGAAAATCACTGCGTTGCTCCAGGATATGACGGGCGAATTCCAAATCTTCCGCTTCGATATCGACGTTCAGAGCCTTGCACCATAAATAAAACAGGTAAAAAGCTGTTTCCCGGGCGAAACTCGCCAGTTGAAAGGGAGAACACCGGTTTCTATACTCTGCTCTTAACCGGTCCGATACCTGTATCTTGACAGTTCCGGAGGAGGATACGAGCATGTGTTCAAACAAACCGTCTATAATGATGTTCGAAATTTCCATCCGGTGGAGAATATCGCCTATTCGGGCAAGCAGGGCCAATGATTCGTTGCCGGGTTTTACGACTGCATGAATGGGGGCTCCTTCTTCGTGGCGTATTAGTATGACATCGCATTTTATCTCCGGTCTGTCCCACGGTTGAAACTCGTCCGGCAGGTAACGGCAAGGGCTGAAAGGAATCAGTTTGTTTTGTTCGTTGATGACGTGGACGGTTCGGGTCAGGGATCGTGAGGCAGGGTTGTTCGAGTCCAGCAAAACCAGCAGCGTGTGGGGGCAATGTTCTGTTCTCACTTCGAATACGGCATAACTTCGATTGACATAATAGTCGTTGTATTCCGGATGGAAATCAGGAACGGCAATGCTGTTGAATCCTTGTCCTGTCGATAAGGCTTCGATAATATCGAGTATGCCTATTTTATTCATGGTGTCAACCGATCTTCGTCACGCTGAGCGAGCCGATATTGATGATTTTCAGAATGTCCGTGATTTTGGAGTTGTATCCCATGGCTTTGAGACAAGTGGAATCGGTCAGCCGAATGGGACGGATGTTGTTGATATCCGGATAAAAAGAACGGGGGAGCGTGCTGGACATTCTGTATAACAGTTTTGCATACCGATCTTCTTTCTCCAGCTCTTCTTCCGAGGCAGGGAAAAGTGTTCCGGGGCATTCCGGATTTTTATTCAGGTGCATATTGAAAAATAATACATGCCCGTCGGCTGTGGATAGTTTTTTTATTTTATCTGCGATTTTCAAGAGTTTCTCTTCCGTCGTTCCGCTGGCTTCTCCGTCGGTAATATTGAATATCATGGGAGGGAAGCAACGATCCTTTTCATGTGCTTTACACCATTTTTTTACAATGGTGTATGCTTTTTGCAGCCCTGCCTGCATGGGAGTATTTCCGCTGGCATGGGGTTGTATGTAATTGCCTACACGGATGGAGGAAAAATGTCTTTCTCCGTCCGGCCGTTGAAATCGGCGTTCGTAAACCACTCTTTTCACGGAGGCGCTGGCCAGCATGCCTACCGTGCATATTTCTTTTCCTTCGCAGGCGTAATCCAGCAGGTTGGTGCAGGAGTTGTCATTGTAGCCGATAACGCATAAATCGAAATAGTTGCGAAAACCGTCGGCGTATTTGCATCGGAGGAGAATTTCTTCCAGAGCGATATTGATGATACGGACCAACATGGCCGACTTTCGTCCTTTTTGGCCATCGACAACCGTTTCTTCATTCATAGAGGCTGAACGGTCCAGCAGAAAAACGAATAAAGAGGGCGTTTTGCGGGTTATTGGTGCGGAATATTCCGTATGTAAAATTTCGGGTTCGATCATAAATTTCGTATTGTTAGCAGGTTGGGGTGGTAGTATGATGTTCAATATGAATAAGACCGTTTTTGAAAAAAACATTCTATTTCAGAGAGTTGCGGTATTCTGAAAATATCTTCGATTTCGATATGAATCCCAGATATTTTTTATCGGCATTGACCACAGGCAGATTCCATGCGCCCGATTCATCGAATTTCAATAACATGTCGCTTACCGGTTCCCCCTGCCGGATAATTTGCGGCGGTGCCGACATGTAATCCGAAACGAATCGGATATCGTATAATTGCCGGTTGAACATGTCGGCCCGTATGTCATCGAGTGTTACGATTCCTATCAGTTCTCTGGAGAAAGAAATGACCGGAAATACGTTCCGTTTCGATTCCGCCACAACTTCGATCATATCGCCCAACGTCATGTCTTCATGTATGACGCTGAAATCGTCTTCGATCAAGCGGTCAGGCTCGATGAACAGAATCGACCGTTCCTGATTCAAAGCTTCGGTATCGCCTTTCAATACCAGTTCCCGGGTATATACGGAAAACGGAGAAAAGTAGTAGCATATTGTAAAGGAAATGGCGGAGACCAGCATTAATGGTACGAAAAGCTTGTATCCGCCCGTAATTTCGGCAATTAAGAATATTGCGGTCAGGGGAGAATTCATGGCGCCAGACATGACTCCTGCCATGCCTACGAGAGTAAACGAAACCACCGGTAGTTCCAGACCCAATAATCGGTTCAGCAGTGTTGCTGTGAAAAAACCGGTAAAGGCGCCTAAAAACAGCGACGGAGCAAATGCGCCTCCTACTCCTCCTGCAGCGTTGGTGCAGGCCATGGCCAAGGGTTTGAATCCGATGATGGCAATGAGAAAAGCCAATAATACCCAGATGTTGTCTTGCATGCGTATGAACATCGTATTGTAAAACAAAGAGTGGGTGTTGGCGTTTATCAAGTCGTTGATCGAATTGTAACCCTGTCCGTACAGCGGAGGAAAAATGAAGATGATAAGCCCCAGAAATGTCCCGCCGATCAGCCATTTGACGTATTGTTTGTTTATTCTTTTAAACCATGTTTCTATATGCGCGGCGGAATATATGAGGTAAAAAGCGACGAATCCGCACAATACGGCCAGTGCCAGATAATACGGCATGTGCGATACGCTGATGCCGAGTTGGTCGCTATTGACGGAAAAAATCGGTTCGAATCCGTGAAGAACGTAAATGATGGAGGTAGAGGTAACTGCCGCTATTAATACGGGAATGATGGCCGTCATGTTGATGCTGATCATCAATACTTCCAAAACGAACACTACGCCTGTGATCGGCGCTTTGAATATGCCCGCCAGAGCACCGGCTACGCCGCATCCCAACAGGATGGTTGTGTTGCGGTAATTCATGCGGAAAAAACGGGCTATGTTCGACCCCACTGCCGCTCCCGTCATAACGATGGGGGCTTCCGGTCCTACCGATCCTCCGAATCCGATGGTCGTGGCGCCGGCGATGATCGACGAGTAGATGTTGTGCGGCCTTAGTTTCGACGATTTATGGGTAATGGCGTATAATATGCGGGTTACGCCGTGGCTGATGTTGTCTCGGATTACGTATTTGACGAATAATGTAACCAGAATGATCCCGATCAACGGCATGATCAGGTATAGAAAATTGACCGATTCCGTTCCTCCCCAGTCGGTTACTCGCAACCGGATGCGACTGACCATGATTTCGAAAAAATATGCGGTAAAAGCGGATGCGATGCCTACGATAAAAGCGATCAGGATCATCAGCTGTTTCTCCGACAATTTTTTACTCAACATGGTAAAGTACCGATGGGTAAGGTTTATTTTTGTACGCATGACAGAATTTTCTGAGTATTTTTATGGCTCGACAATATAATTGAGGCGAAGCTGTTCTTTTCATTCTTTTTCAGCCATGTTGCGGATTTGTCGTACTCTGGGCTATGGTTCCGAAATGCTGAAATACTCCCTTTCGTTTTTGGGGTTTATTTTACAAAGATAGGGATAAAAACCGAAAAAAGGACGATTCTGTTGTAAGTTGTGAGTAAAAGGGAATTGGAGGGGCTGACGGAAGCAGGGAAATTTTATGTGTATGTCGGAATTCTGTTTTTTGTCGAACCGGAAGGAGGCTTGGGACAGAACGGGAACGAGAATCGAAAAATTAAAGATAACTCTGAAATGTTTTTCGGTTGTGTTTCTGTCTTTTGAAAATTCGGCGTTCTTGCATTTCAGAAAGGCGAGGCCTGTTTTAGAACCGTCTTTTAAAAAAGCGGGAATGTCATTTTTTCGTTTCGACCGTCGATTGTTCCCGGCCTGACACAATGGGACCTTTATTCCGACAAGAGGCGTTCCTGCGGAAATAGCAGTGCGTAAAGGCTGTGTAACCGGGAAAGACAGGCGTTTTCATCGTTTGTTTTTTTAAAAATGATTTACTCTTTTTGAAAAAAATAAAAAATAAATTGCAGGTCCTGTCTTTTTTGTTTAATTTTGCTATCAATAGAAAAATCGAAAAGTCGTAAATGATTAAAGAACATAAAGGAGTGGTGCGGAAACCTGAATGGTTGAAAATCAGGTTGCAAAATACAAAGGAATTTTCCTCTGTCGCCGCAGTGGTGGAACGTCATGGATTGCATACGATTTGCAGCAGCGGCCGTTGTCCCAACATGAGCGAATGCTGGAATAGAGGCACGGCTACCTTTATGATTCTGGGAGATGTTTGTACTCGTAACTGTAAGTTCTGCGCGACCCGTACGGGCCTCCCGTTACCCGTGGATGCAGCCGAACCGGTAAAGTTGGCCCGTTCTGTCGCTTTGATGAAACTGAAACATTGTGTCATCACTTCCGTGGATCGGGACGATTTGGAGGATAGAGGTTCCGCTCATTGGGCCGCTTCGGTCCGAGCGGTCCGGGAACAGAATCCCGATACGACTGTCGAGATATTGATTCCGGATTTCGACGGAAATGTTTCGCTTGTCGATAGGGTCATAGATGCCGGTCCCGATATCGTAGGACATAACATAGAGACGGTTCGGCGGCTTACGCCTCAGGTGCGCAGCCGGGCCCGTTACGAAGTTTCTTTGCAAGTGTTGGCGCATTTGGCGCGGCGGGGCACGCAGGTTAAAAGCGGGTTGATGGTCGGTTTGGGCGAGACTGACGAAGAGGTACTGGAAACGCTTCGCGATTTGCGAGAAAGCGGTTGCGGTATCGTTACGATTGGTCAGTATCTGCAACCTACCGAAAGGCATTGGCCGGTGGATCGGTATGTGCATCCCGATATCTTTGCGAATTATCGGGAGCAGGCTTTGAAAATGGGCTTCGATTATGTGGAGAGTGCCCCGTTGGTGCGTTCCTCCTATATGGCGGAGAATGCTCTCGGTAAAACGAAACGAAATTTGAGGACGTTTGGGAACGGCGTTCGTAGCTGAAAGGAGCGGATATGGTGCGGCTTGTATGGAAGGATAAAGGGGTTGTGGATTATTTGCAGGCCTGGGAGTGCCAGAAAAAAATTTTTCAGGAAGTTTTGTCCGGCGTTTCCCCCGATACGGTTATCTTTTGCGAACATCCCCATGTTTATACTTTGGGGAAAAGCGGTCGCGAACGTAATATGTTGGTCGATTCGGCGTTTTTAAAACGCATAGGCGCCGCTTTTTACAGAACGGACAGGGGCGGAGACATTACCTATCATGGCTATGGACAGTTGGTAGGGTATCCGATCCTGAATCTCAGTCATTACGGGCTTTCTCTCAAAGCGTATGTGGCTTTGCTGGAGGAAGCGGTTATCCGGGTGCTGGAGCGTTTTGGCGTAACCGGTAAACGGATGGAGGGAGCCACCGGCGTGTGGATCGGAACGGGTTCCTCCGAAAAGAAAATTTGCGCGATCGGTGTCCGGGCGTCACGTTATGTGACAATGCACGGGTTTGCTTTGAATGTGAATACCGATTTGAGCTATTTCAACCATATCAATCCCTGTGGATTTACCGACCGGGGGGTAACTTCGTTGCAGCAATTGTTGGAACGAGAGGTAGATATGGAGGTCGTGAAGCGGTTCTTTCGCGAAGCGTTTTCGCGGCTATTGGATGGGAAGTAGATAAAAAATAGATAATATGTTAACAGAAAAAAGGTGGATTCTCAAACCGCAAGCGGATTTTGAGGATACACAGGCATTATCCCGTATTTTGGGTATTCCTGCCGTTCTGTCTAACTTGTTGATACAAAGGGGAATCGTTTCTAAAGAACAAGCCGATAGGTTTTTCAATCCCCAATTGTCGCAATTGCATGATCCTTTCCTGATGAAGGATATGGACCGTGCGGTAGCACGCATTCGGCAAGCGATGGAAAAGAACCAGAAAATACTGGTGTACGGCGATTATGACGTGGACGGTACGACCGCCGTTGCGTTGATGTATTCGTTTTTGGAGTTGGTCGGCCATAATAACCTGCTGTTTTATATTCCGGATCGATACAGTGAAGGCTACGGTATTTCCCTGAAAGGTATCGATTATGCCCGTGAAAACGGGGTTTCGCTTATTATCGCGTTGGATTGCGGTATCAAGGCGACGGATAAGATAGAATACGCTTCCCTGTACGGAATCGATTTCATTATTTGCGACCATCATCTGCCCGGCGAAAGCATTCCCCGGGCCGTAGCGGTGCTGGATAGCAAACGCAGCGATTGTAATTATCCTTTTAAGGAACTTTCGGGATGCGGCGTAGGATTCAAGTTGGCTCAGGCTTATTGCCTGCGGTACGGTCTCCCTTTTTCCACCGTGGAGCAGTTGCTCGATTTTGTCGTGGTCTCCATTGCTTCCGATATTGTGCCGGTGGTTGATGAAAACAGGGTGCTGGCCCATTACGGCCTTTTGCGCCTCAACAGCAATCCCTGTAAAGGGCTCCGGTCCATCATAAAAATTTGCGGATTGGAAAAACACCGGATTACCATCGACGATATCGTATTTAAAATCGGCCCCCGCATCAATGCGGCCGGTCGTATGGAAAACGAAACGGAAGAGGGACAACGGGTTTCCGGAGGCAACAATGCCGTGCGGCTACTGATTTCCAAAACCGATGAACGGGCCGTAAAGTACGGAACAATCATCGATACCTGTAATACCGACCGTAAGGAGATAGACCGGACGATTACGCAGGAAGCCAGTCGGATCGTGGAACAGAACACCGGTCCCGATAAGAAATGCACGGTCGTATATAATCCGAAATGGATTAAGGGGGTCGTTGGTATCGTGGCTTCCCGGCTGATCGAACGTTATTTTCGGCCTACGGTCGTTTTGACCATGTCCAATGGCCTGATAACCGGTTCCGCCCGCAGCGTTCCGGGATTTGACCTGTATCAAGCCATCGAGTCCTGCGCCGATTTGCTGGAAAATTTCGGCGGTCATACTTATGCGGCCGGATTGACGATGAAGCCTGAGAATTTGGAGGCGTTTAAACAGCGTTTCGAACGATATGTCGATGAACATATCGAACCGGATATGCTGATTCCCCAGATCGATATCGACGCCATGCTGTCGCTGGACGAGATCGATCCGCATTTCCGCGAAGTGCTGTGCCGTTTCCAACCGTTCGGTCCCGGAAATTCCGCTCCGGTATTTCGGACCGATAACGTATGCGATTACGGGCATGGCCGACGGGTAGGAAATAATTTGGAACACTTGAAAATGGATATTGTATTGCGCGACCGCTCGCAACCCATTTCGGCCATCGCTTTCGGACAGGCTTCCCATGCTCCGCATGTATTGTCCAAGGGGCTGTTCGATATTTGTTATGTCGTGGTAGAGAACAGTTATCGGGGGGAAGTGAAACCTCAGTTGCGGATAAAGGATATCAAAATCAGACATTAATGGAGAAACGGTTGTTGTCGGAATACGGTATTATGGAAAATGGATCTTCTTCCCTGTTCGAACGGTTTCGGGAATGCGATGGCGTTTCCATCGATAGCCGGACTATCGGCACGCCGTCATGCGGAGCCCGGCGGGTCATGTTTTTCGCTTTGCGGGGCGAAACGTTTGACGGAAACCGTTGCGCCGCTTCTGCGTTGGAAGCGGGAGCGGCCTGTGTGGTGGTGGATGACCCGGAGGTTGTACCGCCCGGAGATTCCCGCTATGTATTGGTTGAGGATGCTTTGGCGGCTTTGCAGCGGTTGGCGGCCGATTATCGGCGTTCTTTGCCTGTAAAAATATTGGCTGTTACGGGCTCTAACGGAAAGACCACGACCAAAGAGCTGGTAGGACGTGTGCTTTCGCGAAAATATCGGATTTATGCTACGGCTGGCAATCTGAACAACCATATCGGGGTTCCGCTGAGTTTGCTCCGCATGCCTGCCGATACGCAGCTGGCGGTTATCGAAATGGGAGCGAACCATCGGGACGAAATTTCCCGGTTGTGCCGTATCGCCGCGCCCGATTACGGCATAGTGACCAATATCGGTAAGGCTCATTTGGGCGAATTCGGAGGAGAGGCAGGTATTCGAAAGGGAAAAGGAGAGTTGTTCGATTATCTTCGGGAACATGGCGGAACCGCTTTTTATTTGACGGACTCGGAAGCGTTGGCGGCTATGGTTGCCGAACGCCCGGGGCTGAAAACGGTCGGGTACAGTATAAATGAAATTTCCGAGGTACGTTATGCGCTCGGGGAGAAACTGAGGTTGCGTTATGCGGGGTATGAAGAACCGATAGAGTCGGCTTTGGCGGGAGAATACAACAAATACAACATATTGGCGGCGGTTCGTTTGGGGTTGTGGTTCGGCGTGCCGTATCCGGAGATTGTTGCGGCCATTGCGTCGTTTGTCCCGGACAATAACCGTTCGCAGTTCGTCGTGACCGAACGCAACCGGCTGGTTGTCGATGTATATAATGCGAATCCTTCCAGCATGCGTCAGGCGTTGGAGGCTTTTTTAGCGGACGGAGCGGCGGGAAAAACCGTCATTTTAGGGGATATGAAGGAGCTGGGAGCGTACAGTGAGGAAGAACATGCTTCTGTGGTACGCGAATTGCTGCAATATCCGGACTTAACCGTTTGGTTGATCGGTACCGAGTTTGCGGCGTGCCGGCGGCGGGATACGGAAGGACGGATTTTGTTTTTTCCGGACGCGGAGGCTTGCGTGGCCCATTTGCGGCGTTTCCCTTTGAAAAACGGCAAGGTGTTGCTCAAAGGTTCCCGTTCCGTGCGTTTGGAACGGTTGCTGCCTTTGTTGTGACGGTATTTTCGATAAGTCGGGTGTATCGATTGCCGGCGGGAAAACGGTCGGAAATAATTCGACGTTTTTGCGACAGCCGATGGTAGTTTTTGAAAAAATAGTACATTTGTAACCGAAACCATTCTATTTATATTTTGGACCTATCAGATCACTACGTCGAGTTTCTGCCTCCGTCTGTCGATTTAATCGGATGGAGTTTGTTATTGCTTTTTTTATTGATTGTTTCCGCTTTCGTGTCGGCCAGTGAAGCCGGATTCTTTTCGTTGGGATTTCAGGATGTCGAAAAAATCAAACAACGGGGCGACGAAGCCTCCCGGTCGGTAATCGGGTTGCTGAACCAACAGGATTATTTGCTGTCAACGATTTTGATCGTCAATAATCTGGTCAATATCGGAGCCGTGATCGTGGCCAATACCATTATCGATTTGTTGATCGATTTCAACGGCGTTGTCGCTATGGAATTTCTGGTCAAGACGGTTATCGTTACTTTCCTTCTGCTTTTGTTCGGAGAAATTTTTCCTAAGATCGTCGCGACGTACAATCCGGTGCGTTTCGTTTTGTTTGCCGCTCCCCGTTTGGTCGTACTCCGTTCCCTTTGCCGCCCTTTTTCCCGCGTGTTGGTTCGAACGGGAGGATATTTCAACGAGGTAGCCGCCAAACGCAAGGACAACCTGTCTATGGACGAATTGTCCGAGGCAATCGAAATCACGACCTCGCAAACGGCCGAAGACAAGAAAATATTGACGGGAATCGTCCGGTTTGTCAATACCGAAGTATCCGAAATCATGCGCAATCGCGTGGAGATTGTGGCGGTGGACCTGTCCAGTTCGTTGAGCGAGCTGAAAGAGCTGTTCATTCGTTCCGGTTTTTCCCGTATCCCCGTTTATGAGGAGGAATTGGATAATATCCGGGGGGTGGTTTATGTGAAAGATTTGATCGAACATATCGATGAAGAAAATTTTCCGTGGCAGGAAGTAATCCGCGAGGCTTATTTCGTTCCGGAACACAAGAAAATCAACGACCTGCTGGAAGAGTTCCAAAGCAAGCAGATCCATTTGGCCATTGTGGTGGATGAGTATGGATCGACGCAGGGAATCGTCTCGTTGGAAGATATTCTGGAAGAGATTGTCGGCGAGATATCCGACGAAACGGATTTGGAAGAACGGTATTATACGAAGATCGATGCCAAGACCTTTATTTTTGAAGGAAAAACGCATATCGGCGATTTTCTGCGCATTTTCGATTTGGATGCCGGATTTCTGGACGATGTGCGTGGCGAGGCGGAGACTCTGGCGGGAATTATGTTGGAGGTTAAACGGGAATTTCTCAGTGTCGGCGACCAGGTCTCGGTCCCTCCGTTCACGTTCATCGTGGAGTCGGTTTCGGGCATGCGGGTCGATAAAATCCGGGTAATCCGGGCATAGTGTTGCGTATGCCGCTGATTCGTCATATTACCTGTTCCTCTTCCCGATTGTTGGTTTGGGCCATTTCCGAACCCGAATCCGAATTGTTCGTTCGGGCGAAGTTGTCCGTATCCGATTGCGATAGGCTCTCCCGTTTGCATGGGGAGCGACGTCGCTCGGAATGGTTGGCGGTACGGGCGGCCTTGCGGGAAACGTTTCCGGAAGCGGGTTTATCCATTGGTTATTCTTCCGAAGGGGCGCCGTTGTTGTCCGGAAACGGGCAATATATTTCTGTCTCGCATACGGACGGTTATGCGGCGGTTTTGTTGTCCGACCGGCCTTGCGGCATCGACATCGAACGTCCGGACCGGAATTTCGGCCGGGTGGCGTTTCGGTTCTTGTCCGAGAAAGAGCGAAAACGGTTCGGAAAAGAACAGTATGGATTGCTGTGGGGGGCTAAAGAGGCGTTGTTCAAAGCGGCCGGGAAAAAAGGGGTGGATTTTCAGCGGGATATGGAAATTCTGCGCGTCGAAGGAGAGGAAATGCTCGCGTTCTTCGGACAGCCTTACCGCTTGCGCTGTATCCGGGAGAAAAGGTGGGTCGCCGTTTATACGGTTTGAGGTCCGACCGTGCGGACCGGGAACCGGTTTAAAATTGTTTGTTCTTGAATTCGTAAGTCAGATTGATGGTCAGGGTTTGCCGGAATTGCCAGAAACTGTCGCGCGGGGGACGAATCTGATCGTTGAAGGTCAATTGAGCATATACGTTGATCGTGAGGAATTTAAGGGCATATAGATTCAGCCATGCCTGCAAGTCCAAATTCGGGATTTGTTCGTAGTTGGTATAGGAATAAGCGTAAATTCTGCCATCGATCAGTGTCCCTCCTGTTTTCGGATGTTTCAGTAAAGGTTGTTGCCAGTTCAGTGTAGCGGATGCACCGAAACTTCCTTTTCCCAGACGGTTGGGAATTACGCCGTGGCTTCCCTGGCTCGACAAAAATTTATTTCGGACAATCGTCATGTTTCCGGAAACCGGTGTGAACGTAAAGTTTTTCTGGTCGTTGATTTTATAGGTAATACCGACCCCGAGGTTAAGGGTGGCCGGCGCGAAAAACTGGGCGGTCAGTACCTTGTCCGGATTCGTCGAATTGAATGAATTGGCGAATTGGGAATTTAACGTCATATTGAATGCGTATTTCCATCGATTGTGCAGTTGATAATTGACCAAACTGGTCAAACGGAACCTGTCTTCCGTTTTCTGTATTTTGTCGTTGTTTTCTCCCAATCCGTAAGCGGAATCCCACTCCGTCGTAATGTCGAATTTTTTCAGGTCGTTATAAACATGTTTCAGATAAAATGTCGCCCGGCCGTTGAAATAATTGCTTTCCGTCCGGTTTTTGAAAGAGTATTGATTGACCCCTAAATTCGCTTTGATGTGCAGGATGTTCCGGGCTTTGCGCCGTTGTTCCCGCTCGTATCGCAGGGAGGCCTTGTTCGGAATGTTTACCTGCGGAATTTGAGGCCCGGAAAGCTGGCGGAGCAACGACAACTGTTTCGATTCCGTTTTGTTCGGAATCGAGTATTGTCCGAAGGCTTCGTTTATGGTCGCTGTAAGAGCGAATACTCCGGCTAATAGCAGGTAAAATTTTTGCATGGCCACGTAAGTTAATTCGGAAATTTTTCTGTAAATCGACCTTTACCGTACCGTTTCGGAAAGATTTCCTCGAATCGCCGGCATCGGACTGTTTCCGAAAATGCCGCTTTTGTTCTTAAAACACTGGCAAATATAGTGATTTATTTTAAAATCGGATTGCCTTGAGAGTCCCTTCGGATAAAATCGTATATCGGTAAAACGATCCATTGTCCTTTTCGGTCGATAACTCCCCATTTCTTGTCTTGACATACGATTGCCCGGCCGTTTCGGAACGATTTTACTTGCTGGAAAACCGGTCGTATGCGTATTTCCCCGTCAGGAGAGATAAAACCGTATTTTCCGTCGCGTTTGATCGGGGCGAGTCCTTCCCGAAAAACGCCGATCTCTTCCGCTTCCGTTTCTGCAACAGGTTGGAGCCGGTCGTTCAAAATTTGCCAATTTCCCCGAAGGGGCAACACTGCGGCGTACCCTTCGTTGAAAACTTGGGCTTGCCGGAAAATGAAGGGGCTGACGGCCCGACCTCGGTTATCGATGTAGCTCCACTTTTTTTCGAGGCATACGGGCGCCATGCCGCAACCGAACGTATCGCCGTCGTCGAATACGGGATCTATGAAGCCTTTCCCGTTGTCAAACAGATAGCCACACCGTCCGTTATCGTCGAAAAACTGTTCGGAGGAGTCGGTTACGGCTGGAACCGCCTGTTTGACCGTCAAGTGGAAAATATCCCGAAGATGCGGACGGAGTCCGCCGAGCAGTATCGATAATCCTTTCAGCGTTTCAATGCGGGGACTCGGGCTTTTCAGTAACTTCAGCAATCGATCGATAATTGCCTGGCCCGCAAATATCTCTCGGGCACGGGCGTATGCCGGGCATTCGTTCGTGAAAATCCGCTGCGGATCGAACAACAGGTTCTCTCCGTTGGTATATTGTTCGCAAAGTTCCGGCCGTTGTTCGATAATGAGCAGAGAGGTCAGGATAAGCAGCAGGGAATAGTCATCCATGTGTCGGTTGAAAAAGCGTTCATCTCGTAACGGATGCTGATATTGGGGCGTGCCTATTTCCGGAGAGGCGGATAGCGAGGTATTGGGCGTGTAGAGCGTGTCGGCGTCGATCAGTTTCAGCGAGCCGTCGGTCGTCACGATGATATTGTCGGGTTTGATGTCTCCATGTGCCCATTCGCTTTCCAGCATATATAGTGTCAGTTCGAGAAAACGGTCGGTAAGTTCGGCCAACCGGTCTTTTTGTCCTAAATAGGCGTATTCGTGGATACACTCTTTCAGGGTTCGGCCTGCGATCCATTCCGATATCGAGACCGGCAATTGTACCGGTCTTCCGTCTATGTCGAATGTATAAATTTCGTTTTCGAGGTAATGGGGCAGGCAAAAATAAGGCAGGGGCCTCAAGGTCGAAAAATAGGTTTCGGCTTCCTGGAATACGGTTTTCCGTAAAAGGTTCGCACGTGTATAACATTTCAATGCGTATTTTCTTCGGTATCTGTCGTTTACCCGGAATATGACGGCCATATTGCCCGGAACGAAACGAGGGTCTCCCGCCGGATCCAGTTCCGGCATGAATCTCAAAGTTCGGAAACAGGAAGGGTCTCCGATGATTTCCAGATAACCGACGATGGAAGGATAAATCACGGCTTTACAATTTAGTGGCTGTGACATGATCGTTCTCCCGACGCTCCAGCCGTACCGGGAGAATGGTATTGATGCAGTCCGGTTCGTAGGGCAGTTCCGCACGGATGTAATTGTCCGTATATCCGAACATGAGTCCGCCTTTTCGTGTTCCTTCGACCAATACCGGTCGTATGGACCCGATGTGCCGGTCCAAGAAACGCCCGTGAAGATCGTCGCATAATACTTCCAGCCGTTTTACCCGTTCGGCTTTGATTTCCGGGGGAATTTTTCCCGGGAAAAGAATCGCCGGGGTGTTGGCCCGTTCCGAATAAGGGAAAATATGGAGGTAAGCCGGTGCCAGCTCTTTTAGGAAAGCGAGAGTCGTTTCGAAATCCTCTTCCGTTTCTCCGGGAAATCCGACGATGACGTCAATGCCGATGAACACGTCTGGTATGATCGCTTTTATCCGGGCGATTTTTTCAGCAAAATCCGTGGTCGTATACCGTCGCTTCATCCGCTTCAATACAGCGTTCGAACCGGCTTGCAGCGGGATGTGGAAATGAGGTTGGAATTTCTGCGATTCGGCGGTAAACGCCACGATCTCTTCGGTCAGCAGGTTGGGCTCTATCGACGATATGCGGTAACGGTCGATGCCCGCTACGCTGTCTAACGATCTCAGCAGATCGTAAAAACTTTCTCCCGTAGTCCGTCCGAAATCTCCGATATTGACTCCTGTCAGCACGATTTCCCGAATGCCTCTTGCGGCAATTTTGCGGGCGGTTTCCGTCAGATCCGCTATCGGCAGGTTGCGGCTTTCTCCCCGGGCCAGGGGAATCGTGCAATAGGAACATCGGTAGTTGCACCCGTCCTGCACTTTCAGAAAAGAGCGGGTGCGGTCTCCGCTGGAAAAGGCAGAAAAGAAAGCGGAGAACTCGGCGGTCTGGCAAGTATGCGCCGGTCCGCCTTTTTTCTTGGCGCAATTTCTTATCAACTCGAACAAACGTCCTTTTTCCCCGTTTCCCGCTACTAAATCCACTTCGGGCATAGCGGCGATTTCTTCCGCTTTCAGTTGCGCATAGCAACCTGTGACGACAATCAAGGCTTCCGGATGTTTCCGTGCCGTTTTCCGAATGATGTTCCGGCTTTTTTTGTCGGCGTGGTCCGTGACCGAACAGGTGTTGATTACGTAGATGTCCGCTTCGCTTTCCGGAGCGACCCGTTCGAATCCGTTTTCCGAGAATTGCCGGGCCAGTGTCGAACTTTCCGAAAAGTTCAGTTTGCATCCGAGGGTATGAAAGGCTACTCTTTTTTTGTCGCGCATAAATTTTCGGGGTTAGGGGAATTTCGGAAGAAAAAATTCCCGTTTGCAAAGATAGCCAAAACGCCGGAACTCCCGCATTTCTCCTTTCGTTTTCTTCCGTTTCCGGTTTTTGCGTGGTGGCAGTCGTCCGGTTTCTTATTACCTTTGTTCCGAAAAAAGTATTGGCGGTGTTGCTCGCCGGTTAAAACTGATGTTGTTGTGATTTATCCTGAAGATTTTGAGGCACGGTTGGGATTCGACCGGGTCCGTGCATTGATAGAAAGCCGGTTGTCTACCCGTCTGGCCCGGGAAAAACTGGCGGAAACGGGGTTTTCCTCCGATTTCGAAACCGTCGTCCGGCGGTTGGGAGAGGTAGACGAAATGCGTGTGATTTTGCTGATGGAGCAGGATTTCCCTGTCGGCGGGTACGTGGATATCGTCTATCTGGTTTCGAAAATAAGGATAGAAGGAGCCTATCTGGAAGCGGAGGAGATCGTGTCGATAGCCAAGGCGCTCCATACGGCGGGAAAGCAGGTCGCTTTTTTCGCGCGGAAAGAAGAGCGTCAATACCCGTTTCTGAAGAGTCGGGCGGCGGGAGTTTCCGCTTTGCCCGCCATTCAGGAACGGATCGTTTGCCTGGTGGACCGGTTCGGCCGCGTTCGCGACGACGCCTCTCCGGAATTGTCCGATATCCGGCGTTCGCTTCGCGAAAAGGAACAGCAGGTTGGCAAACGTTTGCAGGCCATTTTGCGGGCGGCACGCAGCGAGGGAATTATCGATGAGGATGCGGCCGTTTCCATCCGCGACGGACGGGCCGTTATTCCCGTTCCTTCTACCAATAAACGTAAACTCAAAGGATTTGTGCACGACGAGTCGGCCACCGGGAAAACGTTTTATGTGGAACCGGAAGAGGTCGTGGAACTGAACAATGAAATCAAGGAGCTGGAATATGCCGAAAAGCGCGAGATTATCCGGATATTGGTCGCTTTCGCCGATTTTCTCCGTCCTTACTCTGAAGAATTGATCGGTGCGGGCGATTTTCTGGCCTTTATGGAATTGACGGAAAGCAAGGCGCGGGTAGCTATCGATATGCGTGCGTCGAAACCCGTTTTGAGAAAGGAGGCTTACCTGGATTTGCGGCAGGCCCGGCATCCTTTGTTGGAGCAGACGCTCGTTCGGGAAGGGAAACGGATCGTTCCGTTGAACCTGACGCTTTCCCGGGAAAAACACATTCTGGTTATTTCCGGAGCCAACGCGGGGGGGAAATCGGTTTGTCTGAAAACGGTGGGACTGTTGCAGTACATGTTGCAGTGCGGTTTGCTGATTCCTGCCGGGGAAAATAGCGAAACCGGTTTGTTTCGGAGTATTTTCATCGATATCGGGGACCAGCAGTCGTTGGACAACGACTTGAGCACCTACAGCTCTCATTTGCAGAACATGAAGACGATGCTGCGTTACAGCGATGACCGTTCGTTGATTCTCATCGACGAATTCGGCAGCGGAACCGAACCGGTCATGGGGGGGGCCATTGCCGAAACCCTGTTGGAACGGTTCGAGGCGCGGGGCGTGTTCGGGGTCATTACGACGCATTATTCCAACCTGAAATATTATGCCGGTAACGCTAAGGGTGTTTTGAACGGAGCCATGACTTTCGATATCCGGAATATCCGGCCGTTGTTCGGTCTGGAAATCGGGAAGCCCGGCAGCTCTTTCGCGCTTGAGATCGCCCGAAAAATCGGATTGCCGGAGGATGTGGTACGTGACGCACAGGACAAGATCGGATCGGAACAGGTCAATATCGAAAAACAGTTGCGGGACATCGCCCGGGATAAACGGTATTGGGAAACGAAGCGGGAGAATATCCGTTTGGCGGGAAAACGGGCCGAGGAACTGGCTGTCCGTTATGAAAAGGAGCTGACGGAAATTCTCCGTCAACGCAAAGAACTGTTGGCAGCGGCGCGGCAGGAGGCGAAACAGATTGTGAACGAGGCGAACCGGCGGGTGGAAAATACTGTTCGGGAAATTCGGGAAGCGCAGGCGGAGAAGGAGCGAACCAAACTTATCCGGCAGGAGTTGGAACAATTTCGCCGGGAAACGGAAAACGAAGAGACGGTTCTGGAAGAAGATGCGAGGCTTTTGCGCAAAATGGAAAAACTGAGGGAAAAGGAACGTCGTCGGGAAGAGCGGAGCAGACAGGCCGGGAATGCGGAAAATAAACCGGAAACGCCTGCGGCTGTTCCGATAGAGAAAAAGACATTCGAACCGGGCGACAAGGTCCGTATCAAGGGACAGGTCGTGGCCGGAGAGATTACCCGGGTGGAAGGCAGCCGGTGTTACGTCGCTTTCGGTCATTTGATTTCTCAGGTCGAAGCCAAACGGTTGGAACCTATTTCCACGGCCGAGTATAAGCGGCAGCAGAAGGAGAATGCGAATGCCCGCTCTTCCGGGACGGCTTTCCCCGGAGGAATGGGCGCGGAGACTAAGACTTACGACGTTTCGGAAAAACGGTTGAATTTCAAAAACGAAATCGATCTGCGCGGAGCTCGTGTGGACGAGGCATTGGCTCGGGTACAGGTATTGGTGGATGAGGCGTACATGCTGGGAATTGCCGATTTGCGTATTCTGCACGGAAAGGGAACCGGAGCATTGAAAGAGGAGATTCGCCGTTATTTGCGTACCGTGCCGTTCGTGGCGGACTGTCGGGACGAACATGTGCAGTTCGGTGGTGCCGGCATTACGTTGGTCCGGCTCGATATCTGAGGAATCGGATGTACATAATGATTACAGGGAAACGACAGTGTTATATATTTCAAACGAATGACTTGTGTGTATTGAAAAATATTCGTATTTTGGGAAAAAATAATGCTTACAGTCATGAAAATGACAATTGCGTTAAGTATTCTGTGTCCCTTTCTTCGCGGGTTTGCAGGCCGGAGACGGCGATTGTCCGGTTCGCATTGCCCCTGTGGACGATACGTTATATGAAGGAAGTCCCGTTTTGGAATATCCGAGGACGATTCAGGAGGATAAGGGGAATCAATATCTGCCGGATGAACGGTTGAAAAAAATTCGCTTGATCTCATAACAGGCCATAGGGTTTCGGACAAGTCGCTTTGGGTTTGTGTCCCTCGTGGAAAATATACGCGGGAAACGAATTGTAAGAGCAGTTTGTTTTGCGTGGCCAGAAGGTTACGGTACAGGGAAAATGGACGATAAACCGTTAGATGGGAGTTCCCGTATTTCGGTTTTGACCGATCGAGGTGCCGAAAAAATAGCCAACGACTTCGTCAGAGGTACAAGTCTTAGCATTTATCCCGTGTGTTGAACTTTTAATTATCGGAAAATGAGAAGGTCGATTTTATTTATGCTTTGCTTTTCCCTTTTAGGAAACGGCCTGGCTGCACAATCCGGACCGTATCGCATTGTTGTCGCGGACAATACGTGTTACCTTCCCGGCAGTCCTGTCTTTACGGGAAGCGGTTATCTTTGTGTCTCCGAGGCCAATTACTCGATGTACCGTGATTTCGTATATAGGGGAGTCGGCATTGCGCGGGAAATGGTTCAACCTTCTCGTACGGCTCCTTTGCCCGTTGCATTTCGACAACCCTTGAACGGACAGACTGTTACGCTGAACGAATTGATTTCCGCTCGTAGAAAGGATTTTTCTCTTTGCCGGGCGGAGTGTAGTTCGTTATTGTCTTCGGCTTTGTCGAATCTGATAAGTACGGAGATTGTACTGAATGATTCTTTATCGGGCAATAGGGACCTTTGTGCCGGAGTTTTCGTTTGGCGGCAGTCCGAGCCTTTTCTTCAGGGAAATGGCGAAACGCCCGGATCGGTCCAGGCGGTCGAAAAAGGCCGATACGATAAGGAAGAACTGCGCGGTTTCGTTGTTGCCAACAGGAAAGCCGATTTGTTGCTGGTGTTGGATACTTGCTGGTTTCGGGTCGATCTTTGCTCAGCTTACAGCAGTCGTAAAATCGACCGGAATACTTCGGGAACCGTCGTATTGAGCCTGTACGGCGTTTGGGATGCCTATGCCGGTAACGAATTACAACGCTGTATCGAGTTGCCTTCTCGTATGGATACGATACGGATGGATTGGACCGACGTGCCTTTGTATAGCAACCGGTTGCCGAAAATGAACGACTTGGTTTCCCGTTTATTACTTAAATCCGCCCGAGGAACGATTCGGTCGTTGGCGGAGGCTGCGGATGGTCGATAGCTGTCGCTTTCGGAAATAACCGGATTCCTGAAGATTTCGGAGAGGAGGAATGAAGAGACTGGCGGGGTAAGGATGACGGAAGATATGAGAAAAAGATTTAACACGTCTTAAATAACCATTACAGTTATTTAAGACGTGTTACTCCCTAAAAACAATAAAATATTATTTTGAACTGTCTCCTTTTTACCGGAACAGTCTGAATATGTCGTTTCCGAAAGCCAATAACATTAATCCCAATAACAGGAACATGCCCACGGTTTGGGCGTATTCCATGAATTTGTCGCTGGGTTTGCGCCGGGTAATGACTTCATACAGCAGGAACATCACGTGTCCTCCGTCTAGAGCGGGAATCGGCAGTATGTTCATCACGGCCAGCATAATGGAAAAAAGCGCCGTAATGTTCCAGAAAACGTAAGCGTCGAAAGAGGCCGGGAAAAAGTTGCCCATGGCCACTACGCTGCCTACCTGTTTGTAGGCTTCCGTTTGCGGGTTGACGATCAGTTTGAGCTGTTGCAGATAACTGCTCAACTGTTCTCCTGCCCGGTGGAATCCCTGAGGTATGGCTTCCCATAACGTATATTGTTTCCGGCTGATCGGGTAAAGGTCCGGAAAGTTTATTTTGTTGTACACGCCTATCCGACTGGAGTCGGGAATGACGATTGTCAAAGTCTCCTCCATGCCGTTGCGGACGAAAGCGGCTTGGACGGAATCGCCGGCATATGTTTTGAACGCCCGGACGTATTCATCGCGATAACGCATCGGAACACCGTTTAGTGCTGTCAGCGAGTCGCCCGGCTGCAGGCCTGCCCGGGCAGCGGCTTGTTCGGGCACGACGGAATCGATGACGAAAGGCATGCGCAACGTCATGAACCAGCTGTCGTTGTTCAACAGGCGGGGAATGTGGGCTTCGGTAATGGTAATTTCCCGGCGTTCTCCGTTTTGTTCTACGACAATCGTTCCCTCTCCGCCGATGATGATATCGCGTTGCATATCCATAAAGTTGTCGTACGTTTTGCCGCGTACCGATACGATCCGGTCTCCGTCCCGGAATCCGATTTCCTGGGCCAGCTCTCCGTAAGCGTATCCGTCCGGAACGTCCTTGTCCGCGATATAGCTTTCTCCGTAGTGCCAGCTCATGCAGACATAAATGACGAACGCCGTCAGAATATTCATGATTACTCCGCCTGTCATAATCAACAACCTTTGCCAGGCCGGTTTGCTCCGGAACTCATAAGGCTGCGGCGGCTGTTTCATCTGTTCCTTGTCCATCGACTCGTCGATCATCCCCGCTATTTTCACGTAACCGCCGAACGGAACCCAGCCTATGCCGTATTCCGTCTCTCCGATTTTGAATTTGAGCAGGGAAAACCATGGGTTGAAAAAAAGGTAAAATTTCTCCACCCTCGTCTTGAATAATTTGGCGAACATAAAATGTCCCAGTTCATGCACGAACACCAACAGGGACAAACAAAGTATCAGTTGTACTACCTTCACTACTATATCCATATTCTTCCTTTTGAATCGCGTGGCATGTTTTGTGCCTATCGTATTGTTACTTGTTTTTTATTTTACCTCTCGTTCGATGTATCGGCCCGCCCTTTCCCGGGCCTGCCGGTCGCTGCACCGGTAATCTTCCAAAGAGGGCGAAGATATAAAATCCGTCTTATTTATGCAATATTCGATGATTCGGGGAATGTCCGTGAAACGTATCTGACGGTTCAGAAACGCTTCTACCGCGATTTCGTTGGCGGCATTCATGACACAGGGGGCGTTCCCGCCTTTCCGCATGGCTTCATAGGCCAATGCCAGACAAGGAAACCTGTCGGTATCGGGTGCTGAAAACTCTAATTTTTCCCCGGTCAGTTTCAGTCGGGGAGCCATCGGTAGCCGTTCGGGGAAAGTCAGGGCGTACTGTATGGGGAGTTTCATATCCGGCGTTCCCAGTTGCGCTTTTATCGCTCCGTCGCAGAACTGCACCATCGAATGGATGACCGAAGAGGGGTGGATGACGACTTCTATCTGTTCGGCATCCAGACCGAACAACCATTTGGCTTCGATCACTTCGAACCCTTTGTTCATCAGGGTAGCCGAATCCACGGTAATTTTCTTTCCCATGCTCCAGTTGGGATGTTCCAAAGCCTGTTCGGGCGTTACCTTTTCCAACGCTTCTTTCGGAGTGTGCAGGAAAGGACCTCCGGATGCGGTCAGAATCACTTTTTCCACCCCGCCCGTTTCTCCGGCCAACGACTGGAATATGGCGGAATGTTCCGAATCTACCGGCAACACGGGGGTTTTGTATTCCGCCGCTAACTGCATGACCGTTTCTCCCGCCACGACTAACGTCTCCTTGTTGGCCAGGGCGATTTTCTTTCCCGCCCGTACGGCGTGCAGGGTAGGTTCCAGTCCCGCATATCCCACCAATGCCGCCACGACGGTATCTATCCGGCTGTTCTCGACGGCTTGCGCCACGGCTTCGCTGCCGGTATAGACTTTGATGTATTCTCCGGCGAGTGCGTTTTTTACCGCCCGGTAATGGTCGGGGTTGGCGATGGTTACGCTGTCCGGCCGGTATTTCAGCGCTTGTTCTACCAGCAATTGCCAGTTGTTGTTGGCGGTCAGGGCGTATATTTCGAACAGCTCCGGGTATCGTTCCGCCACTTCGAGGGTCTGTTTTCCGATCGAACCGGTGGAACCTAAAATTGCTAAACGTTGCATAAATGGAATTGCGTTGAAGATTTGTATCGGGTTAGAAAAGGATGAACTCTTCCGGATCTACGGCGGAGCCGTTGTTCCACAGCTCGAAATAAAGCGAGGCGAAATCGCCGCTCTCGTTTTCCTCATTTCCGACGTAACCGATGATTTCTCCCGCTTTTACCCGGTCTCCCGTGTTCCGCATGGTTCCCGACAGATGTTTGTAGGTCGAAATCATATTGCCGCCGTGTTGTATCTGCATCACATACCCTTCTTCCGGAGTCCACAGGTTGAGCAATACCGCTCCGTCCGTCACTGCGGCTACCGGTTCCCGGCCGGCTACCGACACTTCGATTCCCCTGAAGTTTTTGCTGAGATCGAACCGGCGGGCGACGACTCCGGTTACCGGGGAATAGAGCTCGAACGTGCGCACGTTGTTGCGTTGGGCCGAAGCGGCGAGCGCCAGGTCGTTTCGCATCTGTTGCCGGAAGGCGGAGTCCGCGGCCGAAGCCGGCAGGTTTTCCCGTTGTCCGGAACCGATGCTGTCCGCGTTTTTGGAAGCGGTAACCGAGATGGGCGTTTTCCCTTCCATGATCAGCCCGATGTTGTGCCGATAGGTTTCCCAGGTCTGTATCTGCTGTTCGATGGAATCCAGACGAATCAGGTTTTTAATCAGCAGTTCCCGCGATTTGTTGCCCGGATAGCCCGGAATCATGTCCAGAATAGGTGTATAGATGATGGTCATGATGACGGCGACGAACGTGATGAGAATCAGAGTAAGAAAAGCTACGCATACGTTCAAAGGGGAGATGAAGATATACCATAACTCTTCGCCTGTGTGCGGATTACGGATGCCGATGCGCATTTTTTTTCGGAAATTCCGTAGCAGAATTTTTATTATATTAAGTAACTTCATTCAGTGCTTTGCTTTACGTCTTTTATAAATATTTTGCAAATGTAGTAATTTTACATCCGAAATTACTATATTTGCCTTATTGCTATTTTTATCGGAGCAATGCCGGGCGGGGATTTATCTTCGTGTAAAACAAACCGATACCGTCGTTTCCGTTGCTTCGTATGACAAAGATAAACAATTTAAAAACTTAAAAAAGATAAAATTATTATGAAACCTACGTTATTGATTTTGGCAGCCGGCATGGGCTCTCGTTACGGATCGTTGAAACAGATGGACGGCATAGGTCCCAACAAGGAAGCGATTCTCGATTATTCGGTTTACGACGCCATCCGGGCCGGTTTCGGCAAAGTCGTTTTCGTTATTCGCCACTCTTTCGGCAAAGAATTTCAGGAAGTTTTTTCGAAAGAACGTTTCGGCGGGAAGATCGACGTCGATTATGTCTTTCAGGAACTGGATTATCTGCCGGCCGGCTATACGGTGCCGGAAGGTCGTGAAAAGCCGTGGGGAACTAATCATGCGCTGATGATGGCGGCCAAAGCGATCGATACGCCGTTCGCGGTAATCAACGCGGACGATTTTTATGGTGCCGAGGCTTATCAGGTATTGGGAGATTATTTGAAAACGCTCGACGGTCAGAAAAACAGATATTGCATGGTGGGCTATCTGTTGAAAAACACCCTGTCCGAGTTCGGTTCCGTTTCGCGCGGCGTCTGTACGGCGGATGAGAACGGAAATTTGAAAAGCATCGTGGAACGCACCCATATCGAACGCGTGAACGGCGTGGTCGAATTCAAGGATGAAAACGGCGTCATGCAGCCGATCGACGAAAATACGCTGGTTTCTATGAACATGTTCGGCTTTACCCCCGATTATTTCGCTTATTCCGACGACTATTTCAAGGCGTTTCTCGATGAAAACAAGACCAACCTGAAAGCGGAATTCTTCATTCCTTTGGTTACCAATAACTTGATTAATAGCGGAAAGGTTACCTTGAAAGTGTTGTCGAGTACGGCGGCATGGTTCGGAGTGACCTATAAGGAAGACCGTCCCGATGTGGAACGGAAGATCAATGCGCTGATCGCGGCGGGCGTTTATCCGCAGAAACTGTGGAAATAATCCGCATTCATAACTTGTCCAATCTAACCTTGCGCTTATGAATATAGAACAGGAGATTCTCGGGTTTACTCCCGATGAACAGGCCGTGGTGTTGTACACCATGACCAATGCGAAAGGATGTTCGCTGAAACTCATCAATATCGGAGCGTCGATCGTGGCCGTTACCGTTCCCGACCGGGACGGCATGCTGCGCGACGTGGTCCTGGGGTATAAGATGTTCGACGCTTATATCGGAGATTCCGCCGCTTTGGGCAAAAGCGTGGGCCGTTACGCCAACCGTATTGCCAAAGGACGTTTTACGCTCGAAGGAAAGGAGTATCGTTTGGCGGTAAATAACGGCGAAAACCATCTGCACGGCGGTCCTACCGGTTTTCAAAACCGTGTCTGGACGTCGCGGGTGGAAACCGACCGGGTCGTATTCGCCTACCATAGCGAAGCGGGCGAGGAAAACTATCCCGGAGAGTTGTGGGTAGAGGTCGTTTACGACTGGAGCGATGATAACGAGTTGGAAATTACCTATTTCGCCAAAGGAGAAGAGACGACGATCGTCAATTTGACCAACCATGTCTATTTCAATCTGAACGGCGAAGGCAGCGGCGATATTCACGGACATGAACTCCGGTTGAACGCTTCCCGTTACCTGCCTGTGGACGAAACTTCCATTCCGGTAGGGGATCCGGTTCCGGTAGCCGGTACGCCGATGGATTTTACCCGGTTCAAACCGCTCGGAAAAGACATCGACGCCGATTTCGAACAGCTCCGTATCGGACACGGTTACGATCATTGTTGGGTCATCGACGGTTGGGAGCCGGGCAAGCTGTGCGAGGCGGGCGCGCTTTGCAGCCCGCAAAGCGGTATTCGCGTCGATATCCGTACGACCCAGCCGGGCATACAGGTTTATACCGGGAACTGGCTGACGGGGTGTGGGCTTAACAAATCGGGCAAACCTCACAGCAACCGCGACGGGGTGGCTTTGGAATGCCAGAACTGGCCCGATTCTCCCAACCATCCGTCCTTCCCTTCGCCCGTATTGAAGGCCGGGGAGGTTTACGAACAGCATATCGTTTATAAGTTCGACATAATCCAAAAGTAAATAAATCATTAAATCTTTAGAACACATGACAAACAAAGCACAGGTAAATTACACCGGACCGTTTATCATAATGGTCATTCTGTTCTTCTTCGTCGGTTTCTTCACGAACATCAACCAACAGTTTCAGGAACCTTTGAAAGAAGCGTTGCTTGCCGATGCGGGCAATATTCAAAATACGCTGATGACCCTCATTACCTTTTCATGGTTTTTGGCTTATCCCGCTTTCGGGGGCGTAGGGTCCAAATGGGTAAGCAAATTCGGCTATAAGGGCACGCTCGTACGGGCATTGTTCTTCATGGTCGGCGGCCTGATGGTTTTCGAGGCTTCCGTGCTTTTGCAGGTATATGCTCCTGTGAGCATAAGCATGGCCGGCGCTTCCGTGCCCGTCGCTTTCTTCATTTTCATTTTAGGCTCGTTCCTGGTCGGCGGTGCCGTAACCGTTATGCAGGTGGTTATCAATCCGTTCCTTGTAAACTGCGAAGTAAAAGGAACCAGCGACGTACAGCGTCAGAGCATCGGCGGCGCGGGCAACTCTTTGGCTACCACCATCGGTCCGTTGTTCGTTGCTTATGTGATTTTCGGCGGTCAGAAAGGACAGATAGACAATTTGGTCCTTCCGTTCATTCTGTTGGCTATCGTGATTTTCGCGCTGGCTATGATCGTCAATCGTCTGAACTTGCCGACGATTGCTGCTGCCGTGAACCAGGAAGGCGAAAAACTGCCCCGCAGCATATGGTCGTTCCGCCATGTGACTTTGGGCGTGATCGCCATTTTCTTTTATGTCGGGGTTGAAGTGGCCGTAGGGACCAATATCGTATCCTACGCGAAGGAAATCGGAGGCAACTTTGCCGAAAAGGCTTCCCTGATGGCGTCGCTATACTGGGGCGGAATGCTGGTCGGTCGTCTGATCGGTTCGGTCATCAGCAACGTTTCCGCCAAAATGCAGTTGTTGGTTACTTCCGTAGCCGCTATCGCATTGCTGGTAGCCGGTATGGCATTCAACAATCCGTGGCTGTTTATCGGCGTGGGACTTTGCCATTCCGTGATGTGGCCGGCAATCTTCTCTTTGGCCGTGTTCAAAATGGGCAAATACACCTCATTGGCTTCCAGCGTGCTGATGATCGGCGTGGTAGGCGGCGGTGTCCTGCCTTTGGTGCAAGGCGGCCTGGCCGATTTGATGGGCAGCTGGGAATGGACTTGGGTCCTGGTGGCTGTCAGTGAAATCTATTTGTTGTATTACGCTGTTGCCGGAGCTAAACCCAAGGCTTCCGATATTCAGGAATAATAATTAGGTTACTTTGATGAATATTGAAAAATTGAGAGAAAAGTTCTCTGAACTTTACAGTAAAAAGGGATCGGTTTACGCTTCTCCCGGACGTATCAACCTGATCGGGGAGCATACCGACTACAACGGCGGGTTCGTGTTGCCCGGTGCCGTGGATAAGGGAATCGTGGCGGAAATCCGCTTCAACAGTACGGACAAGGTACGGGCCCATGCGCTGGATCTGAACGAGAGTTCGGAATTCGGCCTGAATGAAACGGACGCGCCTAAAGAAGGATGGGCCAAATATATTTTCGGCGTCTGCCGCGAAATGATTAAGCGGGGAGCGAAATTGCAGGGTTTCGATACCGTCTTTTCCGGAGATGTTCCCTTGGGGGCGGGCATGTCCTCTTCCGCCGCTTTGGAAAGCACTTACGCCTTCGCACTGAACGACATGCTTTCCTTAGGGTTCGAAAAGATGGAACTGGCCAAGATCGGACAGGCTACCGAACACAATTACGTGGGCGTGAAATGCGGCATCATGGACCAGTTCGCCTCCATTTTCGGCAAGGCGGGGCATTTGATGCGTCTGGATTGCCGTTCGTTCGAATACGAATACGTCCCGTTCGATCCGGAATCCAATGGCTATAAGGTGGTATTGGTCGATACCTGCGTGAAGCACGAACTGGTAGGTTCGCCTTACAACCGTCGCCGCGAATCTTGCGAACGTGCGGTAAACGCTATCCGGAAGAGACATCCGGAAGTGGAATTCCTGCGCGATGCCAAAATGGAATGGCTGGAAGAGGTCATCGGGGAAATCACGACCGAAGATTACATCCGGGCCGAATATGCCATCGGCGAAGTGGCCCGTTTGCTCGCTGCCTGCGAAGCGTTGTCGAAAAACGATTACGAAACGGTAGGACGTAAGATGTACGGGACTCATATCGGTATGAGCGTATTGTACGACGTCAGCTGCAAGGAGCTGGATTTCGTGAACGAAATCGCCAAGGAGTGCGGCGTGACGGGCTCTCGCGTTATGGGCGGCGGTTTCGGCGGTTGTACCATCAATGTCGTACCCATCGATAAATACGACGCGTTTATCGAAACGGTAAAAGCCGGATATAAAGCGGCTTTCGGAATCGATTGCCAGATTTATCCGGTGGTTATCAGCGACGGCGCGAGAAAACTTTGTTAATTCGTAAAAAATGTTTAATATTGCAGGAGCCGTTTGCTGCGGCTCCTGTTTTTTTGTCCGTTGCGGTTATCGCAGCGGCGTTCTTTTGTCGGGTTGGAAATGATAGAAATAGAAGACAAAATAGTCAGTGAAGACCTTTTCGAATCTTTTTTCTGCTGCGATTTGCCGAGATGCCGGGGGGCCTGCTGTGTGGAAGGCGATGCCGGAGCGCCGCTCGAAGAAAGCGAAATAGCCGTCATCGAAGAGCATCTCGAGGCGATTAAGCCGTATATGACCCCGGAAGGTATCGAAGCCGTGCGGCGGCAGGGAGTGTTCGAGGTGGACTTCGACGGCGATTATGCCACTACGCTGGTAAACGGGGCGGAATGCGCCTTCAGTTTCCGGGAGAACGGATATACCTTATGCGCCATTGAACGGGCCTGCCTGCAAGGGGATATTCCCTATAAGAAACCGATATCCTGTCATCTTTACCCCATCCGGGCGGTGCGGTTTTCCAACGGTTCCACGGGATTGAATTACCATCGGTGGGGCATTTGCGGCGATGCCCGCGTCAAGGGTCGGAAAGAAGGAATCAAAGTTTATCAGGCTTTGAAAGAACCGATCGTCCGGGCTTTCGGCGCGGAATTTTACGCCTGTTTGGTCGAAGCGGACGCGCTTTTGTCCGGGAAATCCGTCGGAGGGGAATAGCTCATGATTGAAGTCGTTTGTATCGCGGCCGGATTGTTGCTCGGGGCCATGGCCGTAAAAATTTACGAGCAGCGCCGTTATGCCGCGCTTCGTTCGGAGTGCGAGGCTTTGCGGCGGGAACGGGAGGACAGGAGTGCGGCGCAGGAAGAGCTGCGTCTTCGTCTTCGCGAAAGCGAAGAGCGGTTCGCCGTCTGTTCGGAAACGTTGTCCCGGCTTCGGCAGGAGCATGCCGCCTTGTCTGTCAGATACGAATTGCTGGAACGGAACGAAGAAGAGTTCCGCAACCGGGTGTTGCAGAACGATAAGCAGATGCAGCAGACTTTCGAAAATATGGCTTCCCGCATTTTGGAGGATAAAACCCGTAAGTTTACCGAGTTGAACGGCAAGCAGGTGCGGGATATTTTAGAACCTTTCAACCGCGAGCTCGACGCTTTCCGCAAGAAGGTCGAAGAGGTCTATATCGATCAGACACGGGAGCGGGCTTCGTTGAGCAGCGAGCTGAAACAGTTGATGGAGCTGAACAAACGTTTGGGCGACGAGGCCGATACGCTGGTAAGAGCCATTCGGGGCGAGCATAATCCGAAATTGCAGGGCGACTGGGGCGAAATGATCTTGGAAACCATTCTGACCAATTCCGGATTGGAAAAGGGGGTGCATTATTTTTCGCAGGAGAGCGGTACGGACGAAGAGGGACGCCGGTTGCGGCCCGACGTTATCGTTCGTTATCCCGATGCGCGGGAGATTGTCATCGATTCCAAAGTTTCTCTGACGGCTTATACCCGTTATGTGAATGCGGCGGATGCGGCGCAGGCCGAACAGGCGTTGAACGACCATTTGCTGTCCGTGAAACGGCATATCGATGAACTGAGTGCCAAAAACTATTCCAATCGCCGGAACTCTCTCGATTTCGTGATGATGTTCATGCCGGTAGAGCCGGCTTACATGTTGGCGCTCAGCAGCGACGGGAAATTGTGGGAATACGCCTACCGGAAAAAAATCGTTTTGGTCAGTCCCACCCATCTTATTACGGCTTTGAAGTTGGTGTACGACCTTTGGAGCCGCGACGCCCAGACGCGCAACGCCATCGACATTGCCGCCCGGGGCGCCCAGATGTACGACAAATTCGCCGGTTTCGTCAATGATATGCAGAACATCGAGAAAGGGCTCGACGCCACCCGCAGGGCATACGACAACGCCATGACTAAACTGTCCTCCGGAAAGGGCAATTTGGTGCGTCAGGCCGAAATGCTGCGCGAATTGGGCGTGCGGGCCAATAAAGAGTTGTCCGTTGCCTCTTCGCTGAACCGGACGGAATTGTCGGAAGAAGAACGAACCTAACCTATTTCTAACTATAAAACAAACAAAGTGTAAAATGAAATTTTTTGTAGACACGGCTAACTTGGATCAGATCCGGGAAGCGGAAGGACTCGGAGTCCTCGACGGCGTAACCACCAATCCCTCGTTAATGGCTAAAGAAGGCATCGAGGGCGAGAATGCTATTTTGCAACATTACAAAGACATTTGTTCCATCGTTTCGGGGGATGTCAGTGCGGAAGTGCTTTCCACGACGTATCAGGAGATGATACAGGAGGGAACAATGCTTTCCGCTTTGCATCCGCAAATCGTAGTGAAAGTTCCCTGCACGAAGGACGGTATTCGTGCGATCAAATATTTTACGGAACAGGGCATCCGGACGAATTGCACGCTGGTTTTTTCCATCGGGCAGGCGTTGCTGGCGGCTAAGGCGGGGGCTACTTACGTGTCGCCTTTCGTAGGCCGGCTGGACGATATCAGTTCCGACGGGGTGGAGCTGGTGGCTTCCATTGTCGAAATGTACCGCTATTACGGGTACGAGACGCAGGTGTTGGCCGCTTCCATCCGTTCCGTACAGCATATCGTGGAATGTATGAAAGTGGGGGCCGATGTCGTGACCTCTCCCTTGTCCAGCATTTTGGGCTTGCTGAAACATCCTTTGACCGATTCGGGGCTGGCCCAGTTCGAACAGGCTGCTAAAAAGATGATGAAATGATTAAGGCGTCCCGTTTTTTCAATGCTCTGTTTCTGTCGGCATTGCTGTTTTTATGCAGTGCGAATGTGCAGGCCCGGCGGCGAGCGGCCGTTTCCGACAGGCAGTATTGGGTCCTGACGGCCGATCGGATCGCCCGGCCGGTGCTGGAGGCGGCGGCGCAGGGCGAGTTGAAAAAAAGAATGCCCATCGAGCAGCATGAAGGGGCCGGACGGGCCGATTTCGCCCATTTGGAGGCGTTGGGCCGCCTTCTGTGCGGTCTTGCCCCGTGGTTGGAACTTCCTTCCGATGCGACGGAAGAGGGGGCGTTGCGGGATGAATTGTTGGCTTTGGCGCATCGGGCTGTCGAACATGGTACGAATCCTGCGTCGCCCGATTACATGAATTTTACGAAAGGGGCGCAACCGCTTGTCGATGCGGCGTTTTTGGCACAGGCGTTCATCCGGTCGCCGGAACGGCTGTGGGGCGGATTGAGCGATACCGTGAAACAACGGGTGGTCGATGCTTTTTTACTGACCCGTAAGATTCGCGCTTACGAAAACAACTGGTTGCTTTTTTCCGCTACCATAGAAGCCTTTTTCATAAAATTCGGCTATGCCTACGATATGGAACGCATCGATTACGCCGTACGCAGGCATAATGAGTGGTATAAAGGCGACGGAGCCTATGGTGACGGCCCTAACTTCCATTGGGATTATTACAATAGTTTCGTTATTCAGCCCATGTTGGTGGATGTCGTTACGATTCTCCGGGAACACGGTTTGGCAAGCAAGGATCTTTACGATACCGTGCTGGCCCGCGCCATTCGTTATGCGGCGGTTTTGGAACGGTTGATCTCTCCCGAAGGAAGTTATCCGCCTGTCGGACGGTCGCTGGTTTACCGGTTCGGTGCTTTTCAGGCCCTTTCTCAAATGGCTTTGCTCGATAAGCTGCCGCAGGAAGTGAAGCCTGAGCAGGTCCGTTGCGCTTTGACGGCCGTCATCCGTCGGCAGATGGAACAGCCGGGGACCTTCGACAAGGAAGGGTGGCTGACGATGGGGTTTTGCGGGGCGCAGAAGATGGTCGGGGAATCCTATACCTGTACCGGCAGTACCTATTTGTGCAGCGTCGGGTTGTTGGCTTTGGGATTGCCGCCGGAACATCCTTTCTGGAGCGCTCCCGCTGCGTCGTGGACGCAGCTCCGCGCCTGGAACGGAGAGTCTTTCCCGATCGACCATGCTATCAACAAATAATTCCGTCTGAAACCGGTTTGGTCCGGAAATGAAACCGAAAGCGGGGATGCCTATTTTGATTTAGGCATCCCCGTTTTTTAGGGCCTTGCCGCTTGTTTATCCTGTGTTTTCGTATCTTTGTTTCGCGAATATCATACCTAAAACATCTTTTTCTATCCAAAGCTCTTGGGGAGCATTGGTGCGGATAAAAATGCGTAGAGCCGTCGAGAAGCAATCTCGCGAATGATACTCCCCAGAGCTTAGAAATAGGTAATGTGTGATGTTCGCAACTGCGCATTTTTTATATCATTATGCGAACATCACGCATCGTCTGCGTTCCGACGCAGACAAGTCGTAAGACCACAGGGCGGGCATAGGCTCCACAATCGTTTATTCTGTTTCCATTTTTTACCGGTTGAGCTGGCAATGCTTTATCAATCAGGTTGTTATCGTCTTTGTTATGCTTTACGGTACGGTAAAGGTTAAACCCTTATTGTCAAAATTCAACAATCAAACTTATGGAAACGAATGAAATAACCGGGCAAATATGCCCTAAGCAAAACATACTGTCGGACCCTTGCCGACATTCCCCGCATCTGTATCGTCGTCCCTCTCATTATAGTTGGTCTCAGGTCACACGTTACCTGAAAACGACAATCCCCTCCGTCGGACGTGTCAATATCTACATCCGCACCTTGTGCGAAACGGAAATCTCTACCGCCCTGTTCTTCTGCCTGGCTCGCCATGAAAGGATCGTCCTTTACCGAAGCGGCTTTCGTAAATTCAAACGCCCTCGCCGCTTTCCCGATTTCGGGTATGCCGCCGCTTCCGCCCGAAGGTATTCCGATACTTCCCTCCCGCTCTTCGAAGAACTGTTGCACCGTGCCGGAGACCCGACCGGCCGGACAATAGTCCGATAACAGGCCTCGGAAACGTTAAAAATCCCGGAGCCCTGCTAACGACTGGTCTTGACTGCCATAGGACGGTTAAGAGCGTTTAGCGCAAAATTACGGCGCAACGAACCGTATAAAATATAAAAAAGAAAGACCCGAAAAATGTCGCGATAACGCAATATTTTCCAAGTCTTCCTTTTCGTGCGGTTGGGCCGCTTCTCAATATCTCCGGGGTAATTGCAAGGTTTCGCCCTTTAAGGTATCTTTTCGAAATTTTCCTGTTTTTACAAGGTTTGTTTCGATTCGCATTCGGCCGTGCGTTCCACTTTTTTTATCAGTCCGCAAAGCACGTTGCCCGGACCCAATTCGGTAAACGAAGTAGCTCCGTCGGCAATCATGTTTTTAGCCGTTTGCGTCCAGCGTACCGGAGCCGTCAGTTGTGCAATCAGGTTGGCTTTGATTTCCTGCGGATCGGTATGCGGTTTGGCATCCACGTTTTGATATACGGGACAAACCGGCGTTTTGAAATCTGCTTCGCGGATCGCCGCTTCCAGTTCTACCCGGGCCGGTTCCATCAGGGGAGAGTGGAAGGCTCCGCCCACATTCAGTTTTAAAGCTCGTTTGGCCCCTTTTTCCGTCAGAATGGCGCAGGCTTTGTCGATGCCTTCCATGCTGCCGGAAATGACCAATTGCCCCGGGCAATTGTAGTTGGCGGCTACCACCACGTCGTCGATTGATGCGCATGCTTCTTCTACGACGGAATCTTCCAGTCCCAGAATGGCGGCCATGGTGGACGGCGTTTTTTCACAGGCTTTCTGCATGGCCATAGCCCGTTTGGAAACTAATTTCAATCCGTCTTCGAAACTCAGGGCGCCGGCGGCTACCAGCGCGCTGAACTCTCCTAACGAGTGTCCTGCGACCATGTCGGGCTTGAAATCTTCTCCCAGCGATTTGGCCAGGATTACCGAGTGAAGGAAGATGGCCGGTTGGGTCACTTTCGTTTGTTTCAGTTCTTCCGCCGTACCTTCGAACATGATGTCGGTAATGCGGAATCCTAAAATATCGTTGGCTTTTTCAAAAAGGTCTTTAGCGAGGGGGACATTGTCGTACAAGTCCTTGCCCATACCTACAAATTGCGCTCCCTGACCGGGAAATACAAATGCTTTCATGGTTTGCAATTGGTTTTAAATGAATAATTATCGATTGGCAAAGATAGCAATAATATCGTAATACGGAATATGATGTAAAATATCATGTTTTACATTTGTCGTAGAGTATTCATTAAATTTTCGGCTTATGGAATCGCAATGTCTTTTTTCTGCCGTTTATCGTAAAATAGGGTGGGGCATGTTTTTCTCTTTTTTGATTTTGGGAATATTGTATTGGACGTCCGTTTTGTCGGACGTATGGACGGTTCGGTTGTTCGGGCTTGAACAAAGGGTGTCGGGGGCGTGGCGTTTAGGCGGGGTAACCACCGGTTTGTTGATGATAATCGTCATGTCCGCGCTGGTGTTGTCGTTGATTTTCATCGCTTTTTCCAGAGAGGCGGATGAAGACGAGTGTATGGTCGAACTTCGGAACCGGGCATTGACGGAAGCGGTTTACGTGTATGTCGTCCTGTTGCTTTGGGCCGTTCTTTTTCTTTACGAAACGGCTTTGCTCTATTTTATGGTAGCGAATATTTATCTGCTGTTGCTCTTGTTCGCTTTTCGTTTTCGGTATTCCGTACGTCGGTTTCGTAAATCAGGAAAAAAATGCGGAATAATATTCGGGTGGAGCGGGCCGTGCTGAAAATGATTCAGCAACAACTGGCCGATCGGGTAGGGCAGACGATCAATGCGATGGAACTGAACAAATACGTCCCTTCGACTGTGCTGGCATTGAAAATCGCTTCGGTGTTCGGCAAGTCGGTTCAAGATATCTTTATTCTGGAGGGAAGCGATTGGATACGTTGATTCGTTTGCACGAGAATCGGATAAAGAATGCCTCCGAAAGTTTGACGAAACCTCCGGAGGCATTCTTCGTGCAATACCGTTTTACAGTATGGGTTCTTCCGTTTCTTCCGCACTGTCTTCCGTCGGTGTGTCGAGTTGCTTTTGAGCTGCTTTTTCGGGAGCTTTCTGGTCGATGAATTCCGACAGCTCGATGTTTTCCGTAACGATGAAAGAACTGGGAAATACGTTCAAAAGGTTACCCCATAATTTGATCGCCTCTTCCTTGGTCAGGAAATTGCCTACCGTTACCTTGAAATAAGGGGCCGTATAATCGAGGTAGGTAGGGACATTCTCGTACATTTCCTGAAACTTGTTGATGGCGGCCTGTGCCTCGCTGCGGGCGTCCTGTCCGTTGTCGAAATAGATTCGTACCCGGTAACCGCGCATTTTCTGAGAAGCCGAGCCTTGGACTAAAATGACGTTGCAATGGCTTTTTACCGTTACGGAAGCTCCAGAAGGGGACGGCACGGCCAATTGCCGCACGATTTCGGAATGCGTGGTCTGAGCCTGAACGCCTGTTCCTGCGCCGAATATAAATAACCAGAAGAGGCAAAAACGTTTCATAATCATAAAAGCTTGTTTAACTTAGTCAGGTCTATAAAATCGTTCAGGGATTGTTTTTCCAGTCTTATCCGTTTCACGAAACAACTTTTTCGTAGGGTTATGGTCCCTGATACGAATAATTCCTTATTGCCGCTTACGAGCATGTTTTGAATGGCGCTGAGGCCGAATATCCCTCCTTTTATCCGGGCACTCAGTAAGATGGGAACCTGTTCGTTCACTCCCTTTTTCAACATGACCGGTTCTTCCAGCGATATTTCTGCAAAAGATGTCGTAGAGAGTCCTCCGGTGTATAGTTGCAGGTTGCAGTGCTTGACGATTACTTTCGGTGCATCGTTTTCCAACGAAATTTCCAGCGTCAAATCTGCGCCTTTGTTCCCTATGCTTTGCACGGACACTTTGTCCACGCTCTGTATCCGGATGTCTTCCGGTTGTACCGAACAAGCCTGAAGTCCGAGCAGCAGACAAAATAACGCGAATAATGGTTTCATGAAACAGTCGATTTTTCCGTGTACAAAAATAATAAAAGTATTGAAAACAAGCCGAATTATTCTATCGGGAAACGGTATCGTATATATTATTTTACGGCTTTGTACAGCGTGGCTATGCCGAATGTCAGCGGCTTTTCTTCCGGATGGCGGTATCCGGCGGTTTCCAGTATCCGGAGGAATTTCTCTCCTGAAGGGAATTGCAGGACCGATTCCGGCAGATAGCTGTAAGCGAAGGCATTTCGGGAAGTCACTTTTCCTATTATCGGCAATATCCGTCTGAAATAAAACCGGTACAGGGCGGCCAGCAACGGCTGCCGAGGAATCGACAGTTCCAGCACGTACAGTCGTCCGCCGGGACGCAGCACCCGACGCATTTCGCATAATCCGCCGTACAGGTCTTCGAAGTTGCGCACGCCGAAAGCTACGGTCGTGGCGTCGAACCGATCCGTTTCCGCGTCGATATGCAGGGCGTCTCCCTGCAACAGCCCGATCCGGTTTCCCAAACCGGCCGCCGCGACCTTTTTACGTCCTATCTCCAGCATGCCTTCCGAAAGGTCTATGCCCGTAATCTGCAGCCAGGGACAGCCACGGGCCGCGGCAATGGCCAAATCCGCTGTCCCCGTCGCTACGTCCAATAAGGTTTCCGCCTCCGATTTCCTCAGTTCCCGCACGACTTTCTTCCGCCAGCTGCGGTCTATGCCGACCGAACAGAAGTGGTTCAAAAAATCGTATTTATGAGCGATGGAGTCGAACATTTCGCGGATGTTCTCGGTATTTTTGTTCAGTTCCTTCATGGCAGGGGTCAGTTTACTTTGATGGTGGTATGGGGCGATATGCGCGATACGATGAAGGTGGGAACGACCTGAAGCAGAACGATGATGCCGAAAGACCCGACATTCAGAAGAACGAGATGTTCCCAATGCAGCGATACCGGAACCTGGGACAACAGGTATTCCGCCTCCGACAGTTTGACCACTCCGAAATGGTGTTGCAGTCCGATGACGCCCAATCCGATGAGGTTGCCCCACAACAATCCCCGGACCAATATGTAGGATATGCGGTACAGAAATAGTTGCTGCAGGGTTTTGTTCCGCATGCCCAGGGTTTTTAACAGGCCGATCAGAGAACTTTTTTCCAACAAGATAATCAGGGTAATACAGATCATGTTGAACGAGGCGACGGTCAGCATGATTGTCAGAATGACGGCGATATTGACATCCTGCAATTGCAGCCAGTCGAATATGGCTCCGTTTCGTTCTTTCATGTCCACGACCATCAGCGGTTGTTCCCCGTCGTCTTCCGTGCTGAAGACGACGTCTTCCACCGCCTCTTTTACCTGTGCCATCCGTTTTTCGTCCGTCAGGTTTACGCCTATGCCGCTGATTAACGAATCGCCCCAGTTGTTCAGCCGTTGGATGTTCCGCAGGTCGGTCATGACCATAATGTCGTCGAATTCGGTCAGCGAAGTGCTGTAAAGGCCCGATACCCGGAACCTGTCCCGCCGGATACGGTCTTGGATGAACATGATTTCGAACCGGTCGCCGGTATCCAATTGCATCTTTTTCGCCAACCTCAGCGACAACAGCACGTCTTTGCTCTTCTCTTTTTGTCCGACGTCGGGAACGGCCCCGGCGATTAGGTTGTCGCGGAAAAAACGCCAGTCGAAAGCGGAATCCACCCCTTTCAGGACAATGCCTTGTATGGCCTCTTTTCCCCGCAACACTCCCGCTTTTTGTCCGTAACGGTAATAACCGGCTATGCCTTTGATTTCGGCCAGTTCCTCCCAGAAGGGCTGGTCCGCCCGAATGGGCACCGTTTCGAACGAATTGTTGTTGTCCAGATTGACAATCTGCAATTCCGAATTGAATCCCGCTACTTTGGAGGTAATTTGTTCCCGGAAACCGAAAATGACGGCTAACGCGACGATCATGACGGCGATGCTGACGGCTACGCCCGTTACGGCGATCCGTACCATTACCTTGTTGCGGGCCGAAGCGTGCGCTGAGGCTAAGCGGGAAGCGATAAAATAGGCGGTATTCACTTTTTTCATATAGGGCAAAGTTATACTTTTCTTTCGGATAACGGGAGGTTTCAGCCGTTTTTGAGGAGATGTTTTTTATCCGGTCCGCTCTCTAAATACAGTTCCGTCAGCCGCGATACGGCGAGATCCCCGATTTCCGCGTCCGTTACGGCCGTATAGGATTTCAAGGATGCCGGCAACCGGCCGATCCGTATGCGGTAAAAACAGGCGTGAATGGTACGGTGCGACAACTGGTGTACGGGCATGGGCCGTATACCGGTTATTTCCGGTTTTGTTTCCGGGGGCAGAAGGTTCTTGAAATCGTCGCTTCCGAGCAGTTCTTCCGGCAGGGCCGGCAAGACCGTTTCTATCAACGGAAATTCGAACAAACCTTGCCAAATGTCTTTTCCGTCTCTTCGTTTCAGAAACCTTTTTCCTTGCCAGGCAATGTCCAGATAGTGGAAGTACCGGGGGATTACGCCGTTTTTCCCTTGTTTGACCGGCAGAACGTCGATTTTGCGTTCCTGTCGGGCCCGGCATCGTTCGGCGACCGGGCAATCGACGCAGCCGGGCGATCGGGGCGTGCAATGCAATGCGCCGAATTCCATCAACGCCTGATTGTGCAGGCCCGCCCGCCGTTCGTCCAACAGGGAACGGGCCAGGGCCGCGAACTCTTTCTGCCCTTTCGTGCTGTCGATGGGGGTGTCGATGCCGAACAGGCGGGACAATACCCGATAGACGTTTCCGTCCACGGTAGCGTAGGGGAGACCGTAGGCTATGGAACAGACGGCAGCGGCGGTATAGGGGCCGATGCCGCGCAATGAGGATACCCCGGCGTAGGTTTCCGGAAATTTTCCGCCGAAACGTTCCATGATCTCCCGAGCCGCCGCATGCAGGTTCCGGGCGCGGCTGTAGTATCCCAGTCCCTGCCAGTATTTCAATACCTCTTCTTCCCGCGCTTCCGCCAGCGTGCGGACATCGGGGAATCGTTCGATGAAACGGAGGTAATATTCCTCCCCTTGAGCTACCCGGGTTTGTTGCAGGATGATTTCGGAAATCCATATCCGGTAAGGATCGGAGGTTCGCCGCCAGGGCAGGTCCCGCTTATGCGTTTCGTACCATGCTGTCAGGCTTTCGCTGAGTGTCGGGGTCATACCAGGTCGGTTACGGTCGCATGCGTGAAACGAATCAGGGCTTCCGGAGCTATCTCGATTTGCAGCCCCCGGATTCCGGCGCTGATATAGATGGAGTCGTATTGCCGGCAACTGTCATGGATGAAAACGGGAAAATCCTTTTTCATCCCGATCGGAGAACAGCCTCCGCGGATATAGCCCGTGACGCCTTGCAATTCCCGTACGTGTATCATTTCCACATGTTTGTTGCCGGTTGCTTTGGCGGCTTTTTTCAGGTCGATCTCCCTGTCGCCGGGTATGACACAGACGACGATTCCCGTTTTATCGCCTCGAAGGACCAGGGTTTTGAAAACCCGTTCGACCGGTTCGCCCAACTGTTCCGCGACATGCGTAGCGGCCAGATTTTCTTCATCGACCTCGTAAGGGATCAGCGAGTAGGCGATTTGCGCGCGATCCAGCAATCGGGCCGCGTTGGTTTTATTGATTCTGTTTTTCATGGGTGTTCTGTTTCCGGTTGCGAAGATACCGTTTTTATGCCGGAGGAGAAAACGTTTCGCAGGTCAGGGGGAAAAGAAGAGCACTTTTCCTTTGGACGCCGGTTTGTCGCCTTTTTTGGGGGCGAAATTTCGGACGTGCGCTCCGGTTCGGCTTTTTGTTGTGAAAATCGAAAGCTTGCGATCGGATGTTTTTTGAACGCTTTTCTGAACGCTACGAAATAAGGGCTGTCCAAAAAGCAAATGGACAGCCCTTATGAAAATCCGATTCCGTAGGAATCAGTCGTTCAGGGAATAACGTTTGTAAGCGATTACGGTCGCTCCCGGATTATTGGCCTGAATGTATTTCCCTACCGTCGTTTTGTTGTCGTCGATGGACGCTTGGTTCAACAACGTGTTTTCCGACAGGAATTTGTTTACTTTGCCTTCGGCGATCTTGTCCAGCATGGCTTCGGGTTTGCCGTCCAACCGGGCTTGTTCGCGTCCGATCTGGCGTTCCTTTTCGATCACTTCCGCCGGAGTGTCTTCCTTGCTGATAGCGATAGGAGCCATGGTAGCCGCCTGAACCGCCACGTTTTTGCCGACGGTTTCCGCTACTTCCATGTTGAACCCGATCAGGGTTCCCAGCTTATTGTTGAAGTGAACGTAAGAAGCGATGTAAGGAGCCTCGATTTTCGCATAGTAAGCGATTTCGATTTTTTCTCCGGTCTGTCCCGACTTTTCCGTAACGAAATCGGCTACGGTGGCGGCCCCCATCTTAACGGCTTTCAGCGCGTCGAGGTCCGCTACGTCGTTGGATACCGCAGTTTCCAGAATTTCGTTGGCGGTGGCGATGAACGATTCGTTTTTGGCAACGAAGTCGGTTTCGCAGGCCAGGCACAGCATATAGGCTTTTTTACCCAGATTTTTTACGACTACTACGCCTTCGGCGGCATCGCGGTCGGCGCGTTTGCTGGCGATCAATTTACCTTTTTCGCGGATGATTTCCTGTGCTCTGTCGAAATCGCCTTCGGCTTCCTGCAGGGCTTTTTTACAGTCCATCATGCCCGCTCCGGTCATTTTGCGCAGCTTTGCTACGTCTGCAGCTTTAATTTCCATTTTAGTCAGCTTATTCGGTTTAACGAAACGTTTTTATTATTCTTCGCTGGTCTCAGCGGCAGCTTTTTCTGCCGGAGCTTCGGTTTCTGCGGGTTCCGCACTTTCTTCCGTTTCGGCAGACTTACGGGGTCTGGCCGCTTTTTTGGGAGCGGCTTCCCCTTCTTTTTCTTTTTCAGCTTTTCTTTCGGCCAGCCCTTCCGCAATAGCGCCGGTTACCACGTCGAGAATCAGCGCGATGGATTTCGAAGCATCGTCGTTTGCAGGAATAACGTAGTCAATGGATGTCGGATCACAGCAGGTATCAACCATTGCAAACACGGGGATGTTCAATTTCTTCGCTTCTTTCACAGCGTTCGCTTCCTTTTGTACGTCGATGACGAACAAAGCGGCCGGCAGGCGGGTCAGGTCAGCGATGGAACCGAGGTTTTTTTCCAGTTTCGCGCGCTGACGGCTGATTTGGAGTTTTTCTCTTTTCGAGAAGTTGTCGAAAGTGCCATCGTTGGTCATTTTGTCGATCGTGGACATTTTTTTGATGGCTTTTCTTATGGTAGGGAAGTTAGTCAACATGCCGCCCGGCCAACGTTCGGTCACGAAGGGCATGCCCACATTTTTGACTTTTTCGGTAACGATGTCTTTCGCCTGCTTTTTCGTGGCGACGAAAAGAATGCGGCGGCCCGATTTCGCGATCTGTTTCAGGGCAGCGGCCGATTCATCCAGCTTCACAGCGGTTTTGTGCAGGTCGATGATATGAATCCCGTTTTTTTCCATGAAGATATAAGGAGCCATTTTGGGATTCCATTTTCTTTTCAGGTGACCGAAATGTACACCTGCTTCCAATAATTGATTAAAGTCTGTTCTTGGCATTTTTCGATTTTTTTAATCTTTTTAACTCTGATCGTCAATTACGCGGTAGTGCTTCCGCAGTCCCCGTAATTTTCCGCAACCGGGCAATAGGCTAAGTAGCGCTTTATGCAGTCTTGCGTATTTGTAACCCGAATTGTGCTTGATAGGACGAGATAAAAATTGTATTAACGTTTACTGAATTGGAATTTGGCGCGTGCTCCCGGCTGTCCCGGTTTCTTACGTTCCACTTCGCGGGGATCGCGCGTCATGAAGCCGTTCTTTTTCAGAACCGCGCGCCATTCCGGATTGATCTTGCAAAGAGCGCGGGCGATGCCCAGACGAGCCGCTTCCGCCTGACCTTTGATTCCGCCGCCGTCGAGGTTGATGGTAATGTCGAAGTTTCCGGTGTTTTCGGTTACCAGCAACGGCTGTTTCACTACGTACTGGAATATTTCCATCGGGAAATAAGCCTGCAGATCGCGCGTATTGATGGTAATGTTGCCGCTTCCGCTTTTTACATACACGCGGGCAACGGCTGCTTTTCTACGTCCTACTGTGTTTACTACTTCCATAATACTTACTTAATCTCGTTTAATTTGATTTCTTTGGGAGTCTGAGCCGCATGCGGATGCTCTTCTCCTGCATAGACTTTCAGGTTCTTCAACAGGGCCGACCCCAACCGGTTTTTGGGCAACATGCCTTTTACCGCTTTCTGGATGACGAACTCCGGTTTGCGGGACAAAAATTCTTTGGGCGTCGCGAAGCGTTGTCCTCCCGGATAACCCGTGTGACGCACGTAAACCTTGTCCGTTAATTTGTTCCCCGTCAGTTTCACTTTTTCCGCGTTGATGACGATAACGTTATCGCCGCAATCCACGTGCGGAGTGAAACCGGGTTTGTGTTTGCCTCTCAGAATCTTCGCGACCTGGGATGCAAGGCGACCAAGCACTGCGTTGTTTGCATCGATGATAACCCATTCTTTCTGAACGGTAGATGCATTCGCATGAATAGTCTTGAAACTTAATGAATCCACTTTTCTACGTTTTTTTGGTTAATAAATAATGAATGGTTGATCCAACATTTCATAATAAACGGTGCGCAAAGATAGACATAATTTCCGGCATGACCAAATTTTTTGATACACAAGCGGAAAAGAGGCCGGAACTTTTGTCCGGCATGAAAAAAACGTCCTCCGGCCGGACGTTTTTCAGTACCGGCCGGAGGACGGGGAGAGCGAAATGTCGTCGCGTTCGGAGCGGGGGGCTCTCCGGGCGCGGCCATTAGGGTCAAAAAGCCGGATATCCGGGATTTTCCGCCGGGATGACGGCGATGCATTCCGTTTCTATCAACCAGCCGGGACGGCAGACGGGGGCGTGTACGACGACATGGGGCAGACCGGGGTGTTCGGTTTCGAGGTATTGCCGTACTACGGCATAGTCGGACGGGTCGCGCAAATATACGATGGCTTGCATGACGTCCTTTTCACAGGCTCCCGCTTCCGCCAGCAGAACGGAAATGTTCTCGAACATGCGTTCCGCCTGTTTGCGAATGTCGCCCGGATGGACGATTTCGCCCTGGTTGTCGATGCTGGCCGTCCCCGATATGAAAACGTGCCGGCGGTCGCCGTAGGTCACTGCGGTCCCGCGTTCGAACGTGACGCCGTATTCGTAGGTCGGATTCAGGTGGGTGGGAGCGTAAAGAAACTCGATTTGTTCCGGTCGCAGCCCTTTCACGGCATAGGCGTCCATCTGTACGAAAATGCCGGGATCCGCATGCCGGCCTTCGATGCCGGTGCTGGCTATGTAGTGGGTGTATTCGTTCAGACCGCAGGTTCGGAAAACTTCTCGCCGGGCTTTGACAACGCCTGCGTAATTGACATCGACGTTTTGTACGAAGAACCACGTCCGTATGCAATTGTCCGCCAAACTGCACCGTTCCTCTTCCAGTTGCCGGAGGTAGTCGTTCAGCAACAGGTCCGTTTGCGCTGCGGAATCGGCGGCTTTGCGGCCGGCACTGCCCGTCCAGTATTGTACGTATCCGTTATGCGCGGCTTTCGACATGCCGTTCGCCGGCGTTTCCGTCCGGACATCCGTTTGGAACCATGCCCACAAGGCTGCTTTCGTTCCGTTCAGCGGCGCCTGTTCCACGACGGAAAGCGCGCAGGGCCGTTCCGTTTCCCAGCTGGTCGTTACACAAGGAGCCTGATTGGCGGCGTCGCTCAGGAAATAACGCCGGAAGACGGCCGCCGCATTGCCGTGCAGTTCCTCTTTCTCTATTTTTTCGTAGGCGAGCCGAAGGTTCCGCAGTTGTTCCGGGAAAGGCAGAAACGGGTCCGTCCCCGACAGCAGCACATGGTATTCCGTCATGCCTGCGTCCGTTTTGAATTCGCTGATATAAGCTTCTATCGTGTCGTTTTTGTATTTCTTTTTCGTGAGTGTCATGGAATAAGTCGTTATGTTATGAGGGTTATTCTTCTGCTCCGTTGTCAATCCATGTTTCGATCAGGGTAATCAGTTCGTCTTCCGGTAGGACATCCGTGTGGTTGTAACGAATCAGGTCCTCTTTCAGCACCGTTACCAGAAAGCTCCGGGAGGCTCTTCCCGGTTCCACGAACAGTTCTCCTGCATCAGAAAGTTCGGCTTCCACATTGACCAGATGGCCGTAACTTTGTCCGGCGGTCAGGTCCAGGTCGCCTGCGGCATGGTCTCCGGCTCCGTGGCAGGTCACGCAATAATTGTCGAACACCTGTTGCTGGATGCGCGTAAAGGAAGCCAAATCGATTCTATCGATCGAAAGTTCGATTTGCGCGTCGCCCATGTTTTCCACCTTTTCGGTATAGAAATGGAACAGGGGTTGTCGGCCTTTGTTCGCGACGCTGACAGTAATTTGTCTTATTTCGTCGTTCAGCCCGTTCAGGGTTACGGATACGGGATCCGTTTCCCGTCCGGGTTTTGAAATGATTTTGGAAATGACGGGCATGCTCTCGTCTTCCCCGAAAGCTCCCATGATCAACATATATTCGGTCGGCCATGCTTCCTGTCCCGTGAAGACCACGTTCATCGTCGCCTTTCCGCCGGTCGCTTCGCCGGGGTCTTCCGGATATATTTTCCCGTCGTCGCATGCCTGCATCGACCCTGCGGCCAACAGGCACAGAAGCGGCAGTCGTATCAACTGTTTCATATTTCGATAGGCTGAGGTTTAGAACGTATATTGCAACATGACGGTTCCTGTGTGCTTGGGGAGTCCTACGCCGTCGTCGTCGCGGTCGATTTGCGTGGCATGCCCTGTCCTGCCCATGTATTGGTACATAAGCTGGAGTTTCAGGTTGGAATTGACGAAATAATAGTTCAATCCGACGGCCGGCATGTTCAGCAAACCGCCCATGTCCGCCCCGTTCCGGTCGAACAGGTCGTACCGCAAGGCCCCTTGCAGTTTTTTCGTGAAGAAATAGCCCGCTTGCGCGTAAGCTCCCCAGAAGTTGTAGGCTTGCGATATCATCTGCCGTTTCGTGAATTTCATGTTCATAAAGTAACCTTCGGCGGCCAGATACCATCGGTTTTTTATCCATACGAACTCTACGCCTATGCGCAGGTCGTTGCTGCTTTCGTTTTCTGCTTCCACGTTGTAGGCTCCCGACAGGGCGATGCTGATTTTATCGTCGTTCAGGTTTCCCGGGTTTCCCTGCGTCGAGGGGATGGGACCTTTGGGCATGTACGCGATTCTCGCGCTGTACAACAGCGACGGAAGCCACGGATAGTCGTCGCTCATGGTTTTGGAGGCCGTATTGATATTGATTCCGGTGCCGTTGAAAATGCCGACTTGATAATTCCACCGGTCGTTGATGAGTCCGTGAATTTGTACCCCCAAATCGAAACCCGTAGCGAATGTCGGATTAACAGCGTTTAACGAGTAGGGAAGCGTTACGGCGGTGTTCAGCGAGGTAGGAAGCACGGGGAACAAGGTTTCGCCGAGCGTGGTCAGGTAACCGTGGCTGAACGGGGTTTTGAATTTTCCGACGCGGATGCGAAACGCTTCTTTGATAGCAACGTCGAACCATGCCTGCTGCAAGAGGGCTCCGCCGCTTTGCGCTGCGTTCAGCGACAGGTTGAACGTGACTTTGTTGAAGGCCTTTCCCGTGAAACCCAATATGGCGTTGGGAATGGCGAATCCGGAATTGGCGATATTGTCGGCGTAGGGGGTTTCGAGGCCGGGTCCGTCATAATAGTTGAGCGTTCCGGAAGCCTGAACCAGTGCATAAGGCTTGAAGAGGAAGTCCCCGGCTTTCGTGCTGAATGAAAATCCCTTTTTCCCGGCCAAGGAAACGACATCGTTTTCGACGTATTTGTCATAGTCGTCGTCGGTTTCTTGGTTTTGCGATCGTGTCGTGCCGGCATACAGAGTAATCAAAGTCGTTATGAATGCGTACTTTAAGAAAGTTTTCATCTTGTTTGGTCTATGTGTTTACAGTGAATTTATGAATGTGAGCAGCGCTTCGCGTTCTTCTTTGCTCATACGGGAAAATAAGATGCGGGAGGCGGCGCCTTCTCCGTCGTGCCACATGATGGCTTCTGTCAGGTTTCTGGCCCGTCCGTCGTGCAGATAATAGGTGTGTCCGTTGACGGTAGGTTGCAGTCCGATGCCCCATAAGGGCGTGGTGCGCCATTCGCAGCCCATGGCTAAGCCGCTGGGATAGTTATCGTTCAATCCCGGCCCCATGTCGTGCAGCAGATAGTCGGAATAGGGATGGATGACCTGGCTGCCCAGCCACGGCAGTTGCGTTCCGTTGAGCAGAACGGTTCCGCGCGGACGAGTGTGAAGCGTCGGCGTATGGCATAAATGGCATTTCGCTTCATAGAATTTTTCTTCGCCCAGTTTTACCGTCTCGTCATCGACGTTTCTTCGGGCGGGGACTCCCAACGCTTGCAGGTACAGGTCCACGTTTTCCATGTCTTCGGTGGAAATATCGACCCCGTATTGGGAGAAACCCATCATTTGGCTTTGTCCCTGACCGACCTCTTCCGGAAAGCGGTCGTTGGTAACCCCCATGTCGGAAGAGAATCCCAATTCGACGGTCAGGTCCGCATGCTGCGCTTTATTGCCCGATACGCCGATTTGATAGACCCCTCTTTCGGTAATCCAGTTCAGTCGGCCGCTGATGCCGTATTCCGGATAGTTGCTCCGGGCGGCGAGCTGTTGAAGCTCGTTCAGGTCCAGAGCCATCATCTGCCCCATCCCCACATGCCGCAGCGGTTGCCGGACGCTGATTCGCAGGTCGCTCGGCGCTATACTGTCCGCATACCATTCCGTGATTTCGTAATGGGGAGTCTGCAAACTGTATTTTTCTCCATCGGGAAAGGAAAATTCCTCTTCAGTAAACGTGACTTTCAGTTTTCCTTCCGGCTTGACCCCGTAAATGGCCTGGTCGTGCAGCACGCGGCCGTAGTCCGGATAATACCCTCCGTTTTTCCGGGTAATGTAAACCAGCATGGAAGAGAATCCGTAAGATCCCGAACCGCCGTCGGTATAGAGTGAGGGTTTGGTTCTTCCCGCGTTTTTATGACAGCTCCCGCAGGCGTATCCCGCATAAATGGGACCTAATCCGTTGCCTACGCCGTCTCCGGTCCCTCTGGAACGGTCGTATAGGTTGTCCCCTTGGTTGAATCGGGTATCGTATTCTCCAGTTATCCATGAAGCCGGTTGGTCGAACGCCTTGGGGGAGGAGGTAAATATGGTAGATAAACCGGCGGACAACTCTTCCTGTTTGGCAAGTGATCCGTTCGGTTTTCTGATTTCAGTATCGTCCAGTCCTTCCTCGCAGGAGGTCATTCCATGGAGCAAAGCGAAGCAACAAAGTCCTTTACGGACTTTGTTGCCGATCGATTTCCAACGGACATGTGAATATTGAAAATATATGCGCATGTTGTTGATTTGTTGGTTGATATTAAGAGAGGAACGATTTAGATTCCCAATGTGGATTTTACTTCGTCAAAAATGTTGGACAGTTTCGTGCAGGCATCCATTGCCGCTTCGATTTCGGTTGTAGCGTTCAGATTGCTGCGGAACGGAGCGGGAATGTCTCGGATGGCTTCGCGAGTAGCGGCGATTTGGTCGCGTACACGTTGGTCCAGTGCGGCATCTACGGATCTGACCATAGCGGACATGCTGGTCGCTTCGTCTCGATCTCCCTGTCGGCCTCCCATGTAGGAGTTTTCGATGCTGATGATGTTGTCCTCGTAGTCTGTCAGAGAGTTCCAACTATACCATGATTCCACTTCGAGAACCGCTTGTTCGTGATCTCCGGATTTCCAATATTCGTAGGGATTGGCGATTTTTTGTCCACCCACTTCGTCTGCGATGTTTTGGATTCCGCCGGTAATGATGAATTCGCTGATTGCCTGTGCCGCACTGGAAATGCGCGAACCGTTGTGCGCTTTCATTTCTTCGCCGAATGAAGTGTTCACTTCCGCTGTGCCTAACCCGTTTACCCAGGCTTTGTGCAGGCGTTGTGTATCTTCTAACAGACGGGCGGATACTCGTTGCATGTATCCTTTCTCATTTTCCGTGATATCCGCGACATTTTTGGCTTGTCCGTCGTTGAATAACAGATATTCCAGCGTATGATAACCGCGGACGCCCTGGGCCGCTTCGGTATCGTCGTCAAAACTGCTGAAATCCTGTGACGCGAGTATCTGGTCAATATCGTCCTTTTGTAACGGCCAGCTGTCCAAACTCGGGTCGAGACTTTCGTAATCGGCAGGACCGTACAGGAACGCTTCGCTTTCTTCCCACGGTTTTCTGGCTTCGCGCCATGCATCACAAGCTTTTTGCAGATTGTCTTGAGTAGGAGAGGCTATGAATTGCTTGACCGCGTTGTCCATGGCTGTCACTTTCGTTTCCATGAGGGCGTAGGTAGGAATTACAGTTTTATCGACATAGGTAGCGATGACTTGATCCATGACTTCTTCCGAAACTTTGACTCCGCCGTCGCCGCCTTCTCCTCCGGTGTCGTCTTCGCTGCAAGCGGTTAAACTCATGACTCCCAGAGCCAGAAAGAATGCGGAAAGTAAATTTTTTGTTCTCATTGTTTGTTGAAATTTATTATTTGATTATGAATATTTTATTGTGTAATTTCTTTCGGCCATTTCCCGTTTCGGCAATTGCGATGAAATTTCAATGCGCTCTCCGTTTGACGAAACGGTTGAATTATTTTCGACTATTTCTCGCCTCGGCAATTGAAATAAATTTCATTGCACTCGGCTTATCGAAGCGGTCCTATTTGGTAATGAACCATCCGATATAGGCGAGCCCGATCGATACCATGTTTTCGCTGTTGTAATTGCCTCCTCCGATCCGGCGGTTGGAATAGTCCGCTTTTACCACCAGATTGGGTAGCGGGTAGTAGTTGATCCCGGCGGTCCACATGGATACTTTCATGCGTTTGTCCGCCAGCACGTCTCCCTGGGTTTTTTCCATCGGGTTGTAATATTCGTAGCGCAGGAACGGATAAACGCGGGCTTTGCCTCCGAAAAACGAAGCGATGTTGTATCCGGCTTCCGCCGCATAGCTGACGGCGTTTTTGGCTACGTCGGTATGAGGATAACCCGAAGAACCCGTATTGCTTCTGTTGATACTGGAGAGTGCCCGGCTTTCTCCCAGGTTGCCGTAAACGAAATTGGCTCTGGCTGTCAGGTTCTTGCTTCGGTATTGGGCGTCGGCGGTCAGGATGGTCACGTCGAAGTCATGTCCGGACGTACGGGTGGTTTTTGACGCGTTTTTAGCGGTTCGGTTGAAATAGCCGGAAACACCGATCCGCAAGGCTTCAGTGGGATGGTAGTTGATGCGTCCGGCCACCGCGGGACTGTTGAAGTTGTCGATTTCGTAAGGCCCTTGCTTGCCGCTAGCCACCCATTCCGTGTTGCGGAAACCGAGAGGGTCTAACCCTGCGATAACCATGGCCTGGTATTCGAACCGTCCGAATTGTCCGAAGAAGGAAATCCCGTTTTCATGCCAGGTGGAAGGAAGAATCGTCGTTTCCCCCTCCGGTCTGTAAACGCCGAAGAAATTAATGGGTTCGTGGTAGGCGTTGGTTAATCCCACCGGCACGATGATATGGCCTGCACGGATGTTGAAGGCTTTGTGGATCAGTTTGGTAATATGGAATTGTTCGAGGGCCACTTCTCCTCCTTTTTCTATTTCGGTTTCATATTCTCCCCCTTCCGTGTACCATTCCACTTCCCGGGCACTGCCCGTGCCTCCGTATTCGAATTCTATTTCGGCTCCGAGTATCCAGGTCGGGGATATTTTATAGTCGAACGCCACGACGAACCGGGGAATGGAGATGGTCCCCCTGTTTTGTTTGGCCGAACCGTAAGGAGTCAAACGGTTGGGACCGTAATCCAGGTAACTGGCGGCCATTTCTCCGTAGCCTCCGAATCTGAATTTCTGGTAGCCGCTGGCATAAATTTTGGCGGACTCTTTTGCTGCATCGGTCATCACTTTCTGGGCGGCGACGGGTAAAGAGGACGCCAGCAAAGCAGTCATGAGTAAATGGGTAGTTTTTTTCATCTTGTTTTAAATTTTGAGGCAAAAGTATGGAGAATGGGATAGGAGGACAATCGCAAGGAATAGGTATAAAACATGGGTTTTTGTTGATATGTAGGTATTTTTTTCAGAAAGATTCTGAAAATGAAAATTTATAAAGCAAATTTTGTCGGGGTAAATGGTTTTATTTTTTCCTGCTAATAGTTTTCTTTGGGTTTGTATTATTAAGTCTGTTTCCTTTGGATGTGCGAGATAGACAATGGGAGGCGGGACGAGATGTTTTCGGCAGGCGGTTTGTCCCGAAAAGGAACGGGCCGGTGCGGACGGCTGACTGCCGGGGAACGGTTGAATTTCTTTTGACCATTTCTCGCCTCGATTATCGAAACGAGTTTCATTGCACTCGGTTTATCGAAACGGTTCTTTTTTCCGAAAACTTTTCCCGAAGCGGCAATATATGAAAAAGAGGGTGCCCCAAAAGTCAAAGACAGACTTAAGGGTTACCTTTCTTTTTTTATAATGCCAGGAAAGTCCCGGCGAGTCCGGGTAATGGATTTTTTTTTGGGGGGGTGGAGGACAATACAGATAATTAACGGTTATCCTGCTGAAAATAAGCGGGATAACCGTTGTTTTTATGGTAAAAGATAGTTATATTTATAGTGCAAAAAAAACAGTCATTTACCATGGGAGCAAAGATAGTATATAAATCGTACAATCAGAACGACAGTCTTCTTTTTCCGCCAACATTGGGGGACCTGATACCGGACAGCCATCCGGTCCGGACAGTCAGTGCGGTAATAGAC
>CASDZK010000022.1 GCA_949286165.1 uncultured Alistipes sp.
AAATGACCGATATATCATCATCATCAACACTCCGGACACGAATAAAAAAGAAATCGGCTGCAACTTCAAAAATTGCAGCCGAATATCATTCTGCATTATGCAAAGAAGCCGACCTCAAAAATTCTCTTTTGGGTCGGCCTCTTGTAGTCCATACGAGAATCGAACTCGTGTTACAAGAATGAAAATCTTGCGTCCTAACCCCTAGACGAATGGACCCTAAAATAAAATCGTCGTAGTCCGTACGAGAATCGAACTCGTGTTACAAGAATGAAAATCTTGCGTCCTAACCCCTAGACGAACGGACCGGAACATCTCTTTTGCAGTGCAAAGGTAAAATATTCAAAACTTATTTGCAACGTTTAGCCGTATTTTTTATCTCCGTCCGACAGGCAATAAAAAACATTCCCCTAATTATCAAACTATTACCGAATAAAAAACGGAAGATAAATATCTTCCGTTCCGATTCTAACGTTCCTTCAAAGGACGAAAAGTAACCGGGTCCGCCACATTCTTATAAGCCGGACGAATAATCCGTTTACTGGAAAAATTCAATTCTTCGATCCGATGCGCCGTCCAGCCGGTAATACGGCTCATGGCAAATAACGGAGTAAAAATCTCGACAGGCAACCCGATCATTTCATAGACAAAGCCGGAATAAAAATCCACGTTGGCACATACCCTTTTATTGACTTTATTCCCCTTGAAATTCATGAAATTCTCAATAGCCCGTTTTTCCAACAATTCCAAAAAAGCGAACTCTTCCATTCGGTTTTTCTCTTTCGCCAGATCCCGGGCCATCTCTTTCAACAACACGGCCCGAGGATCGGATATGGTATAAACGGCATGTCCGATTCCATAAATCAATCCCGATTTGTCATACGCCTCTTTTCTCAACATTTTCATCAAATAAGCGTCTATCTCTTCCTCGCTCGTCCAATCTTTAATATTCTCCTTGAGATGATTGTACATTTTCATTACGGCCAAATTAGCACCTCCGTGCAATGGTCCCTTTAAGGAACCGATCGCTGCCGCGATGGAAGAATAGGTGTCCGTTTCCGTGGAACTGGTCACACGTACGGTAAACGTGGAATTATTCCCCCCGCCGTGTTCCGCATGCAGAATCAACGCCAGATCCAAGGTTTTGGCCTCCAACGGAGTATAGTTGCCCTTTAGCATGTACAGAAAATTTTCCGCAATGGATAAATGTTCCTGCGGATGACGGATGTGCAGGGATTTTCCCTGATTACTATGAATCAACGTATTGTAAGCGTACGCGATAATCGTCGGGAATTTGGCAATCAGATCGATGGACTGACGCATCAGATTATCCCGGGAAATATCGTCTGGCATTTCATCGAACGTGTACATCTCCAACACGCTGCGAGCCAAAATATTCATAATGTTCTGACCTTCCAATTCGATGATGCTCATTTTGATCTTCTGGCTCAGTGGCATGCAGTGGTTGATAATGCTTTTGAACATGTTCAGATCTTCCGCATCGGGCAAATATCCCGACAACATCAGGAATATGACTTCCTCGAAACCGAATCGGTTTTCCCGAATGGCTCCCCGTACCAAATCTTCCACATTGACTCCGCGGTACAAAAGTTTTCCGGGAATGGCTTTCAGGCCGCCCCCTTCAAGCCGTTCATAACCTACCACGTCCCCGATCTTGGTAAGACCAACCAGCACACCGGAATGATCCTCGTTACGCAAACCCCTTTTTACATTATATTTGGCAAACAGTCCGGTATCGATACTGCTCGTCGTCTTTACCGCCTCGGACAGTTTGTAAATCATATATTGTTGTTTCAGACTGGTTTCTCCCATAATTTAAAGATTATTTATAAGGTTATCGGTAAATGAAGTAGTGGACAAGGCTGTTCCGTTGTCCATAAAACGGGCTAAATCGACGGTCGCCTTCCCTTCGCAAAAGGACTTTTCTATGGCCCGGGTAATCGTCTCTCCCGCTTCGTTCCATCCCATATATTCCAACATCATAACGGCAGACAATAAAATAGAGCAGGGGTTCACCACGTTCTTCCCTGCGATATTGGGAGCCGTACCGTGCGTCGCTTCAAAAATGGCATGTCCTGTCCGATAATTGATATTGGCTCCGGGAGCAATGCCTATTCCTCCGACCATGGCCGCCAACTGATCGGAAATATAATCTCCGTTCAGATTCAGTGTGGCGATAACGGAATAATCTTCCGGCGACAACAGGGTATTTTGCAAAAACGCATCCGCAATCACGTCCTTAACGATTATTCGTCCTTGCCCGACCGCTTCGTCCAACGCTTTTCGCGCGGCGTCTTCCCCCGCAGTTTTCGCAATGGCGGCATACTGCTGCATCGTGAACACCCGGTCTGCGTATTCCGTTTCCGCCACCCGGTATCCCCATCTTTTAAAACCGCCTTCGGTAAATTTCATAATATTTCCCTTATGAACCAAAGTGACCGACGGAGCTCCGGTGCGCACGGCGTAATCGATAGCCGACCGCACCAGCCGGGAAGTGCCTTCGACCGAAACCGGTTTGACGCCGAAAGAAGAAGTTTTAGGGAACCGGACTTTAGTTACCCCCATCTCTTTCGTCAAAAATTCATAAAACTTTTCGGCTTCGGGCGTTCCCTGCTCCCACTCTATTCCCGCATAAATATCTTCGGTGTTTTCCCGAAAAATCGTCATATTCACTTTCTGCGGTTCTTTAAGAGGCGACGATACTCCCTTGTACCACCGAACCGGGCGTAAACAAACATACAAGTCCAATTCCTGTCGGAGAGCAACGTTCAGCGAACGCCGTCCTTCTCCCACCGGGGTCATAAGCGGTCCTTTAATGCCTACCCGGTAATCTTTAAACGCCTGCAAAGTCTTTTCCGGAAGAGGCGTTCCTTCTTCCTTTTCGGCTCTTTCCCCCGCTAACAATTCTTTCCAACAAATTTTTCTTTTTCCGCCATAAACTTTCGCTACGGCCGCATCAACGACACGGAGCATGGACGCGGAAATTTCTTCCCCCACACCGTCGCCGGCGATATACGGAATCACCGGTTCGTCGGGAACAGCAAGCGTTCCGTTTTCTATCGTAATCACATTCTCATTCATTGCTTATTCATTTTTTACGTTCAAAGCGGCTCCGGCTTTGAACCACTCGATTTGCTGTCGGTTATAGGTATGCAGGACCGGGAACTGTTCCGAAGTCCCGTCGCTATGGACCAAGGTCACGGTCAACGGGCAGCCGGGAGCGAACGTCCGCAATCCGCCGATCGATATTTTATCGTCTTCCCGTATTCTGTCGTAATCGGCAGGCTGAGCGAACGTAACCGCCAGCATGCCCTGCTTTTTCAGATTGGTTTCATGAATACGGGCAAACGATTTGGCCAGTACGGCCTTTACATTCAAAAAGCGTGGCTCCATCGCCGCATGTTCCCGGGAAGAACCCTCTCCGTAATTTTCTTCGCTGACGATTACGGAACCTATTCCCGCTTCTTTATATCGTTTGGCAACAGCCGACACGGCATCGTAACTTCCATCCAGTTGGCACAAAACCCGGTTAGTTTCCCCCGAAAACGCATTGACGGCTCCCATCAGCAAATTGTCCGAAATATTTTCGAGATGCCCCCGAAAACGCAACCATTTTCCCGCCATGGAAATATGATCGGTCGTACACTTGCCGGCAACCTTGATTAGCAACGGCAACTCCGTAAAATCGTTCCCGTCCCACGGAGCGAAAGGTTTCAACCGCTGAATCCGGTTCGAATGTTCCGAAATAACCACTTCGATATCGTTTCCGTCTTCAGCCGGAGCCTGAAAGCCGTTATCGCCGGTTACGAACCCTTTTGCCGGCAATTCTTCGCCGACCGGAGGGTCCAGACGAACTTTATCTCCGTTTTCATTCGTTAAAAAATCTTTCAACGGATTGAAACAAAGGTCGCCGGCCAATGTCAGTGCCGTAACGATCTCCGGCGAAGCGATGAATGCATGCGTATTGGGATTGCCGTCCGCCCTTTTCGCGAAATTGCGATTGAAAGAAGTCACGATGCTGTTCGGACGGGCATTATCGTCCGTCGTTCGTTTCCATTGGCCGATACAAGGCCCGCACGCATTCGCCATGATGACACCGCCGATCGCCCGGAAAGCCTCCATGATCCCGTCCCTCTCCGCCGTTTCCAAGACCCGCACAGAACCGGGATTAACAATAAAACCGGCTTTCGCTTTCAAATGCTTATCCACGGCCTGTCGCGCCACGGAAGCCGCCCGGCTCAAATCGTTGTACGACGAATTGGTGCAGGAACCGATCAGTCCGACCTCCATTTTCCGAGGATAACCCGCTTTAACCGCTTCGGCGGCCATTTCCGAAATCGGACGGGCCAAATCGGGCGTAAACGGGCCGTTGACATACGGTTCCAAAGCGGACAAATCAATTTCTATAACCCGGTCATAATAAATTTCGGGAGCTTCCGTCACTTCCGGGTCGGCCACCAGATAAGAACCGATCCGATCGGCCTGCCCGGCAATCGTTTCACGTCCCGTAGCTCTCAAATAAGCCGCCATCGCTTCGTCGTAAGGGAAAAGCGAAGTCGTCGCCCCCACTTCGGCCCCCATGTTGCAAATGGTCGCTTTCCCCGTAGCCGGCAAACTCCGGGCTCCGTCTCCGAAATACTCGATAATGGCATTGGTTCCTCCTTTTACAGTCAGAATACCGGCCAATTTCAAGATCACATCTTTCGGAGAACACCATCCGTTCAGCTTTCCCGTCAATTTGACCCCTATGATTTTAGGCATTTTCAATTCCCACGGCATGCCTGCCATCACATCCACGGCATCCGCTCCGCCGACACCGATCGCCACCATGCCCAACCCTCCGGCATTGGGCGTATGAGAATCCGTCCCCAACATCATGGCGCCGGGCATGGCATAATTTTCCAAAACGACCTGATGAATGATTCCCGCTCCGGGTTTCCAGAAACCGATACCGTACTTGGACGAAACCGACGATAAAAAATCATATACCTCTTTATTCTCCCGGTTGGCACGGGCCAAATCGGCCACAGCGCCTTTTTCCGCCTCGATAATATGGTCGCAATGCACCGAAGCATCTACAGCCGAACGGGTTCTTCCGGCGTTCATAAACTGCAATAGGGCCATTTGTGCGGTAGCATCCTGCATGGCCACCCGATCAGGTCTGAAATTCACGTAATCTTCCCCCCGGGCAAAACTCCGGATTTTCTCAGGCGCATATAAATGGGCATAAAGAATTTTCTCGCACAACGTGAAAGGCTTTTGGATTTTTTCTCTTGCAAAATCTACTCTGGTTACAAAAGAACGGTAAAAAATTTCAATGTTTTTTTCGTCAGACTTCATTTTATATTACTTTATCAACATCCATCTTATGGCTTCATAACCAACAAAGATAAAAAAATTCGCCCTTATTTCGGAGCAGAAAAACGATTTTTCACAGCAAAGACGATGGAACGTAGAAAAACAACAAGCCCTCGCCGATATGTTCTATTTTCAACAACACAACATCTTCTGTTTTCTTGAAGAAAAGTTTCGTTTCGGACAATTTCATTGAAGACAAGAGAGTTAGTAAATAACGAAAACAGAATTTTTTTATCCGGACATTTCCAGACAAACTGAAAACGCATGAAAAAGAAAAAAGAATTTTATATTTGCAAAAAACACATAAATAAATGAAAAAAATGAAGAAATTGCTTTTAGCGTGCACTTTGCTCTTATCGGTTTCCTGGAACGGAACGGCTCAAACGGAAGAGAAATCGATCCGGATAGGAACAGATGACAGCGAAATGATTTTTAAAGTGGCTGATAACGGAAGATTATATCAGCAATATTTCGGGAAAAAATTAGTCGATTATACAGGGCTTGAACAATTACCGACCAAACACGAAGCCTATATTACAAACGGCATGGAAGACTATTTCGAACCCGCATTGCGCATGACCCATGCGGACGGAAATCCTTCCGTATTATTAAAATACGTTTCCCATACGGAAGAGAAAACTCCTTACGGAACCGAAACCGCCATCGTGTTGCGCGACGACAAATACCCCGTTACGGTAACTTTGCATTATACGGCATTCGACAAAGAAAACATCATTAAAAGCCATGCCGTCATCGTACATCAGGAAAAACGCCCCGTCACATTGTACGATTATGCATCCTCCATGCTTCATTTCGATAGGGAAAGTTACTATATGACGGACTTTACCGGCGATTGGGCGAGAGAGGTCAATATGACGGAACAAAAGCTGGAATACGGCAAAAGAATCGTGGACACCAAATTGGGCTCTCGAGCATCCATGTTTACCTCTCCTTTCTTCATGGTCTCGATGGACGGCCCGGCCCGGGAAAATTCGGGAGAAGTATTGTTGGGAACCATTGGCTGGACGGGAAATTTCCGGTTTACCTTCGAAGTGGATAACAAAAAATCCTTACGTATAATCAGCGGTATCAATCCGATGGCCTCCGAATATACGCTGCAACCGAACGAAGAGTTCGTTACCCCCGAGTTTTATTTTACGTTGAGCAATGAAGGGACGGGCAAAGCCACCCGTTCATTCCACGATTGGGCTCGCCGCTACCAACTGAAAGACGGAATGAAAGGACGCATGACCCTGTTGAACAACTGGGAAGCGACCTATTTCGATTTCAACGAAGAAAAACTGATCGATCTGTTCGACGACGCCAAAGCATTAGGTGTGGATATGTTCTTATTGGACGACGGATGGTTCGGGAACAAATATCCTCGCCACAGCGACACCCAAGGATTGGGCGACTGGCAGGAAACCGCAGACAAACTGCCCCACGGAATAGGCCGTTTAGTCAAAGAAGCGACAGATAAAGGCATCAAGTTCGGCATCTGGATTGAGCCGGAAATGGTCAGTCCCAAAAGCGAACTGTTTGAAAAACATAAAGATTGGGTCATCGACTTGCCTAACCGGGACGATTACTACTTCCGCAACCAGATGGTTCTGGACCTAAGTAACCCCGAAGTTCAGAATTTCGTATTCGAAGTAGTGGACAACCTGATGGAAAAGCATCCGGGCATCGCCTATTTCAAATGGGATTGCAACAGCCCGATTACCAATATTTATTCGAATTATTTGAAAGACCAACAATCCCACTTGTACGTCGATTATGTGAAGGGACTGTATAATGTTCTGGAACGTATCAAGAACAAATACCCAGATTTGCCCATGATGTTGTGTTCCGGCGGCGGAGGCAGAAGCGATTATGAAGCGTTGCGTTATTTTACCGAATTTTGGCCGAGCGACAACACCGATCCGGTGGAACGTTTGTTCATTCAATGGGGATATTCCCACTTCTTCCCGGCCAAAAGCCTGGCCGCTCACATTACCTCCTGGGGAAAGCAGCCGCTGAAATTCAAACTGGATGTAGCCATGATGTGCCGTCTGGGCTTCGATATAAAAATCAATGAGTTGAGTGAGGAAGAACAGCAATTCGCAAAAAACGCCGTACAAACATACGAAACAATTAAACCCACCGTATTCGAAGGCGATCTGTACCGTCTGGTTTCTCCCTATTCAGGAAATCATACAGCCTCCATGTATGTCGGCAAAGATAAAGGAACGGCACATGTATTCGCTTTCGACATACACCCTCGTTACGACGAACAGATTCCTAAACTAAAACTGAACGGATTGGACCCTGCGGCCAAATATAAAGTCAAGGAAATCAACTTAATGCCTGGGAACACTTCGGCATTATCCGCCAATGATAAAATCTATTCGGGCGACTACCTGATGACTGTCGGACTCGACATATTTTCGGCAGGAGCCCTTAAAAGTCATATTTTAGAACTGACACGACAATAACGGAGCAACACAACACTTTTCATTATTTTTCGAAGGGACGGTTTTATTTTATTCCGTCCCTTCGATCATTATAAAAAGAAACGCCCTCTCCCGTAAAATTTGCGTTTATCGCTTTTTTCCATAAATTTGTAATTTAAAAAGTATTTCTTAAAAATGAGTCAGATAGAATTAAGCGAACAAGAAGTTATTCGTCGTAATTCATTGAAAGAGTTGCGAAAACTGGGAATCGAACCTTATCCGGCAGAAATGTTTGAGGTAACGGCAACCAGCGAAGAAATCCATAAGAACTATTCTCCCGAACAAAATAATTTCCAACACGTATCCGTCGCGGGTCGGATCATGAGCCGCCGCATTATGGGGAACGCCTCCTTTTTCGAACTGCAAGACCATACGGGGCGCATACAGGTATATGTGCGCCGCGATGACATTTGTCCGGAAGGAGACAACACGTTGTACAACACGGTATTTAAAAAATTACTCGATATCGGCGACTTCGTCGGAGTTACCGGATTCGCGTTCATTACCAGAACGGGAGAATTATCGGTACATTGCCAGTCTCTCAAGGTACTGAGCAAATCGATCCGTCCATTGCCCATCGTAAAAGAAAAGGACGGACAGGTATTCGACGCGTTCAGCGACCCGGAACAACGCTACCGTCAACGGTACGTCGATTTAATTGTAAATCCGCATGTAAAGGATACTTTCCTGAAACGGACCAAAATCATCAATACCATGCGGGAGTTTTTCAATTCGAAAAATTATGTGGAAGTAGAAACCCCCGTATTGCAACCTATTCCCGGCGGCGCTTCGGCGCGTCCTTTCATCACGTACCACAATACGCTCGACATTCCGCTGTATCTCCGCATTGCGAATGAGTTATACCTGAAACGTTTGATCGTCGGAGGTTTCGACGGGGTCTACGAATTCGCGAAAGATTTTCGGAACGAAGGCATGGATCGCACCCATAACCCGGAATTTACCGTCATGGAAATCTATGTGGCTTACAAAGATTATATCTGGATGATGGGATTCGTGGAGGAAATGATTGAACGGGTAGCTTTGGCCCTGCACGGAACGACCCAGGTGCAGATCGGCGAGCATACGGTCAATTTCGCGCGTCCTTTCAAACGCTTGTCAATGACGGATGCCATCAAAAACAAGACGGGATTCGATATTACAGGCAAAACGGAAGAAGAGTTGCGGGCCAAATGCAAGGAACTCCGTATCGAAACGGACGACACGATGGGCAAAGGAAAATTGATCGATGCCATTTTCGGAGAATTTTGCGAAGCGGACTTAATTCAACCGACATTCATCATCGATTATCCGATCGACATGTCCCCGTTATGCAAACGTCACAGAAACAATAAAGAATTGACCGAACGGTTCGAACTTTTCGTTGCCGGGAAAGAACTATGCAACGCTTATTCCGAACTGAACGATCCGATAGACCAGTTGGAACGTTTTCAGGAACAGTTGAGGTTATCCGAAAAGGGAGACGACGAAGCCATGTTCATTGACATGGATTTCGTCCGCGCCTTGGAGTACGGCATGCCGCCTTGTTCCGGAATGGGCATCGGAATAGACCGTCTGACGATGTTCATGACCGGAGAATCGTCCATTCAGGACGTGTTGTTCTTCCCGCAGATGCGTCCTGAAAAAAAAGCGGTCAAAGATACGCCGGAACAGTTTTCCGCGCGGGGAATAGTCCCGGAATGGACGGAAGTATTGTACAAGTTGGGCTTTCCGACGATCGACGCGCTGAAAAAAGCTCAGGCGAACAAATTGTTCAACGATCTGTGCAGCTACAACAAAAAAAATAAACTGGGATTAAAAAATCCCTCGATACAGGAAGTGGAATCTTGGATTGGTTTACAGCAATAAAAAATAAAAGAAAATGAGAAAACAAATCGTAGCAGGAAACTGGAAAATGAACACAACGCCGGCAGAAGGCACGGAGTTGGCCAAAGCAGTTGCGGAACTGAGCAAAGAAGTGGCAGACAACGTATCGTTGATCGTAGCCCCTCCTTTTACTCATTTATGTTCCGTAGCCAAAACGCTTGCCGGCACAAAAGTCGCCCTGTCTTCGCAAAACTGTGCAGATCAGGCAAGCGGAGCTTACACCGGAGAAGTATCCGCCCGGATGATCGCCTCCCTGGGAGCTTCTTACGTAATTCTGGGACACTCTGAAAGACGTGAATATTATGGAGAAACCAGTGAAATTTTGAACAAAAAAATGGCGCAGGCTTACGCAAACGATCTGACTCCGATTTATTGCGTGGGAGAAAAACTGAACGAACGCGAAACGGGAAAACATTTCGACGTTGTACGCGCGCAGATCGAAGAAGTCGTATATCAGCTTGCCCCCGAACAATTCGATCGGTTGATAATCGCTTACGAACCGGTATGGGCGATCGGCACGGGAAAAACGGCCACAGCCGACCAAGCGCAGGAAATGCACGCTTACATCCGCAGCGTATTGGCCGAAAAGTTCGGCGATAAAGCGGCGGCCTGCCCGATCTTGTACGGCGGCAGTTGCAAACCCTCCAACGCCAAAGAATTATTCGCCAAAACCGACGTGGACGGCGGACTGATCGGCGGTGCATCATTAGTCGCTGCCGATTTCATCGCTATCGCAAAATCATTTTAATTTTTTATACTTCAAAAAATGGGGACCGACTTGTCGATCCCCATTTTTCATATACGCTAATAACCAACATCTTACAGAATCAATGAGAAATTATCGAATAAAAAAACAAAAAATCATACAATAATAATCGGCTCCTCCCGTTCATATTATGCACAAAGGATAAATCTGTGAAGACCCATCCAATGTTGTATTTTAATTTTTTCATAGTAGAAGGGTGGCCGGCACAATATGTGCCGGCTATTTTTATAGCCGGTCTCAAATCACTTTTTTCGTAAAACCATACCGTCGTTTAGGGTTTTTTGTTATCTTTGCCTGATAAAATTCGCACGAAATAGAAAAGAAAATACAATTCATATAATCATTTACAAGACAATGGCAAAAGAGAAAAAATTTATCACTTGTGATGGGAATTACGCGGCGGCGCACATCGCTTACATGTTCAGCGAAGTAGCGGCTATCTATCCTATTACACCCTCATCCACCATGGCCGAATATGTCGATGAATGGTCGGCTAATGGTCGGAAAAATATTTTCGGACAACAAGTGAAAGTCGTTGAAATGCAATCGGAAGCAGGTGCTGCAGGAGCAGTACACGGTTCCTTGCAGTCCGGTGCGCTGACCAGTACGTTTACGGCATCTCAGGGATTATTGCTGATGATTCCGAACATGTACAAGATCGCCGGGGAATTGTTGCCGGGCGTATTCCATGTATCCGCCCGCGCATTGGCGGCACAGGCCTTGTCTATTTTCGGCGACCATCAGGACGTCATGGCTACGCGTCAGACCGGATTCGCCATGCTGGCTTCAGGCAGCGTACAGGAGGTCATGGACCTTTCTGCCGTAGCTCATCTGACCGCCCTGAAGTCCCGTATTCCTTTCGTTAATTTCTTCGACGGATTTCGGACATCGCATGAAATACAAAAAATAGAAATGCTGGAAATGTCGGATCTGGAATATCTGCTGGACCGCAAGGCATTGGATGCGTTCCGCAAACGCGCTCTGAATCCCGAACATCCCGTAACGCGCGGTACGGCTCAAAATCCAGACATTTACTTCCAAGCCCGCGAAGCATCCAACCGGTTCTACGATGCCGTACCCGACATGGTTGCGGAATATATGGCGGAAATCAGCAAAATTACCGGAAGAAATTACGCTCCTTTCGTATATTACGGTGCAGAAAATGCCGAAAACATTATCATAGCTATCGGTTCCGTTACCGAAACCATCAAGGAAATCATCGATTATCTGAATGCTAAAGGCGAAAAGGTCGGATTGGTATCCGTACATCTGTACCGTCCGTTCTCCGCTAAACATTTCATGAAAGTCATTCCGGCTTCTGTAAAACGGATTTGCGTTCTCGATCGGACCAAAGAACCCGGAGCCGGAGGCGAACCGCTGTTCCTCGATGTCAAGAACGTATTCTACGGGCAGAAAAATGCGCCTTTGATCATTGGCGGCATTTACGGTCTTTCCTCGAAAGACACGACTCCCGCGCAAATTCTGGCTGTGTATGACAACCTGAAACAGGCGGAACCCAAAGACCAGTTTACGGTAGGCATCGTCGATGACGTTACCTTCAAATCCCTGCCTGTCGGTCCGGAACTCGATTTGCAACACCAAGGCTTATTCGAAGCCCGTTTCATCGGCTTAGGTTCCGACGGAACCGTAGGAGCCAACAAAAACTCCATTAAGATTATCGGAGAAACGACGAACAAATATTGCCAGGCTTACTTCTCTTACGATTCCAAGAAATCCGGAGGTTACACCTCTTCCCACCTGCGTTTCGGAGACAATAAAATCCGTTCTCCTTACTTGGTAACCACTCCGGACTTCGTTGCCTGCCATGTTCCTGCCTATCTGGGTAAATACGACCTGCTGAAAGGTCTGAAAGACGGAGGGACATTCTTGCTGAACAGCGTATGGGATGCGGAAACGACGAAAAAACATCTGCCGGACGACATGAAGAAGTACATGGCAGAACATAAAATCAACTTCTACATCATCAATGCGACGAAAATCGCTGCGGAACTCGGACTCGGTTCCCGGACCAATACCATTATGCAGAGCGCATTTTTCAAGGTGTCCGGCGTAATTCCTTACGACGATGCGGTAGAACACATGAAAAAGGCCATTTACAAGTCTTACGGAAAAAAGGGCGAAGATATCGTCAATAAAAACTATGCGGCCGTAGAACGTGGTGCCGATGTGCAAAAGATAGAAGTCCCTGCGGAATGGGCTTCCATCACGATAACTCCGGCTCCCCCCCAGGATGTTCCCGAATTCATCTCCCAAGTCGTAGAACCCATCAATGCGCTGAAAGGGGACGATTTGCCTGTCAGTGCCTTCACGGGAAGAGAAGACGGAACTTGGGATGCCGGAACTTCCCAATATGAAAAACGGGGTGTTGCGGTCAATATTCCCGAATGGCAGGCAGACAACTGTATTCAATGTAACCAATGCGCTTATATATGCCCTCACGCAGCCATTCGTCCGTTCCTGATGACGGCGGAAGAAGCGGCAGCGGCTCCCGCCGGTACGCCGATGATCAAAGGGGTAGGACCTACCAAAGAATACATGTTCAAGATTCAGGTAAGTCCGCTCGACTGTACGGGTTGCGGCAACTGTGCCAACATCTGTCCGGCTCCGAACAAAGCCCTGTTGATGAAACCTCTGGAAGACCAACGCGATGCGGAAACCGAACGTTGGAACTACATGCATGGCAAAGTAGGCTACAAACAAGTCGTGGACAAATTCAAAACAGTTAAAAACAGTCAGTTCTCGCAACCGTTGTTCGAATTTTCCGGCGCCTGCGCAGGTTGCGGCGAAACCCCGTACATCAAAACGATCACGCAATTGTTCGGCGATCGCATGCTGATTGCCAACGCCACCGGATGTTCTTCCATTTACGGTGGCTCCGCTCCTTCCACTCCCTATTGTACAGACAGCAAAGGATACGGTCCGGCATGGGCGAACTCCCTGTTCGAAGACAATGCGGAATTCGGATTGGGAATCAAAACCGGCGTAGAAACCCTGCGGAACCGGCTGGCCGAAATAATGCGCGAAGCGATAAGTTCCTGCTCCTGCTGCAGCGACGAACTGAAAGCCGTCATGCAAGAATGGCTCGACGGCATGAACGACGCGGCCCAAAGCGAAGAAGTTACCGCTCGCCTGTTGCCTCTGGCAGAAAAATGCAATTGCAAATACTGCAAAGAAATTCTGGAATTGAAACAATATCTGGTTAAGAAATCGGTATGGATCTTCGGCGGCGACGGATGGGCATACGACATCGGTTACGGCGGACTGGACCATGTATTGGCTTCCGGAGAAAACGTAAACGTATTGGTTTTGGATACGGAAGTGTATTCCAATACGGGGGGACAATCCTCCAAATCCACTCCTATCGGAGCCGTAGCCAAGTTTGCTTCAGCCGGTAAACGAGTGCGTAAAAAAGACTTGGGAGCTATGGCCATGACCTACGGTTATGTATATGTCGCTCAAGTAGCGATAGGAGCCAACCACAACCAATACTTCCAAGTAATCAAAGAAGCAGAAGCCTTCAACGGTCCTTCATTGATTATCGCTTACGCTCCTTGTATCAACCACGGTATCAAGGGGGGCATGGGAATCTCCCAAGCAACGGAGAAAAAAGCCGTAGAATGCGGATACTGGCACTTATGGAGATACAATCCCGCGTTGATCTCGGAAGGCAAGAATCCGTTTACGCTGGATTCCAAGGAACCGAATTGGGAAAATTTCCAATCCTTCATCAACAATGAAGTTCGTTACACCTCTTTATTGAAGGCATTCCCTGCCGAAGCGAAAGAGTTGTTCGCCGCTTCAGAAGAAAACGCGAAATGGAGATATGCCACTTATCAACGTTTTGCGGCGATGGATTACGGCAAGAAAGAAGAATAAATCTTTTCTTTACCCAACAAAAAGGAGGAACGAAATATCGCTCCTCCTTTTTGTTGATAAAATCTTTTGGTATATTTGACAAGGAAACTAACCTTGCCCGACATGAAAAAAATAAATCGTCGAAGTTTTCTGCTAAATGCAGGACTGCTTACGGCTTCTTTAGCAACTCGAACTTATCCCGGATTCAGTGCCGCCAGCAAACTGGGCGAATGGTCGAAATCCGACAAAGTAGCCGGAAACATGACGGTAAACGATACGCATTACGCCCTAACCCCTCAAGACCACGGAAGAGCTTTGATTAATCCCCGGATGGGCTGGACCATGCATTTTTATTCCAATATTCTGAACAATTACGGGTCTCGTTTGAAACCCTCCGACACCGTGGACGATTTCCCCGGATTGAGTACCGTCTATCTTCGGGTTCCCTGGGCCTTCGTCGAACCGGAAGAAGGAAAGTTCGTTTGGGAATTGTTGGACACTCCGGCCCAACGTTGGAAAGATAAAGGAAAATACGTCGCTTTCAGAATCAGCGCCACGGAAAGCTGGCTCTATCACGCCACTCCCCGCTGGGTATTTGAAGCCGGAGCCAAAGGATACGACATAGACGGAAATATTTTCGAACCGGATTATGACGATCCCGTTTTTCTGGAAAAAGTCGAAAAATTCGTCCAAACCATGGCAAAACGCTATGACGGAGATCCTCGAGTCGTTTTCGTCGATATCGGACACTTCGGCATGTGGGGAGAAGGCCATACGGTTATGACCACTCCCAAACACGGACATACATGGGGATTGGAAGTTCAAAAAAAACATATCGACATTTATTGTCGCCATTTCAAACAAACCCAATTATGCATTTCGGATGATTACGCCGGGCACGACAAACGAGGAGAACGTTTTCCGATTACCGATTATGCTTTCTCCCGAGGAGTAACGATACGAGACGACAGCATTTTAGTTCAGCCATATCCCAATCACTGGTATCACAGCGAGATGGCCCGGCTTTTTTGGCCGACCATGCCCGTTATTCTGGAACATGAACATTATAACGGATCGGTAGAGAAAAAAGCGTGGAACAAAGAATTACTGTTGCAATCGGTCGAGGAATATCACGCTTCCTACATGTCCATACATTGGTGGCCACGGATTCTATTAGAGGAAAACAGAGACGTCATCGACCGTATCAACCAACGAATAGGGTATCGGCTGCATCTGAACCGTATATCCTGGCCGCGTTCGGTCAAAATGGGAGAATCGTTCTCCATACAAACGTCATGGAGCAATACCGGCGTTGCTCCGTGTTATATCGGCGGTTATCCCTGTTTTACCCTGAAAGACGACGAAGGAGGAATCGTTTCCGTATTGGTAGACGAAACCGGGAACGTGCGGGACCTCCAAGTTGCAGAAACGGGAAAAGCCGTCGCTGCATCGTTTTCTCCGATATTCCGAATCGCTCCGCGGTACACGGACCGTGCCGGCACTTTCTTTCGAGCGTGCCAGTCCGGAACCTACAAATTATACGTTTCGGTCGGAGATAAAAACGGAACTCCCGTCTTCGAGCTGCCCTATGACGGAAACGACGGTTACCGCAGATATTACATCGGCGACATAAACCTTACGGAATAAAATCAATCAAATATATTTTACCATGAAAAAACTTTTTCTGCCGCTTTTATGTATGACGGCAATCTGTACGGTCCAGGCGCAAACCTTTACGGCCATGACTTACAATATTCGTTACGATACGAAATCCGACGCCCCGTTTCATTGGGATGCCCGAAAAAAAGCGGCCGCCGTCATGTTAAAAAAAGAAAAGCCCTCTTTATTGGGATTGCAGGAAGCCCTGATACACCAAGTTCAATTTTTCGACTCCATTCTGTACGATTACGGAAGAGTTGGCGTTGGCCGGGACGACGGGAAGAGTGCCGGAGAATTTTCAGCCTTATATTACGACCGGACACGTTTCGAACTTTTGGACAGCGCTACGTTCTGGTTAAGCGACACCCCGTCCCGTCCATCCATGGGGTGGGATGCCGCTTGTAAACGTGTAGTCAGTTGGGCGAAATTAAAAGACAAGAAAAGCGGGAAAGTTTTATTCGCGTTCAACACACATTTCGATCATAAAGGGAAAGAAGCACGAATGAATAGCGCGAAATTATTGGTCGAACATATAAAATCCACGGCTTCCGGATATCCTGTCATCGTATCCGGAGACTTGAACGCGACGGTAGAGGATGCACCGATCCAATATCTGCTAAATCAAGGCATTCTGAAAAACAGTCGGGACTGCACCGATACGCGGAAAGGTCCTGACATAACTTACCATGATTACGGACGAGTGCAAGGCGGCGTCATCGATTACATTCTGGTTTCTCCTGAATTAAAGGTTGTAGAGAACAAAATATTGGATGCACCCATAGATGGCATGTTCTTATCTGATCACAATCCGGTAAAAGTAAAATTGAACTACGAAAAATAGAAAAGACGGTGTCTAAATTGTGATGTAAGCCCCGAAAGTTCAAAAAGGTTTCATCTGTTGCATTACTGCTTTCCGGAGATTCGGTCACGTACATCATCAGTACATTCCCTCATGTTTGAGTATCAAAGTCTTGTACTTGACGCTGTGGGGGACAACTTTTTTCTTATTGCAAACTTTTTTATACGCTGTCTCGTATGAAATATAGAGAGATCCAACTCCACCATCCGGGCAGGCAAGCAACTTTTCTTTATTCGATTTCTCGTTATGACAAATATGGATCCATAATCGCACAATTAAGACAACAAGCTATTCCACCATAGAGAAAAACAATCGATCCCGTCGAAATTAAATTTGGCGGGATCGATTGTATATAGGTCATATGAACGCTTTTTCAAAAACACACTGCTTTAGCTAAAGCCGATATTTCAAAAAAGCAATCGGCGCGTTTATCTTTTTCTTTGTTGCTTTTGCTGTTGTTTGGCCAATTCTTGCTGTTGTCTGAGCATTTCTTCGTATCGAGCCTGCCATTTACTTTTTTTACGCGGCTTCTTTGCATTTTCTTTCATCTGCTGATGCAATTTCTCATCGTTGACGCAACGTCTGAAAACAAAAGACTGTACGATCGTAATCAAATTGGAAAGGAAATAATAATAGCTCAATCCGCTGGCATAATTATTAAACCACAAAATCATCATGACAGGCATAAGATAGAGGGTCATAAAAGTCATTCCCGGCATTTGGGAAGAACTTGCTCCATTCTGGGCAAAATTGATTTTAGAAGCTACGAACAATGAAGCCCCCATCAACAAAGCGAACAAACTGACATGGCTTCCGTAAAAAGGAATGGAAAACGGCAAATCAAGAATACTGTCATATGAAGACAAATCCTGAGCCCAAAGAAAATGTTCTCCGCGCAACTCGATGGAGGCAGGGAAAAACCGAAACATAGCGATCAGCACGGGGAACTGAAACAATAACGGCAGACATCCCCCCATCGGGCTCACTCCGGCTCGTCTGTACAATTCCATCATCGCCTGCTGTTTCTTCATGGCGTCGTCCCGATTCGGGAATTTCTGATTGATGGCATCCAATTCCGGTTTCAACAACCGCATTTTCGCCATTGACAGATACGATTTATAGGTAAACGGGAAAATCAATAATTTGATAAATATAGTCAATATCAAAATAATCCACCCGTAATTGGAAATATAATTTCCCAGGAAATTAAACGTCGGAATAACGATAAAACGATTGATCCATCCGAAAATTCCCCAACCGAGCGGAATCAATTTCTGAAAATGATCATCGTATTTTTTTAACGTCACATAACTGTTCGGCCCGAAATAAAAATGGAAGTCGTAACTGGTCGTTTCGGGAGAGTAGGGTACACGCAAGGCTGCACTGAACTTTTTAATATCTCCCGAATACTCCGGCATAGTCTCGTACTTGACTTCGCCATTGTCGAAATTATTTTCCGCCAATAAAATAGAAGAAAAGAATTGTTGTTTAAACGCAACCCATCGCAACTTCGTATTGATCGTCTCCTCTTTCGTTCCGGTTGACATGGAAAGCTCCTCCACATCGGACGATCCGGGTTGGTTGTATGCAACGGTAGTATATTGGTTTTCATAGCTATATCCCCGTTCCTGTTGAGGCGATATGTTCCCCCACGATATAGAAAAATCGCGTTGAGCAGGAGAAACGATTCCGTCCATACCGACGAAATTAATCTGAAAATCCAGCATGTATTCCCCGCTTTTCAACGTATATAAATATTCTACATAAGAAAGAGAATCCGCATACAACCGTAAAGCAATACTGCCCTCTTTCCCTTCAGCAACCGTTACCTGCTGTTGTCCATCGTCATTTCTAAAAAAGAATTGAGAAGTGTTTATGCTTTGATTCGTAAACAGTTCCACATCGAAATAAGCCGAACGGGGTTTGAACAATTGCAACGGCTTACCGTCATAAGTTTTATAATCTTTCAACTCCACCCCATACACAATTCCGCCTTTTGATGACAAAACGACTTTGATCTTATCGTTTTCCAACGTATAAAACGTTTCCTCTCCTTGGGTGGCGGCAAACAATGTTTCTCCCAACATCTGTTTACGAACATTCTCCGCACGGGATGCCTGTCGGGCGGAATCGGCCGCAGCCAAAGCCTGTTGTTCCCGGATCAATTGTTCCGAACGGGCAGATTCAACCAAACTGATCGAATCGAGTCGCGCCTGTTCCTTTGCTATTTCTTTTTGCTGCCGTGAAGTATATATAGTAAATCCGAAAAAAATTATTCCGATTAAGACTAAACCGGTAATTGAATTTTTATCCATTTAGAATTTCTATTTTTGATCGTGTTTATAATCGATTGCCGCCTTAACAAACGCGACAAACAAGGGATGAGGATTGACTACCGTACTCTTATATTCCGGATGATACTGCACCCCCACAAACCAACGATGTTCGGGGATTTCGACAATTTCCACCAAATTAGTGTCCGGATTGATTCCTACCGGCTCCATACCATGCGTCAAAAAATCATCCAGATATTTGTTATTGAATTCATAACGATGACGATGACGTTCGGAAATGTTTTCGGAACGATAAGCATCGTAGCTTTTGGACCCTTTCTTCAAATGACAGGGATAAGCCCCTAAACGCATGGTCCCGCCTTTTTCGGTAACTCCTTTCTGTTCCTCCATCAAATCGATAACGGGGTAAGGTGTCGTTCCGGCTTCCGTCGATCCCGCGCCTTCCATTTTCAGTATATTGCGGGCATATTCAATCACAGCGCATTGCATTCCCAAACAAATTCCGAAAAACGGAACATTATGTTCCCGTGCATACCGCACGGCATTGATTTTTCCCTCCATGCCCCGATGACCGAACCCTGGGGCCACAAGAATTCCGCACATATCGCCCAGCAAAGCCTCCGCTGCCTTCTCATCCGTAATTTTCTCAGAATTAACATAAATCAACTTGACTTTTACATGATTAGCAGCTCCGGCATGAACGAAAGACTCCACGATAGACTTGTAAGCATCCGGCAATTCCGTATATTTTCCTACCAACGCTATCTCTATTTCCTCTTTGGGATGTTTCACTTTTTCCACAAACTCTTCCCATTTGGAAATATCGATATCCCGCACTTCCAATCCCAATTTACGAATCGCCACCAAATCCAGATTCTGTTTCAACATTCGAAGAGGAACTTCATAAATCGTAGGAACATCGATAGATTCGATAACGGCATCGGCATTGACGTTACAGAACAAAGCCACCTTGCGCCGGATATCCTCATTCAACGGCTTCTCCGTCCGCAATACCAGAATATCGGGCTGCACGCCGTTTTCCAATAACGCTTTGACGGAATGTTGCGTCGGTTTCGTTTTCAATTCTCCCGAAGCGGACATATAAGGAATCAGCGTTAGATGCACAACGATAGAATTTTGCGGTCCCAAATCATTACGAAGTTGCCGCACGGCCTCGATATAGGGCAACGACTCGATATCCCCTACGGTCCCGCCTATTTCTGTAATTACGACATCGAATTGCTTTTTCGTTCCCAACAATTTGATACACCTCTTGATTTCGTCCGTAATATGGGGAATGACCTGCACCGTCTTACCCAAAAACTCCCCCCGGCGTTCTTTATTGATCACATTTTGATAAATACGCCCTGTCGTCACGTTATTTCCCTGTGAAGTAGGGGAATTCAGAAAACGTTCATAATGCCCCAGGTCCAGATCGGTTTCGGCCCCGTCTTCCGTTACGTAACATTCCCCGTGTTCATACGGATTCAACGTTCCCGGATCAACATTCAAATACGGATCCAGTTTTTGTATGGTTACCCGGTATCCTCTGGCCTGTAAAAGTTTGGCAAGCGATGCCGAAATGATTCCTTTTCCAAGCGATGAAGCCACACCGCCCGTTACAAACACATATTTAGTCTGTGTTGGACTCTCTTTTACCATATTTATTATTTATTTACTCTTCTTTTCGTTTTATTTATTCCGCCGCATCGATAATTTTTATCTTTTCTATCGCCACAGCAATCTCTTCTTTCGCCCGGGCAATTTTATGGTTCACGTCATCGATCATGGCTTGCGCATTTTTGCTCTTGGCAAAGAAACCGATATTATTTTCCCAAAGGGTAATGTCGTTTTCCAATTGTTTCACTTTGTTATACAACCGATCCCGCTCGCTGAATATCTTCTTTTCCGCATTCGTTCCCTTGATATAATGCATTTTTTCCCGGAAACGCTCAATCTTCCGTTCTTTATCTCCACTGCGCAAAGTATCGAACAATGAATCTATCAACTTGCGATACTCTTTCTGCAACGCATCTTTTTCTTTCATCGGCACAAATCCGATTTCAGACCAACGCCGCTGGTAAGCCTTCAAAGCCTCAAAACCATCTTCCGCCGCCAATACGTCAAACTCGGCAAGTTCTGCCAACAACGCACGTTTCTGGGCCAAATTATCTTCGTACTTCTGGTCCAGTCCGGCATAGTATTCGCTTTTACGAGCAAAAAAAGTATCGCAAGCGGCCCGAAATCGTTTCCAAACCGCTTCCGACTGCTTGCGTGGCACGGCGCCGATCTCTTTCCATTGTTTCTGTAATGCTAACAATTCTTCCGTACTTTTTTTCCACTCGGAACTTTGCGCAATGGCTTCCGCGCTGATACACAAAGAAATTTTGGCTTGCAGATTATTATCCATTTCTTCTTTCATGTTCAGATAGAAACGGCGTTTGATATCGAAAAAACGGTCGCAAATGCTTCGGAACCGTTCGTAAATCTTATTATTGTCTTTTTTCGGAGCGAATCCGATGTTTTTCCATAATTTCTGTATCTCGATAAGCTCTTCCGAAGCTTTCTCCCATCCTTTTCGAGTAGTCGGTTCCGAAACGACCAACGCCTCCGCCCGTTCGCACAAAGCCGTTTTCAACTCCAGATTTCTTTTCTGTTCCTCTTTGATTTGATCGAAATATTCCTGATGCCGTTTATTGATTTGAGAGCTGGCATTTTTAAACCGGTCCCACAACTGTTCTTTATATTCAAGGGCTACCGGCCCGATTTCCCGCCATTCATCATGCAGTTTTTGCAACTTCCGAAACGAAACCGTGATATTTTTTTCCAACAGCAAGGCTTCCGCTTCCTCGCAAAGTCCTACCTTGGCCTCATAATTTTTTTTCAGGTCCAAATCCCGAAGTTCCTTATTGATTTTTATGAAGTTATAAAAATTCTCTACGTGCAGATGATAGGTCTCCCACAAATCCTTTACCTGATTTTTGGGAACGGGCCCGGACTCTTTCCATCGGTTTTGCAGTTCACGAAACACATTGAAAGTATGATTCAATGTTTCTCCGCCGTTTACCAAATTTTTCAGTTCTTCGATGATTCGAAGTTTGGTTTGATAATTTTCTTCTTTTTCCTTTTCCGCATTCTGCATATAAACGTCTCTTTGCGTGCGGTAAATACCGAAAAGACGTTTCAATTCCGCTTCATACGGATCGGAATCTGCAACAAATGGCTCGCTTTCCTCATGCGTCTCATAAAATTTTTTTCGCAAAGCGTCCATTTCATTCCTGTGTATCTTATAAAATGCCACTTTTATCGCATCGACATCCTTGCGAATCGTTTGAATGGCTTTCGTTTCGATCAGCTCTTTCAACAAGGCAATCAACTGTTCCTTATTTTGTCCCGCCAATTTCAATGCAGAAAGGGCAGTGCCACCCGTCTCGGAATCATCAGGCATCGACTCGCCCTCTTCTTCATTTTCCGAAACACTTTCCAAACCCAGTCCTGCCCGGTCTGCATCCAACAAAGCGTCTTCTTCGGAAAAATCGACATACGAACCGGACATTTCTTCTTCCGCTCCCGAAATAGAAGAAACGGCATTCGAAGAAATAGGAGACAAAGTATCTTCAACGGAATCGTTGAATTGTTCTTCTTGAACAGGATTATTCAAACCAGTAGTTTCCATACGGTTAAAATTATGAGATTGCAAATTATGATTTAGTAATTGGCAAAGGTAGTAATCTTTTTCGTAAAAGGAAGCGTATACCGGTAAAATTTGGCCTTAGCGGGCGGTCTGTTCAACTTTTCTGAAAGGTACAAACTTTCGCAAAGGAAACAACGGATAAACGCCTGCCGAATATTCACTGATTTATTCTCGATTTTTTTATATCTTCGTTCATTCAATTATTCGAAAGATTTTCATGGAAAACGACAACACGTCCCCTAAATATCCGGGATTTAAGGATATTTTGCTTTTTTTAGGCGCATTCATTTTTGCACATTTCGTATCGGCAGGAGTGTTGCTATTGTACAATGTTTTCAAACGCATAACCGGACATCCGATTGAAAATCTGTTCGAATTTACCGATTTGCAGTTGGCGATTTCTTATCTGTTGACTTTTGGTATTATCATACTTTTATGCCTTTTATACCGGAAAAACACTCTTTCTCAAGGAGAAAATAAAAACAAACTGCGAGTCAAATTCGGAAAATTTTCCCCAATACTCGTATTGTGGGGATATTTATTGATTCTGGCTATCGGAGTATTGATCGACCCTCTGGGTATGGTTTTCCCCGAAAGCCTGAAACATTTGTATAAAATGACAGACGGTGCCAGCACCTACATGATGCTGACGATGGTCATTTTCGCTCCCGTGCTGGAAGAAATTCTTTTCCGGGGAATCGTACAAGGCGACCTGACCAATCGTTACCGGGCGGGAGGAGCCATATTTATCGCTTCCTTACTGTTCGGCCTTGTCCATATGCAAATACTGCAATCGATCAACGCTTTTTTCGCAGGATTGGTCATGGGACTCATTTATTACCGGTCGGGATCTTTATGGTGCGTTATTTTAATCCATATGCTCAACAATGCCCTGTCCATCGTACTGGGATACGTATTGCCGGAAGAGCAGCGATTGACCCCTTTGAGAGACTTAATCGGCATAGATTGGCTATATTATACAATTTATGCCTTTGCGGCGGCGTTAACTATAATGATGATTGTAAAAATCATCCTGCTGAAAAACAATCCGAGCGAAAATATCCGGAAAGCCGAAATTTCGCCGGTCGAAGAAACGGATGCCTCGATCGATGAGATCCGGACAGAATTACCTGTCGAACAGACCGAAAAAAATGACAACCAAGCGAATGAAAATCTCTTCAAAAAACAAGAGAAACCGGAGGACACGCCTTTTTGAAAAGGAAAGTTTTTTAGCATGAAATTTAATTATAAATTTGCAATGATTTTACTTTTCTAAAATATAGATAGAGAAAATCTCTAATCAAGACATAATGAAATATTGTCCGATATCAATTATATTCAGCATATTGTTCTTCACGACAGGATGCAAGGAATTCAAGTTCATGTCATTTCAAAACGACAACGAATTACTCGCCAGCGTCGGAGATAAAGAATTATATCTGGAAGACGTCAAATCCATCTTTACAAAGAACATGTCTCCGGAGGACAGTCTCGCTCTTTTGAACGCTCATGTAAACAGTTGGATCAAACGGACCATCAAATTGCAAGAGGCGGAAAAAATGTTCAAAGAGAAACAGGAAGATATCGAATTGTTGGTTCAGGATTACCGCAACGCCTTATTAACCTCGAAATACAACCAAGCGATCGCTTCCGTCGTCGATACGTCGATCACGAAAGAACAAATAAAAAACTACTACAACGCCAATTTAGAGCAATTCCGGCTCGTGGGCCCCATCGTGAAAGCCCGAATCGTAGCTTTTCCTACGGCATACAGGCAACAAAAAAAGCTGAAAGAGATCATGCTTTCCCAAAAAGAAGACGATTATTACGATCTTCAAGATTTAGTAAAAAAACAATCTTTTCAATACAAAGAGTTCAATACTTGGGTATATTTTAAAGACGTTTTGGAAAACATTCCTTTCACAGATAAAGAGTTCGACTCGTTTTTATCTCAAAACAAATTTTATCAAGTAGGTAATGACGATATCGTTTATATGATGGTCATTCTCGATTATAAAAAAACGGGAAACTACATTCCGATGGAAATGGTAGAAAACACAATTCGTCGGGCTATCGTCAATAAACGTCTGACCGATCATATTCATCAAGTCGATGACAGCATTTATCGCCAAGCGATGCAGGAACATCTCATTAAAATAAATGTAGATTCCGTCCTGATTCGTCCCGACACCGAAATTTCACAAGATACAACAAACAACAAATAAGCATACATTATGAGAGTAAATTATAAGAAAACGCTTCTGTTATGCATGACCGGACTATCTATTAGCGTTTTGCACGCGCAAGAACACTTTCGGGATACGACAATCCAGTTGGGACAACAATACATAGCCGATCAAATCGTAGCCGTTGTAGGGAGTACAATGATTACTCTTTCAGACATGGATTTGGCTCAACAAATGATCGAACAGAGCTATAAAGACCGGGGATATACGGGAGTAAGTTCCCAAGCCGAAGCACTGGAAGCCCTGTTGATTCAGAAAGTATTAGCTTCCCAAGCCGCAGTCGATTCTTTACCGATCAACCAGTCCGGAATAGACATCGAAGCGAAAAAACAAATGCAAAACATGGTTCAGGACCTCGGAGGCATATCCCAAGTGGAAGCACTGACAAATACTCCCATTTACAATGTAGAGGATAATCTGAAAAAAAGATTGGAAACCCAGCAACTGGCTACTGCCATGCAAAATAAAATACAGGAAAACATTACCATCACGCCTGCAGAGGTAACCCGGTTGTACCGGAAAATGCCGAAAGACAGCCTGCCGATCATTCCTGAACAGTTCATTTACGCACAAATCGCCAAAGTTCCGCCCAAAAACGACGATGTAGCCCGTATGAACGTAAAAGGAGAATTGCTGGCTCTTCGCGACCGCATCGTAAAAGGAGCCAATTTCGCAGCTTTAGCCCGGATGTATTCCGAAGATTATGCTTCTGCGGAAAGAGGAGGGGAAATGGATCCCATGCCCAAAGAAAATTTTACCCCCAATTTTGCAGACGCTTTAGTGCAGATGAAACCCGGCCAAATATCGGAAGTCATCGAAACGCCTTACGGATTCCACATTATCGAATTATTGGACGTTCAAGGGAATTTGTATCACTGCCGTCACATCCTGATGAAAGTAAAATTTACGGCAGAACAAAAAGTGGAAGCGATTCAACAACTGGACAGCGCATTGAATCAAATCCGAGAAGGAAATCTTACCTTTGAAAAAGCAGTAGAACTATATTCTACAGACGAAAATAGCAAACAAAACAAAGGAGTGGTATTAAACACATGGTACGAACGGTATGGCGGGGGCGCCCGCACGAAAACAAATCGTTTCAACAAAGAGGAACTGGGATATGAATACAATTATATCCAGCCGTTAAAAGAAGGAGAAATGTCTGAGGTTTTTCAAACAATCGACATGAATACGGGAGATGACATCATCAAATTTATCAAATTATTGAAAATTATCCCCTCGCATACGGCCAATTTGCGGGAAGATTACGTCGCCTTGGAAGAACAAGCGTTAGAAATGAAAAAACAAGAAGCTTTCGACAAATGGATCGACAATAAAATCGGAGAAATGTATATCCGTATCGAAGAACCTTATAGAAGTCTGATGGAAAAATACGCAGACAAATGGGTAAAATAAAAAGGGGCTGATTTTCATACGATAAAGCACAATAAAGAAATTTTCGGTTTGTTGGTAAAAAAATGCTTGCAAACCGAAAATTCATATTCAAAAGAAAATGAATCTCGATAAAAAGAAAATAACGGTATGGCTAATCTTGATTTGCTGTTTCATTTGTATCCAGGGAACAGGACAAGTCAAGGTATATTGGCGTAGCGACGGCAGTAAGATATTGGGAAGAGGAAGTGTCGTTCAATTGACGGGCAATGTCGCCTTTTATCATAATGGCGCCGTCATTACTTGCGATACGGCCTATCGTTATGGAGAACAACGCATGGAAGGCCTCGGCCGGGTAATAATCAATACAGATTCCACATTCATATACGGCGATCGGTTCACATACGACAGCGAAACGAATATAGCCCGTGTATATGCTCCATTGATAAAAACGATCGATAAAGATGCCGTTCTCTACACCCATAACATGCAGTTCAACACCCTAACGAATATCGGAAGTTATTTCGGAGGAGGCACCCTTTCTCAAAAAGACAACCTGATGGAATCCGAACGTGGAGACTATTATACGGGAACCCGTACGATTGTCCTGGTAGGGGATGTTTCCATGAAAAACGACGATTATGAAATAAAAACGGACTCGATAGGATTCAATCTAAACACAGAGTTCGTCACTTTTTACGATCAAGCCGATATATGGAATAGTAAAGGAGAATTTTTACAGGCCAATAAAGGGACATACGACCGAGAACTGGAACGTTATGATTTTTTCGACGAAGCTTACGTATTGACAAAAGAACAAGAAGTATGGGCCGATTCCATGCAATACAACAGCAAAACAGCGGAAGCCCTGCTCTGGAAAAACATTCAGATATTAGATACCGTACAAATGGCGATTTCGTTCGGAGACTTCGGACGCTATTGGGGAAATTACAAACGGGCCGTATTGACGGAAAACCCGTCGGTCATTACATACGATATCAACCAACCGGACAGTTCGTTTATTCGGGCGGACACGCTATTTCTAGCTCCGGCACTCGATTTCGTCCATCATCAAAAAACTCCTCCGATCGACTCTTTGCTGCATGCTCCCGTCAGTCTGATCGATTCGACAGATTTATCTCCTGCACTAGATTCATCAGCAATTCCCCTTACAGCTATTGATTCTACAATCATCGATTCCTCCTCGGTTTCAAAAGAGGAACTACCGAACAAAAAAGAAAAATTCAAAAAAGAACGTGAACGGAAGAAAATAAAAAAAGAGAAATCCAGAAAAAGGAACAAATCGAAAAAAATTCGATTTCGGGAAAAAATGTTGCTGCGGGATACTCTACAAAAAAATTTGCAGGCTATCGATTCTTTGGCAACAGATTCCCTCTCTGTCGACTCATCAGCCATTAATCTGCCCGTCCAAAACGATATTCCTCTTTATAAAACGGAACCGGATTCTTCGGATTATATTATACGAGGATTCCATAAGGTTAGAATATTCCGAGACAGCGTACAATCCGTATGCGATTCCTTGGTATTGATATCCATGGACTCTACGATGCGCATGTACGACAATCCGATCATTTGGAGCGATAACAGTCAAATTACAGCCGACAGTATCATCATGTTTACCCGAAATCAACAGCTGTTCCGAGCCGAACTCTACAATTTTCCGATCATGATACAGCAATTGAAACAAGATACGGCCCGCTACAACCAAATCCGGGGAAAATTCATGGAAGCATTTTTCAAAAAAAACGCATTGGACGTCATATATATCGACCAAAATGCGGAAACCCGTTTCTACAAAGAGACAGACAACAATATAGACGGACTTTTCGCGGCATTGTCGGGCAGTATGAAAATCACTTTTGCAGATTCTCAAATCGATCAGATTTATTGGTATCAAGATATTGCTACAGATTTATATCCGATCGATAAAATTCCTCCGACATTAGAACTGTTTCTAAAAGGGTTCGCATGGCATGAGCCGGAACGTCCCAAGAGCAGAGCCGAAGTATTCGACCGACCTATAAGAAACTCTTTCCGGGCTCAAGCTATTTTAATAGCACCGCCCACATTTCCCATCACTACAACTATCGATCGGGAAAAGGCAGAATTATTGAAAGCAGGAACATGGGAAGATAGGAATGAACCTTTGCCGCTCGATAAAAATACGTTAGTTATCGACTATTAATACAATGTGTTGTAATAAACTGTAAACCGAATGAACATCCGCAAAATAACGGCATTATTACTTCTTGTTAACCTATTCTCGTCTCAAACGGCACACGCCCAAAAAGAAAAAGGATTGGAAACAATCACATTATCGTCCATTCAAGCTCAAACGGTCTATCTGGCCAGCGATCTGATGCGAGGACGAGAAGCCGGAACTTCCGATGCCGCACGTACAGCCGAATACCTGGCTTCCCAGTTCTGCAGTTTAGGATTGACACCGTATGTAAAGAATGCCGAAGGTATTCTGGAACGTTATATGCAACCGTTCGCAGCCGTCCGCGCTTCTGAATTCAGCAGCCGGTTATCCATACAAAACGATGCGGGCGTGAGCATCGCTTTTACGGAAGGCATCGATTATCAAATATCCGGAAAGCCTACTTTCAATGGTGTATTGTCAGGGAAAGCGGTGGCATACGATTCCTTAGCCGACCATCGTGGACAATTCGTATATTATCAAGGTACACCCTCCGAACAAACCGTTTCTAAACTGAAAGTTCAAGGAGCCATCGCTTTATTCGTTTATGATTCGCTGTTCTGGGAACAAAATACCGAGAAAAAGGCATTCCAATATCATTACAACGAACCGATATACGAGGGATTTTCCCCACGAGAAACATTCAGCGATACGAAACTTGTGCCGGACGGAACATCCCGAATTCCATTCGTACAAATCCAGATATCCAAAGAAATCTTATTCCTGTTAAAAAAGAGCTGTTGTGACATTACCTTACCCTTGTCCTGCAAAAGGGAACGGGTATTTCTTCGAAACGTATTGGGCGTATTGAAAGGAGAAAAAAACGATGAATACGTCGTCATAGGTTCTCATTTCGACCATCTCGGCATACAGAACGGTTATATATACAACGGAGCCGACGACAATGCCAGCGGAACAGTCGCCGTATTGCAAATCGCCAAAGCATTCGTAGCCTCCGGCATAAAACCTCAACGAACCGTCATTTTCGCACTTTGGGACGGCGAAGAGTATGGATTACTGGGATCACGATATTTTACCCGTACTTGTGATATTTTGAACCAAATCAAAGGTTACATGAACTTCGACATGATCGGGCGGAATCACGATGAAAATGTTCCCGAAAGCGTAGTTTTCTTTTACACAGCCAATTATCCTAAGTATGAACAATGGATGAAAAAATACATCAGACATTACAACCTTTCCTTAAAACCAATCTATAAACCATGGGATAATCCTGTCGGCGGCAGCGATAATGCATCGTTTGCAGAGCACGGGATTCCCATCGTATGGTATCATACGGACGGACATCCGGATTATCATCAACCCGGCGACCATGCAGAAAAAATCAACTGGTCCAAAATGATCGACATCATTCGGTCCGCTTACTTGATTTTTTTCGACATGGCCCAAGAGGAAAACGAATAATCAATTTCAAACGACAAGATATTTTCATATGCAAAAAATCATATCTCCTTCTTTTCTGTCAGCAAATTTCGTCTGTTTGCAAAAGGACATCGACATGCTGAATGCCAGCCGCGCCGAATGGTTTCACATGGATATCATGGACGGCCGGTTCGTTCCGAACATTTCTTTCGGATTCCCGGTTCTGGAAGCTATCCGGGCGCAAACCTCCAAAGTGCTGGATGTGCATCTAATGATCGTTGATCCCGACCGGTATATAGAACGTTTCGCCGATGTTGGCGCTGACTATCTGACTGTACATGCCGAAGCCTGCATCCACTTGCATCGGACTTTGCAAAAAATAAAAAGTTGTGGAATCAAGGCAGGAGTAGCGCTCAACCCACATACTCCGTTATCCGCCATTGAAGAAATACTGTACATGGCCGATTTGATATTGATCATGTCTGTCAATCCAGGTTTCGGAGCCCAAGCATTTATCGAATCCAGTTTGGATAAAATCAAACGGTTGCGAAACATGATTGATCGAGCGCACCTCGACACATTGATTGAAACAGACGGAGGCGTCTCGCCGAAAAACGCAGCATCGCTTTTCAACGCAGGGTGCAATGTATTGGTAGCGGGCAACGCCATATTCAAAAGCGAAGATCCGATAAAAACAATAGACCAACTGTTAAATGCCCGGTAATGTATGGTTTCTGTAGATAACATAACAGTCGCATACGGCGGATGGGAACTTTTCAAAGGCATTTCCTTTTTGATCAACCCCAAAGAACGCATTGGACTGGTAGGCAAAAACGGAGCAGGCAAATCGACTTTATTGAAGATAATTTGCGGCGAACAACAACCTACCGAAGGGATGATTTCCAAAAACGGAGAATGTACCATAGCTTACCTGCCCCAACAGATGAAAGTCAGCGATACGGCCACTGTATTCGAAGAAACCTCCAAAGCCTTTCATGAAGTGCTGGAACTGGAAAAAGAACTCGAACGGCTGAATCAGGAAATCGCAATCCGGAAAGACTATGAATCGGAATCATACGTCAAACTATTGCATCGACTGCATGAAACGAACGACCGGTATTTTTTGTTGGACGGAGCCAATCGAGACGCACAAGTCGAAAAAGTTTTGTTAGGACTGGGATTCAAACGGACCGATTTCAACCGTCCCACGCGCGAGTTCAGCGGAGGATGGCGCATGCGTATCGAACTATCCAAAATTTTATTGCGGAAACCGTCGTTGATGCTATTGGACGAACCGACCAACCACTTGGATATAGAAAGCATAGAATGGCTGGAATCTTACTTAAAGGAATATAAAGGAGCGGTAATTCTCATCTCCCACGACCGGAAATTTTTGGACAATGTCACTACACGGACCATTGAAATCATGCTCGGGCGTATCTATGACTATAAAGTACCTTACAGCCAATATGAGGAATTACGGAAAGAACGGAGGGTCCAACAACGGGCTGCATTCGAAAACCAGCAAAAGATGATCCAGCAAACGGAAGAGTTCATCGAGCGATTCCGCTATAAACCGACGAAATCGAATCAGGTACAATCCCGCATCAAGCAACTCGAAAAATTGGATATCATCGAAATCGACGAAGAAGACAACGCGGCCTTGCACATGAAATTTCCTCCGGCCCCACCTTCCGGTAAAATCGTGCTGGAAGTCAAAGAAGCCGGAAAGTCGTTCGGAGAAAAACATATTTTTTCCGGAGCGGAGTTCGTCGTAGAACGAGGCGATAAAATAGCCTTGGTCGGACGTAACGGCGAAGGGAAAACGACATTCGTACGCATGGTGCTGGGACAAACGGAAGTATCCCGGGGAACCATACGTCTCGGGCACAACGTAAAAATCGGCTACTTCGCTCAAAACCAAGACGATTTGATGGACGGAGACTTTACCGTATTCGATACGTTGGATCGGGTAGCGGTAGGAGATGTCCGGACACGTTTACGGGATATTTTGGGAGCTTTTTTGTTTCGGGGAGAAGATATCGACAAGAAAGTAAAAGTCCTTTCCGGAGGAGAACGTTCGAGACTGGCCATGGCTCGTCTGATGCTGGAACCCCATAATCTGTTGATTCTGGACGAACCGACCAACCACATGGACATGCGGTCGAAAGATATTTTAAAAAAAGCAATTGCAGATTATGACGGAACCGTGATTCTGGTTTCCCACGACAGGGAGTTTCTGGATGGTCTGGTTTCTAAAATATATGAATTCAGGGATGGAAAAGTGAAAGAACACCTGGGAGGAATCTACGAATTTCTGGCAAGTAAAAAACTGGATTCATTGGCAGAGTTAAACAGAAAAGACTCCGAAGAACTCACTTCCCGTCAGCAAGACCGGCCACAAAAAAACACTTTTGTTCCGGGAAATAAACAAACTTTCCAACAAAAAAAAGAAACGGATCGAATGCTGCGAAAAATGCAAACCGACATTGCCAAAGCAGAATCCCGAATCGAACAATTGGAAGAAGAAATCGCAGAAATGAACCGGAAAATGTCGGAACCGGAAAAATACGGTATCGATTTATCGGACGGAAAAATTTTTGCAACATACGAACAGTTAAAAAAGCAACAGGACGAAATGTTATGGGAATGGGAACACTTATCGTCCGAACTGGAAGAATTTAAACAGAAATCGCAAAAATAAAAGATATGTCAGAATTAATCGTGTTCGGTATTCGACCAGTCATCGAAACTATCGATTCCGGGAAACAGATCGATAAAATCTACCTCAAAAAAGGGACGGACAGCCCCATAATGTCGGCTTTACGCGAACGCTGTCATACACGTAAAATCGCCGTACAGGAAGTACCGGTAGAAAAACTCAACCGATTGACAAAAGGAAACCACCAGGGAGTCGTAGCTCTAATATCGGCCATTGAATATGCCGACATTTCTCAAATACTGGAAAAAGCGAAGCAGAGAACATCTTTGCCGTTAATCGTAGTACTCGACGGCGTAACAGACGTCAGGAATTTCGGAGGTATCGCAAGAAGCGCGGAATGTGCCGGAGCGGATGCTTTAATCGTTTCGGCTAAAAACAGCGCTCCTGTCAATGCGGATGCCATACGAAGTTCGGCAGGCGCCTTGAATCTAATTCCGGTATGCAGGGTAGGTAGCCTCCGAAATACCTTGAAATTATTGAAAGACGAAGGCATGCAATTGATCGCTGCTACCGAAAAAAGCGACAAAACGCTGTACGATACCGACTTTACCAACCCGACCGTACTGATTATGGGGGCGGAAAATTCCGGAATTTCAAAAGAAATACTTAAAATGTGCGATGAGCGGACTGCTATCCCCATACAAGGAAAGATAGAATCGCTAAACGTATCGGTAGCCGCCGGAATCATGCTTTACGAAGTTGTTCGACAAAGAATGCAAAAATAAAACCCGATCATGCTCGCAAAAATGGAAAACAAATCAAAAATCGCTGCACTGTTCGATTTCGACGGAGTCATCGTAGATACGGAATCAAATTATGACGTTTTCTGGAACGGCATAGCCTCGAAATACAATCTGGGAATCGAAAATTTTCCCGCAAAAATCAAAGGCAATATCATGTCCAATATTCTGGGGACCTATTTTTCCCAATATCCGAAATCCGTACATGACGAAATTCGAAAAGCATGTTCGGACTTCGAAATGAACATGGAATATCGAGCCATTCCCGGAGCCTTGGAATTCATCCGATTATTGAAAAAACATGAAATTCAGGTCGGTTTGGTAACCAGTTCCGACAACAAAAAGGTAGCCAAAGCCACGGAAGTTTTGGCATTGCAAGATACGTTTGACTGCATCGTAACAGCCGATCGCATTACTCGCGGAAAACCCGATCCGATGTGTTTTCTTTTAGGAGCCTCCGATTTAGGAAAAAGTCCGAAAGAATGTTTGGTTTTCGAAGACTCGTTCGCCGGAATTCAAGCCGGTCTAGACGCCGGAATGCAGGTAATCGCTTTATCTACGACAAATCCGAAAACGTTATTGCAAGAAAAAGTAAAATTCGTGATTCCCGATTTCAAAGGCATCGATTATCTCCAATTTTTGCTTTGGTCAAACTCAATCCAATAAAGTTATGCGACTCTATCATTTAAACATTTTGTTGTTCGTCATCGGCAGCATAATTTTTACCGGGTGTAAAAAAGACGAACACTTGCAAGCCGGATACCTGAATTTATCCGGATCGGACTATTATCTCGATCATCAGGCTCATGTTCTGGAAATAGAAATTTCCAGCGACGGTCCGTGGCAAATAACCGGAGCTAACAGTTGGTGCATTCCGGAAAAAACAAGCGGTACTGGCAGTGAAAAAATCGACATCGAAATAAAAGAAAATGCCGCCCAATCCTTACGAAAAGCTACATTGACGGTAAAAAACTCTTTTACCCAACTCAATATACGGATTTCACAAGAAGCCTCATGGGAAGGAGACACGGAAAATCTTGAAACTTACAAATATCAACTGCCCGTCATATTTCACATTTTATATAACAACGCGGGCGATTCCAAGCAAAATATCGATGGGGAATGGCTGCAGGAGGCTTTGTCCCTTGCGTCCCAAATGTACAACGACAGCGAAGTCAGTGAAAATATCAACCTCGAATTTATCCCGGCAACGCACGATCCGGAAGGAAACCAACTGGAAGAAGCCGGTATCCACCGGGTACAATGGCAGGCCCCTCTTCCGATCAGCTGCAACCAATTCATGTCCGCCTACAACAATGAAAGCTACCTGTCTCTCATGTGGGATCAAAACACCTATATCAACATAATGGTCTATCCGTTCAAAGAACAGAATATCCTCGGCATTTCACATCTTCCTTATACCATAAACAATCAATTGGAAGGTCTCAATGACGGGACGTTTTACCTGACCCAAGAATTGAATTACCCTCATTGTTTGTCCATAAACAGTGACGGCGCATTATCGGAAAACGCGGGATTGCATATTCCAGAAATCGTTTTGACCTTAACTCACGAATTAGGACACTATTTGGGACTGTTTCACGTATTTTCAGACGAAGGAGGTTGTGAAGACACGGATTATTGCAGCGACACCCCCACGTACGACAGAACCGAATACGAAACTTGGTTGGCACAGTTGGCGCAAGAAGACCTTACCTTCGAGAAAGTGATCATGCGGACGGATTGCGAAGGTGCCACTTTCGTATCCACCAATATTATGGATTATGACTTCTCCGAGCTAAACCAATTCTCGGCCCAACAACGAGACCGAATCAGAAACGTATTAATGTACAGTCCCCTCATTCCGGGGCCCAAAATAAGAAGCAAAGGTATGCTCCAAACAGATCGTTCGGACCGACCTCCCTTACGAATCATGCAATAAAATAATTGGCCGAATAAAGGGGTAGAAATACAGTCTGCCACTTATAAAAAAAGAGACTGACTAAAAAGTTGTGATTTAAAGTTTCTCATATTAATTCTCCAGAAGATAAAATCACTTTTTAGTCAGCCTCTTTTTTCATTACTTTCAATTCTTATTCATTTTTGTCCTTAGATTCCACACTAATCATGTTACACACTTTTCTGTCTCTATGAATAAATGCAATACCATCAGAAGGACGATTTACCGTTTTTTTATTTTTTACCCATAAAGAAGAAGAACCACCACCGTCCAAATTCAAAGCCGATTCCATTTTCAACCACAAACAAACTTTCGCTAATTCCGAGAAGGACATTCCGGCTGCTTTTTTCCTGCGTCCGTCGATAACCAGCAATATCACAGAACCGTCTTTCCGTATTCCTATACAAGATCGAGGATGTCTGCCTCCGGAATTATTTAACTCCGGAAAAAAATTTTTCCCATTCAACAACAACATAGGACCAGCCACCATTACCTCTTCGAACGAGGCTTGCCACAAGGAATCTTTTCCGTTCCAGTTTTCAAATGTGATGCGGTCATCTTTACCGACAGCTACGGCTGCTCCTCCCCATTTTCTGTTATGTAAGATTCCCCGTGTCTTGATAAAATGGACAGGAACAGCACGTTTCGTTTTCGTATCGAAAAAACCGCCATTAACAGCCGCTACGATATTCCGGTTGGATTTTGTGATTACCGACTTTATTTTATCCAACCATTCGAACTGGTCGATCACAACCCGATTATAAGCCGTATCTACTTCCACATAATACAATTTCTGAGGAGCATCGAATAAATCGATTGATAAAGTATGACACACAACTCCTGTAGTTACAGTCTTGCTTTTCCATTTCGCACCTGCAAAAGTCAGAGAATCAATTTGCTGGGTATATCCTATTATTGTCATCTCCAGCCATAATACAATACTTATCCCTATTTTTCTATGCATAAATACAATTTTAATTTTCATCGAATATATAAGATATTTTTATAGAAACATAAAAATTTTATTTCCCATCTATTTCAACTTTTGTCTTATTTTTGTAACCATCAATATTAAACCAATTACCAATCAACCATGGAAGAAAAAATTTTAAAAGCATTACAAGCCAACGGAGCTCCGATGAAAGCTGGAGAAATAGCCTCAGCAGCGGGTATAGATAAAAAAGAAGCTGACAAAGCCATCAAAGCATTAGTTAAGGAAGAAAAAATATACTCTCCCAAACGGTGCTTTTACGATATCAAGAAATAAAGCCAAATCGACCCGGCCGAATTTCTGTTCGAATAATAGCTCATATTTTTGCCCTAAAGACACTTCGATCGAACCTCCCCGAAATATAAACTCCGGGAGGTTCGATTTTATAGATAACGATAAATCCTATATTTCAGAGCCGCAAATTTTTCCTTAAAAACAAAATTTCTTTTTGATTAATCCGAAAAAATCCTACCTTTGCATTGCGAAATTTTCGGATTATACGTTTATAGTTTAGGAGGGGGAGCAAACCTCTTCCCAAACGAATAAAATACGATTTTGGCATAAAACGAGGTTGCTCGGATGGTGGAATCGGTAGACACGCGGGACTTAAAATCCCGTGGCCATTGCGGCTGTGCGGGTTCAAGTCCCGCTCCGAGTACAAGAAAACAAAAAGACACGAAGGCGAAAATTATTACCTTCATGTCTTTTTATTTCTAATAGCATTGACATTGCTACACAGACCATCAACATTCAAAGCTAAAAACCCACAACAAAAAATCTATAATACCGAAAATACACCCTAAAAACAAAAAACAGTACGGCAACCATAGTTTCGTAAATACCACCGGAGAGAAATAAACCCGGATTGGCGCATTACCAGTCAAAAGTGATTCTTTCTATTTCTCTTCCGACAATAGAAATACATCATCCCATATTTTTCCGACTTGCCGTATTTCCGAAACGATTCTCTCCATAATCATTTTTACGTTTTCTATCTCCGATATACAGACGGCACATTCTCCTATTTCCAAAAACCCTTCTTCCGTATCGCCTTCGAATATTCCCAATTTAGCTCGTTTACTTCCGGCCAGCTTAGTCAAAATTTCTTGAGAAACGCCTTGACGTTCCGCTTCCAACAACCGTTCGCATATAGTATTTCGAATCATTCGAATATTGGCCGTACGAGTCAAACACATCGCTGTTCCTCCGTCATTGACATTCAGCACGGCCTGTTTGTAATGTTCATGAGCGGAAGACTCCTCGCTGACCGCAAAACGACTTCCCATTTGAACTCCTTCGGCCCCTAAAATCAACGCGGCGCATACGCCCCGACCGGAAACGATACCTCCGGCCGCGATGACCGGTACGGACAACCGACCGGACAACATTTCCAACAATACCATCGTCGTCGTTCCCTCTTTTCCATTATGCCCCCCTGCTTCAAAACCTTCTGCGACAATAGCGTCCACCCCGGCCGCTTCCGCTTTCAACGCCTGTTTCAGGCTCGACACGACATGAACTACCGTCAAGCCCGCCTTTTTCAATTTTTCCGTATATAACATAGGATTTCCCGCCGATGTAAAAACAACGGGAACTTTTTCTTCCTCCACGATTCTCCATAATTCCTCCAATTGCGGATATCCCAAAGGAACGTTTACACCGAACGGACTGGCCGTGGCCCCTTTGCACCGCCGAATATGCTCCCTTAACAATTCGGGATGCATCGATCCAGCCCCGATCAAACCCAAACCGCCCGCATTAGAAACCGCTGAAGCCAATTTCCAACCGCTGCACCAAACCATACCTCCCGATACGATAGGGTATTGAATATTAAATAACTTCGTTATTCTTGTCTCCATATTCAAAAAAATTAAAATATTCGCAATCCGTGCAAGCTAACTTTTTTATTGTTTTTTTTAGAGATAAAATCCTATATTTGTATGCAAATATAAGATTAAAAAACATTCATAAATGGAAAAGATGATTGTGGCATTGCTGACGGGCGGCGATTCATCCGAAGCCGAAATATCGCTGGCAGGCACAAAACATATCTATTCGGTACTGGATCGAACAAAATACCTCCCTTATATCGTCAATATCAATAAAAAAAGCTGGAACGTGATACTCGATAACAACGAAACGGTTCCTGTCGACAAAAACGATTTCAGTTTCTCAGTACACGGCAATAAAACGATTTTTCAATACGCCTTGATATTGATACACGGAACTCCGGGAGAAAACGGAATTCTCCAATCGTATTTCGAGTTGCTGAATATCCCATATTCTACCTGCGACGTATGTTCAAGCGCGGTAACATTCAACAAATACTTGTGCAAACGCGGAGCGGCAGATAGCGGAGTAGCCCTGGCCAAAGACTTTTTGCTCAATAAAGGCGATTCCGTCGATACGGCCGCAATCATCGAAAAGTTATCGCTTCCCTTATTCGTCAAGCCCAACGCATCGGGCAGCAGTTTCGGTGTTTCAAAAGTAAAATGCGAACAGGAGTTGCTCCCCGCTATCGAAAAAGCTTTTGCGGAAAGCAGCCAAGTACTCATTGAAGAGTGCATTACGGGCACGGAAATCAGTTGCGGCATACTATATGCCGGCCATAAATATATCGTGTTCCCTGCAACGGAAATCGTTCCCGACTGCGAATATTTCGATTATGCAGCCAAATACGAAGGTCGGTCCCGGGAAATCACACCAGCCCGCATCACGGAAACGGACAGGGAACTTTTGGAAAAAAAGATGATCGCCATCTACAAAGTGTTGAATTGTCGAGGGCTGGTGCGCATCGACTTCATTTTGTCCGACCATGTACCCTACATGATAGAAATCAACACGACGCCGGGAATGAGTGAACACAGCATCGTCCCGCAACAGGCTTCGGCACTGGGAATGTCGATGACGGAATTATACGATTTGATTATACAAGAAACAATAAAATAAGAAATTATGAGCGCGAATTACAAACTGACAGAAGGCGGAGGTTTGAAACGGGGGGCGGAACCACTCGATATCATTACCCGCTATGAACAAATCCCTACCATGGTATGTCCGACAGCCGACGACGGAGCATTATACGTGGCCGGACAAATAGCAAAAGCGATCAATGCGAAATCATTGCAGGGAGAGATGTTCGTTCTGGGGCTTTCCACCGGCAAATCTCCCATCGGCATTTACCATGAGCTGGTACGCATGCACCGGGAAGAAGGGCTCAGTTTTAAAAATGTTATCGTTTTCAGTTTGGACGAGTTCTATCCGATCTCGCCAAACGAAGAACAAAGCCGGAATTTCGCCATGCGCGACGGACTCATCAAACATATCGATATCCTGCCTGAAAACATTCATATCATGAGAGGCGACATGCCGATTGAAAAAGTAGCGGATTATTGCCGCCGTTACGAAGAAATGATACAAGAAGCAGGAGGGCTCGATATGTTGCTGTTGGGAGTGGGCGGCAACGGTCAGATCGCTTTCAACGAACCGGGAACCTATCATAATACCAAGATACGTTTAGTAGCCTTGGGAAACAACACCAGAAAAGCACAGGCGACGGATTTCTACGGGATCGAAAACGTCCCGTCCAAAGCGATTACTATGGGAATTTCCACCATATTGAACGCCAAAAGACTGATCGTTTTTGCATGGAGTGAGGAAAAAGCGGACGTGGTAGCCAGAATGGTAGAAGGAAAAGTCGACCCGAATATTCCGGTAAGCTACGTACAAGAACACAAAAACTGCGAATTAGTCATATCGGAAGACGTGGCTTACGGACTTACCCGCTTTAAAACGCCGTGGTTGGTAGGAACTTGCGAATGGACGCCTAAATTCATTCGGAAAGCCGTTTTATGGTTATGCCAACAGGTAGATAAACCCATATTGAAACTGACCTACCAAGATTACATCAATCACTCTTTGGGACAACTGATCGAACAATACGGCGACTTTTCATCAATCAATATCAAGGTATTCAACGATTTGCAGCATACGATTTCCGGTTGGCCGGGAGGAAAACCGAATGCGGACGATTCGACACGCCCCGAACGTTCCAAACCCTTCCCGAAGAAAGTCATCGTATTCAGTCCCCATCCCGACGATGATGTCATATCCATGGGGGGAACGCTGATCCGTTTGTGCGACCAGGGACACGACGTACATGTGGCTTATGAAACCTCCGGAAACATCGCCGTACACGACGACGTTGTGCTGCAAACCTTGGACACCGCCCGTCAATGCGGTTTAGGCGATGAATACGACCGGGTGTTGAAGATCATCAAAAACAAAAAGAAAGGCGAAGTGGAACCGTTGGAACTCCGACGGTTGAAAGGCGCCATCCGCCGGGGCGAAGCCCGTGCCGCCTGCCGTTTTATCGGATTGAACGAAAATACCAATGTCCATTTCCTGAACCTGCCGTTTTATGAAACGGGAGCCGTTAAGAAAAACGGTATCGGAGAAGCCGACGTCGAAATCATTGTCAATCTGCTTCGAGAAATCAAGCCGCACCAGATTTATGCCGCGGGCGACCTGTCCGATCCCCACGGAACGCATCGCGTCTGCATCGAAGCCGTATTAGCCGCATTGAAAATCGTCAAAAACGAAGAATGGATAAAAGATTGCCGGTTGTGGTTATATCGAGGAGCTTGGCAGGAATGGGAGCTGGACATGGTAGATATGGCCGTTCCGCTAAGTCCGGACGAGGTAATCAGAAAACGCCATGCGATTTATCGTCACTTGTCTCAAAAAGATATCGTCCCGTTTCCGGGCGACGACAAACGGGAATTTTGGCAACGTGCGGAAGACCGGACGCAAGCTACCGCTAAACTTTACGACAAATTGGGCATGGCCGAATACGAAGCGATCGAAGTTTTCGTTCGTTACGACATTTAACAACACATTTCTCAGAAAACAAAAAGTCTGTGCAGAAGTTTTAGAGACGCTCTGCACAGACTTTTACAAATCCAATCACATTTATTGAAACCACTATGGCTACTATTTTTACTCGAATCGTACAAGGAGAAATTCCTTGTTACAAAATAGCGGAAAGCGACCGTTTTTTCGCTTTTCTGGATATCAATCCTTTGACAAAAGGACATACGCTCGTCATTCCGAAAACAGAAACCGACTATTTGTTCGACTTGTCCGAAGAAGAATACGCCCAGCTCATGCTGTTCGCTAAGCGAGTAGCGCATGCCATTGAAAAAACGGTTGCCTGCAAACGGATAGGAATGGCCGTTATCGGCTTGGAAGTACCTCATGCCCATATCCATTTAATCCCCATCAATCGGGAAAGCGACATGTTGTTTTCCAATCCCAAACTCAAATTATCCACCGAAGAAATGCAACAAATCGCCCGAAACATTTCCGAAACGTTTAAAGCATTATAACCCGAATGAAACCTGCCTCAAGCATTTTTACCGTTTTTTTCTCCTTGCTGCTATCCGGCCTCTCCGCTTTGTCTCATGCCCAGAGCGGCGGCAAAGGCAAAGAAATCGTATTGCAAGATATTGTCTATCGCGATTCCACCTTTGAAAACATATGGTATAAAGAAGGAACGTCCCGTATTGAATTCATCATCGGCAAATACGACATATTGCCCGATTATAAAAACAACGCCCAAGAATTGGCCCGAATCGAGAAAGTAGTGGACGAGATACGGAACACTCCGAACACCAAAATAACCAATATCCGCATTATCGGTTACGGTTCTCCCGACGGAAGTTACGAATTCAATAAACGTCTCGCCGCCAATCGAGCCCAAGCGTTCGCCAATGAAATCAAACGCCGATTGGCCGGCATTTCTTATCCTATCGATTACAAAATATCTTCCGTTCCGGAAGATTGGGAAGGACTGAAAAACCTGATTATGACCACGGAACCCCAAGCCGAAGAAGCCCAATATCTTCCGAAGGAAAAAATCATAGCAGCCATAGACGGCGCAGCAACGCCTGAAGAAATCAAAAAACGGGTTATGGAAATCGATCACGGCGATCCGTATCGTTATATGTTGAAACATCTTTTTCCCCAACTTCGACGAGCTTACTACCGCATCGATTACGAAACAGTAAAAAAATACCAAGTTCAACTTGCCGACACCCTGACGCGAATAGTCCGGGAAAAACCGGACAGCGTGGCCTACGGGACCTATTACATGCCGAACGATTTCCGCGGAACGATAGGCATAAAAACCAATCTATTGTACTGGGCCGCACTGACTCCGAACATCGGCATGGATTTTTACATCGGACGAAGATTTTCCATCGGATTGGAAGGAACTTACAGCGATTGGACCTTGTTCAAAAATAATATCAAACGCATAAAAAAATGGAGTAACTGGTCTACCGGAGGCGAATTGCGATACTGGCTTCGTTCCAATACCAACAGTCACTTTATAGGTTTGCATGGAAACTATATCGATTACAACTTTTTCCTCAATAAAACCGGACACAACGGGAAAGCTTACGGTGGCGGGTTCCTATATGGCTATTCCCTTTCTGTAAACAAAAGGCTCGGATTTGAATTCGAAATAGGAATCGGATGTTATAAAGCCAAAGGGAATAAATACATTTATCGAGAACAAAACAGTCTGTCCGGAAAAACTTTGAACGTCCAGCCAACGGACAATTACAAAAAATATTATTTCGGTCCTACCAAAATAAACATTTCTCTGATACACAGATTCTGAATATTGTTTCATCCCCCCAATAAACAGGGAAAATTCGACATGAAATTTTCCCTGTTATTTTTTATCCTTGCGAATTATTGTCCGCCTTCTGTCAAATCCTTATGTTTCCGTCGCTGGAAGATAGGAGAACAACGTAAAACCCGGCATCTTTATTCATAAAAAATTTAAATAATAACAGTAATTTTATAGGAATATAAATAGAATACACATCAAATATATAAATATTTGGCAATTCAAATTTTATTGATTACTTTTGAAAAATATACGTTTTCACAAAACTATTAACACGAACAAAAGTTATGGGCATTACAAGAAAAGACTTCCTGCATGCAGCGGGAAGCATGGCACTACTTACCATCGTGCCCCGTCATGTTCTCGGAAAAGGACACATAGCGCCGAGCGATCAACTGACCAAAGGAATCATCGGTGTAGGAAGCATGGGCCGGGGACACGTCAATTTAGGCGGAACCCGGTTAGTCGCCATCTGCGATGTCAGGCAAGACAGCATGGAATTAGGGCGGAAATTAAGCAAGGACAAAATGGCGGAATACGCCGATTATCGGAAATTAATCGAAGACCCGAACGTCGATATCGTCCATATCGCGACACCGCCTCATTGGCACGGTATCATGGCAGCCGAAGCAGCCCGGGCAGGAAAAGATATCTGGTGCGAAAAACCGATGACCCGAACCATCGGAGAAGGGAAAAGAGTCATGGAAGCTGTCAAACGCCACGGAAATATTTTCCGGCTCAACACATGGTTCCGGTTCAGCGATACTTTCTACGGTATGGGCACTACGGTCAAACCCATAAAAAAACTGGTAGACAGCGGGTTGTTAGGATGGCCCCTGACCGTGACGGTCAGTGCGCACACCGGTTTCAACTGGAAATTCTTCTGGGTAGGTAAGGAAACCCTCGAAACCCAACCCGTACCGGCCGGACTCGATTACGACATGTGGCTGGGGCCTGCTCCTTACAAACCTTTCAACAGGCACAGAGTGTACGATGGCAATTTCCGCGGATACTGGGACTACGACGGCGGAGGTTTGGGCGATATGGGACAACATTATCTCGATCCCGTACAATATTTCCTCGGAAAAGACGGGACTTCCCCGATTAAAGTAGAAGTGGACGCTCCCGCTCAACATTACGATGCGGTAGGCACGTGGAGACAAATCGTATTTACGTACGAAGACGGGTGTAAAATCATTCTCAACGGCGAAAACTACGGAGATACGAACGCTCCCTACATCGCCGGTCCCAAAGGGAATCTTTATGCCGGATTCCGTTGCGATATTCCCGACATAGAAAACAAACTGATGGAATATCCCGATCCGGAACCTCAGAACGACGATTTCATCGACTGCGTAAAAAACCGGAAAAAGTTCGCTCTCAACGAAATCAACGGCTTCCGGTCCTGTACGTTAGTCAATATGGCCTTGGCCGCCTTACGGCTTAACCGTACGCTGAATTTCGATCCGGAAACCCTGTTATTCACGGATGCTGCAGCCAACCGGTTAATCGACCAACCTATGAGAGCCCCATGGTCCATTTAATTCCCCCATCCAAACTTTAAATCGACAAAACGAATGAAAAAATATTTTTATACTTTGGTTTTGGCCGCAATATTGCCGCTTGCAACTTTGGCACAGTCCCCGGCCAACCGAATTCCCAAAACAGTTGTTGCGGACGTTTTGGCGCAAATGCCGGCCAAAAATGTCGAAATATACAATAATATGATGCGGGATCTCGTCGCATCAGGTCGAGAAGGCATAACCATTTTGACCGATATGATGCAGTCTCCTTCGTCGGCAGACAACCAAGCCATAGAATACGCCATCGGTGGATTGTCCAACTACGTAACCGCTACCGGACAGGAAACCGCACGCAAAACCGTTACGGAAGCTTACATCAAAGCATTGAATGCGGCTACCGACCGGGACATAAAAGCCTTTTTCCTATCGCAACTCATCATTACAGGCGAAAACGATGCCATTGAAACGGCCAAGCAGTATGCCGTAGACCCGGATTTATACAATGAGGCCCTTCGCGTATTGGTTGCCGTCAATACACCAGAGTCCCAACAGGCAGTACGTGAACTGGCGGAAAAGATTCCCTCCAAAGCCGCTGCGGCCAAAGCCATCGGAGACCTGAAAATTACCGAATGCGAACCTCTGCTGCTTTCATGGCTCGATGCAACTGCCGATAACGCAGAGAAAAAAGCGATTTTATACGCTTTGGGTGTTACCGGTAGTGAGGCGGCCCTAAAACCGTTGAATAATGCGGCCGCCCAAGTAGGTTATCAGTACGAAGAAACAGAAGCGACAGATGCTTACGTAACGCTCGTATGTCGCCTGAACGACACGAAAGCTGCCGCTAAATTACTGAAAAACAAATTGCCGCACGTCAGAACCGCAGCTTTGAATATTCTGGTCAAATCGAATCCGGGGAAAGCCGTTTCGTACATTATTTCGGCATTATCTGACGAATCGCGCCCTTACAGAAATGCGGCATTGAACGCAGCTTCATGTTCCCCGAATGTCAAAGAAGCCGTAAAAGAAACCGTAATCGTCAAATTATCCAAATATCCGGAAACAACGCAAACGGATATTATTCATTGGTTGGGACTGAACCGATACGCAGACGCGGAAAAAATAATTATTCCTTACGTATCTTCCAGTAATTCGGAATTGTCCGAAGCAGCCATGTACGCTTTAGTCCGCATAGGCAATCAAGAAGGGTTACAAGCCGTTGCCAACAGTTTGAATACGACAAATTCAGAACAGATCGCAGCAGCGAAAAAAGCCTTGTCATGGAGTCCGTTATCCTCCAATGCCTTGCTGTTGAACATGTACAGCAAGGAACTTCCGGAAGAAACGCAATGTGCCATCATTGAGTTAATCAGTACCCGTACGGAGAACGACACCTGGAAAGACAAGGTCATGGCGTTATGCCAATCCGTTCTCTCCGGGAACACCCCCGCAAGCGTGCAAGAAGCGGCCTATAAAGCACTCGTTCCTATCGCCACAAAATCCCAAGCCAAAACACTGGCCGATATCCTGACAAAAACTCCCGAATCACATCTGGAATACGTACAACAAGCCTTAGGAAAAGCAACGGCACAAATGGGACAAGCAGGTTTCAGCTTCATTGACGAATTGATCCGGCAAGCTCCCAATGACAAAAAACATTTGTACTATGCTGTATTACCTTATACCGGTTCGAAAGAAGCGTTACAACTTATTGCCGCAGCAATGGAATCTTCCAATGCGACTGTAAAACATGCCGCAGTGAAAACCTTGACGACATGGACCACTCCAGATGCCGTTGAATTACTATTCCAAGCCGTAAAAGATCCTGCCGTAAAAGATTTACATCAAGCGGCCGTAGAGCGCTACACCCAACTGGTAACTGCCAGCAGAGTTCCTTCCGCCCAACGACTGCTTCAACTGCGCAAAATGCTCGATATCGCACAAACCGATACGCAACGGAACACTCTGTTGCAAGCCATAGGCAACTGCCCAGAATTCAACTCCGTTATCGTAGCGGGCGATTACCTCGACAATGAAGCAACCCGGCATACGGCAGGAACGGCAATTATGAATGTCGCCCTGAAAAACAAATCGATCAACGGGCCCCAAATCAAAGCCATCCTCCAAAAAGTCATGGATACGCGTGGCGGCAGCGATGCCACATACGACAAGGAAGCCATCAAAAAACATCTGAACGAGTTGGCATCCGAAGAAGGATTTGTTTCCATTTTCAACGGAAAAGATCTGAGCGGGTGGAAAGGATTAGTAGCCAATCCTATCGCACGGGCTAAAATGAGTCCTGAAGCATTAGCGCAAGCTCAAGAAAAAGCGGACGAAATCATGCGCAAAGGTTGGAAAGTCGAAAACGGGAACCTCATATTTACCGGTCAAGGCGATAATCTATGCACCGAAAAGAAATACGGCGATTTCGAAATGTACGTAGATTGGATGATTACCGACAAAGGAGACGCAGGGATTTATCTCCGCGGTACTCCGCAAGTACAAATATGGGATACTTCCCGGGTAGAGGTAGGTGCACAAGTCGGCTCCGGAGGTTTATACAACAATACTAAACATCGGAGTACTCCGACTTCGCTAGCCGATAACAAAATCGGAGACTGGAATACATTTTACATCAAAATGGTAGGCGAACGAGTAACCGTATTGTTGAACGGCGTAAAAGTGGTGGACAATGTCATCATGGAAAACTACTGGAACCGGAATATCCCCATCTTCCTCGAAGAACAGTTGGAATTACAAGCCCACGGAACATTGGTAGCCTATCGGAACATTTATGTCAAGGAACTTGAACCGGTAAAAGTATTCGAACTAAGTCCTCAAGAAAAAGCCGAAGGATACAAGGTGCTGTTCGACGGAGTTTCCATGCATGAATGGGTCGGCAACACAACCGACTATGTCGCTGAAAACGGGACGATATCCCTCTATCCGCAAAACGGCGGCGGCGGAAACCTTTATACCAAAGACGAATATAAGGATTTTATTTTCCGTTTCGAATTCCAATTGACACCAGCCGCTAATAACGGATTAGGCATACGTGCGCCGCTCGAAGGAGATGCGGCTTATGTAGGCATGGAATTGCAGATTCTCGACAATGAACATCCTGTTTACAAAGATTTGGAAATATACCAATACCACGGTTCCGTATATGGCGTAATCCCTGCCAAAAGAGGATTTTTAAAACCCGTCGGAGAATGGAATTACGAAGAAGTGACCGTAAAAGGCAACCGGATAAAAGTAGTACTCAACGGAGAAACCATTTTGGATGGCGACATTGCCGAAGCCAGCAAGAATGGAACGATAGATCATAAAGACCATCCGGGATTGAAAAACAAAACCGGACATATCGGATTTCTCGGGCATGGTTCGCCTGTCAAATTCAGAAATATCCGGATAAAAGAACTTTAAAAATTTCTGTAAACAAAAACAAAATAAGGCTGTCTCAAAATAAAATTTGAGACGGCCTTTTTTGTATCAGCAAAAACAGACAAGTCCGAACTTTACTCAGCCAAGACTTGCCCGTTTCCCTAATTTTTCGTATCATATTTTACCTCCGGATTTAGGCAGTTTTATTTTCAGGAACGTGTTTAGCGTATCATTGAACAGATTAATCATGAGAAATACTGTAGCCAGTATTTAAAATACGAAAAACTGAAAAAGTTCATCTTAACTTTATTTTGAGACGACCTCTTTCTTTATGAGTGGAAGCTTCTATGTCGGGACTCAATAAATGAAAAAACCTACGAATCCGGATAAGGCCATGACTAAAATGGGATTCATGTTTTTGTATAACAATAACAAGGCTCCGGCGAAAATGAGATAACTTTTAAAATCGATAAAATTTTCGCGTGTCATGAGTTGTAATGCAGCAGACAGGATCAAACCGATCACTACGGGATAGATTGACCGCATGATAGCAGAAACATAAACATTGTTTCTCAGTCTAACAAAAAAATAGGAAGCGATAAGCATGATAAGCAAAGATGGAAGACATACACCAAAGGTAGTCAATACCGATCCCCATACGGAATGGGTAACGGTATACCCGATATAAGTGGCGCTATTGATGGAAATGGGCCCCGGCGTCATTTGTGAAATCGCTATGATATTCGTAAATTCCGTATCGCTGATCCATTGGTGTTCGGTCACGACCTGATGTTGTATTAATGACAACATGGCATATCCTCCTCCAAATCCGAACAATCCGATTTTAAAAAATGCGATAAATAATTGCCAATAGACCATTCCGTTATTCCTTATTTCGATTTGTGCGTTTTATAATAAGTATATGCGACGCCGGCAATGATGCCGATGCAAATCAGGTAAAGCGGGGATATTCCCAATAATATGAGACCGGCAACGGCTATGAACAACGGGTATTCCCATTTGCGGATGTTTCGGGCAAAAACGAATACCGTATATAATATTAATGCCACGACGGAAGGTCGTAACCCGTTGAATACTTTCATTACTTCGGGATTTTCGCTGAAATCTTGAAAAAAAACGGCGATTAGCAACAGTATGATGAAAGAGGGGAGCGTACTACCTAAAAATCCGGCAATTCCTCCCGCCAGTTTGTGTTGTCTGTATCCGATTAGGATAGCGGTATTGACCGCCATAGGACCGGGAGATGCCTGGGCTAACGATAAATAATCCATGAACTCTTTTTCCCCCATCCAATTGTTTTTTTGGGTAATTTCTCTTTGCATCATCATAATCATAGTATAACCTCCTCCAAAAGTAAAAAGCCCAATTTTGAAAAATGACCAGAAAATATGGAGTAATTGAATCATGTTATAAGATTATTGATTGGATTGATGCGATTCGAAAAATAGCCATAAATTGTCTTGACCAGGAACGGGAGCTACGATACGGACATTTGCTTTCGTTACAGGATGCGTGAATGCTATTTCCCGAGCATGCAACGATATGCTGCCGTTTTCGTTTGATCTGGAAGCCCCATATTTCAAATCTCCTTTGATCGGAAATCCCGCTTTGGATAACTGACATCGGATTTGATGATGCCGCCCGGTAATCAAATTTATCTCCAATAGGTGGTAATGAGTGCCGGAAAGGAGGTAGCGGTAATTCAATCGTGCTTCTTTAGCGTTTTTTCTGGGAGCATCATAAGCATATGACCGATTTTTTTTAGGATTGCGTTCGATGTAATGTACCAATTCTCCTGTCAAGGGAAAAGGTTTCGATTCGATTATGGCCCAATAAATTTTCTTGATTTCCCGTTTTTTTACTTTTTCACACATCCGGGTAAGGGCTTTGGAAGTTTTGGCAAAAATTACGACCCCGCTTACCGGACGATCTATACGATGCACGACCCCTAAAAAAACAGCACCAGGCTTGGCATCGCGGCATTTGATGAATTCTTTTAAGTCATTTTCCAACGACGAATCGCCGGAATTGTCGCTTTGCACAAGCTGGCCCGCTTTTTTATTGACAATCAATAAATGGTTGTCTTCGTATAAAATGGTTTTCGAATCGAACATTACAAGTCACTGCTGAATACGGACGGTTTTAATGACCGGAGATTATAATGCGAAGCCATACTGCTTCCGTAAGCTCCTGCCGAATAAAACACCAGAATATCGCCCCGCTGGGTTTCCGGAAGTTGGATATCACGATCGAAAACATCGGTAGATTCGCAAACTCCTCCTGCAATACTGTATGTATGATTCGGTTTGTCCGACGAAATGTTCTCTATTTTGTGATGAGCCTGGTACAGAGCCGGACGCATTAGTTCCGTCATTGCAGCGTCCACGATAACAAAATTTTTGCCGGAAGCAGTATTTTTGGTCAATAAAACTCTGGAAACGAGACAACCCGATTGGGCGATGATAGAACGCCCTAATTCAAAATGTAAAGTTTGGTTTTTTTTCAAGACGATTCCCTCTGCGAAAATTTTGAAGTATTCGTCAAAGTCAGGGATAGGATCGGCTATCGGATCAATATAGTTGATTCCCAAACCTCCTCCTACGTTAATATGATCCAAAACAATACCTTGTCCTTCGAACCAGGTTACGATCGTATTGACTCTCGAACAAAAATTTCGGAAAACGTCCATATTGAGAATCTGGGAACCGATATGGAAATGCAGGCCGACGATTTGTATGTTTTGTAATTTGTGCAAAGATTCGATGGCCATGTCGATTTCTTTATATGAAATGCCGAATTTGCTGTCGGCATGGCCCGTGGAAATGTTTTTATGAGTTTGCGGATCCACATCCGGATTGATTCGCAAAGCGATCCGGGCGCATAATTCGCGTTGGCGGGCCAATTCGTTGATGATCTCCAGTTCTGCAAGCGATTCGCAATTGAAACAGAATATATTGTTTTCCAAACCGCAGATAATTTCCTCATCTGTTTTTCCTACGCCGGCAAAAACGATTCTGGCCGGTTCGAAACCACAGTTGATTGCTTCCTGCACTTCTCCTCCGCTTACGCAATCCGCACCGAAACCGTATCCTGCAATATGTTTGAGAATACGGGATTCGAAGTTGGCTTTCATGGCATAATGTACTTTGAATCCGTATGAATCCGACAGTTGTTTGACTTTGGATAAAGTGGCGTCCAACAATTGCATGTCATAGAAATAACAGGGAGTCTGTAAATGCGACAAGGTAGTTAGTTTCTTGAGGTTGTCTTTTAGCATAGGTTGAAAAGGTTATTGTTTAATAAACGCAATACTTCTTTTTTGTATTCCGAATCTACCAAAAAAGCCATGCTGCGTGCGCTGGCTCCGTACGAAATCATTTTTACGGGAATCGATTTGATACTTTCCAGAATATGTGCGGCCAGCCCTGCCTGACTGTATCCGATTTTACCGACCACGCATATGATAGCGCTGTTGCGTTCCACTTCGATTTTCCCCAACGGTTTCAGATCTTCTACGATGGAATCGATATTGAGATCATTGTCTATAGTCAGGGAAACGGCGACTTCCGAAGTCGTGATCATATCGATCGAGGTTTTGTGGTTTTCGAATACTTCGAAAACCTGCCGAAGAAATCCGTAAGCCATCAACATTCGGGCGGAACATATCCTCACAACGGTAATGTTATCTTTAGCCGCTACGGCATGAAATCGTTTTTGGCTATCTCCGTCGTTGGTAATCAATGTGCCTTCGGCATTTCTGTTCATTGTATTCTTTAACCGAACGGCAATTCCATGTTCCTTACATGGCTGTATTGTAGCCGGATGAAGTATTTTGGCTCCGAAATAGGCCAATTCCGCCGCTTCGTCGAAACTCATTTTCCGAATGGGGTAGGTATTTTCCACGTATCTCGGGTCATTGTTATGCATACCGTCGATATCGGTCCATATCTGAACTTCGCTGGAATCGATGGCCGCTCCGATTAAGGCCGCACTGTAATCGCTTCCTCCGCGGCCTAAATTATCGAGTTTTCCTTCAGCATTGGTGCAAATGAATCCCTGAGTGACAAAAAAGGTATCCTTGTCGCCCGTTTCGATTTCCCGTTTGATGTTTTTCAATTTATCGGTATCCACTTTGCCGTTTTCATCGACGAACATGAAATCCGGGATATTGATTAATTTCGCTTTATATCCTATTTCTTTCAAATAAAACGTAAAAATGGCGGATGTCAACAACTCTCCTTGAGCAAGTATCTGTCTTTCCGTGGACGGACCGTCGTAAGAAGCGGCGGCATTTGCGATTCCGGAAAACACCTGTTCGCATTTTTCCAAAGCGGCGGCCTGATAATCGGTCAATAATTCCCGGACACATGTGGTATATTTATCCGAAAGAAACGAAACGACAGGCGTGATGTCTTCTTTATTTTTAGCCAGAGAGGATATCTTTACCAAAGAGTCGGTTGTCCCGGACATAGCGGATAAAACGGTAACTTTAGCATTTTCACCTTTGATGATTTCTGCAACCATACGCATATTTGCAGAAGAACCTACGGATGTACCTCCGAATTTTAGTACTTTACTCATTATGATATCAACGTTTTAAATTTCTGTTTATCAGTCATATAAAAAAGATATTTCGATAGCTTGGTTATCTCGTTTCCTTTGAAAATGACCCCCAAATTTATAACATATCATTTTTTAATGAAAATATTTTTTGTTTTTTTGTTCAATAATTACTATTTTTGTTAAAATATTAACTCGTAAAAAAAATGGAAAGTATTGTATGGTAACGATTCCCAGTGCAGTTGAAAAAGTCATTAAAAAGAAGCCGTTTTTAGAGAGTGCTTTGATAGAAGGAATTGTCAATTTGTCCGCTTTGTCCCGGAAAATCAAACCGGAGATAGAAAAGGAATTGGGAAAAGAGGTAAACGACGGTGCTGTGATTATGGCCTTGAACCGTCTGGTGCCTCGACTGGAATTGATATCCTCGATGAAATTTCAAAAAGTAGTGGAAAATATCGGGGATATCATCGTTCGTTCCAATTTGGCCGATTATGCTTATTTGAACAGCAAAACCTTATATACAAAACAAGCGAAATTGTTGGAGAGGATTAACGATTTAAGCGATGTGTTTTGTACCTTTTCACAAGGAGTCAGTGAAACGACAGTAGTGGTAAGCAGTACGGTTTCCGGATTAGTAGAAGAAGTGTTTAAAGACGAGGTTATGATTTCCCAAACGGACTTTTTGTCTTCCATTACGGTTAAATTACCGTATGAAAACACTATCTATCCGGGGGTATATTATTATATCTTTAAAGAATTGGCATGGGACAATATCAATATTAAGGAAGTAATCAGCACAACGAACGAATTTACTGTGATTGTGGATGATGCTGATATTCACCGGGCTTTTTCGATTCTTATGGAATCGAAAAAACAGTTTTCGATGAAATAACCGACTTTCGGTCATTCGTCGAGATTTGGCGAATGACCGAAAAAGCCCTATCTTTAACGTTTCAATCGTTAAATGTTTTTGTTTTAATTTAACTCAATAAAAAATATGGCAAGTCTTAGAAAACTGAAAAAAGAAATTGATTATCTGGTAAGTGAAGTAATTTCCGACGGGTATGCCTGTATGGTTGTTCATGCGTCTAAAAACAGAGATGCCGTTATTGACATAATAGAAGAAGCTGTAGATGTACGGAATAAACTGATTGATCGGGCAAATCATTCAGACGAAAAACATAATACTCGTTTAGTCAAAAAATATTATCGGACATTACGGGCCGAAATGTTTGACAGTATTGATGCACTGTTTCAGAAATTGAGTGACATTTGTAAAGCTTAATAATTATAAAATTAAATGAAGAACATGAAAAGAACGACTTTTCCCGGAATCGCAAGCATGATGTTATTGGTGTCATGCCTGACTGCGACCGGATTTTTAGGAGTTTCTTGCACCTCTCAAAGCAAGGAACCCGCTAAACCGCAAATGATATCGTTACCTGTACCGGAACGGGAAAGCGGCCAAACAGATGTTGTCGGATTGGTTGCTCCGGCTTTGGACACTGTCCGGGTAGGATTTATCGGCTTGGGAATGCGCGGTCCCGGAGCAGTGCAGCGTTTTACTCATATCGATGGAACCAAAATCGTCGCTTTATGCGATTTGCGTCCCGAATGCGTGGAAAACGCCCAAAAAATACTGACGAATGCGGGTTTACCGGAAGCGGCGGCTTATACCGGTAGCGAAGATGCATGGAAACAATTGTGCGAACGGGACGACATCAATCTCGTTTATATTGCTACAGATTGGAAACACCATGCGCAGATGGCAATTTATGCTATGGAACACGGCAAACATGTCGCGATAGAGGTTCCTGCCGCTATGTCGATGGACGAAATTTGGGCTTTGATCAATACGTCTGAAAAAACTCGGAAGCATTGTATGCAATTGGAAAATTGCGTGTACGATTTCTTTGAATTGACGACGTTGAATATGGCGCAACAAGGATTGTTTGGAGAGATTATGCACGTAGAAGGTTCATATATCCATAATCTGGAAGATTTTTGGGGACAATATTGGAATAACTGGCGTTTGGATTATAACAGGACGCATCGCGGAGATGTTTATCCGACACATGGCATCGGCCCTGCTTGCCAGTTGCTGGATATTCATCGTGGAGACAAAATGAACTATTTGGTTTCCATGGATACCAAGGCGGTCAATGCTCCGCGATATATCAAGGAAAAGACAGGAGAAGAAGTTACCGATTTTAAAAATGGCGATCATACTTTGACCCTAATTCGTACGGAAAACGGGAAAACGATTCATATTCAACACAATGTAGTGTCTCCTCGTCCGTATAGCCGTATGTATCAATTGACGGGAACAGATGGTTTTGCCAATAAATATCCGGTAGAAGGGTATGCTTTGAGACCGACGCAGGTTTCTTCGGATGTCGCGCCTGACCACGAAAATCTTTCGGCTCACGGTTTTGTTCCCGAAGACGTTAAAAAAGCTTTGATGGAGAAATACAAACATCCGATTCATCGGGAATTGGAAGAAACGGCAAAGAAAGTAGGCGGTCATGGAGGTATGGACTATATTATGGATTACCGTCTGGTCTATTGTCTGCGGAACGGTTTGCCTTTGGATATGGATGTGTATGACTTGGCAGAATGGTGCTGTTTGACGGAACTAACAGGTATTTCTATCGAAAACAACAGTGCCCCCGTAGAAATTCCCGATTTTACGCGCGGAGCCTGGAATAAGGTAAAAGGGTACAGACATGCCATGAAAAATTAAGGGATTTTAATTTGGATATTACGAAATGAGGGTAACCTAAAAGTCAAGGACAGACTTAAGGTTACCCTTCTTTTTTCAGAATGTCTGAAAAGTCCTGTTGAGTTCGGATGCTGAATTGGGGGAGGTAACAATACGAATGAAGAACGGTTATCTTGCTAAAAATAAACGAGATAACCATTCTTTTTATGGTAAAAGATTGTTATGTTTATAGTGCTTAAAAAAAGATAAACAGTCATTCATCATGAGAGTAAAGATAGTATATAAATCGGACAATCAGAACGACAATCTTCTTTTTCCGCCTACATTGGGGGAGCTGATACCGGAGAACCATCTGGTCCGGACAGTGAGTACGGTAATAGACAGGCTTGACATCTCGAGGATAGAATCGACCTACAAGAGGGGCGGGACGAGCAGCTTCCATCCCCCGAAAGCTGCTGAAGGTTCTCATGTATTCCTATATAATAACATCTACTCCAGGCGGAGGATGAAGCATCTTCTGAGGGAGAACGAGAACTACATGTAGCTCTCGGGGATGAGCCGGCCGGATTTCAGGACGATCAACCGATTCAGGAGCGAGCGTCTGTCGGACGGTCGATTTGACGAGGTGTTCCGTCAGGTTGTCCTGTTACTGAACGGGGAGGGCCTGCTATCGTTGAAGGTACAGTACATAGACGGGACAAAAATAGAGTCGGCGGCGAACGGGTACACCTTCGTGTGGAAAGACGGCGTGGAGAAGAACATGTCGAAGTTGGAGGCGAAAGCGGACGCAGTCCTCAGGACGGCGGAGGAAGCCTCGCAATGGAGAATACGGAATGCCAGGAGGAAGGGCCCCTGTACGGAGGACTTTCCGGAACGAACCGAAAGGATACTGAGGAGGATGGACGAGCAGGGCATCAGCGACAGGAAATTTCACAGGAGCGTCCGGAAGGTTAAAGAGGAGTCCATTCCGAAGCTGGGACTAGTCGACAAAATTCATGATACTCATGTCAGTAATGACGAGATATGTATTCGTCAATAAGTTTCATCCTGTGTTCCCTTGTAAGTCCGCTGTGAACCCTTATTTTTGACTTGATGTCGGTAAATACCGCCTCCAGTCCGTTGTTCGTGACACTGTCCAAAATTTTGTATAAATGGCAACAGGATTCAGTTGTAAGTTTCTTCTTATACTGGATTCTGGACACTATAAAATAAAAAATACGGAACTCTATTTTGAATCCCGTATTTTCTATTTACACAAAATATTTTATAGTGCCTTGCAACCGAATATCTCTCTGCATTATCCTAAGAGAAGCCGACCTCTAAAAATCTCTTTTGGGGGCCTCGTTTTTATGCTGGACAGGTATCGATACTATTCGTTCATCTTGATTAAAAATTGTTTGTTATCCGCAGTTGCTTCCATTTCTTTTTTTATCAATTCCATCGCTTCTACGGAGTTCATGTCGGTCAAATGACGCCGGATGATCCAGACTTTCTTCAAAGTTTCTTTATCTGTCAACAAATCGTCGCGGCGAGTGCTGGAGGCAATGATATCGACGGCCGGATATATCCGTTTGTTCGATAATTTCCGGTCGAGTTGCAATTCCATATTTCCGGTCCCTTTAAATTCCTCAAAGATGACTTCATCCATTTTCGAGCCTGTATCGATCAAGGCCGTTGCGATGATGGTCAAAGATCCTTTTTCTTCCGTGTTTCGGGCCGCACCGAAAAAGCGTTTGGGTTTGTGCAAAGCGTTGGCATCCACCCCTCCGGACAATACTTTTCCCGAGGCCGGTTGTACCGTATTGTAAGCTCGAGCCAAACGAGTGATCGAGTCAAGCAAGATCACTACGTCATGTCCGCACTCTACCAGGCGTTTTGCTTTATCCAAAACCATTTCCGCAACTTTTACATGGCGGGCGGCCTGTTCATCGAAAGTAGAGGCGATGACTTCGGCTTGCACACTTCGTTGCATGTCGGTTACTTCTTCCGGACGTTCATCGATCAACAGAACGATCATGTAAACTTCTGGATGATTATCGGCGATAGCATTGGCTATTGATTTCAATAACATGGTTTTCCCTGTTTTAGGTTGGGCTACGATCAAAGCTCGTTGCCCTTTGCCGATAGGGGAAAACATATCAATGACCCGATTCGATAAGTTATTGTGTTTGCCGCCAGTCAGATTGAATTTTTCTTCGGGAAATAACGGGGTAAGATATTCGAACATAACCCGGTCGCGCAATGCTTCGGGCAACAGACCGTTGATCCGATTGATTTTTACCAACGGGAAATATTTTTCGCCTTCTTTGGGCGGTCGTATTTCTCCCGATATCATATCCCCTTGTTTTAATCCATAGGTTCTTATTTGATAAGGGGATACATATATGTCATCCGGAGAATTCAGGTAATTGTAATCGGAAGAACGCAAAAAGCCGTATCCGTCACTTAAAATTTCAAGAACTCCTTCGCTTTTTATGATACCCAGATATTCTTCTCGAACAGACGAAGTACCTATTTTTTTATTAGGAAAACGGAATTCGTTTTTTCGTTCGCCAGATGAAGATTCGTTGCTTTCCGGTTCAGTCGTTTCCGGTTCAGTCGTTTCCGGTTCTTCGGTCTGTGTCGTTTCGGGGGTATTGTCGGATTCCGTATGGTTGTCTTGTTCAGAAGAAGGTACGTTTTTTTCCGTGAGTTTTATCTGGTTATTATCATCAGTTGTTTCTACTTGCAAAACGGATTTTTCAGGTTCTTTCTCTTCCTTGATCACGAAAGAGTTTTTTGCAGGTCTCCCTCGTTTTCTTTTTACGGGAATTACGGGAACGTCTGCCGGCTCAGAAATAGGCGGTTCCGTATGTTCACTCGTATTAGTATCGCTGTTGTCAGTAGTAGTGCTGATTCTTTTTCTGTTTTTACGGGTAATACCCGTAATTTTTTTGGTCTCGACTGGTTTGTCTATCGGCTCCGCTGAAGGAGCTACGGCCATATTGGCGTTCATTTCCGCAATCAATACGACCAATGCTTCCTTTTTGTATACATCAACACGTTTCAAACCCAAGGATTTAGCAATGACTCTCAACTCCTGAATCGTCTTGGCTCTTAATACATCAATATCTTGCATTTTATGATTTGTTATGTAATTTTGTAAGGGGATTAAACGGTTTCAAAAAACCAACCGTTCGTTGACGTGGATTTTTGTTTCTACAAAGGTAGAAAAAATATTGAAAAATAAATATTTTATATTGAAATAATGGATTTTTTGGCAATTATACCGGCTCGTTACGCCTCTTCCCGGTTTGAAGGAAAACCGTTGGTGTCTATTTTCGGCAAACCGATGATTCAGCGGGTATATGAGCGGGTAGCGGATGTTTTCGATTATTGTGTCGTAGCGACCGATGACGAAAGAATAGCCCAAGTCGTTATCGAGTTCGGCGGACGGGCGATCATGACTTCGGTACATCATAAAAGCGGTACGGATCGTTGTTGCGAGGCTTATATGAAAGCGGAACAATATTTTGAAAAACCGTTCGACGTCGTGGTCAATATACAAGGAGACGAGCCTTTTATTCATTCCGGTCAGTTGGAAATTATTCGAAAATGTTTCGAAGAGGATCCCGAATGTCAGATCGCTACTTTAATTAAGCCATTTGCTCCGGATGAAGATATTTTCAATCCGAATACTCCCAAAGTCGTCGTTTCCAAACAAGGATATGCGCTTTATTTCAGCCGAAGCGTAATTCCTTATTTACGCTCGGAGCATGATTCGCAAAATTGGGGCAATCGGCATGTTTTTATGAAACATATCGGCTTGTATGCTTACCGCAACCGTGTTTTACGGGAAATTACGGCATTGGAGCAAGGAGTGTTGGAACAGTGCGAATCGTTGGAGCAATTGCGTTGGCTGGAAAACGGATATCGGATAAAAACGGCAATTACTTATCAGGAGTCGCATGCGATCGATACACCGGCGGATCTCGAATATGTATTGACGCATTATAAGAATTGTTTGAATGAGTTGTGATCGAAGTCGTTATACTGAAATGTTGGCCGGTCTGTCGGAATGGCCGACGATACCTTTCGGAGTGTTGGGAAAGGCGAAGATAGAGAATCCGTGGTTTACGGAAAAAAATATCCGTATCGCTTTCGATGCGATTAGAAAAAATTTTCTTTCTTCTGAAAAAGTAAGCGAATGGCTGAAACATTACCCCGATAAATCACTGCACGGTAAAAAGATTGGAATCATTATGGCCGGCAACATCCCGATGGTCGGCTTTTCCGATTTGTGGTCGGTCGTACTTACCGGAGCGGAAGCATGCGTGAAATTGTCTTCCAAAGATACGACATTGATGCAGTGGATGATTCAGCAAATTACACGGACAATTCCTTCGATAACGGTACGTCCATTGCAGGAAAACGACCAGTTGGATGCGATTATCGCTACGGGTAGCGATAACGCCAATCGGTATTTTCGTGCGTTTTACGGACATATCCCATCCGTATTTAGAGGCAATCGTTACAGTTTGGCCGTATTATCCGGCAATGAATCAGAGGAAGAATTGTCCGGTTTATGGGAAGATGTGTTTTTATATTATGGATTGGGATGCCGTAATGTTTCCCATTTGTTAGTGCCGGAAAATTTCGATCCTCAACGGCTGATTCGCTGCTGGACGCGGGAAGGGAAAAGGATTACCCACCCGATGTTTCTGCATAACTATTTGCAAAATAAGGCGATTATGCGTATGGAAGAAATGGAGTATTTCGACGGAAAATATTTTACTTTATCCAGAGAAAAAGAACCGTCTTTTTGGCTGAGCCACTTGACTTACTCGTTTTACCGGTCGGAAGAGGATGCGACAGCCTGGATTGAAAACCGAGCCGATCGATTACAGTGTGTTGTATCAAATTTATCGATACCGTATAAAACGACTTTCGGAAAATCTCAGTACCCGGAATTGCAGGACTATCCCGATCATGTGGATTTAATGGATTTTTTACATGCGTTGTGATAGTTTTTAGCTACATTTACAGATATTGTTTTATGTTATGGGAGATACGAAAATGTCTATGGTATTTAATTTCAGAATGTTAAGCGATGAAGACGATAATTTTATTCGTGATTATGAAGTCCCTTACGATATGACGTTGAAAGATTTCCACCGCTTTATTTGCGACGATTTGCAATATGATGCTGCAGAAATGGCTTCCTTTTTCAAATCAGATAAAAGCTGGCAGAAATTGAAAGAGTTTACGTTGGTGGATATGGGCCTACATCCGCAGGATGATCTGGACGACGATTTAATGCCTGTGGCTATGGAGCAGGTTTTATTGGGGCAGATTATTCGGAAGGAACACGACCGTTTGTTGTTGGTTTACGATTTATTCGAAGACAGGGCGTTTTTCATTGAATTGATGGCTACTCGGAAAACGAATCCGGATATGGAATATCCAAGAGTTGCATTTGCTAACGGCGAGGCACCAAACCAATTTGATGCAGAAAAAAATGTGGAAAATAAATCCATTTTTGAAGAAGCGATGGATGACTGGGGAAACTATGAAGGCGACGATAACTACGATGACGAATATTAGCGTTGTATGCATCATTTAATAGTTATACTCGGTGCGACAGGAGTCGGAAAAACCGATTTGAGTATCCGTTTGGCTCGTATTTTCAATGCTCCGATCATATCCAGCGATTCACGTCAAATATATCGGCAAATGCGGATCGGTACGGCTGTGCCTACGGATGAACAGCTGCGTGAAGCTGTTCATTATTTTATTCAGTGTAAGGATATTACCGAATCTTATACCAGCGGACGATACGAAAACGATGTGTTAGCGTTGCTCGACCGGTTGTATGAAACAAATGATTACGTCATCTTGTCTGGAGGCTCCGGACTGTATATCAGTGCAGTATGCCAAGGAATTGACGGTGTACCAGGTACAAATAAGGTTCTGCGAGAAAGATTGAAAAAGATCTATGAAAGCCGAGGAATATTACCTTTATTGCAACGTTTGAAACAACTCGATCCGGAGTATTATGAAAAAGTGGATCATAAGAATCATCAACGGATATTCCGGGCGTTGGAAGTTTGTATAGAAACAGGAAAACCGTACTCTTGTTTCCGTACGGGACAATCGAAAAAAAGAAATTTCAATATTATTTATATCGGTTTATCCATCCCGCGAGACCAACTGTATCAGCGGATCAATTCCCGAGTGGACCGAATGATGGAGGAAGGTTTGGAAGCAGAGGCGAGACGATTGTATCCGTATAAAGACCTGAATGCTTTACAGACGGTAGGGTATAAAGAATTGTTTGATTACATGGACGGTAAATGTTCCTTGCCCGAAGCTGTCGAGTTGATCAAACGAAATACTCGTCGTTATGCCAAACGTCAGATCACATGGTTTTCGCGGCTTGAAAACGTTTATTGGACAGCCCCTGATCATTTGGAAACCATCGTAGCTCATATCAAACGGATGTCATTAATAAAACAATCGAAAAATTGCTATTAAAAAAAGTTTTTTCGCTGATATTTTAATGAAAATGTTTTTCTATTTGTAGTTTTTGCGTTATATTTGTTGGTATATGTAAACTAATTTATTGTGCTTATGAACTACAAATTTAAACTGACACGTCTGGATTTTTTGAAGACCTCCGCTGTCGGGGCAGGCGTGTTGCTTTTACCTTCTTCCGTAAGAGCTGCCGTGGTTTCGAAAAATCGAAAAACAGACAGTAACGACCAATTGAATCTTGCATTTATCGGCCTTGGACAACAAGCGATGTACTTGTTGAGCGGATTTTTAACCGTTCCCGGAGTGCGGGTAGTAGCCGGAGCTGATGTGTATGACATAAAACGGGCTCGTTTTGTCAAACGGGTAAACGACTATTATGCAGAACAAAAATTAAAGAACAACGTAGCTTGTTACGAAAATTTCGAAGACATATTGGCAAGAGAGGATATCGATGCCGTAGTAATCGCTACTCCCGACCATAATCATGCCCATATCGCTATTGCGGCATGCAAGGCGGGTAAGGACATTTATCTGGAAAAGCCTTTGACGCTTACAATTTACGAAGGGCAGCAATTGCGTAAAGCCGTTCGGAAATATAATCGTATTTTACAAGTAGGAAGCCAGCAACGCTCCAGTTCCGAGTTTATTCATGCCGCTAACTTGACCCGGGAGGGCCGGCTGGGAAAAATATCTTTGATTAAGGCATTCGTGGGCGAAGGTCCCAAACCGTACGATTTACCGAAAGAAGAGATCCCTGCAGGTTTGAACTGGGACAAATGGTTGGGACCTTTGCCTACCTCCGTTTACTATAACAGCCAGTTAAATCCGGTTATCTCATTAGAGCCTGAGGCAAACGAAACCTTTTGGGGCGGTTGGCGTTGGTATAAAGGCATCGGCGGCGGATTTACTACGGATTGGGGTGCGCATATGTTCGACGTGGCCCAATGGGCCATCGGCAAGGACGGCAGCGGTCCGGTAGAGATCATCCCCCCCGGATACAGCCATTACGATCATTTGACTTTTAAATACGACAACGGCATCGTGTTGTCTCAGGAACAGTTCGATGGAAGAAAACAAGGGGTAAAAATTTATGGCGAGAACGGATGGATTCAGGTTTGCCGGGGAGAATTTCTTGCCTCCGATCCTGCATTCATGCCGAATGGGGAGGCGAAAGACGACGACTTGCCTTATGAAACTCGGATTCCGCATTTGGTAAAATTTATTCAGGCGGTACGTACCCGGATCGACCCGAACGTACCGGTGGAAATTGGGCATAGCTCCTGTACTGTCTGCAATTTGGGAAATATCGCTTATGAGTTGAAACGACCGTTGCATTGGAATCCGATCGTGGAGAAATTCATGAACGATCCGGAAGCGACAAAATTGTTACATTATGATTATCGGCCGGGTTATTCGCTGGAATAATGATCGATTGTTTTCGAAATGAAAACGGGAGCTGTCCGGCAAGTCCGGACAGTTCCCGTTTCGTTCGAAACAGCTTATCAATCGGAGAAACGAATCCCTAACCAGGTATTGCATATTTGTTCCGTCGCCTCCCATAACCATTTTTGTTCCGGACTGTTTTGTAATCGATCGGGAATTTTTTCTTTGTTTCGGCTGTGATAGATAAATAGGTTTGAAGAATTTGAACATAGGGCTGACAAAATGGCCTGAGCTCCTTGTTCCGGTGTCTTGATGAACGGTCGGAAAAACAGGTCTGCTAGCGGATCGAACCAGGCTTGCATGCTAATCATGGGAGTATTTACCACTCCTGGATCGGCTGCTGCCACCTGAACGTTTTGAGCGGCATGCCGGAATAAAAGTTCTTGGGAAAATAGCAACAAAGCGAGTTTGGAATTGCTGTAAGCCCTGAATCGTCCGTAACGTTCCGGTGCGGTATCGAAAAATGTTCGGGATATTTTCCCGATTCGGTAAGTACAGGAAACAGTATTGACGATTTTTCGGTTTCGGGGACTCATCATAGGCAAAAGCAGCCGAGTCAATAAGTAAGGTCCCAAATAGTTCGTTGCCAATGTCGTTTCCATATGATCTTCCGTAAGCGTATGGTATTTGCACATGATTCCGGCATTATTGACCAATAGATCCGGCTGCAGGTTGTCGCTTTTCAGTTTTTCAACGAATCGTACGATCGAATGTGCGGAAGCGAGGTTCAATTCCATCGGCAATAATTCCGCAGTCGGCCATTGGATTTTCAACTCCTGCGCTGTTCTGAGCCCTTTGTCTAAATTCCGGCAAGCCAAAACGACCCGGAAATCTTGTGATGCCAGTCCTTTTACGATTTCTTTGCCAATACTGCCGCTTGCTCCTGTCACAACTGCCGTTTTACCGTTCATAACGCATCAGTTTTTTTCTTATCCATCCGATCGTTCCGTCGGACATGCATCCGGATAAAGGACGCAATAATCTGTTGAAAAAACCGGGAACGATTTTTCCTTTTTTCCGGAACATGCCGCGGAGCGCTATCCGTACCATTCGGTCCGTAGTCATCAAAACGCCGAGTCTGACTCCGAATCTTCTGTATTTTTCCGGTAATCCGTACAGGCCGGTAGCGATACCGCCCGGACAAACTACCGTTACGCTGACTCCGGACTCCCGCAGCTCGTGCCGGAGAGACCGGGAAAATACATACAGGTATGACTTGGTGGCAGCGTATAGGGCGATGCCAGGCATGGGCATCCATGCCGATAATGAAGACATATTCAGAATATAGCCGGATTTTCTTTGTTGCATCTGTTTCCCGAAAAGTTGGCATAGCAGGGTAGGGGTAGTGACGTGCAATCCGAGCATTGTTTCCGTTATCGGAGAAGGTGTTTTCGTTAAATCGTTGAAAGAGAAGATACCGGCATTGTTGATTAATATTTCGATGGGGAGTTGTTGTTGTTCGCAGAAACGGTATAACGAGTAGGCTGCATCTTTGACGGACAAGTCCATGGTTAAGGAAAATACTTGTACGGCATATTGCCGTCGCAGTTGATCGGCAGTCGCTTCAATGCGGGATTCGTCATTGCTGACGATGACCAGCGCATAACCCAAACCGGCCAACTGACGGGCGTATTCCAGACCGATACCGGAACAGGCGCCGGTAATTAGGGCCCATCTTTTTTTTGGTTCCATAACGTTTCCTTATCGGGTTGGTTTCAACTCTTTTCGGATAGAGTGAGGTAAGTTTGGAATATGTTGATGGCAGGCCATTTCTCGTGAATACATCCGGGCAATGCAATAATTGGCGTGTTCGCAGCCGCTCCGTGCATCTTCTTCCGTCCGCATCCGATTGACGAACGCCGGGTCGTTGATAAGGGCTCGGGCCATGCTGACGAATTCGAATCCTTTATCCAATACTTCGTCGATTTTGTTTCGGGAAATCAATCCGCCTACATATACCAACGGTAAGCGCAACGTTTCTCTGAATTTCATGGCGTCGTCGAGAAAATAGGCTTCTTGAAAAGGAACTGACGGGATCATGAAACGTCCTGCCATCCGAACTCCGATTTTCAATCCCCAATTCTGCATGTAATGGGTCATGCTGCGGATCGGCATGCTTCCCCGCATGACGTACATGGGAGCTTTGCTGACGAATCCGCCGCTGAGAATCAAGGCATGGGCTCCGTCTTGTTCGAGTGTGCGGGCAATTTCGATGGCTTCATCGATTTCTATGCCGCCTTTGAATCCGTCGCGCATGTTGGTTTTGACCAGAACGGCCGTATCTGTGCCTGCCGCCTGCATGACTTCCTGCATGACCATACGCATAAAACGCATGCGGTTGGATAACGATCCTCCGAAATCGTCCTTTCTTTTGTTAGTATATGGCGAAAGGAATTGGCTGATCAGGTATCCATGTCCCGCATGTACTTCCACGGCATCGAAACCCGCCTCTTGCGCCAAATGCACGGCTTGCCCGAATGCCTTTGCCATGGCCGTAATTTCGGAAATCCGCATTCCCCTGCAAAAGGTGGGAGAATAAAGGTTGAATCCGGAAGAGGCGGAAATGGGCAAACAGCCAGCCATACTTTTCTTGGACATGTTTCCGCAGTGGCCGATTTGGATGGAAGCCGCCGCTCCTTCGGCGTGTATCGCATCTGTGATCCTTCTCAGTCCGGGTAATATTTCACGCCGTAGCCATAGTTGATGAGGAAACGATAATCCGCTTCGGGTTACCGAAGCGTAGGCCAATGTGGTCATGCCCACGCCTCCTGCAGCTACGCTGCGGTGATAATTGTATAATAGATCGGTAGGCGCGTTTCCGTCGCACATTCCTTCGAATGCGGCTGCCCGTATGGTGCGGTTTCTCAGTGTGAGCGGCCCGATGGCGGCCGGAGTGAATAAAAGGGAAGATTTGTCGTTTGTCATGATTGGTGTTTTTCCGAGGTTAGTAAATAAACGGTATGATGCGTTTCCGGCGGGTTTTCCGGAACTCTTCTCCGAAAAGCGTTTCGTATTGCTTGTAGATGGCGGCGGCGCGCGGTGTCAAGTTGGCGAAAGTCCACCATGCAAAAACGGCTCCCGCCCAAGACCATGTAAGGACGGCAAAGCCGACCCATTCTACGAGTTCTCCGAAATAATTGGCGGATGAAACGTATTTGAACATTCCTCCGTAAGGAATATAATGGCGATTGTCCCCGGGTTTTCTTAGCCGGCGAATAATGGCATCCGATTGCATGTTGATAAACATGCCCCCGAAAAATAATACAGTTCCTATCCAAAACTGGGGCGTAGCGAACCATTCCAGAGGATAGGTTTCTGCAGGAGAAACGTAAAATATCCAACCGCCCTGCATGCAGGCGTTCAGAATATTGAATACGATTCCCATGCAGATCACGGAAAGCGGCATCCGGCTGTCGCCTTTTATCAAGAAAGGGAATATAAAGGCTCTTTGCAGGTAATGCAACTGGAAAAAAATAAAAAAACATAGGCATACCGGATCGAAGCGCCGTTCTGAAAAATACCAGAAAAGACACATGGCCAGAAATACCGGAGCTTCCATGAGTATCCACCCCCATTTGTTTTTTACGGAAGGCCCCCATCGACGGGTAAAGAAGATGCCGTATCCCGCTTTCACGAAATACAACGCTACGAATACGATCAAGGCTATGATCGACATAACGATTAAAAAAGAGTTGAAATAATTGTATAGCATAAATGGTCGGTTAATATTCCAGCTTTACGTTGTCCACCCAAAAGGAGTTGCCCAATGCACCTATGTATGCCCCCAAACAACCGGACGAGAACATCAGGATCATGTGGGTTACCGGCTCGTTTTCGTCTCCCCAGCCCACCTCTTGGATAGGCACCATTTTCCCGTAACTGTTGCGGCAATAATAGGAGCTCTCTTCTGATAATAGATCCATGTAGTCCCGAAAGTCGGGATGAGAAGTGATATCTCCGTAAAGGATAGGTATTTTGTAACCGTTTACCCAATGATCCGTAGAGCGATCAAACAATTCCTTTCCCGTGCCGACTCGTTTGGCATATATGTTGCCTCGGTCATCTTCCCAACGATGTTGCAACAAAACGAATGCGGAAGCTTTGTCACGACCGGGGATTTCGGAAAAGGAACTGATTTTTGCCCGTGTAACCGTACTATCCTGAGATATTTTGGCTTTATAATCGAAAATCAGGTTTTTCGGATGTCCTTGGAAAGGAATACCCATAGATACTTTACTCATGGGATTGTTTGCGCTTCGAATAGGTTCTTCGGTTTGTCCGAGGAAAATGCTGCCGGAAGCGAGAACCGTTATATTTACTATGCCCAATACTTTGCAAGTGGCCAGTTGAGTGTCCATCCGGGCGCAATAACCTCCTTCCGGCCGTTGTTCAGGGAAAACGGTAACGCTGGTTTTGACGATACCGGCAACATTCGCCAAGGCATTGGAGGTTCCCCATGAAGACAAAGAAGAAGGTTCGTAGTTTTTGTGTCCGATAATGGTGTCGGAAGGAGCGATCATGTACATTGTCCGCGTGTTGCCGCCGATTATGCCCGATTCTTTGATAATTCGAACGGTCCATTGCTCAAAATCCCCGAAGGGGACGGGAACGACGGACTGACCGAAGGACCTGTTTATGACGAACAGATATAATAAAAAGGAAAAGATGCTTTTTTGCATGATAAAACGCTTGTGTAAATCTTAACGGCGGATTCAAAGATAGTGAATTTATCGGTTAGCTCAATATTTTTATCTCGTTTTATCTTGAAAGTTTGAAAATTCGGATGGAGTCGTTTTTTTACGAAATCGTATGTAGAGATTTACGGCGATGTCCAGTGGGATTAATGTATTGCGTATATATGTTATATTTTGTCCAGGTTTAAGTCTTGTTGTCATTTATGTGTTATCTTTGTTTAAATTTTAAGTACCATGACGACGGAAGAACGGTTAAGACGAATGATTGGTTATTTAGGAGTCAGTGTCCGACAATTTGAAATCCAATGCGGATTGGGAAACGGGTATGTGAATAATGCGCCGCGTATGCTTAGCGAAAAAAAAGCCGACCAGATTGTTTCCCGGTATCCTTGTTTCGATAAGCATTGGTTAATGGAGGGAACCGGGGAAATGTTGTCTGGAAATTTACCGGTTGTCGAAGAACAGTTGTTTTCGGAATCGTCCATCGAATCGGAGAATTATCCGGCCGAAGAAAAGGAGTGGAAAAATATTATCGACCGATTGGTGGCGACCAATGAACGCTTGGTTCGGTCGAATGAAGAATTGGTTGCTATGAATCGGGATTTATTGGCCCGTTTGCTGAAATGCACTGAATAGAATAATTGATGAACGTATATTTGGTTTACGGATTTAAATTATATTTGGTTTATTAGTATGAAGAAAGTGTTATTGTCTCTGTTTATCTTATTCTCGGGATTTATTCAGGGATATTCGGAAAATGTGATTTCTACGTTTCGATTGAACCGTATTCCGTTGCGGGTTCCCGTACTCAATGATTCTGTGGATGTGAATAATAAAAAAATCGCTGAAACGGACTTGTTGATGAAAACGTATGTCCCTGTCTTATTCGATGAACGAATTACGGATACGGTATGTACGGATACTGCGGGGTTCGTTTCCTTTCCGAAACCGGCAGATGGAGGAGAATTATACTTGTTGAATTTCAATATACGGTCAGATCGTTTTTTACAAGGGAAAATAAGATTTTTGTCTCCTTCCAGAATGGAAGTGTACGTGAACGGGGAGAAGAAAAGCGAAAAAAAGACGGTCCAGGATGCCCGGGAAAAATCGGAACATTGCGAAGTCGCTTTGCGCATGGAACCCGAAACCACGTATGAGATAACCGTGAAATTGCTGAGTGTTTCGGAAGATAAAACTGCTCCGGTGCTGAAAGCGGAATTCGTGAAAGAAAAAAAAGATTCTGTCGTACAGGTTGTTTGGGCTCCCCGTCTTCAAAAACGTTACTTATTTCCCAATACGGTTTTTGGCAATCGAGTAACGAATGTTTCTGTATCTCCGGACGGAAAATATGTCCTTACGTCTTATAATAATTATTATGCGCAGGACCGGGCCGAAACCTATATTATATTGTCCGAAGCGGAAACGGGCAATACGGTCGCTCGTTTCGATACGGGAAAAACCGGGCTGGGCTGGATGCCTCGGTCCGGGAAACTGTATTATACGGTAACGGCAGAAACGGGGCGTAATATACGGACGATCGATCCCGCTACGTTGGAAGACCGGCTTTGGGCGGAATCTATTCCGGACGGGGCCTTTTCTTGGTCGCCGGACGAAACGGCTTTGTTTTATTTCCCGAAAGAAGAAATTCCTTCGGATCAGGGACCGCTGAAACGGCTTACGCATCCGGACGATCGTGTGCCGGGCTCTAAAAACCGTTGGTTTATTTCTCGCTACGATTTGAATACGCGGATTAACGAGCGATTGACTTACGGGACTTTGAGCACTTCCCTGCAAGATGTTTCGCGGGACGGCAAATGGATATTGTATTCTTCGTCCAAACGGTTGATTACGAAACGGCCGTTCTCGTTGGGATCGTTGTACTGCATGAACCTGGAAACCTGGAAAGTGGATACGCTTATTATGGATGAACCGTTTTTAGGAGATGCCCATTTTTCTCCGGATGCCTCTCAAATCGTTTTAACGGCCAGTCCGGAAGCGTTCGGCGGTATCGGAAAAAATTGCGGACCGGAGCCGATCGCCAATGATTTCGACAAACAAGCTTTTTTGATGAACCGTGAAACGAAAGAGATCCAGCCGATTACACGGGATTTTAACCCGAGCGTGAATTTTCTGCAATGGAATGCGGTGGATAACTGTATTTATTTCAACACGGCGGACGAAGATTGCCGACATATCTACCGTTATCATCCGCATAAGCAGTCTTTTGAATTGTTACCGCTTTGCGGGGATGTGATAACTCGGTTTTCATTGTCTTCGGATGCATTAAATGCGGCTTATGTAGGCATCAGCGCCAGCACTTCAACCCGAGCGTATGTTTATGACATTAAAAAAGAGCGTTCGGAATTGTTATCCGATCCGATGAAAAAGATTTTCGATGAGATTACATTGGGTAAAGTGGAGGAATGGAGTTTCCATACTGCCGACGGAACGAAGATAAAGGGGTTGATGTGTTTACCTCCGGATTTCGATGCGAATAAGAAATATCCTTTGATCGTGTATTATTACGGAGGGACGACCCCTACGGAACGGAGCATGGACAATACTTATGCCGCCCAGTTATTCGCTTCTCGCGATTATGTGGTTTATGTGATTAATCCGAGCGGAACGATCGGTTTCGGACAGGAATTTTCCGCTCGTCATGTCAATGCCTGGGGGAAACGTACGGCGGATGAGATTATCGAGGGAACTCGTCGTTTTTGCGAGGCTCATCCGTTTGTGGATTCTACCCGCATCGGGTGTTTGGGCGCGTCGTACGGGGGATTTATGACGCAGTATTTGCAAACGAAAACCAAATTGTTCGCCGCGGCCGTGTCGCATGCCGGGATCAGTAACGTAACCAGTTATTGGGGAGAAGGCTATTGGGGATATTCTTATAATTCGGTAGCGGCGGCGGACAGTCAGCCATGGAATAATCCGGATTTGTTTGTTCGTCAGGGATCTTTGTTCAATGCGGATAAAATTACGACTCCGTTGTTGTTGTTGCATGGAACGGTAGATACGAATGTACCGATAGGGGAGAGTATCCAGTTATATAACGCGCTTAAACTGTTGGGACGTCCTGTGGAATTTATTCAGGTAGAAGGAGAGAATCATTACGTTGCGGATTATTCGAAACGTTTGTTGTGGCAAAATTCTATTATGGCGTGGTTCGCCCGCTGGCTGCAGAACGATCCTTCGTGGTGGAACGACCTGTATCCGGAACGGGTTTCTAAATAAGCAAACTGAAAAAGGTTGTCCTGAGGCTAAAAACAGGATAACCTTTTTCGGTCGGTTGCGACGGAACCTGGTCGGTTATAGTATTTTCAGATAATTTTATCACAAGAAGAGAACGTGTTTAGGCAACAGAGAAAACAAAGGCCGTTTAAAAAGGATTTGGGGCAACCCTTATAAAAAGAATGAGGCCGACCCAAAAGAGAATTTTTGAGGTCGGCTTCTTTGCATAATGCAGAATGATATTCGGCTGCAATTTTTGAAGTTGCAGCCGATTTCTTTTTTATTCGTGTCCGGAGTGATGATGATATATCGGTCATTTTGCCTCATAAGGCTACCCAAGCCACCTGTGCAGTTGCAAAGGCCGGACTCTGAGCCGCAGCCCTACCGGAGAGCAATGCCGAGTATTTCCTGAGGTTGTGTGCGAGTGCGACGAGACCGAACTCGACCTTCACTTTCCTGTTCGACTTGAGACGGAACCGCTTGAAGCCGTGGTTGGACTTGATGTCCCCGAACACGGCCTCCGGTTCAACAGGGCGGGCACTCCTGTGCGCCAGCCCCCTTTCGCTTGTCAGGAGTTCTCTTGCCTGACGTTTGAAAGAGTTGGCCCTATGGTTCACTTCTATTGTCCGTCTGTCGGATTTGGACTTGTAGCAATTCCCCCGCAGAGGGCATCCCGTACAGTTGAGAGCCCTGTAGACGGAGAGCACTGATCTGTATCCGAGATCTGA
>CASDZK010000023.1 GCA_949286165.1 uncultured Alistipes sp.
AAGTTCAGCACTCCAAGGAAGTTCGCCTGCTATGGCGGAGGGGTGTTGTTCAAGCACACCTCCGGGACATCCATCAGAGGCAGGACAAGAACTTCTAACTTGCAGCAAAGGGTATGAAGGTCCTTCTTACCAGAGCCGCCATAACGGCAGCTTCGCATGCCCCCCAGAAAAAGGCCTACTATGCCAGAAAACTTTTCCAGGGCAAGCACAAGGCCTCTGTTATCAAGGCGATAAGGGCCAAGATCATATACAGGTGCTTCGCCGTTGCCTCCCGTCAGACTCCTTTTGTCAGGCTTATGACATAGGCTGTTCTGCGGTACCTTAACATTTACGCCTAGTCTATTCCTGTTTTTTTTTGGGGGGGGCAGGTGCTTATATTACATATTTTGTTCTGTTTGCCCCAACGAAAAAGGTCCCCAATATGAAACAAAAAGAAGAATGACTATTAAAATCATTCTTCTCTAAAAATTGAGGACAATTTTCTTAAATTAAATTTGGATTTAACTTAGAATTCGGCCTCTTTTACAGGCATCGGCCCGCCTAAAGACGATTCAACAAATCCAGTTTCTTCTCTTCCGTCAATTTCACGATCAGTTCGCCGAACAACGTGTTCGTCCATGCGAACCAATGGCGGGTATATTTCGCGGGATTATCCTTATGAAACGATTCGTGCATAAAACCGGTTCCGCCGTCCGTATCGCGCAATAAACGCACGCATTTCCGGATTTCTTCATCGTCCCGGGTCGTCATTGCTTTCATAATCAAGCTCATCGGCCAGATCATGTCGTAACCGATATGCGGGCCGCCGATGCCCTCTCCCGCCGTACCCTTGAAAAAGAAGGGATTGTCGGTACTCCAAACCAATTTCCGGGTATTCCGGTAAACCGGATCGTCCTGCGCCACGGAATCGAGATAAGGCAAAGCCAACAGGCTGGGCACGTTGGCGTCGTCCATGAAATAGGCATTGCCGAAACCGTCCACTTCGAACGCATATACCTTGCCGTATTTGGGATGCTCGACCACGGCGTATTCATTAACCGCTTTCTGCACTTCATCGGCCAAATCGTTGCACTGAGCCGCGAAAGCGCGGTCGCCCGTCACTTTTTTGGAAATTTCGGCCATTTGGCGCAAGGAGGTAATGGCGAACAGATTGGAAGGCACCAGAAAACCGAACGTCGTGGCATCATCGGAAGGCCGGAAAGAGGAAACGATCAGTCCCACGGGACGGACCGGATTCCCCCACCCGTTATTGTTCAGGGTATCGAGCTGACGCTCGGTGCGCCGCTGGAAATAATACGGGCCGGGGCCTTCCTTGCGCTGCTGTTCCCTGAACGTCTGCACGACCAACGCCATGGCTTTCTGCCAGTCGGCATCGAAAACGGAGGTATCCCCGGTCCGTTTCCAATAATTGTAAGCCAGCCGCACCGGATAACACAGAGAATCGATCTCCCATTTGCGTTCATGAATATAAGGCTTCATCTCCGTCATGTCCGTATGCCACTCGCTGGCTTCCGCCCCGTGGGTAAAGGAGTTGGCGTAACGGTCGAGCAGGATGCATTTGGTCTGCCGGTTGATGACTCCGGCAATCAGCAGGCGCAACGGCTCGTCGTTCTTGCACAACGCCACGTAAGGCCACACCTGAGCGCCCGAATCGCGCAACCACATGGCATTGATGTCGCCCGTAATGACGAACGTATCGGGCCGTCCGTCGATCATTTTGAAATCGACGGTCGTATCCAGCGTATTGGGATAACAGTTTTCGAACATCCAAGCCAACTTGGGATCCTTCAACAGTCCTTTGACCTTCACGATTTGTTCTTCCACCGCCCGCGAAGTGAAATGGCGGTTTTCCAACGGCGGACGTTTGCTTTCGTACCCGGCGCCGGCTTCCCGCATAACCGCCTTCAAAGGCGACACGAATGCGGCAGCGGCAACGGCGAGACCGCTTTTTTTCAGGAATTCTTTTCTTTGCATAACCTATCGTTTTTATTTTCAGAATTGATATCGAATTGCGCCAAAACGGCGAACATTTCCGCATAAGCCGCCTGAGCAAGCAACCACTGGCACTCCTCCCGGCGAAGTCCGGCGGCATCGCTGTTCAACAGGCCGCTGGCGTAACGGGCGCACTCCCAGGCATAGGAGAGATAGTTTTCGAAAATCCGCAGATATTCGGGATTGCGATCCGTGCGATACAACTCGGCATACCCCCGAAGCAACAAAGCCGTGAACCAGACGTCCCGGCTGCGGAACAGGCGGACAGTGTCCCGCCCCGTCCGGACCGGTTCCGAAAAAAACGGCAGTGCGGCGGAGGCGATCCGGCGGGCTTCCCTCAGATACAACGTATCGCCGGTAGCGCGAAACAGCAATGCGGAAGCCTGCATCATCTGGCCGGAGTTATAGGCGAACTTGCTCCGATCGACAACGCCGTCCAGCGTAACCTTATCGAAATAAAGCCCGTCGGTGTCCTGTAAAGTAGATTGCGTAAACCGGTACAACCGCTGCCCGGTATGCAGGAAAGCGGTATCTCCCGTAAACTCGAACAGCCGAAGAGCGAAAACGACTGCCGGAGCGTTGGAACAGCAGTTTTTGGATTTCTTCTGCTGTTCGCACCAATACAGGCCGTCGCTCATCAAACTGTCCCGGCCGCTCATCAGAAACGTCCAGATCGTACGGGCCCAGTCGAGATAACAGGGATTGTCCGTCAGGCGGTAAGTTTCCAGAAAATCGATGCCCAACCAGATATTGTCGTCGTAGAAACGATCGGAAAGCCCCGCTTCGGAAAGATAAGACTGAAAAGCGACAGGGCGCCGGACGGTATCGAGATAAGCGGCCAACCCCGGCAACAATACACATTCCACCAATTTCCGGGCGGAAGTATCCCCCGTAGCTTTCCAGAGGGCGTTGGCCGCCGACCAGACTCCGGAAGAAGGCCACAAAAAAGCCACCCGGTCTCCCCCCGAAGTATCGTCGGCAAGCAAATAAGCCGCTCTCGTCCGGATATTCGGATAATGCTCATAAAACAATCCCGGCCGTCCGGAATCGTAATGTTTCAAAATACTGTCCAGCAATTCAATAGCACGAACGGCCTGCCGGTTTTCCGTTTTCTCCTCGACGGCCGCAGGGGCGGAACAGGAGACCCATACGATGCACAGGCCGCAAATCATGCCTATCGGTTTCTTCACGCAAATTTGTTTTTGAGGATCGGGACCGATCCGGTTTCCGCTACAAAAATACAGTTTTATCGCCAATATGGAAACGCAGGCACCTCCCGACGGCATATTTCCTTACGTCCGGGAACCCACACCGTTCCGTTTCCGGATTCGTCCGCTGCGCTACAAGGCCGACGCGGGGAGCTCCAACCGGCTGATGTCGATATCTCCCGAACCGGTTATCTCCTTGTCCAGCCGTCCGGCCCGTCCTTCCAGACGGATATTTCCGGATCCCGTTATCCGGGCCTTTACCGTTCCGCCGGACAATCCGCCGATTTGCAGGGAGCCATTGCCGGTAACCCGCAAATCCGCCGCTTCCATCGTCCCGTCCAGAACGACCGTCCCGTTGCCCGTGACCTCGGCGTCGATCGATGTACATACGATCCGGTCGCCCGATATGCGGCCGGCTCCGACGACCCGCACGGTCAATGCACCGGCATTCAACGACCGCAACTGCAAATTTCCCGAACCCACGGCTGCGACGCCGTCAAGCGCGGGAGCCGTCACGGTCACTTTAGTTTTGGAATTCCCGATCAACCGATACCCGGGGAGGAACTGGACCTGCAGGATTCCGTCCGAACATGCGGCCTCCACCAAATCCGCGACATTTTCCGGCGCATGAACCGTAACGGACACGGTATCGCCCTGAATATACTCCAATTCGATGGCGCTCCCGCATTCCAAAACGTGGAACGGGGCCGACACCTCTATCGTACGGGAAACAAAACGGGAATTCGGGATGATTTTTTTCGTACGATTCTGCGCCGTAACAGGCAGGCACAAAACAAGCGCGAGAAAAAACAAAAGGCTTTTCTTCATCATGACATTCAGATTTTCCGGTTTCAGGCAAATATACGCATTTATTCCGAATACCGTTTCAAATTACATCCGTCATTCCGTGCCGCCGGACGCAGGCCCTATCGTCAAGGGCGTCTCCAACCGGCCGGAACCGGAATCGTGCAGGTCTTGAAACGGTTTCCGGCTTCAGCAGCCCTCCGCCCACCGAAAAAAATTCCGCACAAAATCAAGACGACAGGCTTCATGGACAAACAGCGTTAGTAACGGTCCTGACTATACCTCATAAAACCGGTTTGTCCCGCCGATTATACATAATGATCTTGGGCGAAGAGCTGCTGAATATTTTTCAAACCACATTTTTCATCGACCGGAAACGGCGCCTCAACGGAGGTTTACCTCGAACCGGTAAGTACCGGCAGGGAGCCGGAAAGCCGTCGCGCCCGCACAAACGGCAGTATCGGGCTGCGCTGTCCTCGCGGCAGGTTTGCCGTTGATGCGGATCGATTCCGGATTATCCGTCGGCATGACGACCGTAGCCGACGTGTTGGACGGGATAACCGCCGAATAGGTAAACTGCTCGTCAGAAAGGTCCCACCACACGGCAATCGTTCCGTACATCGACTCGTAACTGCCTTCGGCCCATGTCAGGGAGCCGCCCGGCCGGGGTCTCAACACGAAACGGGCATACCCCGGCCGTTCCTCGTCGGGATTGATGCCGAGAATATGGCGGTACATCCACTCCCCTACCGCACCGATGGAATAGTGGTTGAACGAGTTCATGCCGGCATTCTGGAACCCGCGTCCTTTCACATAAGCGTCCCACCGTTCCCAAATCGTGGTCGCTCCCTGAAGAATGGAATAGAACCAGGAGGGGAACCGTTCCGATTCGAGCAACCGGTAAGCCACGTCGGTACGTCCCTGTTCGGCCAGTTCCTGCATCAGCAAGGGAGTGCAGATGAAACCGGTAGAGATGCGCCAGTCGTACTCTTCGAGGCAACGCAGCAAATGCCGGAAAGCGGCCTCCCGCAGCTCTTCCGGAAGCAGGTCGAACTGCAACGCCAGAGCATACGCGGACTGCGTATCGCCTTTGACCACCCCGTCGGGAGCGACGAAAGCGCGGATAAAAGCCGCCCGAATGCCTTCGTGCAATTCGGCGTACCGTTCCGCATCGGCCTCTTCGCCGATCAGAGCGGCGATGCGGGACAACAAACCGGCGGAACGGGCGAAAAAGGCGGTAGCGAACACGTCCTGCGGAACCCCGGCCTTGTCCAAATGCGCTTCTCCGGCAATGGTGGAGGCATTCAGCCAATCGCCGTATTGATTGCCCAGATCGTTTACGCGCAGCAAACCGGGATTCTTATCGAGCAAATTGTCCACATACCGGGTCATGGCCCGATAATGTTCGCGCAACAACGTCGTATCGCCGTAATTCAGGTACATGTTCCACGGCAACACGATACCCGCGTCGGCCCATCCCGCGGCATTGCGGAACCGTTCGTCGGGATAGTCGGGATGCGGGGCGATATCAGGGAAAGCCCCGTCGCTGCCCTGCGCCTCCCGAACGTCCTGCAACCATTTGGTATAAAAAGCGGCCATGTCCATATTGAACATGCTGTTCTGGCCGAAAACCAGCGCATCCCCCATCCAGCCCATACGTTCGTCGCGTTGGGGACAGTCGGTAGGCACGCCGTGCATATTACCGCGTTGCGACCAGCAGATATTGCGGAACAACCGGTTCAACATTTCATTGGAGCTGGTAAAAGTGCCGCTCCAGGGGGCGTCGCTCCCCACCACGACCGCTTCCAACGAACGTGCGTCCGGAGCTTCGGACATGCCGCTCAGTTCGACGAACTGGAACCCATGATACGTAAAGCGGGGTTCGAACACGTCGTCGCCGCCGGAGAGTATGAACCGGTCGGTCTGGATGGCGGAGGCCAGGTTCTCCGTATAAAGATCGCCCGATTCGGTCAACATTTCGCCGTGGCGCACCGTAACGGTATCGCCCCGGTTCCCCCGGATGCTCAAACGGCACCAACCGGCGATATTCTGGCCGAAATCGACGATGTAAACCCCGTTTCCCCGATCGTCGATACGCACGGGCTTCAGCGTTTCGGTAGCCCGGATCGGCTGATGGCGCTGCGCTTCCAAATGCTTGCGGACCGTCGTATCGACATAAACGGCCGGCCAGTCGCCGTCGTCGAAGCCGGGCCGGTCCCAACCTGCGGGAACCCGTCCGGCATCGATCGTCTCGCCCCGGAAGTTATCGGAAGAACGAATGAACCCGTCCGTCCGGATCTTCCAACTGCCGTCGGTAACCACGGTCTGTCGCGTACCGTCCTCCTTTTCGATGACCAACTGCGCCAGAAGCCGACGGTCGTTTCCGTAAACGCCCCGGCGCGGATAATCGGCATGCCATTTGACCGGTCCCAACATGCTGAGGTACCATCCGTCGCCGAGCAAGCCGGAAAGGACGTTCTCTCCGGTACGGACACGGCCGGTCAAATCGTAAGTCTGGTACAACACCCGTTGGTTGTAATCGGTCCATTCCGGAGTCAGCAGCCGGTCGCCGACCTTTTCCCCGTTCAGCCCCATCTCATAATATCCCAAAGCGGTCACATACAGCACGGCCCGTTTCACGGAACCGTTCACGACGAACGACTTCCGGAGCATGGGAGAAGGCAGGGAGGGCGGCGGCGTATTGTCCAGCGGTTTTCCGGAAGCGGGATCGTAAGCGGCCAGCATCTGCCGGTAAGCCTGCTGGGCCGTATCGGGCGCGTCGCCGATCCAACGGGCGGACCAGTCGGCCGGTTCCAGCAATCCCATGCTCCAACGGGCGGGAAGGCTCCAGCGGGAGGGATTTCCCTTTTCATCCCAGACACGCACCGTCCAATAATAAAGCCGGCCGCTTTGAAGCGGCACTCCGTCATAAGCGACCTGTATGGAAACGGACGAATCCACCCGGCCCGAATTCCAGCAATCCGCCTCCGCTTCCGTCAATCGGTCGGGAGAAGTAGCGACCAGAATCTGATAGGCGCTTTGAGAACGGCCGAAAGTCTTCCGACCGGCCGGAGGCATTTTCCAACCGAGCCGGGGATGAAGCCGATCGATGCCGTCGGGATTTTCAAGGTACTCGCACCGCAGGGAAACCGGCGCGAAATTACCGGCCCAGGCGGAAAAGCCGGAAAAGAAAAGTCCGAAAACGGACACCGCCAGAAACAAAACAGATTTGAAAGACATAGGCAATCCAATTTTAAGTCAGTAGTTTTTACAAAAATAAATAAAAATGACAATTATAAATACGATTCGACCTAATATTTATGAGAACAGCATATATCCCAAAATCGGACCGCCCGTCGTTTTTTCGGATCGACCGTTTCCCATGCCGGCAATCATTATGCCCGGCCTGTCGAAACAGTCGAAACGGATTTTTCCGGTACGGCGCAAATGCGGAAAAGATTCCGGGAGACGTTCCGGAACACGATTTTCCGGTTCGATTTCCCCGTATCACATTTTTTATCTAATTTTAGGGCCCGTATCGAACCGGTTCGGACGACCTTTTCATTACCGAGCGCAACGATTGCCGAGGCGGGAAACGGTCGAAAATAATTCCAACCATTTCGACAGGCCGAATGCAATGAAATCCGTTTCAATGGCTGAGGCGAGAAATGGTCGAAAGAAATTCAACGATTCATGAAGCATCTGCCCGTTTATATGGCCGTAACGGTCATGGTTTTGTTTTCGTCTTGCAACGTGACGCGCAAATTGCCGGCGGGGCAGCATCTGCTTACCAAGAACGACATTTCCATTACCTATCCCGATTCGTTGCCGCGCAAGGAACGTCCGGTATATCCGGACGATCTGCGAAAATTCATTCCCACCCGCCAGACCCCCAACAAGCGGTTGTTAGGCATCAATTTCTTTCTCTGGATATACAACCTGTCGGACACGACGAAACACGGCATATTCCAACGTTTTTTCCGAAAAGTGGGCGAAGAGCCGGTTCTGTTCGACTCCCTGTCGGTAAGGCAGTCGAACAAGGACATGCGACTGTTCATGCAGTCGGCCGGATTTTACGAAGCCCGGGTGTCCGATACCGTACGCTACCGGAAAAAACGGGCGTTCGTGGATTACAAGGTCAGCACGGGCATTCCGTTCAAGATCGACAGCATCGGCTACCGTTTCGACGACAAATCCTTAGAAAACATCATTCTGGCGGACACTTCCCGGTCGCTGTTGAAACCCGGAAGTCTGCTGAGCCGGACCGTCATGGAGCAGGAACGGTCGAGAATCGCCCGGATGTTAGGCAACGCAGGCTACTTCCAGTTCTCGGTCAATAACATCAGCTACACGGTGGACACGTTGTCCGGCAACTACCGGGCGAAAGTGCAAATCAACATCGGCCGGAACCGCAACGGCGCGGAAGCGGAAGACAACCGGATTTACCGCATCAAGACCATTTACGTAATACCGGATTACGACCCGGCGCGGACCGCGGCAGGCGCTGCGTTCGACACCGTGGAATACAAAGGCTACCATTTCATCTGGGAGAGAGGAAAAAAGCAGAACCTGCGGCCGGAGACCATCGTGCGGGCATTGACGATATACCCCAACCTGATTTATTCGCAGAGAACCATCGACTACACCAGTTCGAACCTGACCAACCTGAAATTCTTCAAAAACGTAAACATCCTGTTCCGGGAACTTCCGGCGGACGAGACCGAAACGGTCTCGTTCATCGGGCAGGAAGGGGAAGAGTCGCGACCGACACGCGAAGGCGCGCTGGAATGCACCATACAATGCCAGCCGATTCTGCGGCAAGGATACAAAGTGGAATCCGAAATTTCCACCAACGCCAACTACACCGGCGTTTCGTTAGCGTTAGGCTATGTAAACAAAAACATCTTCCGGGGAGCGGAAACATTCGATTTCAGCGTCAAGGGAGCCTACGACTTCATGCGGGCCACCGGCAAAAAAGATTCCTACGAGCTGGGATTCTCGACCAGCCTCTCCTTTCCGCACCTGCTTCTGCCGCTGCGCGTCAACCGGCGGCAAAAGCTGCACGGCGTGAATACCCGCATAGACGTGTCGTACAGCACCCAACGGCGTCCCGACTACGACCGGACCCTCAGCAGCGTGTCGTTCGGCTATACCTGGACACGGGGACGTTTTTCCAACTACGTCTTCAAACCGATCTCCATCAGCGTCATCAACGTCCCGTGGATCAACCAGGCTTATCTGAACTCCATTCAGAACCATTATTTGCGGAACAGTTACCAATCGCAGCTGATTTTCGGCATGTACGGGTCCTATTCCTACTCCACTCAAAACACGCCGCGCATCAACAGCCATGCGCTGAAAATCAACGCCGAAAGCAGCGGCAATTTTCTGAACCTGCTCTCCGTCATGACGAAAGCGAAACGCGTCTACGGCGCGGGAAACGACAACCACTACGATTTTTTAGGCATCCGTTACGCCCAATATTTCCGGGGCGACCTGAGTTACGTGTTCCGGCACAAATTCAACGACAAAGGCAGCGCGTTAGTGTTCCGGCTGTACGGCGGCGGCGGCCGGGCTTACGGGAACACCCGTTCGATTCCCTTCGAACGCATGTTGTTCGCCGGCGGAAGCAGCAGCATGCGCGGCTGGCAGGTGCGCACCTTAGGACCGGGCGGAACGCCGGAGCAGCCCGACACCCAATATCCGAACCAGGTGGGGGACTTGAAGTTAGAGGCCAACATGGAAGCCCGCTTCGGCATTTTCGGTCCGTTGAAAGGAGCCTTGTTCTTCGATTTAGGGAACATCTGGTCGAACGGCAAAGGAGAAACCAACCCCGAAGCCCGGTTCAAACTCAACACTTTTTACAAACAACTGGCCCTGAATACGGGCATCGGAGCCCGATTCGACTTCAACTATTTCATCCTGCGCGTGGACTGGGGGATTCAGCTGCGGAATCCGGGCTGGGGCGCCGGCCGGGAATGGATACGGAGCTTCAAGTTCCGCAATACCGCCGTGCATTTCGGAATCGGATACCCGTTCTAAACGATTCCCGGTTCGGTTTCGGGTCGGGGACAGACAGTTCCGGGGTCCTGGTCTTTTGTCTCCGTTATAAAAAAACGAACAGTTCCAATTATTAAAATCATTGCCGATATTCCCTGTCGTATTCAAATAAAATTAAAAATTATTATTACCTTTGGAACAAATTCAAACCAAAACCGGCAAAACGCCGGGGTTCGATCCCGGCCGCCGCAAAACTCAAATACGAACCGATATGCGTCACATTCACTCATTGTTGGGCACGATCGCCGCGAGCGGCCTGCTCATCGCTTGTTCCGGGACGGAGAAAACGGCCGATTACCGTGTCATTCCTCTGCCCCAATCCGTCGAAACCGTGCAAGGCAAGGCCTTCACGTTGAATGACGGGACAAAAATACGCTATCCGCAGGAAAACGAAACCATGCGGAAAAACGCCGAATTTCTGGCCGGCTACATCCGACAGATGACCGGCATGGAACTGACCGTGGAACCGGGCGATGCCGGAGAAAACGTCATTCTGCTGCGTCTCGCCCCCTCCGGAGAAAATCCGGAAGGCTACCGCCTGACCGTCAATCAAGCGAACGTAACGATCGAAGGGACGACGGAAGCCGGCGTATTCTACGGCATACAAACCCTGCGCAAATCGCTGCCCGTGGGAGAAGCGAAACGGGTATCGCTTCCGGCCGCCGAGGTAAACGACTATCCCCGTTTCGCATACCGGGGAGCGCATTTGGACGTATCGCGCCACTTTTTCCCGACAGATTCCGTCAAAAAGTTTATCGATATGCTGGCGTTGCACAACATCAACCGTTTCCACTGGCATCTGACCGACGACCAGGGATGGCGGATCGAAATCAAGAAACACCCGAAGCTGACCGAAATCGCCTCCAAACGGCCTGAAACGGTCATCGGACACAACACCGGCAAATACGACGGCACTCCCCACGAAGGATACTACACGCAGGAAGAGGCGAAAGAAATCGTGGCCTACGCCCGAGACCGCCATATTACCGTGATTCCGGAAATAGACCTGCCGGGACACATGCAGGCGGCCCTGACCGCCTATCCCGAACTGGGCTGTACCGGCGGACCGTACGAAGTCTGGAAAATGTGGGGCATTTCGGAGGAAGTACTTTGCGCCGGAAACGACCAGACCCTGGCTTTTCTCGATGACGTATTGGAGGAAATCACGGAGATATTCCCTTCCGAATACATCCATATCGGCGGCGACGAATGCCCGAAAGTGCGCTGGGAAAAATGTCCCAAATGCCAGGCCCGCATCCGGGCGTTGGGCCTGAAAGACGACAAGGAACATACGGCCGAACAGAAACTGCAAAGCCATATCATGGCGCATGCCGAAAAATTCCTGAACGACCGGGGCCGTAAAATCATCGGCTGGGACGAAATTTTAGAAGGAGGGCTGGCTCCCAACGCTACGGTCATGTCGTGGAGAGGCATCGAAGGAGGCATAGCGGCAGCCCGCCAAAAGCACCAGGCCATCATGACCCCCACCTCCTTCCTCTATTTCGACTATTACCAGAGCAAGGATACGGAACAGGAACCCATGGCCATCGGCGGATACGTCCCCATCGAAAAAGTATATAGCTTCGAACCGGTTCCGGCCGCCCTGACGCCCGAAGAACAGCCGTACATCATCGGCGTACAGGCGAACCTGTGGACGGAATACATCCCGACGTACGCTCAGGTGGAATATATGGAACTGCCGCGCATGGCCGCCTTATCCGAAGTGCAATGGACGCTGCCGGAGAAAAAGGATTATGCGGAATTCCTGTCGCGTCTGCCGCACCTGATCGCCATCTACGATCTGGAAGGCTATAACTATGCCCGGCATCTGCTGGACGTGACCGCCGTGTTCACGCCCGATCCGGCGAACGGCACGTTGAACGTGGCCCTGGCCACCCTCGACGACGCTCCCATCCATTACACGCTGGACGGAACGGAACCTACCGCGGCGTCGCCGAAATATACAGACACGCTGAAGATAACCGGCGACTGCCAGGTGCAAGCCGTCGTGATACGCCCGTCGGGAAACAGCCGTATTTTCTCGGAAAAGGTAACGCTGAACAAGGCGAGCCTGAAACCGATAAAAATGTTGAAACCGATCAACAAACAATACGAATTCGGCGGAGCTTCCACGCTGGTGGACGGATTGCGGGGCGACCGCAACTACAAGACGGGCCGGTGGATCGCCTTTTACCGGAACGACATGGAAGCGGTTATCGACCTGACGGAACCGACGGAAATCGGCAAAGCGCAGATTACGGCCTGCGTGGAAAAGGGCGACTGGGTATTCGACGCGCGGGAGTTCTCGGTAGCGGTATCGGACGACGGAGAGACGTTCCGCACGGTAGCTTCGGAAAGCTATCCGGCCATGCAGGCGGACGATCCGAACGGCCTGCACGTCCACGAACTGACCTTCGACCCGGTTAAGACCCGTTACGTGAAACTGACCGTAAAACCGGAACATGAACTGCCGGCATGGCATGGCGGCCGGGGAAACCCCGCGTTCGTGTTCCTCGATGAAATCGTCCTCGAATAACGGAGGTTTCCGAAAGATTTACCCTACGTCCCGAAAATCGCTCGGTTTTCGGGACGTAGGGTAATGTTCAACCCGACCGAACGGAAAAATTTCCGGGAAACGGGAATCCCCGCCCGAAAAGTCGGAATACGAAGCATTTTTTCGTCCGGTACAAAGAAATTCGTCGGAGAGATGCCTGCCATTGGAATTTTTGTATTACCTTTGCCCACATTGAACAGCAAACGGACATGCGTAATTACAATACCTATTATTATGCCTACTATTACTACTCCTGCCATGCAGGGGCGGCTTTCGCATAACGGTATGCAAACGCACAGACGAAGCACAGCCCCGGTCCGGAAGGTCCGGGGCTTTTTCATCACGGCAATAAATTAAAAAACATAGAACAGATGGCAAACTTTATCGAAGAGCTGAAATGGCGGGGGATGCTGCACGACATCACGCCCGGAACGGAAAAACAACTGGAAAAAGAGATGACCACGGCGTACGTGGGCATAGACCCTACGGCCGATTCGCTGCACATCGGACATTTGGTCAGCGTGATGATGCTGAAACATTTTCAGGCGTGCGGACACAAGCCCATCGTATTGGTAGGCGGGGCTACAGGCATGATCGGAGACCCTTCCGGAAAATCGTTGGAACGGAACCTGCTGGACGAGCCGACCCTGCGCCGCAACCAGGAAGCGTTGAAAGCGCAGTTGAGCCGCCTGATAGATTTTACCAGCGGAGCCGCCAACAGCGCGGAAATGGTCAATAACTACGACTGGATGAAGGAACAATCCTTTTTAGGATTCATCCGGGACATCGGCAAACTGATTACGGTCAATTACATGATGGCGAAAGATTCGGTCAAAAAGCGTTTTTCCGGAGAAGGCGAAGGCATGTCGTTTACCGAATTTACCTACCAGCTGGTGCAGGGATTCGACTTTCTGACCCTGTTCGAGACCAAGAACTGCAAAGTGCAGATGGGCGGTTCGGACCAATGGGGCAACATTACCACCGGAACGGAACTGATCCGCCGCAAGACGGGACAGGAAGCCTATGCCGTGACCTGCCCGCTGATTAAAAAAGCGGACGGAACCAAATTCGGCAAGACGGAATCGGGCAACGTATGGTTAGACGCCCGCTATACCTCCCCGTACAAATTCTACCAGTTCTGGCTGAACGTCAGCGACGAGGACGCCCGCAACTACATCCGCATCTTTACCATGCTGGACCGCGCGACCATAGAAACCCTGACCGCGGAACACGACGCTGCGCCCCATCTGCGCATATTGCAGAAAAAGCTGGCGGAAGAGGTAACCTGCATGGTACACTCGCGCGAAGAATACGAAAAAGCAGTGGACGCTTCCGCCATCCTGTTCGGCGCCGGCACGTCCGACGCACTGAAAAACATGGACGAAAACACGTTGCTGCAAGTGTTCGAAGGCGTTCCCCAGTTCGAAGTATCGCGCGAAGAGCTGAAAAACGGCGTGCCTTTCTCCGAACTGTTTACCGCCCGGGCGAAAGTGTTCGCATCGAAGGGAGAACTGCGGCGGCTGGTGCAGGGAGGCGGTATCGCGCTGAACAAGGAGAAGGTAACCGACGCGGAAGCGGCCGTTACGGAAACGGCGCTGATCGCCGGCAAATACATGCTGGTTCAAAAAGGGAAAAAGAACTACTTTTTCGTCAAAGCGGTATGATACGGCCGGGAAACGACCGGAAAGGCAGGACAATCCCCTTTCATTTCGAAAGAGGTATCCTATAAAAGCTTACTTCGGTTTGTTTTTCTCGCAAAAACAGGTTTTCTTTGTAAAAGGAAACCTGTTTTTTTTAAACCGTACCGATTTTTCGTTTCCCGAACAGGAACGGCCTGTGCCGGGAAAAGCGAAAAACCGGGAAACCGCATCGAAAGAAAAGCGTTTCGCGGTTCCGAAAGACGGGATCAAACGCAATCAATCCGCTTTCATTATGAACGTAAGAATCGCAGAAGACTGGAAACGCCTGCTGGCGGACGAATTCGAAAAAGAATATTTCATCCGGCTGACGGAGTTCGTCCGCCGGGAATACGCAACCCGCACCATCTACCCGCAGGGACGGAACATTTTCCGGGCTTTCGACATGTGCCGTTTCGACCGGCTGAAAGTCGTCATCATCGGACAGGACCCCTATCACGGTCCCGGACAGGCCAACGGGCTCTGTTTCTCGGTGGCGGACGGCGTGCCGCATCCCCCCTCGCTGCAAAACATCTTCAAGGAGATATCCGACGATTTAGGCAAGCCGGTCCCCGTGAGCGGCAATCTCGACCGGTGGGCGGAACAGGGCGTGCTGCTGTTGAACTCGGTGCTGACGGTACGCGCGGGACAGGCCGCCTCGCACCAGGGCATGGGTTGGGAAACGTTTACCGATGCGGCGGTACAGGCCATCAACACCCATGCGGAAGGCATCGTTTACCTGTTGTGGGGAGCATACGCCCAACGGAAAGGGAGCGTCATAGACACTGCGCGCAACTGCGTGCTGAAAACGGTACATCCTTCGCCGCTTTCCGCCCACCGCGGCTTCATGGGCTGCCGACATTTCTCCAAAGCCAACGAATACCTCGTCTCGCAAGGGAAAACGCCCGTGGAATGGTAAGGGATTTTACGGGCAAAAAGGCGGATTCCCGCCGAAAAACAGTATATTTGCAGTTTCATCGCCTCCGCCCGGCTTGCCGGGAGAGACGGAAAACCGATTTAGACACGAATGAAAACCTTTCTGAGAATATTACAATTCGCCCGACCGGTAGAGAAATACGCCATTCCCTATTTCTTTTGCGTGGTACTGCACGCCGTATTCAACACCATGAATTTCGCCCTGTTGATTCCGATACTGACGACCCTGTTCGACGGGGCAAGCATGCAGACGATCGTAACGCAGCTTCCGGCGTTCAGCCTCTCGACCGATTATCTGCAAGATGCCATAAAATTTCTCATATACAAACAGTTCGGAACGACTTATTCCGTTCATGACGTATTGGTGTTCATCAGTACGATCGTCATCGCTTCCGTGCTGTTGAGCAACACGTTCCGCTTCGCCGCCCAGAAAATCATGGAAAACTTCCGGATACATACGCTGCAAAACCTGCGCGACACCCTGTTCCGGAACGTCATGCGGCTGAACGTCCGTTTTTTCAGCAACGAACGCAAGGGCGATATCCTTTCCAAGCTGACCTCGGACATCAACATCGTGCAATTTTGCGTGACCAACACCTTGCAGGTGGCTTTCAAGGAACCGGCGTTGATCGTAGGGTATTTCGTCATGTTGATTTCCACCTCCGGCAAGCTGACCCTGTTCGTGCTGGCCATTCTCCCGCTGACGGCGTTAGTCATCGGCTACATCGTCAAAAACCTGAGAAGAAACGCCAAGGAAGCGCAGGAGTCGTTAGGCGACATGGTCAGCATAGCGGAAGAAGCCCTGTCGGGCATCAAACTGATCAAGTCGTACAACGCGGTGGACTACATCATCAAAAAATTCATCAACAAGGACAAGCGTTATTCCAACATTTTGCGTTCGATGGCCACCCGCCAGCAAATGGCTTCGCCCATGTCGGAATTTTTAGGCGTTACCGCCGTAGCCGTGATTTTAGTGTACGGGGGAGGCATGGTTACGGCTGGGGAAATATCCGCGGAAGCGTTCATCGCCTATTTGGCCGTTTTCTCGCAGGTTACCCGGCCCGCACGCTCCATAGCCGACTCGTTCAGCACCATCCATCAGGGATTGGCGGCCGGAGACCGGGTGCTGGCCCTGATCGACACCCAGCCGGACATCCTGAACAAGCCCGGCGCCGTCCGCATCGACCGCATCCGGGAAGGGGTAAGTTTCAAAAACGTGAAATTCTCTTACGACAACAAAGAGGTTTTGCACGATATCAGCTTTACCATTCCCAAGGGGAAAACGGTCGCCTTGGTAGGAGCCTCCGGCGGCGGAAAATCGACCATCGCCGACCTGATCCCCCGCTTTTACGACGTGGACAGCGGAGCCATCGAAATAGACGGCGTCAATATCAAGGACTACGAAATCGAATCGTTGCGGAACCTTTTGGGCATCGTGTCGCAAGAGGTCGTTCTGTTCAACGATACCATCGAAAACAATATCTCGTTAGGCAATCCCGACGCCGACCACCAGATGGTGGAAGAAGCCGCCAAAGTGGCCAACGCCCATAACTTCATCATGGAAAGCGAAGCGGGCTACGAGACCAATATCGGCGACCGGGGCGTGAAACTCTCCGGCGGACAACGGCAACGGCTGAGCATCGCGCGGGCGGTGCTCCGCAACCCGCAGGTATTGATTCTGGACGAAGCCACTTCGGCGCTCGACACCGAATCGGAAAAATTGGTGCAGGACGCCCTGACGCAACTGCTGAAAGACCGGACGTCGTTAGTCATCGCGCACCGGCTGAGCACCATACAGCATGCCGACAAGATCATTGTCGTCGAAGCGGGCCGGATCGTGGAACAGGGAACGCACGACGAGTTGATCGCCGTCGGCGGCTCCTATAAAAAACTGATCGACATGCAACAAGTATGACGGTCGCTGCGTATAATAAGTAGAGGGATTGTCGCCGGGCCGAACGCAAGAACCCCGTTTTCAAGAAACGGATGGCCGGAAACGGCCGCAGTTCCTTAACCAACGGGAAAGGAGGGACAAACATGAAAACCGTTTTTACTTACCTGGTATTGTCAGGGTTGAGCCTGGTGGCCGTCCTGCCGGCCGCCGCCCAACGACTGACGTTCAACGAACGCGCTCCGCAGCTCCAGATTACCGAATACCTGTTCGGGGAAGCTCCGGAATCGGGACGGACGACCTATGTGGAATTTTTCGTTCCGGGAACCCGCACGGACGACGGGTATTTCGAAACCCTGGAAACTTTCGCCGTCCGATACAAGGACCGGATCAACTTCATCGTACTCGCCAAAGGGGATAAAGAAGCCGTAAAAAAATTCTTCGCCGACAAGAAGCCGTCGTATCGGGTAGCTTACGACGAACAGGGCAAAACTTTTACCGACTTCAACATTCAATACCTGCCCACTTCGGTCATTATCGACTCGAAAGGCCGGTTCGTATGGCAGGGGAAAGCCACGCAACTGGAAGACCGGTTGATGGAGCGTTATTGATTTTTCCGCCGGGAAACGTTCGAAAACCGTTCCCGCTCTTCCGTCAAAGCCGGGACAACGAAACCTCGTTTCGACGGCCGGAGCGGGAACGGACGAAGAAATTCTATGAAAAATAAAAAAGAGACCTGATTCACATGGAGCCACAGAAAATAGCCGCCGTCGTCAACACGTTCAACTCGGAACGGACGCTGGAGGCCACCTTGCAATCGCTGGCCGGATTCGACCAAATCGTCGTTTGCGACATGTACAGCGAAGACGCGACACGGGAAATCGCCGAACGGCATCGCTGCAAGATCGTCTTTTTCGAACGGTGCAATTTCGTGGAACCCGCGCGGAACTATGCCATATCGCAGGCCGACTGCCCCTGGGTGTTGGTCGTGGACTCGGACGAAAAGGTCCCTTCCGCCCTGCGCGACTACCTTTACGACTACATCGGCAGGGAATCGGCCGCCAAAGGGTTGCGCATTCCCCGGCTGAATCATTTCATGGACCGGCCGATGTGGTCCACCTATCCCGACATGATTCTCCGCTTCGTGTCGCGGGACCATGTGGACTGGCCCGAAACGATACACGCCACCCCGCGGATAGACGGGCCGGTGGAAAGCATCGACCCGAAACGGAAAGACCTGGCTTTCATCCACAATGACCAGGCCACGCTGCACGAATATTTCGCCAAACTGAACAATTACACGGACAAGGAACTGCTGCGCCGCACCCGAAAGAAATACGCCTCGATTCCCTACATGTTTTTTACGGCGCATCTCCGTTTTTTCAAATCCTATTTTCTCAAAGGCGGATTCCGGGACGGCAAGGAAGGATTCATCATGGCCTATCTCTCTTTCATTTACCGTATCATGCTCTGTTTCAAAAACATCGAAAAAAACGGCCGGTAATCGGCCGGCACGCTTTCAGCAACGCCCGGTTTGCCGCGAAAGAGAAACCCGACAGGTCCCGATACGGGATTTTTCGGCCGCTTTTCGGCCGCTTTTCGCCCGGCCGCCGAATGAATTTTCCGGATTCGGCCTCTCGAAACAGTTTCGTCCCCCGTTAATTTCGGATCGGTTGCAAAAAATCGAAACACTTTTTCTAATTTTGCAACAAGATATTTCCATACCGGTAAACCCGCCTGCCGACGGGGAGACATGCCGGAAGGGAATGTTTCATTACCGATTTGTTTTTCTTGATACTGCCGCCATTTATGAATACCGATGCCATCGCCGCCCTCCGGACGACGGATTCCCGCAACCGGATAGCACAGGGAATAAGCTATCTCCTGCATCCGGCGCTGATGCCGCTTTACACTACCCTCGTCTTCTTATGGGGAAACACCTTGTTCCGGTTCATGCCGCTCTATCTGAAAGGATACGTGACGGGCATCGTGATCCTGACCACCCTGCTGGCCCCGATGGCTTTTCTTTTGCTGTTGAAAGCCACGGGCATCATTCGGGATTACGGGCTGAAAAGCCAGGCCGACCGCATCGTTCCGCTGCTGATGACTTCAGTTTGCTACATCGCCTGCACCCTGCTGTTGCAAAAAATCATGGGGAGCACCCTGCTATACGCTTTTTTCATCGGAATCACATTCATCGTGGTAGCGGCGACGATCGTTACCTATTATTGGAAAATCAGCCTGCACGTCACGGGCATAGCCGGAACGACAGCCATGTTTTATATCGTCAGTCTGCGCGGCATCGGCGATCTCGCCTCATGGACCGCACTGTTCCTGTTGCTGACGGGAGTGCTCGCCGCAGCGCGGCTCTGGTTGGGCAAACACGACCTGCGGCAGGTAGCCGCAGGATTTCTGTTGGGCGGCGGCATCATGTCGCTCTGGCTGTTTCTCTGACCGTTCCGCCGGCGGAACGGTCAGAGCCGTCAGCGGAGGAACCGCGCATGTTTCCGGGAATCTCGCCGTCAGTACCAAAACTGCTTCTCGACGGCCCGTTCCGCTTCCCGCTCGATCGAGTCGGGCAAAGCCGGAAAGAAATCGATGCCCGTAACGGTTTCCACCTGGTCCACCGGGACCGTGTAACGTTTGAAATCGCTGTCGGCGTCGTCCGTGTTGGGAACGATGAAACCGACGGCATAATACTTTCCCCGGTATTTGGCCAGCAATACCTTATAGAAATATTCCGGAACGGCGATCCGGTTCGGACCGATGACCTTTACCGGTTTCCCGCTCTCTTTCAACACGCCGCCCGTGACTACGCACAGGCTGTCGTACATGATCGCCCACCGACGCACCTGCGACTCCAGGTCTTTCCAGACGTAACGGTTCACGCGCGGCCGCTGGGGGGCGATATTGGAATAGAGAAAGGTCGCCCGGTTTTCGCGGGCCGAATCGTCGCGGTCGGCCGAAGGGACCAAATGTCCCCGGTCGTATCCCGACCGTTTGTAATCGGCATCCTCAGCACAAATCCATCCCCGCTGCAACACCTCCCGGTCACGGACGAACTTGTCGGAGCGTTCCACGCCCTTTTTCTTCGCCTCGTCCCGCGTCAGCACATAAGCCACCCATGCCGGCTGGCGTTTCTCCGGCACGTAATAGGAAATGAAACGTCCGTCGGTATTGGTCAGCACGTAAGCATGGTCCGGAATGGCCGGAACGGTCAGGATGTAAGCGTTGGGAACCGGCATCCGGACCGTATCGCTTTCCGAAGGCTCCGGACGGACGGGAGGCCGTTTCAATGTATCGGGCTTTTCGACAGGCGGCTCCGAAGGCCGCACGGTATCCGCAGGGGGAAACGTATCGCGAAGAGGAGGACGGACCGGTTCTTCCAAACGCACGGTATCGGTTTCTCCGGCGGGTTCTTCCCGAACCGCCGGTTTCATCCGCATGGAAAAATAAAGCGCCGCGGCTATGAGCGCCCCCAATACGAGAACGGTAACGACATAACGGGTTTGCTGATTCGTTTTCCGGGAGCCTTTCGGGCTTCCCGCCTTCTTCTTCGCCATATATGCAGAAAAAATTAACCGTTCAAAGGTAACTCATTTTCCGTTTTCCGCCATAGCGAAATAGGGAAAATACGAAACGGTTTGCTTATCTTTGCGTCGCACCAGCTTACCTGCAAACCATGGACAAAAGTTATCGAAAAAGCCTGACGTTCGGCGAAGCGGCCAAAACCGCCACCAAAGCGTTTACTACGTTGGTCAAGCCGGTAGGTTCGGCCTGCAACCTGCGCTGCTCCTACTGCTACTACCTGGACAAATCCCGCCTGTACGAGCGCGAGCCGGTCATGAGCGACGAATTACTGAGAGAATACGTCCGGCAATACATCGAAGCCAACGACGTTCCCGAAGTGACGTTCTGCTGGCACGGCGGGGAACCCCTGCTGGCCGGAAAGGATTTCTACCGGAAAGCCCTCCGCTACCAACGGAAATACGCGAACGGGAAACGGATTGAAAATACGCTGCAAACCAACGGCATGCTCATAGACGACGAATGGTGCGGCCTGTTCCGCGACAACGGATTCCTGATCGGCATATCCATAGACGGGCCGAAGGACATTCACGACGCTTACCGGAAAAACGCGACCGGACGCCCATCCTTCGACCGCGTCATGCAAAGCGTGGAGCGCATGGTACGCCACCGGGTGGAATTCAACACGCTGAGCGTGGTAAACCGCCTGAGCGAAGGGCGGGGAGGGGAAGTGTACGAATTTCTCCGGTCGATCGGAAGCCGGTACATGCAATTCCTGCCTGCCGTGGAATACCTGTCCGACACCACGCCGCCCCGCATCCTCTCGCCTTTCGAAAGCGGCAGCGGGTATCCCGCCCCCTGGAGCGTAAGCGCCGAAGGTTTCGGGCAATTCCTGATCGATATTTTCGAGATATGGCGCAAACGCGACGTCGGCACCTATTTCGTCCAGATGTTCGACGTGGCGCTGGCCCAATGGTACGGGGTCAAACCGGGACTGTGCGCTTTCGCCAAAAGCTGCGGCGACGGGCTGGCGGTGGAACACAACGGCGACGTCTATGCCTGCGACCATTTCGTCTATCCGGAATTTCTGCTGGGGAACATCCGCACCGATCATTTAAGGACATTGTACGGATCGCACCGGCAGTTCAAATTCGGTATCGACAAACGCAACGCATTGCCGGAAAGCTGCACCCGGTGCAGGTACTATTTCGCCTGCACGGGAGGTTGCCCGAAGCATCGGTTCGGGGCCGACGCCCGAAGCGGTCTCCACGGAACCAACTGTCTGTGTACCGGCTACAAAATGTTTTTCGAACATGTGGAACCGTACATGGTTTACATGTGCGACCTGCTCGACAAGCAGCTTCCGCCCGCCGGAGTGATGGAATACACGGCTCCCGGCCGGGAAGGTCGGAAACGATGAGATTTTCAGAAACCGTTCAACAGCCCGGAAAGGATGTCCGGACAGTTTTTTCAGGAGACGGGACGAAGAAACGTCCCGTTTGACGAACAAAAACGAAAAACATACCGAAACTTTATAACAAATCCAAGAGCCCGTTTAAATTCCGCCCGATACTATCCTGAAAATCGTTGCCGAGGATGTTTTGAGAAGCATAAGCGAGGAATGGGAAAAGGTCCGGAAAGAAAATCAAAAACAGGTCGGATAAACCCATAGAAATTTTCAGGAAAACTCAAAGACTTCTTATCTTTACCTTCCGTTTTTTTACCTTTCGCATAGTTTATCTTGCTTCTTTTAGAAAAAAGCATTATATTGTCGCGTCTTTTACAGTAAAAGTGAAAGAAAAGACCATTACTAACTAAAACTTACTATCGATGAGCTTTAAAAAATTTATCGTCATCCCCGTCATCATCGCAGCGCTGGCGGCCCTGTTGCAAGTCACGGATCAACTGATCGGACAAACCTCCTTTTTCTCCCGCTGGAACGGATTCGGCTGGCTGTCGTTCCAGGCGTGGGCCCTCTATTTTCTCGGCGGAGGAACGGTCAAAGGCGGTGTGCGCGTATTGCTGGCCTACATCGCCGGCATGGTCGGTTCCATACTGATCATGGCGTTCGGCGGTTGTCTGGACGGTGCAGGACTGGGTTTCTGGGCCATGCCGCTCTCGTTGCTGATCATCGTTATTCCGGTCATTTGTCTGGAACGGGTTCCCTGGTTCGACTTCATCCCCGCCCTGTTCATCGGCGCAGGAGCGTTTTTCGCCATCATGTCGTATGTGCCCGAAACCACCTTCTGCCGGGCTTTTACCGTGGAACTGACCTATTGCGTCATTGGCCTTATCTTTGGATACGTTACGGTATGGCTGCGGACGCGTTATGAAAAACGGGTAACGGAGAAATAGAATTTTCCGCCAGGACATTTCCGAGAAACAGCCCCGGATGCCCCGTCGCATCGGGGCTGTTTCGCTCCGACCGAAACGAAATACAGAAAACAGTAAAGACGTATGAAACACTATCTGGAAGAAGACGATTGGAAAATCATAGAATCCCGCTTCAGCGAAGAAAACGCCAAAGCGTCGGAAAGCCTTTTCAGCATCGCCAACGGGCAAATCGGAGGCAGGGCCTCCTTCGAAGAGACCTATACCGGTCCCTCCATGAAGGGGTGTTACGTGGCGGGCATCTACTATCCGGACAAGACCCGGGTCGGCTGGTGGAAAGTCGGTTACCCCGAAACCTTCGACAAAACGCCCAATTCCGCCTACTGGATCGGGGTACGGGTGCGGATCGACGGAGAAGAGCTGGACCTCCACCGGGCGGACATCAAGGAATTCCGTCGCGAACTGGACCTGCGAGACGGCATATTGACACGGACATTCCGGACCGTTCTGCCGAACGGAGCGGCGGTAACGGTACGGACGGAACGGATGTGCTGCCTGTTCTGCCCCGAAATGGGAACGCTGCGTTACAGCATTACCCCGGAAAACGCCGCACAAATAACGATCGATGCCTATATCGACGGCAACGTGCTCAATGAAGAGAGCAATTACGGCGAGAAATTCTGGGACGGAGCGGGACACGATCCGCTTTCCCTGACCATGCGGACCCGGAAGAGCGGATTTACCGTTTGCTGGGCCATGCAGAACCGGGTAACCGGCCTGGAAAGCAGCGGCGGAGAAGACCGGGAAGGATATGTCGCGGAAAAATTTTCGGGAACCGTACCGGCCGGACATACCGTTACCCTGTGCAAATACGTCGGGATTGTCAGCTCGCTGAATCATGCGGAAGCGACGTTGCGCAGCGTAGCGTTAGGGCATGCGGAGCGGGGAGCCAGAGAAGGCATGGAACGCTTGCAAGAAAAGCAGCGGGAAGCGTGGGCGAAACGCTGGGAACAATGCGATATCGAAATCGAAGGCGACGTAAAGGCCCAGCAAGGCATACGCTTCTGCATCTTCCAGGCCCTGCAAAGCTACTCGGGCGATTATCCGGAACTGAACATCGCGCCCAAAGGATTTTCCGGAGAGAAATACGCCGGCGGCGCCTACTGGGACACCGAAGCGTTCTGCCTGCCTTTCTACCTCTCCGGTTCAGGTGCGGAAACGGCGCGCAACCTGTTGTTATTCCGCTATAACCAGCTGGACAAAGCCATTGAAAACGCGCAAAAGTTAGGTATCGGGAACGGAGCGGCCCTGTTTCCCATGGCGACTTTCAACGGCAGGGAGTGCCACAACGAATGGGAAATCACTTTCGAAGAGATACACCGTAACGGCGCGATAGCCTACGCCATTTATTACTATGTCCAATACACGGGCGACACGGCCTACCTCGCCTCGAACGGGTTCGAGGTGCTGGCGGCCTTGTCGCGTTATTGGGTGCAACGGGCGAATTTCTCGGAAGCCAAACGGAAATACGTGATTTTAGGCGTCACGGGACCGAACGAATACGAAAACAACGTAAACAACAACTGGTACACCAATTACATGGCCGCATGGACGCTGCGGTACGCGGCAGACACGGCGGAAATGCTGCGCCGGGAATATCCGAACGATTACCGGCGAATCGCGGCGCGGATCCGCCTGCAGTACGAAGAAGAGCTCGCCCGCTGGATCGACGTGTCGGAAAACATGTTTTTCCCCGAAGATCCCGCCTTGAACATCACGCTGCAACAGGAAGGGTATCTGGACAAGGAACCGACGACGACTGCCGACATTCCCGAAGGGGAACGCCCGCTCAACCAGCATTGGTCGTGGGACCGCATATTGCGCAGTCCCTACATCAAACAGGCGGACGTGTTGCAAGGCATGTTCTTCTTCCCGGAACATTTCGACAAAGGATTGATATACAGAAATTTCAATTATTACGAACCGCGAACGGTACACGAGTCGTCCCTGTCGCCTTCGGTACACGCCGCCATAGCCGCATGGATCGGAAACGAAGAAAAAGCCTGCGAACTGTTCCTGCGGGCGGTACGGCTGGACCTCGACGATTACAATCGCGAAATCGAAGAAGGGGTGCACGTAACCAGCGCAGCCGGCGCATGGCTGGCCGTCGTACGGGGATTCGCCGGCTTCCGGGTCGATGAAACCGGCGAACCGCTCTTCCGCAGCCATTTGCCAAAACGATGGAAATCATTGAAATTCAAAATATTATTCCGCGGAAAAATATTGCAAATTCTCTTGAACGGGTCCAAAGCGGAAGTTCGGGAAATAAAGAAGTAAAACCTCTAAAATCCGATTTTACGAGACAACCGCATCAAAATATGAAATTATCGATGAACCTCATAGACATATCTTACCGCCTGTAAAAAATCGAATTATTATCCTTGAGTATCGGATAGAATGGTCTGGATACAGATTTCTTATTGTTTCATAATGAAATTTTTCTGATATTTCTGATCCGGTCCCGCTTCCCGTATTACTTTTTGTACATTCAAGGATAATTTTTTAGGGGTAGGAGCTTCCCAACAGAAAGCAGCTGCCGATTTTTGAACCTCCTGAGGGAGGACCGCTTTATTCATTATAATCAATTCTTGTATGCCGTTCCGTAACGAGTTGGCGGCAATCGGAGCGATTTCTAACCGTCCATTTCCTAAAACTCGTTCTTTATTGATTTCTTTTTCTCCGACCAACAAACCGTTAAAATAAAATTTCAATTTTTTACCATCGTAGCTAAGAGTTGCCGTATTATCCGTATCGTCTTTAACCACATTGTTTTGAGATGCAATTTGATATAAATTTTCTTTACCTCCGGTATTCAAATATGCTACAGCCTGTTTGCCCTGAATCAATACGCCATAAAAACCGTCCTGATTATAACTGCCGTTCTTTCGAAACAACCAACGTTGTTCTTGCCTTCCGGAAAGATTTATAAATGTACTGAAAGGATGGAAACGGGCATGAATGGTAAAATGTTCCGGCTCCATACTCGGTTCGCTTTCAAAAACAGGGCGAGGAATATTCATGTCAAAATTGTTATTTTCCCATGTTTGTAACTCAGGGGAAGACTTGCGTCCGAAACTTGCTACCTTGCCGCTGATTTTTCCTATGACAGTATTCCGAATGGTAATCTTGCTGCTGCACTCGTCGAATCCCATGGCATCGACTACCCCATATACGCCATCGCCTTTATAAATTTGATCGATATAGTTACCGTCATAAACGGAACCTTCACAATCCCCGAGCGAATACATGCCTGCTGCATCTCCTAATATCTGCGCCACATGATGAATATAATTACGGGCAATATAATTATTCTTTGTATAGTTGGGTTCAAATCCCCAGGTCCATCCCAGACTGGTTCCGCTATAACTGATGTAAGATATTTCATTATCCAATATCTTATTATCCGAAGTCTGAGCCAACCATACGCCTACCGCTGCCGGATGTACATGTCCCAAACCGGTAATCAGGCAATTGCTAATTACATTTTCTTTAGGAGCCTCGCTTTGCGGAATTCCGGCTTCATTTACCAACCGGACATCGAAACCGATATAAACACCGCCAGCACCGGCATCGGCAATTTCGCAGCCATTCAATTTTATTCTCCGGCTGCCATTGGCGATTGAAACACCGATGGCCCCTAAATGCCTCATGCCGCATTGTTCAAAAGAAATCCGGTCCGCATATCTGAAATTCAAAGAAGCACCTGCCGTCGGTGCGGCTTGGGCCCCGGTAAAACCGGGACGGATATCGGACGGAAAATATGGAATACTTTTCTGTATTTCCGCCGGCCAATTAGGAGCTATGTCATACAATCCCATCCGATAAGCGGTATATTGAAAATCAATTTGGTCGAAACATATATTGGCAACGGAATTCCGATCGGTACCTGTACACTCCAACACTTGCTCCAAACGAGGAGCGTAAATCTGCATATTTTCCGGATTTTCGCCGTTTTCCGTCAATAGATGCAACTCCCCCTTTTCTCGATCCAAGAACCATTCTCCGGCTTCATCCAAAGCTTCACGTATATTTTCTATCCGATAGCGCATGGCCGAACCGAAACGTCCGACAGGATAACGGCAGGGAGAGGTAAAATAAACATCTTTATTCAATGTATCGATCGAAAGGATAGATTGCCAGGAACACTCCCAACTATGAAAAGTCAGTATTTCAGCACTCTTCCAATCTTCCCAATAACGAATATCTTCATCCCGATAAGAAAAGCCGCAACGCGAAAGCCAGTGTTTGGCTTCATCGGCATATTTTACATTACCTATAAGTCCTCCATTATTCTTGAAAATGGATAAACCGCCCTGGGTCTTCAGAAAACCATTATTGGGAGTACGGGCGCGCGGCAACCGTTTATGCCCGGCAAACAACTGTCGAAAAAACCATTGTCCATTCTTCACTTCCGGCAAAACGGCGACCCAATGATTTGGCGCTATTTCGGTCCATTGGGTAATATGCCTTCCTCCGCTCAAAACCACTTTTCCTTTTTCAGCCGGCCTAAAGGTAACCAGTCCGTCCGTCTCCTTATTATGCTCCGGAGTCAATAACAACGGTTCATCCAGTTCATATACACCAGGGGTTATCAAAACATTTACAGGACTGTGATCTCCCTTCGACCGTAATTCTTTAAGCCGCTCGGTCACTTGCAGAAAAGAGGTAAAAGGGGCTTCAGGACTCCCGTTCCCTGATTCAGTGGAACTATTAGAAACATATAAATCGATTGTTGATCCGTAGTTCGCCCAAGGAATACAGAAAAAAACACAAATCAAAAAACTTTTTTTCAACGCCCTGTAAGATTTCATCGTTTAGTTTAGTTTAGTTTATTATATACTTATAATCAATAAATTACGTTTCTTCTCACAAAAAAGAAACAAGACAACCGCTCAAACCTCACTTTTCCACGACAAATTTACATCTTTTCCGACAATAACAACATAATTTTCTTACAAAACCTATATTGTCAATTAAAAAATACAAGATACATAACCAGTTTATCAACGATATCCATATCCGGAATATTTTTTCAATCTTCCATAAATCATGGTCAAAAATTCTCTAACATTTCTTCCGATTTACTTCGATAAAATACATTTTGATTTTTACTTATGATTTAGCCGAAATCATTTAACATGGGGTTACTTTGGTCTTTTATTTGCCGCTTCCCGAAAATTAACTACATTTGTAAACCGTTGAACAGTGTATATATGCTGAAAGAGAACTACATCAAGATATACGAAGACAGCTTTATCCGGAACTGGTCGAAACCCGCCTTGTACGATTATCTGTCCAAAAAGCGGATGACCTACGGGGAGATGGCGGCGGCCATCATGCGACTGCACACCCTGTTCAGGGAGTTGCACATACAAGAAGGCGAAAAGATCGCTTTGATCGGGAAAAACAGTTCGGCATGGGCCATCGTGTTTTTGGCTGTCAATACTTACGGAGGAGTCATCGTTCCCATTTTGGACGAATTCAATCCGGTGGATATTGTCCATATTCTGAAACACAGCGAAGCGCGCCTGCTTTTCGCAGACGAAGACATCGCGCGGAAAATCGACACGACCGGGATTTCCGGATTGACAGGAATCGTTTCGCTGAACGGTTTTTCGGTACTGAAGGAACACGACGGTTCGGAATTGCAGAAAATACACGACACGCTGGATGGCATCATCCGGAAAAAATACAAAAGCGGCTACAAGCCGTCCCACATCCGGTTCGCCAAACGCAGCAACGCCGAACTGGCCATGATAAGCTATACCTCGGGAACCACCTCCTTTACCAAAGGGGTCATGTTGTCGTACAACAACCTGGCCGGCAATGTCGTGTTCGGCATCCGGAACTACCGCGAGCTGGGCGTAAAACTGGAGCGGTCGCTGTGCGTATTGCCTTTGGCTCATACCTACGGATTGGCTTTCAGTCTGTTGGTTCATTTGGCGGAGGGGGCGGAAGTGACGTTTCTCGGCAAAATACCCTCTCCGCGGATCGTTACGGAAGCCTGTCAGGCCGTCCGCCCCAACCTGCTGTTTTTCGTCCCGCTGATTTTAGAAAAGATATATCAGGCCCAGATACGGCCCCTGATTCAAAAACCGGCCATAGCGGCCGCCCTGCGCATCCCGTTGCTGAACACGCTGATTTACCGGGCTATCGGCCGGAAAGTATATAAAGCGTTGGGCGGACGGGCGGAAGACATCATCGTGGGCGGTGCAGCATTGAACCCGGAAGTGGAAGCCTTTTTCTATAAAACGCGTCTGCCGTTCCTCGTCGGCTACGGTCTGACGGAATGCGCGCCGCTGGTTTCGTATATCCACCATCCGTTGTTCGTTCCTACTTCGGTAGGAAAAGCTCTGCCGAACCTGATGCAGGTAAAAATCCTCAAGGAACGTTCGCACGACAACATCGGAGAAATCGTCGTCAAAGGGGAGAATGTCATGATGGGGTATTACAAAGACCCCGAAGCGACGAAAAAAGCGTTTACCGCCGACGGATGGCTGCGGACAGGAGATTTGGGCGAGATAGACCGCGACGGGAATATTTATATCAAGGGACGCAGCAAGACGCTGCTGTTAGGTCCGAGCGGCGAAAACATCTATCCCGAAGCCATCGAGTCCAAGCTGGCCAACATGCCCTATGTCGCCGAATGTCTCGTCGTACAGAACGGCGGCGGCAGACTGGAAGGTTGGGTATATCCCGATTACGATGCCATGAAAGAGGCCGGCCTGGAACCTGATCGAGCAGAAGAGCTGATGCGTCAAAACCTGGTCTCGTTGAATCAGAATCTGGCCCGGTACGAACAGTTGAACACCATCCGCATAGCGTCGGAGCCGTTTCCGAAAACTCCGAAACGAACCATCAAACGATACCAGGCGGAAGAATTGATCCGGCAAAACCAGCCGGAACAGGTTTCATAACAATCTCAGAAAAACATCGCATCGCGTGTCGAAAGCAAAGGCACATTTCCGAGGCACGGCCAGGACGTGCGAATGTCCTTGTCGGAAGAGAAAAACATTACGTTTTTTCAGGCGTTTCCCGCCCGGCGACTGAAACAGGATTTCATTGCGCCCGACCAAAATTCCTCCCCGGCCATGAACGGAAAACGTCCAGCGGGATTCACGCGATATGAGAGAGGCAAAGGTTCCCTTCCGTTCCGGTCGCCATAATGCGCAAATCCGCACCGGAAACGCCGAGCTATCCGAATTTTCGGCGAAAAAACGACCGACGCTTCATGTTTTCCTTTCGGAAACAACACACCGTGCATTCCCCGAACAAACAAAACGGACCCGGCAGACCCTCGCCTTATTAAAAACGGGTCGTCAGCGGGTTCGCCGGCCGATACGCCGGAACAACTGGTCTTCGTAAAGCGAAGCGGGCGAGAGGGTTTCGCCCCGGCCGACCCCTTCCACGAAATCTTCCGGAGAACTGTCGTAAGGGAACTTCCGCACTCCCGACACCGGTCCGGTCTTTACCCCGCATACCGGACCGGAAGTGCCGATGACATAGCCCCAACCGTATTGGGCCGATTCGATCACATAATCGTTTTTCCTGTGCGGCCGTTCGCCCCGGGTATTCCAAAACACCGTCTGGGTCGTAGGGAAACCGTGCATGGCGTTGCGGCTGCCGTAGGGACGATAGGCCGCTTGCAGGAAATCGCCGTCCATCACGCAGCCGTCGAGCAGGTTCGACATGCTCAGATGCATGTGGAAATCGCTGGCCAACCGGGAATTACGGCCCGTACAGCGGTAAAGGACGTTTCCGTTGGCGCTCATGCGTTTGAAATCGAAATTATGCCGTCCGTCCTCGGCCTCGCAACAATGCAGCAGGCAATCGTTGCCTTCGAGCGTATAGAGATAACCGTTCCCCCCGCCCCCTTCGTAACGGGGTTTGGCCAACGAACAGGAATCGACCGTGATAAACCGGGAATCGGCCAGTTGCAGGGCATTGGAAAGGAAATGAATATCCTCGTCGTTTTCCGCAGGACGATAGGAAACGATACGGCGCACCCAGCAATTTTCAGCATTGCGGAACACGACGAAATGAGAACCGTGGACCGCATAACCTCCGGTGCCTTCCTTGGCGAAATCCCCGTCAGCCCAAGTGTCCAAGGGGCTCTGCACGTTGCCTATCGACAAGGCTTCCAATCCGCATTCCCGCAATTGCGGACCGATCTTGTACATCCGGGCGTTATCGCGCGTTTTCAACGGATAACGGGTCGGCACATCGATTTCGACCGTTCCGTTTTTCCGATCGACACCGGTCACGGTACGGCAGAAGGCAACCCCCTTCATCGCTTCGGGCGTCCACAACCCTTCGCAGCCGTGTTCCCGGATAAACGCCTCGGAACAGTCGGAGGTCAGCACTACCCGATCCCCTTTCCGGAAAGAAGCGGCATCCGTTACCCGAACGCGAAAGGAGCGGTCGGGCAAATCGGCGGCCAACCCGACCGGTTCGCCCGCAGGCCGATACCAGTCGCCCGAATCGGGTTCGAAAAGAAGCACCGTCTTATTCCGCATCTCGACCGTCGTATTTTTCAGGAAAGTCTTTCCGGCTCCCGCGCCGCGCAATACCGTATTATCGTAACGGATGCGGATGCCTGCCCGTCCGGGTACGGAAAGGCGGTATTCCCCGGCCGGGAAATAGAGCACACCGCCGCCCTGCCGGCCCAAATCGTCCGCCGCACGCTGAACGATGGCCGTAACGTCCTCGGTCCCGGTATTGTCGGCATAATAGGGCGCCTGCGTCACGTCCGTCACGTTCTTCCGCACGAACGGAACCGGAGACGCTCCGCTATGGTAACCGGCATAGGAGAAATCGTGCAGAAAACGCCCTTCGCCATCGGTATAAGCCGGCGTCCAGTCTTCGGGATAAAGGGTGCTGCGCCACGTCTGGCCCCAAAGGGCCGGAGCGAGAAGCAGCAAGCCGAACAAGGTCAAATACTTCATATTCATTCGTTCACTACTGTCCACTAAAAATGGACAAGGTTAAAAATTAAATAAATTCGGTTCACTTGAATCATATCGGTCTTTGACATTTTTGAAATTCGATTTGTCAAACAAGTCACAGAGATGTGTTTTGTCTGTCAGAGAGATTCCGAGAATTTGGAGAACTTCGTAGACGCTGCGTACTAATTTCATATCGTGTTGGACTATTGCTACCAAACAGTAAGTAATTATCGCACAATAGATTTGTATGCGTACTGCATTTTCCGATGTTCCCCAGAACTTCTTAATCCTGAGGTGTTGTTTTATCCATTTGAAGAACAGTTCAACACTCCATCTGTTTCGATAAAGCGATGATAT
>CASDZK010000024.1 GCA_949286165.1 uncultured Alistipes sp.
GCAAAATGACCGATATATCATCATCACTCCGGACACGAATAAAAAAGAAATCGGCTGCAACTTCAAAAATTGCAGCCGAATATCATTCTGCATTATGCAAAGAAGCCGACCTCAAAAATTCTCTTTTGGGTCGGCCTCTTCAAAAAATATGCGTTGGACTTATTCCGCCGCTTTTTCTTCCGCAGCTTCGGCAACCGGAGTTTCTGCAGCGGGTGCGACTTCAGCAGCAGGTGCGGCTTCAGCAGCAGGTGCGCTTGCGGGTGCGGCAGCTTTCTTACGGCCCGCACGACGCGTTTTGGGTTTATCCGCCGCTTTGGTTTCTTTCACATAAGTTTCATTGAAATCGACCAGTTCGATAAAACAGGTTTCCGCAGCGTCTCCCTGTCTGAAACCGGTTTTCAGAATACGGGTATATCCGCCGGGACGATCCGCAATTTTCGGAGCGACTACGCGGAACAACTCGCTGACGGCATATTTGTTTTTCAATGAGCTGAAAGCCATACGGCGATTGTGAGTCGTATCGTTTTTAGCCAGCGTAATCACGGGCTCAACAAACATTCTCAACTCTTTCGCCTTGGCCAGAGTCGTGTTGATTCTTTTATGCATAATGAGCGATACGGCCTGATTCGAAAGCAAAGCCTTGCGATGCGAGCTCGTTCTGCCCAAATGGTTGAATTTTTTATTATGTCTCATTTTTCAATTAATCCTTGTCAAGTTTATACTTAGAAACATCCATACCGAAATGGAGATTCAGGTTGGCAAGCAATTCATCCAATTCGGAAAGCGATTTCTTTCCGAAATTACGGAATTTCAACAAATCGTTTCGCTGGAAATGCACCAGCTCTCCGATCGTTTCCACTTCCGCAGCTTTCAGACAGTTCAAAGCCCGAACGGAAAGATCCTGTTCCGTCAGTTTCGTTTTCAACAACTGACGCATGTGCAACACATCCTCATCGAACTCTTCCACGGCGGCTTTCTCTTCCACATCCAGCGTTATCCGTTCGTCGGAGAACAACATCAGATGATGGATCAGAATTTTCGCCGCCTCTTTCAAGGCGTCTTTCGGATGAATGGAACCGTCGGTAGTAATCTCCAGATTCAATTTTTCATAGTCCGTTTTCTGCTCCACACGATAGTTTTCCACGGAAAACTTCACGTTCTTGATCGGAGTATGGATCGAATCGATCGGAAGCAAGCCAAGCTCTGCATCGGCAGGTTTATTCTCTTCTGCAGGTACATATCCTCGTCCTTTTCCGATGGTCAGCGTCATCTGAAAGGTAACGTCCGACTGAAGCCGGCAAATTACCAAATCGGGATTAAGCACCTTGAAACCAGACAGGAAAGTGGAAAAATAACCTGCGGTCAGTTCTGTCAGTCCTGCAACATTCACAGTAACTTTTTCGCTCTCGGCATGGTCGGAGATCTTTGCGAAACGCACCTGTTTAAGATTGAGAATAATGTCTATCATCTCTTCCATCACGCCGGGAATCGCGTCGAATTCGTGTGCGACGCCGGGTACTTTTACGGAAGTGATAGCGTATCCTTCCAAAGAAGAAAGAAGGACACGCCGTAGAGCATTACCTACCGTCATACCGAAACCGGGTTCCAGCGGACGGAATTCAAACCGTCCGAACGAAGCCGTCGATTCCAGCATGATAACCTTGTCAGGTTTTTGAAAAGCTAGTATTGCCATAATTCAGGTAGGGTTTTATTGATTACTACTTGGAGTACAATTCGACGATGAGTTGCTCCTGAATATTTTCGGGAATTTCTTCACGTTCGGGTTTCTGCAAGAATTTGCCCGACAAAGAAGCGTAATCCCATTCCAGCCAGGAATAACGCGTGGCAGCCCCCGCAGCGACGGAATTCTGAATCACTTCCAGCGATTTCGATTTTTCCCGCACGCCCACGATATCGCCCGCTTTCAGCTGGCAGGAAGGAATGTTCACGATCGCGCCGTTCACAACGATATGTTTGTGAGAAACCAACTGACGGGCCGCCGCACGGGTAGGCGCGATACCTAAACGGTAAACCACGTTGTCCAGACGGCATTCCAACGCCTTCAACAAGTTTTCGCCGGTAATTCCCTCTTTCGCGCTCGCTATCTCGAAAGTACGGCGGAACTGTTTTTCCTGCACGCCATAGATCGCTTTCGCTTTCTGTTTTTCTTTCAACTGCAAACCGTATTCCGAAGTCTTCTTACGTTTGCGGGCCAGTCCGTGTTGTCCGGGAGGGTAGTTTTTCTTCTCAAAGGCTTTGTCAACACCGAAAATCGGTTCTCCGAACTTTCTGGCTATTTTTGTTTTAGGTCCAATATATCTTCCCATTACTAAACAATTTAAATGAATTTACGTTAAAGATGTTGTTCTTAAGAAAAGCATGCGGAATCACACGCGTCTTCTTGCAGGAGGACGACATCCGTTATGGGGCAGCGGAGTGACATCGATGATCTCGATGACTTCGATACCGGCGCCGTGGATCGTGCGAATGGCGGATTCGCGACCGGCTCCCGGCCCTTTGACATATACTTTTACCTTTCTCAGGCCCAAATCGTAAGCTACTTTAGCGCAATCCTGCGCAGCAGTCTGCGCTGCATAGGGAGTGTTTTTCTTAGAACCTCTGAAGCCCATTTTCCCTGCCGAGCTCCAGCTTATTACCTGCCCTTCCGCATTGGTAAGGGTAACAATGACATTGTTAAAAGAAGAACTGATGTGAGCTTGTCCAACAGGCTCGACTTTAACAACTTTCTTTTTAACTGTTGCAGTTTTTTTTGCCATAACTGATTAAAATTACTTAGTTGCTTTTTTCTTATTAGCGACTGTTTTCTTTTTACCCTTTCTGGTACGGGCATTGTTCTTGGTACTCTGACCTCTCAGGGGCAGACCGATACGATGGCGTATCCCGCGGTAACAACCGATATCCATCAAGCGTTTGATGTTCAATTGCACCATGGAACGCAACTCGCCTTCAACCTTGTAACCGTCAGAGGCAATGATATTCCGGATTGCAGTGACCTGTTCGTCACTCCAGTCACTGACTTTTATATTTTCGTCAATTCCTGCTTTTTTCAATATCTCCTGCGCGGAACTCTTTCCGATGCCGTAGATATAGGTAAGGCCGATAACGCCTCTTTTATTTTTAGGTAAGTCAACACCAACTATACGTGCCATAAATTTTCGACTTTTGTTTTAGAGATTAGAAAAAATTAACCTTGGCGCATTTTGAATTTAGGATTCTTTTTGCAAATCACGTAAAGGCGGCCCTTACGACGAACTATTTTGCAATCCTCGCTACGTTTTTTAATAGATGCTTTAACTTTCATTTTCGAAAACGGTTTATTTGTATCTAAATGAGATTCTCCCCTTCGACAAGTCGTACGGGGACATTTCCACCTTCACCTTATCGCCCGGCAGGATTTTGATGTAGTGCATCCGCATCTTGCCCGATATGTGAGCGGTAATTACATGGCCATTATCCAGTTCCACCCGAAACATCGCATTCGAAAGAGCTTCGATAATTGTGCCGTCTTTTTCAATTGCAGCCTGTTTAGCCATTTAATCAGAGTTTAATTTTCGATAAATTCAAAAGTCGTCAGTATATCCGGTGTTTTTTCTCCCACTGCCACGGCAAACTCGAAATGCGCCGAAGGTTTACGGTCCGCGGTTCTGACAGTCCAGCCATCACTCTCGAAAACCACGTTTTTCTTTCCCATATTGATCATGGGTTCGATACAAATAACCATCCCTTTCTTCAGCAAAGGTCCCCTGCCGCGTACACCGTAATTGGGAACATCGGGCTTCATGTGCAACTGTTTGCCCAACCCGTGTCCGATCAATTCGCGCACGACGGAATAACCATGGCTTTCGGCGTGTTCCTGCACCGCATAGGAAATATCTCCGATGCGACGGCCGGCAACCGCCTGTTCGGCCCCTTTACGAAGAGCCTCCTCGGTAACTTTCAGCAGATTCAGCACCTCCGGCGCCACCTCTCCCACTGCAAACGTATATGCAGAATCACCGTAAAACCCCTTCATGAAGGTCCCGCAATCTATGGAAACAATGTCTCCTTCCCTGATTATCCGTTTTTCGGAAGGTATCCCATGCACCACCTCGTCGTTTACCGACACACACAAAGTAGCGGGGAAACCGCCATACCCGAGAAAAGCGGGAATTGCCCCGTTCGCCCGAATGTAATCTTCCGCGATCTTGTCCAGATAAGCGGTAGAAACGCCCGGCCGGATGTGCTTGCCTACTTCGGCCAGCGTTTTCGACACGAGCTGATTGTTCTCGCGAAGCAATTCTATCTCTTCTTCCGTTTTTAAATCTATCATCGTTTTTACTTGTTACACACCGTCAAGTAAATTACAGTCCCGAACGTCCCTTCAACCGGCCGTTTTTCATCAGACCGTCATAGTGGCGCAACAACAGATAACTTTCGATTTGTTGCAGCGTATCCAATATCACGCCTACCAAAATCAACAGGGAGGTCCCGCCGTAGAACAACGCGAACTGGTTATTGATCCCGAACTTCATGGCGAATGCCGGCAAAATAGCGACGAACGCCAGGAATACGGACCCCGGAAACGTGATTCTGGACATGATCGTGTCCAAGTAATCGGAAGTCTTCTTTCCGGGTTTGATGCCGGGAATAAACCCGCCGTTGCGTTTCATGTCTTCGGCCATCATCATCGGATTTACCGTAATGGCCGTATAGAACCAGGTAAATGCGATAACCAGCAGAGCGAATACGAAATTATACCAGAAACCGGTATAATCCGCGAAAACGGCTACGAACGACTGGGTAGCCTCGAACCGCGTGAAAAACATCGGAATAAACATCAACGCCTGCGCGAAAATGATCGGCATTACCCCCGCAGCATTGATCTTCAAAGGAATGTACTGACGCACGCCGCCGTACTGTTTGTTTCCCACGATGCGTTTGGCGTACTGAACCGGAATCTTGCGGGTAGCCTGCACCAAGGCGATGGTAGCCGCAAAGATAACGAACAACACGACCAGTTCCACGACAAGAGCTACCGGACCGCCCGTCGATTCCGTCAGACGGGTATTGAACTCGGCCAACAAAGCGTGAGGCAACCGGGCGATGATCCCGACCATGATAATCAGGGAAACGCCGTTTCCGATCCCTTTGTCGGTAATCTTCTCGCCCAACCACATGACGAACATGGTTCCGGCCAACAGCACGATGGTTGCCGTTATGGAAAACAACACGCTCGACGATCCCAACACGTAAGCCGCTTCCGGAAGCTGCGTATGCAGATTGACCAGGTACGTCGGCCCTTGCAACAGGACGACCGCTATCGTCAAATATCTCGTCCATTGGTTCAATTTGCGACGTCCGCTCTCCCCTTCACGCTGCAATTTTTGAAAATGAGGCACCAAAATCCCCATCAACTGAATGACGATGGAGGCGGAGATATAAGGCATGATACCGAGCGCGAAGATGGAGGCATTGCTGAAGGCACCGCCGGAAAAGAGGTCCAACAGTCCCAAAAGACCGTTCCCCTCTACCTGGCTGTGCAGATTGGCCAATGCTTCCGGATTGATGCCCGGCAACGTCACAAAGCTCCCCAATCTGTAGATAAGAATAAGTCCCAGCGTATATAAAATACGCTTTCTCAACTCTTCTATCTTAAAGATATTCTTAATAGTTTCGATTAGTCGTTTCATCTAATTACAATTTTATGGCTTCTCCCTGTTGAGCTTCGATGGCCGCTACCGCGCTTTTGGAAAAAGCATGCGCCGTAACGCTCAGTTTTGCAGTCAACTGGCCGTTTCCCAATATCTTAACTCTATCGTTCTTGGAAACCAGACCGTATTGGATCAACGTATCCACATCGATCTGCGACAGATTGTGCTTAGCCGCCAAATCGGAAATAACGGAGATATTGATAGCCTTGTATTCCACACGGTTGATGTTGTTAAACCCGTATTTGGGAAGACGTCTCTGCAAAGGCATCTGACCGCCTTCGAAACCTCTTTTCGAAGTATATCCCGAACGAGATTTAGCACCTTTATGACCGCGAGTAGAGGTGCCGCCACGACCCGAGCCCTGACCACGCCCTATTCTCTTTTCTGATTTATTAGAACCCGCTGCGGGTTTCAAATTACTTAAATTCATTCTATTTTACGGTATAAAGAATTAATAACTACTTGGCTTCTTCCACTTTTACCAGATGCCTAACCTTGTTAACCATGCCCAGTATTACCGCAGAATCCTCATGTTCTACCGTCTGGTTCATCTTTTTCAGTCCCAGCGAAGTCAGATTCTCTTTTTGAATCCGGGAAGCGCCAATTCTACTTCTTATTTGCGTAATCTTAATTTTTGCCATAATACCGAGGAGTTTAACCGTTAAACACTTTGCTCAATGAAACACCTCTCACTTCGGCTACGCTGTAAGCGTCGCGAAGCTGTGAAAGAGCAGCGACAGTAGCTTTTACCAAATTATGAGGATTGGAAGACCCTTTGCTTTTCGCCAAGACGTTATGCACGCCGACGCTTTCCAACACGGCACGCATAGCACCCCCTGCGATCACTCCGGTACCGGGAGCCGCCGGTTTGATCAATACCAAAGAACCGCCGAACTTGGATTCCTGCGCATGGGGAATAGTCCCTTTCAGCACCGGAACTTTGATCAGGTTCTTTTTGGCGTCTTCCACCCCTTTGGAAATAGCGGCGGTCACTTCATTCGCTTTCCCGAGACCGTATCCTACGATGCCGTTTTCATTACCTACCACTACGATAGCCGAAAAGCTGAAGGTACGCCCCCCTTTCGTTACTTTCGTAACGCGCTGAATACTCACGAGTCTGTCTTTCAGTTCCAGATCGCTCGTTCTTACTTTTTTTATGTTCGTATTTGACATAATGCTTAGAATTTAAGGCCGCCTTCCCGGGCAGCGTCAGCCAACATTTTTACTCTACCGTGGTACAGGTAACCGTTGCGGTCGAAAGCGACGGAAGTAATTCCCTTTTCGATCGAACGCTGTGCGGCCAGCTTACCTACCAGCGCAGCGATTTCCGACTTGTTCTTGCCGGCCGCTTCGGCAACGACCGCCGCATCTTTCGAAGAGGCAGCCACCAACGTACGGGCATTCACATCGTCGATCAACTGAACATATATTTGTTTATTACTTCTAAAGACGGACATGCGAGGTCTTTGAGCAGTTCCGCTAACCACTTTGCGGATACGCATCTTGATGCGATTTCTTCTTTGAATTTTTGTAAGTGCCATAATCTAAAAGCGGTTTTATTATTTAGCGTTAGCAGATTTACCGGCTTTACGTCTGAGCTGTTCGCCCACGAACTTGATCCCTTTCCCTTTGTAAGGTTCGGGCTTGCGCAACGAACGGATCTTAGCCGCTACCTGACCGATAAGCTGTTTGTCTGCAGATTTCAGCGTAAGGATGGGATTTCCTTTCTTTTCCGCGAATACTTCCGCTTTGACTTCCGCAGGCAGTTCAAAGAAGATATCGTGAGAATAGCCGAGGCTGAATTCCAGAATCTGGCCTTTGGCTTCTACTTTATATCCTACCCCTACCAGTTCCTGTTTGGTTTCATAACCTTTTGAAACTCCGATTACCATGTTGTTGATCAAAGCACGATACAGACCGTGCATCGAACGATGGCGGGGCTGATTCGTCGGGCGGGTCACATGAACGGCGCCGTCTTCCACGGACACGGTAATATCCGTATCGACTTTTTGCGACAGTGTACCAAGAGGGCCTTTCACGCTTACCGTATTATCGGGCGCTACGGTTACGGTAACCCCGGCCGGCAAGTTTACAGGTAATTTTCCAATTCTTGACATTTCGAATAAATTAAAACATTAATAAATATAGCACAACACTTCCCCGCCTACGTTCTGTTCCCGAGCGGCCTTGTCGGTCATGATGCCCTTGGAGGTAGAAAGGATGGCGATACCCAAACCGTTAAGCACGCGGGGCATATCTGCAACGGATGCATAACGGCGCAAACCCGGACGGCTGACGCGTTTCAGGTTCTTGATCGCCGGTTGTTTCGTCTGAGGATGGTACTTCAACGCGATTTTGATCGTTTCGTGTCCACGCTCATCCGTACTGAACTTGTAAGCCAGAATATAACCCTGTTCGTGAAGAATGCGGGTCATTTCCTTCTTCATCTTGGAGCTGGGAGCTTCAACCACCTTGTGGTTGGCTTTCACAGCATTCCTAATCCGTGTTAGAAAATCTGCAATAGGATCAGTCATTTCGAAAAATATAATTAATAATAGTAAATTTCTACCAACTTGCTTTTTTCACTCCGGGGATCAAACCCTTGGAAGCCATTTCCCGGAAAGAGATGCGGCTGATCCCGAAAATCCGCATGTATCCCTTGGGACGCCCCGTCAATTTGCAACGGTTGTGCAGTCTCACGGGACTGGAATTTCTGGGCAATTTAGCCAATCCGACATAATCTCCGGCTTCTTTCAAAGCGGCGCGTTTGGCGGCGTACTTTTCAACCAGTTTCAGACGCTTCGCTTCGCGCGCCTTCATCGATTCTTTTGCCATAGAATTATATTAGTTTTTTTTAGCGTTTTTAAATGGTAAGCCGAATTCTCTCAGCAAAGCATAAGCTTCTTCGTCGTTGTCGCTCGTCGTTACAAACGTAATTTCCACCCCAAGGATCTTCGTTATCTTGTCGATATCGATCTCGGGGAAGATAATCTGTTCGGTAACTCCCAGCGTATAGTTACCCTTGCCGTCAAACTTGTCGTTGATTCCTTTGAAATCGCGGATACGGGGCAAAGATACACAAATTAATCTTTCCAGAAACTCATACATGCGATCTTTTCGCAAAGTTACCCGTACTCCGATCGGCATGCCTTTCCGGAGCTTGAAGTTGGAAATATCTTTCTTCGAACGGGTCAATACCGCTTTCTGACCGGTAATCAGGCTCAGTTCGGCCTGTGCCACCTCGATCAGTTTCTTGTCGGCCACAGCCTGTCCGATCCCCTGATTGACCACGATTTTTTCCAATTTGGGAACCTGCATTACGTTCTTGTAACCGAACTCTTTCTGCAGAGCGGGAATAATTTCCTCTTTATATTTGGTTTTAAGCGAAGGTACGTATGCCATTACTTGATTTCCTCCCCTGATTTTTTAGAGTAACGAACTAATTTACCATTGTCTGCCATTTTCCGGCCGATCCGGGTCGGTTTCCCCGTTTTCGGATCAACGACCTGCAGATTGGAGATATGTATCGGAGCTTCCTGCTTTACGATACCGCCCTGGGGATTCTTGGCATTCGGCTTGGTGTGTTTGCTGACCATATTGACGCCTTCCACGCGGGCGCGCTGTTCTTTTACCAGCACTTCCAGCACTTTCCCCTGCTGACCGCGGTTGTTACCGGCGTTCACATATACGGTATCCCCTTTTTTAATATGTAATTTTGACATTTTGAATCTCGTTTTTTAATTACAACACTTCAGGAGCCAGTGATATTATTTTCATAAAAGAGTCACGAAGCTCGCGAGCCACCGGGCCGAAAATACGGGTTCCGCGGATTTCGCCCTGATTGTTCAACAGAACTACGGCGTTATCGTCGAAACGGATATAGGATCCGTCGGCACGACGAACTTCTTTTTTGGTCCTTACCACAACTGCTTTCGACACCATCCCCTTCTTGACATCGCCGGAAGGATTGGCGCTTTTCACAGTAACTACGATTTTATCGCCGATCGACGCATAACGTTTTTTCGTACCGCCCAGCACGCGGATGCAAAGCACTTCCTTCGCCCCGCTGTTATCGGCCACTGTTAGTCTGCTTTCTTGTTGTATCATGACTATTTAGCTCTTTCTATAATTTCAACTAATCTCCAACGCTTCGTTTTGCTCAGCGGTCTGGTTTCCATAATTTTCACGGTATCGCCGGGATTGCACTCGTTCTTTTCGTCATGAGCCACGAACTTGGTCGTTTTGTTCACGAACTTACCGTAAATCGGATGTTTTACCTTTCTTTTTACCGCAATAACAATAGATTTTTCCATCTTATTGCTAACCACCACGCCTATTCTTTCTTTTCTAAGATTTCTTTCCATGTGTGAATTCCTTTAACAATTAATTTTGTTTTTCTCTCAGAATAGTAAGCATGCGCGCTATGTTTCTGCGAGCTTTCAGTAATGTGGTTGGATTTTCGACGGGAGATACGGCATGGTTCAATTTAGCCGCTACCAATGCCGCCTTTTCTGCTGCAATTCGTTCCTGCAGGTCCTGAATGGACATTTCTCTGATTTCTTTCGTTTTCATCGCGTACTAAATTGTATTTTCCGTATAATCTCTTCGAACGACGAATTTGGTCGTGATGGGCAGTTTCTGCGCACCCAGACGCAACGCTTCCTGCGCTACGCTCATGGGCACCCCTTCGATTTCGATCAGGATGCGTCCCGGAGTCACGGGCGCCACGAATCCTTCGGGCGAACCTTTCCCTTTACCCATGCGGACTTCGGCCGGCTTTTTGGTAATGGGTTTGTCGGGGAATATCTTGATCCATATCTGACCTTCACGTTTCATATGACGCACGATAGCCTGACGGGCAGCTTCTATCTGACGGCCCGTGATCCATGCATTTTCAAGCGCTTTGATGCCGAACGAGCCGAAAGCGAGCTGGTTGCCTCTCTGAGCCAGACCTTTCATGCGGCCTTTCTGCATTCTTCTGAATTTTGTCTTTTTTGGCTGTAACATGACGATTATTTTTTAAAGTCTGACCTAACTATTTCTTTCTTTTGTTGTTTTTCTTGGCGCCTCTGCCGAAACCCGGACGCGGAGCCCCCCCCTGCGGACCCTTACCCGCCGCGGAAGCAGCCGTTCCCGCAATCGGAGAAAGATCGCGTTTGCCATATACTTCGCCGTTGCAGATCCATACCTTGATACCCAGCAAACCGACTTTCGTCAAGGCTTCCGCCAGATTGTAATCTACGTCGGCACGGAACGTATGCAAAGGAATACGGCCTTCCTTATAAGTTTCGGAACGAGCCATTTCGGCGCCGCCCACACGACCGGAGATCTGAACCTTGATCCCTTCGGCTCCCATTCTCATGGTAGAAGCGATCGCGGTTTTGATCGCGCGGCGGTAAGAAACGCGGCCTTCGACCTGACGAGCGATGTTGTTGCTGACGATAACGGCATCGATTTCCGGACGTTTCACTTCGAAAATGTTGATCTGAACATCCTTACCGGTCAGTTTCTTCAACTCTTCCTTCAGCTTGTCCACTTCCTGACCGCCCTTGCCGATGATGATTCCCGGACGTGCCGTGCTGACCGTCACAGTAATCAGCTTCAAGGTGCGTTCGATAATGATCTTGGAAACGCTCGCCTTTGCCAGACGGGCATTCAAATACTCACGTATTTTAGCATCTTCTACAAGCTTCGAAGAAAAATCTTTCTTGCTGCCATACCACGAGGAATCCCATCCGCGGATAATACCAAGCCTGTTTGCTATCGGATTAACTTTTTGTCCCATCTGACTTATTCGTTTTTATTTGAATTTACCATTTTGTCCACTACGATAGTGACATGATTCGATCTTTTGCGGATTCTGTGCGCGCGACCCTGCGGAGCGGGCATGATCCGTTTCAAGATTCTTGCATTATCAACGAAAATTTCTTTCACGCACAACTGGTTGTCTTCCAGACGTTCGCCTTCATTCTTGGCTTCCCAGTTCGCGATAGCGGAACGCAATAATTTTTCAAGTCTTGCAGAGGCATCCTGCTTGCTGTAATGGAGAATACCCAAAGCCTTATTGATTTCCACGCCCCGGATAATATCGGCTACCAGACGCATCTTGCGGGGAGACGTGGGGCAGTTGCGCAGCACGGCGATCGCCTTCTGCTTCTTTTCTGCCTTGAGTTTTTCGGCTCTTATACTTTTTCTTGCACCCATTATTCTAATGAATTACTTATTTACACTATTTTTTCTTATTACCAGCATGACCGCGGAACGTTCTGGTCAGGGCAAACTCGCCGAGTTTGTGTCCCACCATGTTCTCCGTAATATATACGGGAATGAACTTGTTGCCGTTGTGTACCGCGATAGTATGACCGACAAAATCAGGAGAAATCATACTAGCACGTGACCATGTTTTAATAACTGTCTTCTTGCCGGATTCGTTCTGGGCAAGGATTTTGCTTTCCAATTTAGGCTCGATGAAAGGGCCTTTTTTAAGTGAACGACTCATTACGCTACTAGTTTAAATGATTTATTTTTTCCTTCTTGTAACAATAAATTTCGAGGTCTGTTTTTTCGGATCTCTCGTTTTGTAACCTTTGGCAAGAAGTCCCTTGCGTGAACGGGGATGTCCTCCGGAAGAACGTCCTTCGCCACCGCCCATGGGGTGATCGACGGGGTTCATGGCAACACCGCGGTTACGGGGACGACGACCCAACCAACGTTTGCGACCCGCTTTCCCGTGCGATTCGAGAATGTGGTCGGGGTTGGAAACGGTCCCTACCGTTGCACGGCAAGAAACCAAAACCATTCTGGTTTCGCCTGAAGGAAGTTTTATAATAGCGTATTTGCCTTCACGAGCCAGCAACTGCGCATAAGAGCCTGCGCTGCGCGCCATAACGGCGCCCTGCCCCGGATAAAGCTCGATATTGTGGATGACCGTACCCAGAGGAATTTCCGACAGGTACAACGTGTTTCCCACTTCGGGAGCCACGCCTGCTCCGCTTTCGATCTTTTGTCCGACCTGAAGACCATTAGGTGCTACGATATATCTCTTTTCTCCGTCGGCATATACGACCAATGCAATGCGTGCGGAACGGTTGGGATCGTATTCGATGGTACGAACCGTACCCGCCATGCCGTCCTTGTCGCGTTTGAAATCGATCACGCGGTACATTCTCTTATGTCCGCCGCCGATGTAACGCATGGTCATTTTACCGCTGTTGTTGCGTCCGCCGGTGCTTTTCAACGGACGAAGCAATGATTTTTCAGGTTTTGACGATGTAATATCGTCGAACGTACCTATAATTTTATGTCTTTGCCCCGGAGTAATGGGTTTGAATTTCTTTACTGCCATTTCTGCTAGATATTACTGTAAAAATCAATCTTATCGCCATTCTTCAGGGTAACGATCGCTTTTTTGTAGTTGTTGCTTCTACCTACAAGCATACCGGCCTTCGTATAGCGGCTTTTTACCTTACCCATGTAATTCGCTGTATTAACGTCGGTAACTATAACGTTATACATTTTTTCCACGGCCTGTTTGATTTGCAATTTGTTGGCCTTGCGATCAACGATGAACCCGTATCTATTCAATTTTTCGCCTTGAATAGTCATTTTTTCGGTCAAGATAGGCTTATGTAATATTTCCATTGCTTAGTCGTATATTATAGTCCGAACATTTGGTTTACCGTTTCCAGCGAATTTTCAACGAACAACACCTTCGAAGCGTTCATCACGTCGTAAGTATTGATATTGGAAGCCGGGATAACCTTTACTTTCTGCAAATTACGAGCTGACAATACCACGTTTTTCCGATTTTCCGCCAAAACCACCAGTATTTTCGTATCGTCCAGATGCAGGTTTTTGGTCATAGCCACAAACTCCTTCGTTTTGGGCGCTTCGAAATCGAAGTTTTCCACTACGGTAATCGAATCAGACTTCGCTTTATAAGAGAGGGCACTTTTACGTGCCAACTGTTTCAGTTTTTTATTCAGCTTAAAGCTGTAATCGCGGGGAACCGGACCGAACACGCGGCCGCCGCCTACGAATACCGGCGATTTGATGCTGCCGCAACGAGCGCCGCCCGTGCCTTTTTGCTTTTTCAGTTTTTTGGTCGAACCCGAAACCTCGTTGCGTTGTTTCGCCTTGTGCGTACCTTGACGTTGGTTCGCAAGAAATTGCTTAACGTCCAGATAAATCGCATGGTCGTTAGGTTCTATACCAAAAATAGCGTCGTTCAGGGTTACCTGCTTGCCGGTTTCCTGACCGGCAATGTTCAATACTGCTAATTCCATTACTAATCCTCAATTATTAAGTAAGAACCTTTTGCTCCCGGAATAGACCCTTTCACAAGGATCAGATTGTTTTCAGGGATAACTTTCAGTACGCGAAGGTTCAGCACCTTTACCCGTTCTCCTCCGGTACGGCCCGGCAGACGTTTTCCTTTGAACACTCTCGAAGGATAAGACGAAGCGCCCAGCGAACCGGGAGCGCGAAGACGGTTGTGCTGACCGTGCGTCTGGCCGCCTACACCGCCGAAACCATGACGTTTCACAACGCCCTGGAAACCTTTACCCTTGGAAATGCCGGTTACGTCAACCCAGTCCCCGTCCGTAAATTGTTCGACAGTAACGGTGTCGCCCAGATTGAGTTCCTGTTCGAACGACTTGAACTCAACCAGTTTACGTTTCGGAGTGGTATTCGCCTTAGCGAAGTGACCCAATAATGCTTTGCTGGTGTGTTTTTCTTTCTTTTCGTCATAGGCAATCTGAACCGCTTCGTAGCCATCTTTTTCCACGGTCTTGATTTGCGTAACAACACAGGGACCAGCCTCAATAACAGTGCATGGTATATTTTTACCCTCGGCACTGAAAACGGATGTCATTCCGATTTTTTTTCCAATTAGTCCTGACATTTTGTTAATGAATGGTTAATAAACTTTTACACGCTTATTTTCAAGCACTTACGCAGCTTTATCCAATAAACGTGACTACAAAGATATGGCATTTCCTCCGAATATCAAATTTTTTCACTTCTTTTTTTCATCTTTTTCGTTCTTTTACAAGCAGATAGCCCCGGTCTGCCCCTTTTCGGTCAAAAACCGGTTTCGAAATGAAAACGAACATTCGCATTCCGTCGGTTACGACCGCAAAAAGAGACGGCCGGCATTTCAACAGGGAAAGGCGGTTTCAATAGATTTGAAACCGCCTTTCCAGAACCGAGACAACTCCGATTTATTCAAAAGTCGTGCTTCCCTTAACATCGACTTCCATGATACTGACACATTCGAAAGTCGGCTCCCAAACTTCCGTCACCACCAACTTGATATGCCGGTAAGCCGGCTTACCGGCAGGCAGCGCGAAACCTTCCCCTTTCGAAATGTACGCTATATCTTCCTCCGTACATCCCTCTTCCAGTCCGGACGGCTTCACGGAATTCAACTCTTCGATCAATTCCCATCCGTCCAAAGTTCCGTCTTGCGGCAAAACCTCTCCCTGATAACCGTAGAGCAGAATTTTTCGGGGATTGCCCATTTTGTAAAAAAAATTCGGAGAATTAATATCTCGATGATAAATCCGAATGCTATCCAATTCCACCGGATCCGTAAAACTGACCGTTACCCGGGCCGGCAACGAATTGCTCCACCATCCGATACTACCCACTTTACCGTCCACCAAGTTTTCCTGCCGCCAGCCGTATGCGAATTCCGAATCTCCGGGCGCCTGCAAAGCCGTCATACATCCCCCTTTCGGCAACCATTCATGGCTGAGCGTTCCCGAAAAACGGAATCCGAATCCGGATTGCTGCATTAAAATATCGGACGTTATCAACTTATTATAATAATCCGCCGATACATCGACAACGCCCTCGAACCGGTTGTTTCTCAAATTCAACGACTCCCACGACCGTTCGGCCAAAGCCGCAAACGGCACTTCCCCGGTCAGGTTATTATTCTGCAAATTCAGATTACAAAGTTTCGGCAACGACAGAACGGATTCAGGGAAACCGCCCGACATCTCGCACTGCAAACTCAGACTTTCCAATTCCGGCAAACGGTCGAACCCATCCGGCAAAGATTCCAGTTTTATACTCAAAATCAGCTCTTTCAATCGGGACAATGAAAAAACCCCTTCCGGAAAAGGTTGAACGGCTGCTTCCGTATAACTCCACACGCTTAATGTTTCCAGATTTTCAAGCCGGGATATCTGTTCCGGAATTACGTTATCGTCGCTGCCGACCCGCAAATTCGTCAATCCCGTCAATCCGCATATTTTCTCGAACAGCTCCGCATCCAAAACGATACTCGTTCCTTCCCCCAAACTCGTTATATGGTCCGAAGAAAACCCAAGACCATTCCATTGATAAATATCGGATTCGGTATCCCAATTAAGAATCACATACGGATTCTTTTCTTTTATCTTTTCTACGATTTCCAACAAAATTTCAGCTTCTTTCGCCAAACTTTCCGGCACGTCGAATCCGTATCCGTCTTGCTGGGAATAATTGTCATTGCTTGTCCAGGCCGGCATCGCCGTTACTTCGGCAGGCAGCATTCCGGACAAACGATTACGGCAGATATTCAGATACTCTAACCGTTCCAAAGCAGCCAATTCTTCAGGAACGGAACCGGTCAAATCATTATCCATCAAAGCAAGGGATTTCAGTTTCGGCAGCTGCGACCAACCGGTCGGGAACGCCCCTTGCAATCCTGCACTGTTCAAGGCCAAAGTATCCAGTTCCTTCAACTGAAAAATCGCTTCCGGAAACTCGCACTGAAGCGGCATATACCCTATATTCAAATAGGTTAAGCCGGACAACTCTCCGATTTCGGAAAAAATGCCGCTGCCGAAATTCCCCTGTTGCAAGGTCAGCGACTGCAGTTCGGAAAACTTCTTCAACAATCCGCCGAACGATTCCACCGGATCCGGATTTTGCGCTATAGCGATTTTGACAACCCGGCCGCGTTCGTTCGTCGCAATCCCGGTCCATTCGCCTACAGGCGCATCGGTCAGCCAGTTCTGCAAATAGGTCATCCGATCGCCGCCCATCAAACCGTACAATTCAACCAAAGCGGCCCGTTCCTGCGCTAAAACGACCGAATCTGGAACTTCCGGTTCCGCCAACTCCGTCCGGGTATTCAACACCCGCATCCGGAAATTGCAGCCGGTACTGTCCGCCTGTTCCTGCAAATTCAGATGGACGATACTGGCGCTCACTCCTCCGATTTCTACCGAATCCGCCGCAACATCTTCCGACTCCTGCAAACGGTAATAAAACGCATTGTAGCGGCCACCGAGCAGCGAAGAATCACTCAACAAGCCGTTGCTTTCCAGAATCTGCTCCACCAAGGAATCCCGATCAACGGTTTCCAACGATACTTTAGCCTGCGTATTCGCAGCCGCCGGTTGCCGCCAGACCGTAAACCCGTCTTCGGCCAACCGGTCGCCGTATTCCTGCGCCTTATCCAACGACACATCCTTATAAGCGATGACGGCCAACCCTTTCTCCGCATCGTATTCGCACGATTCCGCCGAAGCCTCGAAAGCGGGCAACTCTTCCAATACGGGCGCTTGTTGCACGATTTCATTCCAATCGTTTTTATCCGTCGGATTCTCCACTTCTCCCGGATCCGGATTCGGATCCGTAGTTTCCGGGTCTTTGCTGCAAGCCGTCGATAAAAGCAATGCGCATAACCCGACAAACAGGTAATTTTTTTTCATAGTCATATAAATATTTAGGTATATCGATTATGCTATAAAATTACATCCGTTCATCTTTTCGGCATGATAATTACACCTATTAACCGACTTTACCGACCCGAATAATTATATATACGATGGCCGTTTTCAATAGAAAACGTATTACCTGTTTCCGTCCCTCGCACCTTGCAAATACAAAAAAAGGATTCCCGATAACCGGGAACCCTCCGTTTCCTTACGGAACAATCCGCAAGACAAGAATCACACTTTGATTTCCACTTCCACGCCACTGGGCAACTCCAGTTTCATCAAGGCGTCGATCGTCTTGGGAGTGGAGCTGTAAATGTCCAGAATACGCTTGAACGTGGAAAGCTGGAATTGTTCACGCGATTTTTTATTCACAAAAGTAGAACGGTTGATGGTAAAAATCTTCTTCTGGGTAGGAAGAGGAATAGGACCGCTCACTACTGCGCCCGTCGATTTGACGGTTTTGACGATCTTTTCAGCAGACTTGTCCACCAGATTATGATCGTACGATTTCAATTTAATTCTTATTTTCTGACTCATAACTGTAATCCCTCTAAATTATTCAATGTCTTTAACCTTGCCGCTCGATTTTTCGATAATTTCCTTGGCAATGTTAGCCGGAACTTCCGCGAAGTTGGAAAATTCCATCGAAGAAGTCGCGCGTCCCGAAGAAATGGTACGCAATACGGTCACATAACCGAACATTTCGGAAAGAGGTACCTTAGCCTTCACAACACGGGCATTGCCTTTCGACTCCATGCCGTTGATCTGGCCGCGGCGTTTGTTCAGGTCGCCGATGATATCCCCCATGTTTTCTTCCGGGGTTACCACTTCCACGTTCATCAACGGTTCCATGATTACCGGCGCAGCCTTTTTAGCCGCCTGACGGAAACCGTTTCTTGCGCAGATTTCAAAAGAGAGCTGGTCTGAGTCAACCGGGTGGAAAGAACCGTCGATCAAGGTTACCTTCATGCTGTCGATCGGATAACCCGCAAGCGGACCGTTCAACATGGCCGTCTGGAAACCTTTCTGTACGGCGGGAATAAATTCCTTGGGAATATTCCCCCCCTTGACGGTATCTTCGAATTCGAGCCCCATCTTGTCCCCTTCGGAACAAGGACCGATTTCGAAAATAATATCGGCGAACTTACCGCGGCCCCCGGTCTGTTTCTTGAACACTTCCCGATGCTGCACGGTAGTCGTCAACGCTTCCTTATAATTTACTTGCGGAGCGCCCTGATTGATTTCCACGCCGAATTCCCGTTTCAAACGATCGACGATGATTTCCAAGTGGAGTTCGCCCATTCCGCTGATGACGGTCTGGCCGGAATCCTCGTCGGTTTTCACGGTAAAGGTGGGGTCTTCTTCGGACAACTTGCCCAACGCGATGCCCAGCTTATCGAGGTCTTTCTGCGTCTTGGGCTCGATGGCCAATCCGATCACGGGTTCCGGGAAGGTCATGGATTCGAGCGTAATAGGCGCTTTTTCATCGCACAACGTATCTCCCGTTCTCACGTCTTTGAAACCTACGGCGCCGCAAATATCCCCGGCTCCGACGGTCTCCATCGGGTTCTGTTTGTTCGAGTGCATCTGGTACAGACGGCTGATGCGTTCTTTTTTGCCGGAACGGCTGTTCAGCACGTACGAACCCGCGTCCATCTTTCCCGAATATACCCGGACGAATGCCAGACGGCCCACGAACGGGTCGGTAGCGATTTTAAACGCCAGCCCGCAGAACGGTTCTTTTTCCGAAGAGTGGCGAACCACTTCTTCGCCGGTAGCGGGATTGGTTCCTTTGATCGCTTCGATATCCGTCGGAGCCGGCAAATAAGCCACAATGCTGTCCAGCAACAGCTGAACGCCCTTGTTTTTGAAAGACGATCCGCACAACATGGGGATTACCGACATGTTGATCGTCGCCTTGCGCAGCGCGGAAATGATCTCTTCCGGCGTAATCGAATCGGGATCTTCGAAGAATTTTTCCATCAGGGCTTCGTCGGAAGCAGCGATCTCTTCGATCAGGACATTCCGCCACTCTTCGACCTCAGCGGCCATGTGAGCGGGAATTTCCCCGAACTTGTAATTGTCACGGACGGTCTTGTCGTCGAAATAAATGATGGAACGTTTGTAAATCAGATCGACCAGTCCTTCGAACTTGTCTTCCGCACCGATCGGCAGCACCACGGGAACCGCATTGGCTCCCAGACGTTCTTTGACCTGAGCCACCACGCTCAGGAAGTCCGCACCGGTACGGTCCATCTTATTCACATACCCGATACGGGGAACGTTGTATTTGTCGGCCTGACGCCATACCGTTTCAGACTGGGGTTCCACGCCGCCTACCGCACAGAAGGTAGCGACGGCACCGTCCAGCACACGCAGCGAACGCTCTACCTCAACGGTAAAATCCACGTGCCCCGGAGTATCGATAATATTGATCTGATACGTATTGTTGTCATAATTCCAGAAGGTCGTCGTAGCAGCGGACGTGATGGTAATACCGCGTTCCTGCTCCTGAACCATCCAGTCCATCGTGGCCGCCCCTTCATGAGTTTCCCCCATTTTATGGGTTTTGCCCGTATAGAAAAGAATACGCTCAGTCGTGGTAGTCTTGCCCGCGTCGATGTGGGCCATGATACCGATATTTCTCGTATATCTAAGATCTCTTGCCATTATAGTAAGTTCTCTCCTTAATTAAAATCTGAAATGGGCAAATGCTTTGTTGGCTTCGGCCATTCTGTGCATTTCTTCTTTACGCTTGAAGGCGCCGCCTTCTTCATTATACGCAGCAATGATTTCCGCAGAAAGTTTTTCTGCCATGGAACGACCGGCTCTTTTTCTGGAATAAAGAATGAGGTTCTTCATGCTCAGGGATATTTTACGCTCGGGTCGTACTTCAACAGGTACCTGGAAAGTAGCACCCCCCACGCGGCGGGATTTTACCTCAACCTGCGGAGTGATGTTTTCGATCGCTTTTTTCCAAATATCCAAAGGAGCCTTGTCAGAGTCCTTCATCTTCTCGCCTACAATGTCTATGGCATCATAGAAAATATTGTAAGCAATACTCTTCTTACCGTCCAGCATAAGGTTGTTTACGAAACGTGTAACCATAACGTCTCCAAACTTGGGGTCTGGAAGTAGAATTCGCTTTTTAGGCTTCGCTTTTCTCATTTTGTTTTAAATCTTTAATTTTTCGCTTTTACTCTTTGTTGTTACTTCTTGCCTTTTGCAGGAGCTGCACCCGCTTTCGGTTTCTTGGTTCCGTACTTGGAACGGCGTTGGTTGCGGCCGTCCACGCCGGCTGCGTCCAGCGCACCGCGCACCAAGTGGTAACGAACACCGGGCAGGTCTTTCACACGACCGCCGCGCACCAGCACGATGGAGTGTTCCTGCAGGTTGTGTCCTTCGCCCGGAATATAGGCGTTCACTTCCTTACCGTTGGTCAAGCGCACGCGCGCCACTTTTCTCATCGCCGAATTCGGCTTTTTGGGGGTTGTCGTATATACCCTCACGCACACGCCGCGACGTTGCGGACATGCGTCCAAAGCCGGAGCCTTGCTTTTGAACTCGGGCTTTACTCTTCCTTTACGTACTAACTGTTGAATGGTTGGCATTTTTGTTTTTTTACTGCGTTGTTTACTACCGGTGCTCTGCGTTCGACAAAGCACACTTTTACAATTTCAGACCGCAAATATACGACATTCTTTTAAAACAACAAAAAAACGCCTTTTTTTTCTCTCTGGATCAACTCTTTATGAATTTTTATCCCGATTCAATGTTTCAATCCGGCGAAATGGGTCAAACGCACCTTGACCGAACCGACCTTGATCGGAGAATCCACGAAAACCGGAATGCGGTTCTTATCGTCGGATATCCAGATCGTGAACTCCGAACCGTCCTCGAAAGCGTTTCCCGAAGCATCGGCCAGCTGGCAACGGAAAACCAGCGTTTCGATCTTGCCCATGCCTTCCACCGCACGCTGTTCCTTTCCGATGAATTTGTAATTGATCTTCCGGACCTTATCCGCAAAAACGACCTCCAGCGGATACCAGCGGTCTTTCTGGTTGGCCCCCATATCGAGAGAACGCATGTTGAAAAACAGCGCGATGGCGTCGTAGCTGACTTCCGAAATCGGAAATTCCCGTTTCACGTCGGCATCGTGCTTGAGGTTGCGGGCGGTAGTAGAGACTTTCATACTGTCCCAGTCGTACAGGTAATTGCTCCGGAACCGGTAATCCCCCTCCGACAATTCGTTCCGGAAATAAACCGGGCGCAAATTTTCCTTGTCCAGCCAGGACTCGTAAACATCGTTCAGATCGTAAAACCACCGGTAACGGGAATTGACCTTTCCTACCGCCGTGATATGATAGGTCTCGACACCGTTTACCTTCGCGTTGGTAATGGCGAACGTGACGCTCGCCACGTCCACATTGACAAATCCCACCTTATAGCTTACCGCATATTTCAATCTTTCGCCGTCCTTGAACGCCGGCGTCTTTTCCGCGTCCCCGGAAAGGGCGTACACCTGCGCTTCCGCCCGAAAGGCCAGCAACGGCAAAATCGCCAGCAACAAAGTTTCTTTCCATCTCTTCATAACCGCTTTCCTTAATTTGTCCCCGGACGAATCGTTTTCCCGGGCTCGTTTCCTCCCGCCTCCGTACCGGCCGGACACACGAAATTCTCCTGCCGATAACCCGGGCAAGTTATAAAAATTATCGGGAACCGCCATAGAGTTTTTTCGCATTCTTCTCTTTCCGCCGCCGAAGCGGAAACCCGGAGAAAATACCGGTTTCTCCGGGAACGGATCTCCCGGCCGCGCCGCATTTCCCCGATGTTCGGAACAACGCTTCGAAAAGCCCATCCGACAGTTCGTACGAATTTTTCCCGAACCGGATTCCGACGGCGAAACCGACCGGAAATTCCCGCAAAAACTTTACCATACCCCTCCGGATCTTCAATATATTTTCATTTTATACGATATAATCGAAAAATTTAAAAGATTAATTTGGAAATCCGAACAATAGTCGCTACATTTAAAACCTCAACAAAACTTTTACGACTATTTCGTAGTTTGTAAATCGTATGTTGTTCTCCGCCATGCGCTCCGGTCGCAGACTCGGAAAACCGATCGAGACGGACGCAGGCGACGCTTCGGGTCAAGGATCTTTTTTATTAATACGAGGAGCCTGCCGGCGGGAGTTCCGCAAGGAAAACCGGCCGCAGCTGCTTATAAAACCATAAACGTATGAAAAAATACCTACCTAACGAAATCAAGAACATCGTGTTGCTGGGCAGTGCGGGTTCAGGGAAGACCACGCTGGCCGAAGCCATGGCTTACGAAGGAAAAGTAACGGACCGGAGAGGCAGCGTAGAAGCCGATTCTACCTTGTCGGACCATACGGAAATCGAACACATCTACAAACGAAGCATCTATCCTTCGCAAATATTCGCCGAATTCAACAACTACAAACTCAACATCATAGACCCTCCCGGCTCGGACGATTTCTGCGGCGGTCTGTTTTCCGCTTTCAAAGTCGCCGACGTCGGCGTCATGGTCATCAACGCCCAGAACGGTTTCGAGGCAGGCACGGAAATACAGGCGCGGTACGCCCGCCAGCACGAAAAGCCCATCATCGCGTTCATCAACCAGCTGGACAGCGACAAAGCGAACTGGGAAGCCGCTTACGAAAGCCTGCAACAAAATTCCCGCGTAAAGCCGGTCATCGTGCAATACCCGCTGAATCCCGGCCCCGGATTCGACGCTTTCATCGACGTACTGCTCATGAAATGCTTCCGATTCAAGGGAGACAACGGCGAACGGACGGAATGCGAAATTCCGGAGGAAGAGCTGGAACGGGCCAAAGCCCTGCAAAACGAGTTGGTGGAAGCGGCGGCGGAAAACGACGAAGGGTTGATGGAGCTCTATTTCGAAAAGGGCACGCTGACGGAAGACGAAATACGGAGCGGACTGAAACTGGGAATCGCCCACCGCGACCTGATTCCCGTATTCTGCGGGTCGGGGAAAAAGGATATCGGGACGAAACGGCTCATGGAATTCATTACCCGCGTCGCGCCCGGCCCGATCAAGGCTCCCGCCTTCAAAACGAAGGACGGCGAAAAGATCGCGCCCGACCCGGACGGTCCCACGGCTCTTTTCATTTACAAAACCGCACTGGAACCCCATTTGGGCGAAATATCGTATTTCAGGGTCGTTACCGGCACCGTAAAGGAAGGCATGGAATTAATCAACACGCACACCGGGAATAAGGAAAAAATCGCCCAGATTTACATTTCCGCCGGGAAAAACCGGACCAAAGTGCCGGAGCTGGCCGCCGGAGACCTGGGATGCACGGTCAAACTGAAAGGGACGAAGACCAACCATACCCTCGCCGCACCCGGCATCAACTGGGAGATAGAACCGATCCGATTCCCCGAACACCGCTACCGTACCGCCGTAAAACCGGTCAATACGGCGGATGAAGAAAAACTGGGGGAAGCCCTGAACCGGGCCCATTTCGAAGACCCCACCTTAGTCGTGGAATATTCCAAAGAGCTGAAACAGACCATCCTGTACGGGCAGGGAGAACATCATCTGAACATCCTGAAATGGCAGTTGGCCAACAACAATAAAATCGAAATCGAATTCTCCGCGCCGAAAATCCCTTACCGCGAAACCATTACCAAAACAGCGGGCGCCAGCTACCGCCACAAGAAACAGTCGGGCGGCGCCGGACAGTTCGGAGAAGTGGCCATCGTCATCGAGCCTTATGTGGAAGGCGCTCCCGATCCCGTCAAGTTCAAAGTGGACGGCCGCGACGTGGTGCTGAACATCAAAGGCCGCGAGACCGTCGATCTGGAATGGGGCGGCAAACTGGTCTTCTACAACTGCATCGTCGGCGGCGCCATCGACGCCCGGTTCCTTCCCGCCGTACTGAAAGGCATCATGGAAAAGATGGAAGAGGGACCGCTGACCGGCTCCTATGCCCGCGATATCCGGGTAGCCCTTTACGACGGAAAGATGCATCCGGTGGATTCCAACGAAATATCTTTCAAACTGGCTGCCCGGAACGCATTCAAAGAGGCTTTCCGAAACGCCGGTCCCAAAATCATGGAACCGATTTACTTGGTTGAGGTATTGGTTCCCTCCGACCGGATGGGAGACGTGATGAGCGACCTGCAGAACCGTCGGGCCATCATCGAAGGGATGAGCAGCGACAACGGTCTCGAACGCATCACGGCCCGCGTACCACTGGCCGAGCTGTACCGTTACTCCACGGCGTTGAGTTCCCTCTCCAACGGACGGGCCAGCTATACCATGAAATTCCATTCGTACGAACAGGTTCCGGCCGACGTTCAGGCAAAACTGTTAAAGTCTTACATCGATACGGAAGAGGAATGATCCCGTCGAACCGGTTCCGCCGGTTCCCCGCATCCTACGAAGAGGGTGACCCAAAAGTCAAAGACAGACTTAAGGGTTACCTTTCTTTTTTTATAATGCCAGGAAAGTCCCGGCGAGTCCGGGTAATGGATTTTTTTTGGGGGGGTGGAGGACAATACAGATAATTAACGGTTATCCTGCTGAAAATAAGCGGGATAACCGTTGTTTTTATGGTAAAAGAT
>CASDZK010000025.1 GCA_949286165.1 uncultured Alistipes sp.
GGTGTTCTTGATAGAACAAAGTTACAATTTTGAAAGCAAATTACAACCTGCAGATGCCCCAGTGCCTTTTTGAAGTTGGTGTTCTTGATAGAACAAAGTTATAATTTTGAAAGCAAGTTATAAATAATTGATAATTGTCCTAAAATTTATCCGTTTTATTTGGGTGGTTGGTGCATCATTAGGTTTTCGATAATATCCGCGATTTGTGCAGTAATTGCGTTGCGTATAAGGCGTGCATGTTTGCCTCGGGAAGTCGGAGTCCAGTGGTTGATGCTGTCTGTCAGGTTTACAGTCAGCGTCCCGTGTTCCAGTTCGAACCACGGGGAAGTTCCCCGAATAGCGACCAGTACGGTGGTTTGGTCCCAACTGTACCGGCCTGCCGGATTGTCTTGAGGCAAACACAGGGCATATACTTCTTTGACCGGGTTGTAGGGAGCGTTCATTTCGGCTGTGCGCTGTCCGGTTATGATTTGTTCTCCGATTTCAAAACCGCAAAATACGATCGGTGTCGGCCATTGTTCGAATACGAAACGACTGGCGGTAATATCCGTGATGACGTTGAACTCTTTCCCTTCCGGAAAATGTCCGGCCATCGATACGAGTCGTTTGACTTTGGCGGCTGCCAATGCCCGTCCTGTGAGCGGACTGATTTCGTCCGGTCCGGATTCCAGCAGATTTTTCAGGTTGGTCAGGAATCCGGCCGTCACGATGACGACGCTTGTATCAGGTTGCTCGTTTAATATCCGGCGATATATTTTTACGGCATCTTCGGCTTCCGAAGTACTCTTTACCCGATGAGGAAATCGGGCTGGAAGCTCTCGGGTCCATCGTGGACCCGTGTGCCAGCTGTCCAATGAAACGCCGTTACCTTTAACTGCTCCCAACGGAATGTCCGGTCGGCAAAAATAGGTGTTGATCGCATCGATGCAAGGGACGGAATATTCCAGTTTATTGGAAGAAACGACCGCGAGAATCCGAACTTCTCCTGAATCGGCCAAGGCATGCAGTACGGCCAAGGCTCCTACGTCGTCGTAATCCGGTCCCATGTCGGTATCGAAAATCAGGGCGACCTGTTCGATGTTTCCGGTCTGTTCCTGCACGCATGCGGTACAGCAGAGCAATAGACAAAGAAGAATAAAGTTTTTCATCGTGTTTGAAAATGATTTTCGGTTGATTCCGATCCGGTTGTGCCGAACAAAGCCCGTCTTCTGCCGAATCGAAGACAAAACCTGCCCGGATCACGAAGATCGGGCAGGTTTTATTGGAACAGGGAAGCACTATTCCGCGAGAATAGTCAGTTCTGCACCGGAAGCGAAGTCCTGTCCGTTCTGTTCGCTCAGGGCCGTGAATCGGATGTAACGGGCCTTGACGGGCCGGTCGAATACAACCCGTTTTTCTTTGGCATCGTTGACGAACGTCCCCTGAGGAATCGTTTTTTGCCATGTTTTGCCGTCGGTGCTGACTTCGAGAGAGTAATCCTTGATATTGCCGTTTCCTCCGTTCTGGCGGGGAAGATAGGTAAATCCTTTGATTGTTTTTTCTTCTCCGGCGTCCAAAACGATCCAGTGAGGATGTTTGGCTACGGTAACCGAATACATGGTGTGCCAGATGGTGTTGGGATCGCCGTCGGTCAGGTGGGCTGCGTCGCCTTCTCCCGCTTCCTGACTGCTGGCGTCGATGACCGTCGTCTGGATGCTTTCGATTTTACCGAATGAAACGGTTGTTTTTATGGTCGGGCTGTTTTTGAACCATGCCGTTACCTGTCCGCCGTTTCGCAGCGGTACGGGATTCGCGTACGGTTGCGGGGCGTCGTTGTCGATGGCATAGCAGATTTCCGCGTTTCCTTTTGCAGACGATATCGTTACTGTTCCGGATTTGTCTCGGGTTACGGAAAGGGGAACTTCCCCGGCCGGCGATACTCCGGCGACGGCGGATAACTCTTTCCCGGCTGCGGGGCGGATGATGAATCCGAAATCGTGCTGCGTTGCGAATATCCGGTCGTGAACCAGCGGACCGCCCTGTCCGCAACTGTTGCCGCCTAATCCGGTCACGCCTACGTCCAAGTGCAGGTAGGTGTCGCGGGCTTCGGGCAATTGGTAGGGATGGGGGGCCAGAATCAGGTCGAGGGCCGAATAAGGCAGGGCAGAAGCCGACATCCGACCGTCGGCTACAAATACGGCGCCTTGCCCGTTTCTGTCAGTCAGCGCGCACCAGCGTACGTCTTCATGATTCCCCATATCCTGCGGTTTGGGGAAGTTCACGAATTCCTTTTGAACTGTGTTTTCGTGCTGTTCGATGAACTGGCCGCTTTTCCGGTCAGGGTAGTTATCGATGGGACCGCGTCCGTAATAGGTAAAATGTTCGTATTGTTGCGGAACTTTCAGAACGTAACCCAATCGGGGCAATATCAAATTCGGTTGGTTGGAGGTAATGCTCGCTTGCAGTTCAACGGAGCCGTCCCGATAAACCGTCCAGATTTGGTTTGTTGTGAATTTGAAATCGTTTTCTCCGAACTTCCGGTCCGGCAGTTCTTCGATGCTGTTTTTGCCGGTAGTAGTTCCACCCAATATTTTAGCTGCGTTCGGAGCCTGCGATTCTACGGTAAAGGCTAAAACCACCGTACCGTCTTCTTTCTCGACGACGCTGCATGCCGTTGCTTTGTGTTGGAGGTTGTGGAGTCCCCGGTCGAACCATGAGGAGTAGAACCAGTTGTCGTTGTTCGTAAAGGCGCGCAGGGCATCCAGTTTCGGGCCGTTTCCGTCGGAGATGACCGTTTCCCTGCCGTATGTCAAACTGTACAGGGTGCCCGTGCGGGTGTCAAAACGGGCTTCGAAATTATCGCCCCTGACGGTTTGCAGAAAATCGCCCGAACGTTCACAGGTCAGTGCGCTTCCCTGCGCTGTTTCGTTTATGGCGGGGCGTGAGACGGCCTGTTTGACCGGAATCTGTTCTTCGGCCTGCGGGAAATCCCGTTCCGCCCACGGAGTGGCCTCTTTTTGCAGGAACCGGAATTTAATGAAATATTCCGCGTCGTTCCGGAGGTTGTCGTACAAATAGGGAACGGTCACGATCGTTTTGGTACGAGGGGCGATCGGGCCGGAGGTCACGGAACCGGACCGTATCTCCCGGCCGTCTTCGTACAGGGACCATTCGATCCGGTAATCCGACAGGTCCTTGAAATAGTATTTGTTGAATATTTCGAATTTTCCCTGCGGAATGTCGATTCCTTTGACGGCGATGTGTTGATATACTTTCTTTACTTCGTAATATTGCGGTTTCGGCTCCAAGTCGGCGAACACGATGCCGTTCATGACGAACTGCCCGTCGTTGGGCGTGTCGCCGAAATCGCCGCCGTAGGCCAGATACCGTTCGCCGGTGGTTTTATCGTAGTTGTACATGGATTGGTCCACCCAGTCCCAGATGGCTGCTCCGCAGAAAAAATTGGTAGACTCAATCGCTTCCCAGTAATCGATGAGGTTTCCGCAGGCGTTTCCCATGGAATGGGCGTATTCCGAGATATGAAAAGGGTATTTGATATCGTAAGTCCCCTTTACCGCTCCGCGGGTCCATCCGATGGAGGGGTACTGGTTGGAGCCCATGTCCACGATGTCGTTGTTGCGTTCGTATTGTACCGGACGTGACCGGTCGGCTGTTTTCAACGCGTTGTAGGCCGCAACGAAATTTTGTCCCGGACCGGCTTCGTTCCCTAAGGACCAGATGACAATGGAGGGGTTGTTGATGTTGCTGCGGACCATCTCCATAACCCGGGCGACGTGGGCTTTTTCCCACTCTTTCGGATGCGATAACGAAGCGTCGCCGTAATAGTATTCATGCGATTCTATGTTGGCTTCGTCTTCCAGGTAAATGCCGTATTTGTCGCACAGGAAATACCAATAGGGATCGTCGGGATAGTGGGCGTTGCGCACGTGGTTGATGTTGGCGCGTTTCATCAGCATGATCTCTTTTTCCATCATTTCGCGCGTGATGGCTTTTCCGACGGCCGGATTCGTTTCATGCCGGTTTACCCCTTTCAGTTTCACGGTTTTGCCGTTCAGGTAGTAATAGCGGCCGGCCAGTCCGAATTCGTCTTCCGAGGCCGGAGTATCCCTGATCTCCACTTTCCGGAACCCTACGATGGTAGAGACCGTTTCCACAGTTTTTCCTTTGGCGTTTTTCAATTCCGCCACCAACGTGTAACGGTAGGGAAATTCCGCCGACCATTTGTCGGGAGCTTTTACTTCCAGGACCGTTTGCGCGGTTTGCGTGTCGCCGGAACGGACCGGCTCTACCGCTACCGAAGCGGAAGCGCCGGCTACCGGTTCGTTTTCGTCGGAATAGAGCTTATTGGCGAACAGCGAATAGACGATTCGGTATCCTTTGGCCTCTTTTTTCCCGAGGTTCCGTACGTCTGCCGTCAGGGTCAGCGACCCGTCGGCATAGGCTGCGTCCAAATCGGGAATGGCCACCAGATCGCGGATGTGTACGGCGGGCGTCGAATAGAGGGCTACCGTACGGAAAATGCCCGGCAGGCGGAACATGTCCTGCGCTTCGAGGAAAGAGCCGTCGGAACTGCGATATACCTCGGCCGCTACCGTGTTTTTCCCTTTCTGAAGGTACGGAGTGATATTGAAACGGGCCGCGTTGCGCGAGTTTTTGGAAAAGCCGACGTATTGGCCGTTGATCCATAGGTAGAAGAAAGAGTCCACGCCGTCGAAACTGATGAACACTTCCCGGCCGTCCCAGCTTTCCGGAATTTCGAAATCGCGGCGGAACGAACCCACTTCGTTGCGGTGTTTGTAAGTGGTCCAGTGCGCCGGCGGGGTACGCATGACGCCTCCGCGCCAGTCGTCCACTTTGACGCTGTGCTGGAAAATGACGGGCTGGTTTACATAGATGGGAACTCCGTATTTCAGGCTTCCGTCTTTCTGTATGCCGTAGATGTTCCAACTGGAAGGAACCGGTATGTCGTCCCATGAGGAGACGTCGAATGCAGGGTCGTAGAACGTTTTGGGACGGGAATCGGGGTCTGGGGCCCAGTTGAATTTCCATGAACCGTTCAGCGACAGCCAGTAACGGCTGTTTTCCGGCAGCACTTTCCGGGCGCTTTCCACGTCTTGGAAAGAGAAGAAGTAAGCGCGCGGCTGCTCTTTGTTCAGGGCGAGATTTTCGGGAGATTCCCATTCGTTGCCGGCCGGCGCTTCCGTCCGACCGTAACCGAATCCTTCCAGAAAGGCGTTTTCGGCGGAACTGTACAGGGATAAACTGCACAAAATTAAGCCTAATGTGATTTTTCGCATATTTATTCGTGTGTTCTTTATAAAGTTTCTTTGTTTTGCGTCCCCAAAGATACGGTTTTACGGGTAAATTGCAAGAACGGCCCGGTTAAAATAGACCGGAAAATCCGGACAGACCGGATTTTCGGCGGGAAAGAAGGGACTGTATGCGACCATAACGGAATTTTCCGGCGGTTCGTATGCGAAAATTCGGGAACGGTTGTGCCGGATTATGCCTTGTCGTGCCCGATTTGGCGGATTTTCCGGTAAGTGGCGGCCGCGTTCAACAGGGATAGGACAAGGAACAGCCCGAAGCCGGCGATGAAAATGGTTGCCGTTCTTCCGAAAGTCCATTGCGGAAACAGTATCTGGACTTGTTCCAGACAAAGGTTGCGGAGGATAAGGGTCGTTACTGCGGCGACGGCAAGTACTGCGCCGTTGAGGACGACGGCTATCCGCCGGTACGGCCGGGCGATTTGTCCGGCGTTGTAGCCGAGCAGCAGTAACGTTGTTATTTTGGCGCGGTCTTTTTGCAGCAACAGGGAGATGCTGAGCGACAGCAGGAAGAACGACAGCAGGCAGACGAGGAGGCCGATGCCGGCCACAATGCCGGTCATCCATCTCAGAAAATAGGCGGTTCTCCCGTTCTCCAGTTTCCCGTTTTCGACTTCGTATCCTTTCGTTTGAAGAAATTCGGCGATAGCGGCGTCCGCGGCATGGTCCGTTTCCAGAATCAATCGGGCCGGCTTTTCCGTGCTTTGCGGAGCAAACCGCCGGTTCGCCCAAGTCAGAAAGGCTTCGGGGACTAAAATGGTGTTCAGCCGGTCGGAGAAGCCTGCGATGCGTCCCGTTCGGGTTTCCGACAGGCCGGCCCCTTCCAGCCGGATGTCCAGTTGCAGGGCTCCGGCCATCTCTTCCGACAGTTTGGGCAGTTTTTGCGATTGTGCGAATCCGAAATTATACAGATTCAGGTAGTTGCGCGGAATGACGATCGGGATTTCCGGATCGTCCGGATCGAAACGCCACAGGTCCGGACGGACATCCACGTATTTGTCCGGAACGGCTTCGAAGAACATTTCCGTCGCGAAATAAAGGCCGGTCGATTTCATGCCCAGGCCGGCGGAAACGGAGAATAAAGAGGGGAGGAAAACACCGACGTCCCGAACGGAAGGCTGGCGGCGGATCTCTTCGATCTCTTCCGGAGAAAAGGTGTAGGTTTGGCCGAAAGCCGAACCGGAGGGTTCTATTCGTTTGGAGACGATGAGGTATTCCTCTTTCATGAAACTTGCTCCCGACGAAAGGGCGGGGGCGATATCCCGGTAGAGTTGCAATCCCAGCAGGATGACGATGGTCCCGAACAGGTTGGACAGGAAAAAACCGGCCGTTTGCAGGGGCGTTATCTGTTTTTGCAGTAATTTGTGCAGCAGGTTCATAGTCGCAGCGTTTTACGGTAGTTCAGCGGCAACCGCTTCCCGATGGAGGTAACGATGACGCCGGCGCCGTTGCGGGCCGTTTCCCGGGCCAGCAGCGCCCCCATCCGCCGGCTGTTCTCTTCGTCCGTGTGGCTGACCGGCTCGTCCAGCAGGATGAAATCGAACGGTTGGCATAAGGCCCGTATCAATGCCGTGCGTTGTTGTTGTCCGAGCGACAGGCGGCCGACCGGTTCGTTTTTTTTGTCTCCGATATCCAGCATTTCGAAAAAAGCGTCTATTTCCTGTCGGGAACGGTATCCGGTCAGGTCGTTTTTCAACAATACGTTTTCCAAAGCCGTCAGTTCCGGAAATAAACGCAGTTCCTGAAACAATATGCTCAACGATTGCTGTCGTATCCGTTCCCATTGTTTCGGGGAGAACGTTTCGATGCCGGTTTCGTCGAACCGGATGCGACCCCGGTAGTCGTTTCGGAATCCGTACAGGAAACTGCACAGCGAACTTTTCCCGGTTCCGGAGGCGGCTTCGATCAGATAGGTTTCCCCTTTACGGAATAGAATGTCCCGTTCCCATAGATCCGAAATGTCCGCCGGCAACCGGCCGGCGAACACTTCGGGAATGACTTGTTGCAATCGGATGCTTTCCATCCGCGCTTTATTGATGGTTTCCCGCGAGCTGGATGAGTCCTGCGGAAATTTGTTTCAATGCGTTTTCGTTCCGGTTGTTCAATACGATATCGATTTCGCCTTCGGAAGCGGAGGTGTTGCGGATTTCAATATAGGAACATCCGGCCAGTACCGACCGGAGCAGAGACATCTTTTCGTCGTTGCCCGCCATGGAAAGGGCCATGGCTACCAATGGTTGTTTCATCAGGTCGTTTACGTTGATGACGAGAATTCCGTGGGAATTTTTCGCATCTTTGCCCCACGGGGCTCCGGACATGGGGTTATCGACGGAGGCCCCTGCGTTTTGTCCGGCTTGCGGGTCGTTGGTCAGGTACAGCGTATTTCCCTTTTGCCCGAAGTAAACGGTTATGCTGCCCCCGATCGAAGCGTTATAGGCATTTTCTCCGGTTTCGGTAATCGATACGTTCAAGGCTTCGCCCAACGAATCTTTTTTGCTTTTGAACCAGTCGAGCAGATAGTCGTCTTTCATTTCCGCATAAGCCGTTATGACCGGTATCTGGGCGGACAGCGAGGTAAAACCCAGCGAGATGTCTCCCTGAAAAGCCGAGAAGAGTTTTTTCAGATCGATTTGTCCTTCTTGCCGCGCCTGCCGGAACATTTCCCGGAACGTTTCTTCCGGATAGTTTTGCAAAAAGTCGTACAGTTTTTCTCCGTTGATGTTTAGGCCCATATAAACCAGCGACGATGCGGGAAAACAGTCCAGAAAAACGGATTTCATGGGACCGGACATGGCAGCCTGCTGTTCGTACCATTTTTGGGCTTCGGGCGTTTCCGCATAATTTTCGCTCGTCAAGCGGATAAGTCCCTGTTCGAAATTCAAGGCGGTCAATACGGACATGCCTTGCAGCATTTCCTGGTTGGGGATGGGCTGTTGCAAGGAGGCGAGAGCGGATAAAAAGGTCGTCAGTTTGCCGGCGGAGAGGTAATAGGCGATGTCGTTCGGACGATCGTTCAGTTTATTGAATCCCCGGTTGTCCATTATGCTGTTTTTCGGTTTTTGCGCCATCAGACGGGCCAACATGGCGGGTAATTCCGTTTTGCTCGTTTCGTCCGTGCCGGCCAGCAACAGCAATAATTCCTTGTTGTAGGCGCACCATGCTTTTTCTTCCAGGGAGGTTTCCCAATATCCGTTCTTTTCTACCGGTGCGGTACACCCCTGTTCCGTTGCCAGCAACTGGAAATTCTGTTGCAGTTTGTTCAGGTCGGTCACTTTGACGACAATTCCGCCGTTGGTTCCTGCGGCGGAATCCGCGTTCAGGAAGGCGTAGATCTTGTCTTTAACGGAAAGTCCCGATTCTTGGGGATCGGTCATGATTTTTTCGATTTGCCGCAACGTGTTCGGGCCGAGTTTACCCTGAAGGGTTTCGAGGAGCCGTTTATGCATTTTTTCTCTTTCCGTTGCCGGAATTTCGCTTTTGGCGTTCATGGATCCGGCGTCGTAGGAGAGTACCATGACGGCATCGCCGGGAATTACCCGGATATAATCGTTTTGAACCTGTTTTGCGCAGGAAAATAAAAGGCCTGCCGATAAAACGGTTATGAACAGGCGCATCGGAGAGAAAATCTTCATAGTCGATTTATATAAGATGATAATTGTTTCAAAGGTAAGTTTTTTATCGGTACGAAATGTAAAAATACGCTGAAATATATATGATTCCGATTTCCGGAGACCGTACTTTGCGGAGAAAACGTAAAAAAACGGAAATTTAGTCGTATTTTTATACTTTGTTTCGTTTAAAAATTGATACGAGTATGAAAAAACGGATGTGGCTGTTGGGAGGAATGTGTTGGGCCGTTGCGGCACAGGCCCAGTCTTCGCGTCCCAATGTTTTGTTGATTTTAGCGGACGATATGCGGGGAACGACTTTGGGCGTGCGTGGAACGGAACCGGTTTCTACGCCTCATTTGGATGCGTTGGCCGAAGAAAGCGTCCTGTTTTCGAACGCCCATATCATGGGGGGAACGTCCGGAGCCGTGAGCATGCCCAGCCGGGCTATGCTGATGACGGGAAAATACCTGTATTCGCTGGAGAAGGAAGGCGCGAGGATTCCCGAAAGGCAGACGACTTTGGGAGAAGCTTTGCGGAAAGCGGGCTACGAAACGATGCATATCGGCAAATGGCACAGTGACTACGGCTCGTTCAACCGGACCTTTTCCGACGGGGAGGATATTTTTTTCGGAGGGATGGCCGATCATTGGAACGTGCCGTTGTACCATTACAGCCCGGATGGGAAGTACGGGAAAAAACGGCCGGTCCTGAAAGATTTCTCCCATTCGAACCGAGTGGAGTACCAGACTGGGGAATACCTTTATTCGGGACGGCATTCCGTGGATATTTTTACCGAATCGGCCTGCCGGTTTTTGAGAAGCCGGGAGGCGGAAGAGGCGCCGTTTTTTCTGTCGTTGGCTTATATGTCGCCTCATGATCCCCGGACGATGCCGGAAGAGTTCGAAGCGTTGTACGAGGGCAATACGGCCGTCGCGCTTCCCTCCAATTTCATGGAACGGCATCCGTTCGACAACGGGGAACTGGTCATTCGCGACGAGCAGCTTGCCGCTACGCCCCGCGACGGGGAAGAGGTGTTGCGCCATATCCGGCAATATTATGCCATGATCTCCCATCTGGACGACCGGGTCGGGCAGGTCATCGAGGCATTGAAAGCCAGCGGAGCCTATGACAATACGGTTATCGTGTTCGCTGCCGATAACGGACTGGCGGTCGGGCAACACGGTCTGATGGGGAAACAGAACGTTTACGAACACAGCGTGGGCGTTCCGTTGATGATAAAGCCCGCCGGCGGAAGCGATGCGAAAATCGGGACGACCGATTGCCTGTGTTATTTGATCGATCTGTTCCCCACGTTGTGCGATCTGACCGGGACGCCGGTTCCCGAATCGGTGGACGGTGTCAGCCTGTTGCCGGTTTTGCGCTCCGGCAAACCGGTAAGGGAATACCTTTACTACGCCTATAAGGATACGCAGCGTGCCGTGAGCGACGGCGCTTGGAAGTTGATCGAGTATCATGTCGGGGGCACCCGTACCACTCAGTTGTTCGATTTGGAAAAAGATCCGATGGAACGGGAAAACCTGAGCGGGGACAAACGGTATGCTTCCGTCGTCCGCCGGTTGCGGAAACAGATGGAAATCCAGCGGGAAGCCACGTGCGATACCTCCGTTTTTTGGGAGGGATTCGTTTTTTAGCTCATCAGCAACACGATGACGACCCCCCAGATGATGAGCAGCGTGTTGCCGATGGCGTAGGTAACGGTGTAACCCATGGCCGGAACCGAACTTTCCAGCGTTTCTTCCACGGCGCCCAACGCTGCGGTCGTGGTACGTGCGCCTGCCACGCAGCCGAGGTTCAGCGCGTCGTTGAAACGGAACAGGTATTTGCCGATGAAAAGGCCGAGAACCAGCGGCAGGGAGGTAGCCACGGCGCCTACGATGAACAGGCTCCAGCCCACTTCCTGGAATCCTTTGACAAAACTGGGTCCGGTGGAGATGCCGACAATGGCGATGAAAACGTTCAGTCCGGCGTTGTTCATGAACCACACGGCCGGTTCGGGAATGCCGCCCAGGGTAGGGCGTTTGGCCCGGAGCCATCCGCATACCAGGCCGGCGATCAGGACTCCGCCGCTTACCGTCAGGCTGAGCGGAACGGATCCGATGCGCGTAGCCAGCAGCCATCCGAAGAGCAGGCCGCCTAAGGCTATGCCTAATCCGACCAGCGTCATGCTGCTCCGTTCCGTTGCCGGATCGCTGAACCCGATATGTTCGGCGGCGCGGTCGATGTCTTGCTTTAACCCGACCAGCTCCAGCCGGTCGCCCGGGTCGAGCTTCCCGCCTCCCAGTACGGGGATTTCCACGCCGGCCCGCCGGATGCTGCCGATGCTTACGCCGTGCATGTAATCCTGTTTCAGCAGTTTTTGTATCGGAATATGGGCCGCTCCCTTTTTATTGACGACTACGGGACGTTTTTCCACGGCGAAATTGATCAAGCCGTTGTCGTCCACGATTTCGCGGCCTATCCAGGTCTCTTCTTCGATAACGAACTGTCGCCGCCCGCTGACGACGATCTGGTCTCCCGGATGGATGCGCGTCCGCGGCGTGATTTTTTTGAGGATTCCTTTCTGGCGGATGCGTTCGACGAACATCTGTTTGCCTTGTTTCTGCATGTATTCTTCGAACTCGTGTATGGTACGGCCGGGCGAAAACCATTCGTTGTCCGCGCTGAAAGCCCGGAAGACGATGGCCCGCGCGGCGGGACTGAACCCCGGCATGGCACTCATGTCTTCGCCGAGCCGGGCTTCCAGCTCCCGGGCAGCCTCTTTGACTTTGTTTACGCCGCCTAACAGCCGCGGTCCCAAGGTACCCAGTATCCATGCGGAACCGGCCGTTCCGAAGATGTAGGTAACGGCATAGCATACCGGCATGACGCTCAGGTCGAGGTTTTTCAGCGAAGGAATCTGGTGGATGGTGTCGGTGGCCGCCCCGATGACGGCGGACATGGTTTGCGAACCGGCCAACAGTCCGGCCGCTTGGGCCGTGTCGTACCCCATGATCGTCGCGCACAGCCAGACCGAACCCAGGCACAGCAGGCAAACCGTGGCGGCGAATCCGACCTGCGGCAGACCGTCTTTTTTCAGTCCCCGGAAAAATTGAGGACCTACGGCATAACCTACGGCGAATAGGAACATCAGGAAGAAGAGGGTTTTGGCCGGTTCGGGAATTTCTATTTTCATTTGCCCTACCAGCACGCCTATCAGGAGCACGCTGGTAACGGTTCCCAAAGAGAAGCTTTTGTATCGGAACTTGCCTAACCAGAATCCCGCTGCCACCGTAAAGAAGACGGCCAGCGCGGCGTTTTTCTGAAAAAAATCGATGATGTCGGTACCTGTGAACATAAGCGGTCTTTAAAAGAGTTTCAGCCGCTCTTTCGGCAATCTGCGTGCCGGAAACGGATTGCGGGGGAATAAAAATGCATTTCCGGCCGTTTTTGGGAGAAGGGAAAACATGAAACCGGAGGCGGGTCATGGCTCCGCCTCCGGTTGTTGAGAGAGGGCTTCCGATGTAGGAAAACGCCTCGATCGTTGCACTTTATTTGAAATTTAGAACCGTACCTTTACTCCTGCATTCCATTTGATGCCGTAATATTCCGCCTGCATGACCCGGTCTTCGACTCCCTGGAAATAGCGGAGCGGCTGGTTCAGCAGGTTATTGACTTCCGCGAATACGGATATGTTTTTGGTTGCCCGGAACGAAGCGTTCGCGTCGAGGTAGTTCACTTTGTCGTAGTAGCGGTCTTCGAAAGCGGTAACCCCCATGGCTTCATTGTCGAGGAACGAACCGGCGTGGTTGTAGGATACGGCGGCCGTGAACCGTTTGTTTTCGAAGTAGAGCGATACGTTGACGAGGTGTTTGGGAGTCCCCGGCAAAGTCACTTCGTCTTTGTCCCGGCCGCGGAATAACGGATCGGTCAGTTCCGTGACCCGGGAATGGTTATAGGTGTAGTTGGCGTATATCCCGAAATTTTTCAGGGCCGGGGCAATGAAGCCCAGATCGCGCTGGAAAGCGACTTCTACGCCCAGCAGGTTGGCGTTCCCCGCATTGACGGCCTTGTAGTATTCTTTCCATACGGTTCCGTTCACTTCGTGGTCGGGCAGATAGGCATCTACGATGAATCCTTTGATGCGTTTGTAATAGATGCCGGCCGATACCAGTCCTACGGATTTGAAGTAATATTCCGCCATGACGTCCACGTTGTTGGAAACGGTGTTATCCAGGTCGGGATTTCCCTGCGTAAATGTTTCGTCGGACAGGCTGATGATGTCTCCCGGAACCAGCTGGCTGAATTTCGGGCGGGCCAACGTGGAGGTAAAGCTGGCGCGAAGCACTAAATCTTCTACGGGAGACGATTTTACCAGGACGGAAGGCAACACGTTCGTCATGTTCCTCTTGTTGTCGGTCGGCGTCAGTGTCTCCGTGTCCATATCGACGGAAAAGCCGGAATAGTCCAACCGGGTGTTTTCTACCCGTACGCCGGCGATGATGTCCGTGGTTTTCCCGATTTTCTGGTCCAACCGCAGGTAACCGGCATGAATGGTTTCACGACCGGAGTAATTACCCGCCTCCTCTTCTATGTTCCGTTCCGCGGCAAACCGGCTCCGGTCGTTGAAGGCCAAATGGCCGAGATATTCTTTCGAGACGAAATCTCCGGCGACGTAATCGCCTGCGTAGAATTTGTCCCGGGTAGCGTTATACAGGTTTTCCGCTGCCATGGAAACGGCGTTGAAATTCGCATCGCTCGGCTCCATATCGTAGAACGTGACGGTATTGTCTTTGTGCTTGTTCTGGTATTTGTATCCGAATTTCAGGGTGTTGCCGAAAAGTCCGGTCGCTAACGGCAATTTGAAATTGGCGCCCGTTTTATATTCTTTCTCCTGAATATCGCCGAAAGATTCGGTCAGTTCGTCCAGTTTGACGAAATTTTGGGAATTCAGGATCATTCGGTCGGGGTTCCGGGGGGTAAATACCGGTTTGTTGCCGTCCGACAAATCAACGTCGAATATTTCCGGCTGGTCTTCGTCGGTATCGAAAGCGATATAGCGTTCATGGGGACGTTCTTCCGAAGCGGTGGCGTAGTCGAAAAACCAGTCGGCGGACAGTTTCCCGAATACGTGCGATCCGTTCAGGGCGAAATCTTTGGTTTGCTGGCGTTCCAGACGGGCGTATTTGTTGTCCGGGCTGCCGCCTTTGGTTTGGCGTCGCAGGAAGGAAGTGTAGGTACCGTCCGATTGCGGGGTAATGTCTTTATAAGTCAGGCGGTAGCGGTTTTCCCAGTCGTTGCGGCGGTTGTACATGGCTTTGGCCTCTATTTTGTGGTTGGCGTTGAAGTCGTAGTCAAGGGCGAGCGAGTAGCTTTGCCGTTCCCGATGAACGTAGTATTGCCGAATCTCGAATTCGCTGATGTACGCGTTGCCTTCGTCGTCTTGGGACCATACGGCCTCGATGTCGTCGGAGCCGGCGGGGTTGTTATTATAGGCCAATGCGGCCATTACTCCCAATTTGTTCTTGAGGAACCGGCTTCCCCAGCTGGCGGAACCGTTGAACTGCGCTTTCCTGGAGATGGGATTATAGCCCGAAGAGACGCTGGCGTTGACGCTCTGTTTGCTGGGGGAATTTTTGGTAACCAGATTGACCGAACCTCCGATGGCGTCGCCATCCATGTCGGCCGTTACCACTTTTTTTACTTCGATGGTCTGGATCATGTCCGTCGGGATCAGGTCGAGCTGAGCCGCCCGGGTGCCTCCTTCGGCCGACGGCAATTTATTTCCGTTCATGGTTACCGAGGTCAGGTCCGGCGCAGTACCCCTTACCTGCCCGAAACGGGCTTCCCCCTGGTCGTACTGGACGTTGATGCCCGGCACGCGTTTCATGGCGTCGCCGATGTTGGCATCGGGGAAACGGCTCATCTGGTCGGCGGAGATAATATTGGAGACCCCTTCGTTGTTTCGTTGTTGCGAAATGGCTTTCCGCTGTCCGTCCACGATTCCGTAAACCACGACATTGTCGATAATCAGGTTGGGATCGAGGATGAAGTTGAATTCGAGGGTCTTGCCCGGCTGTATGTCCACATGGGTCACGTAAGGTTCGTACCCTACGAAGGTAATGGTCACTTCTTGGCGTCCTGCCGGAATATTGGGAATGTAAAAAAATCCGTTCGATTCGGATATGGCGCCTAAATTCAGCGAATCCAGCGAGACTACGGCTCCCGGAAGTATCGATCGATTGGCGTCGAGCACCCGACCGCTGAGTGCTCCTTTTTTCAATTGCTGCTCCGATACCGTTTCAGCGGCGGGAAGGGGAGCCGCTGAAGTTTGGAGGGCTGCAAGGGTTAAACATACAAGGGTAAAGATTTTCTTCATGTTTTTCGGTTTATGGTTTTTACTCGTTCAATTCATCGGCGAAGGTACCGGCCCTGTATGAAATGGCTGTTGGGGGATTGTTAAAAAATCGTATCGTTTCGTCGGTTGTGTTATTAAAAAGTTAAAGTTGGAATGAAAGGTTGGGCATTCGGCATCGGTCTTTTATTTTTGCGACGGATTCAGTGATATGTAATTTGAAATGATGAATAATATGAAGAGAAACTTGTTTTATGCGGTTGTGCTGTCGTTTGCTTTCGGTTGCGCGGACCGTCCCGATTATGCCGTCGATCCCGGAGTTTACGACGGCGATTTGAATATATTGATGTTGTCGGATGCCGGCCGCAACGGTTCTTACGACCAACGCAGGATCGGTAAAATCATGGGGCTGTACGCCGATAAACTGGGGCCCGAATTCGTCATATCGAGCGGGGACCTGTTTCATTACGAGGGGGTGCAGAGCACTTCCGACCCTTTGTGGTGGTCGAATTTCGAAAGCATCTATCCGCACGGCGAGTTGCAGTGTCCGTGGTACGGGGTGTTGGGCAATCACGAATATCGGGGAAATACGCAGGCGATTATCGATTACAGCGGTATCAGCCGCCGGTGGAACATGCCGGACCGTTACTATACTTTTTCGATGCCGATCGATGACGACGACGAAGGTTCGGAGTCGATCCGTTTCGTTTTTATCGATACGCCTCCTTTGATTAGCAAATACCAGCAGGAAGAGGGGTATCCCGATGCGAGAGGGGTAGCCGATTCCGTGCAGCTGCAATGGCTGGACAGCGTGTTGACGGCGTCTTCCGAAAAATGGAAAGTGGTGGTAGGGCACCATCCCGTTTATTCTTATGACGGGAAAGAGGATATCGAACAGACGGAGCTGCGGTCGAAATTGGAACCGATTTTCCGGAAGCACGGCATCGATGTCTATTTTTGCGGCCATATCCATACGTTCCAGCATTTGCGTACCGGAGCGGACAGTATCGATTATGTGGTCAACGGTTCCGCTTCGTTGCAAAGGGAGCCGATATCGGGAGAGTATACGATGTATAACAGCGAGAATACCGGATTTACCTTGTTGTCGTTTGATCCGGGCGTTATGAATATTTCGTTCGTGAACAACCAGGGAAAGATCGAATATGAAATTCAGCGCAAGAAGTGATCGAGGAGATGTTGGAATAAGAAAAAGTTCAAAAAGGCTTCAGGTGCTTCAAAGATGAGGGAGCGTACTGATGTTGACCGGAATCCCGAAAGTTGGACAAAACTTTCGGGATTCCGGTCAATTTAACACCCGCTTCTTTATTTGTTTTTCAGAATATCTCGTATTTCCGTCAGAAGAAGTTCTTCTTTGGACGGAGCGGGAGGTGCGGCGGGAGTTGCCTCTTCTTTTTTCTTCAGGCTGTTCATCGCTTTTATCAGAGCGAAAATGGCGAAAGCGATAATCAGAAAATCCAGAACGGTCTGAATAAATTTTCCGTAACCGATGACGACGGCCGGAGCGGTTTCCGTCGCTTTTTTCAGTACGATTTCCAGATTGCTGAAATCCACGCCGCCAAGCAACAGACCGATGGGCGGCATGATGACGTCGCCTACCAGCGAACTGACGATTTTGCCGAAAGCGGCTCCGATGATGATACCGACCGCCATGTCCACGACGTTTCCACGCATGGCGAATTTTTTGAATTCAGAAAGAAATTTCATGGTTGGGATAATTGATTATGTGAATATTGTCTGGTTGTTTGCATGCGAAGGGTCGGTTTATGGAACGGCACGACCGTAAAACGGGTTCCGATACGGTCGGATCCCGGAGTAAATATAGGCCGATTTTTCGATAAATCGCGCATTGTCCGGGGTATTTCTTGCTTTGGATGATTGCCGTTTCGTTTTGCCGGGTATCGGAAACGTTGCAATAATCGGGCAAATAGCAGCAGGTTGTCGAAAGATGACGGGTACGAAAAACGGGTCCGGAATCCCGGACCCGTCGAGAGTCGATATTTGTGTTCGGCAACAGCCGGAAAAATTATCCTAAATACGATTTCAGCAGTTTGCTTCTGGAATTATGACGCAGACGCCGGATGGCTTTTTCCTTGATTTGCCGTACCCGTTCGCGGGTCAGACCGAATTTTTCCCCGATTTCTTCCAGGGTCATTTCCGAACAGCCGATTCCGAAGAAATAGCGGATGATGTCCCGTTCCCGGTCGGTCAGGGTAGAGAGCGCCCGGTCTACTTCGGTGGAAAGGGATTCGTTGATCAGTCCCCGGTCGGCGTTGGGCGAGTCGTTATTGACCAGCACGTCCAGCAGGCTGTTGTCTTCTCCTTCGGCGAAGGGAGCGTCCACCGATACGTGGCGTCCCGACACGCGCAGTGTGTCCGATATCTTTTCTTTCGGCAGGTCCAGCTCGCCGGCCAATTCTTCGGGCGACGGGGTACGTTCGTGTTCCTGCTCGAATTTTGCCAGGGCCTTGTTGATTTTGTTCAGCGATCCTACCTGATTCAGCGGCAGGCGTACGATACGCGACTGTTCCGCCAATGCCTGGAGAATCGATTGACGGATCCACCATACGGCATAAGAAATGAATTTGAACCCCCGGGTTTCGTCGAATTTTTCGGCGGCTCGAATAAGACCCAAATTACCTTCGTTAATCAGGTCGGGAAGACTCAATCCTTGATTTTGGTATTGTTTGGCTACGGATACGACGAATCGCAAATTGGCTCTCGTCAGTTTTTCCAGCGCTTCCTGATCCCCTTTTCTGATGCGTTGCGCCAGTTCTACTTCTTCTTCCACCGAGATCAGGTCCTCGCGGCCGATCTCCTGCAGGTATTTATCCAACGATGCGCTTTCCCGGTTGGTAATCGATTTGGTAATTTTTAATTGTCTCATTGATTTAATTTTCGGTATATAAACCGCAGGGATACGGCGATTACCGTATCCCTGCGGTAATTTCTATTATTTAATACTCAATTAGTCATTAATAATAGAGTAGCTGACATAACGTCCGTTCGGGTACAGACCGTCGATCGATTGTATCGGATCGGTAAGCCGGTCGAGGTCGCTGACTTCTTTAATCGGGTTTCCGTTGATATGGGTAATGATATACCCTTCCCGGATGCCGCTCTTTTTCAATAGTCCGTTGCCTACTTCCGTTACCTGTATCCCGTTGTCGATCCGCAGGCTTCTTTTCGCTTTGGAAGAGATCGGAGCGAACGTGCCGCCCAGTACGGCTTTTACGTCTATGCTGTTTTTATCCAGCAATTTGGCTTCTCCGGCTTTATTACGCAAAAGGACTTCGAAATGTTTCAGTTCGCCTTTCCTTTTTACGGTAATGTTCACTTTGTCGTTAGGCCGGTGTTTGGCCATAGCTTCCTGCAATTCGGTCGTTTTGTGCATCGGCATGCCTTCGAACTCGACGAGGATGTCCCCCGCCTTAATACCCGCTTCTTCCGCTGCGCTGCCCGGTTCTACCGAATCGATGTACAGTCCGCCCGGTTCCGTGATCCCGGTTGCTTTCCCCTCTTCAGTGTTCAGGAAGGCATCGGTCAGCGCCAGATAACGGATACCCAGCATGGCCCGTTGCACGATACCGTATTCTTTGAGGTCCATCACTACTTTTTGTACGATGGAAGTGGGAACGGCGAAAGAGTAGCCCGCATAGCTTCCTGTGGGAGAGGCGATGACGGTGTTGATGCCGACTAGTTCTCCGCGGGTATTGACCAGGGCGCCGCCGCTGTTGCCGGGATTGACGGCCGCATCGGTCTGAATGAATGATTCGATGCGCATTTCGTTGTTCGTCAGATTCAGGTCACGGCCTTTAGCGCTGACGATTCCGGCCGTGATGGTGGAGTTCAATCCGTAGGGGTTTCCTACTGCCAGCACCCATTCGCCCAGACGCAGTTTGTCCGAATCGCCGAAAGGTACGGTAGGCAGGTCGGTAGCGTCGATTTTCAGCAATGCGATGTCGGTCGTAGGGTCGGCGCCGATCAGCTTGGCGTCGAAAGTGCGGCCGTCGTCCAGCATGACTTTCAGGCTACTGGCATTTTCGGAAACGTGGTTATTGGTAATGATGTAACCGTCCGGCGTGATGATGACGCCCGAACCGCCCGAACTGCGTTCTTCTTCCTGCGAAGGTTGCCGGTCGTAATATTGCCGGGGCATCAGTCCGAACAGTTCTTCGAAAGGATTGCTGTAAAAGCCTTGTCCGGCCACTTCCACTTTTTCCTTTTTTACGATATTCACGACCGCTTTTACGGTGCTTTCTGCTGCCGCGGTCAAATCGGGAAATCCGGAACCGTTCTGTTGGGGTTCGGAAACCCGCGTATATTTAGGGGGCGTTTCTGTTACCTGCGTAATGATGCGGGTTTCTGGTTCGGAAGTGGTAAATTCCGAAATCAGGTATGCGGACCCTGCTCCTGCAGCTGCCGCGCATAAGATGGTTATAAAAAATTTTTTATTCATAGATGATAGGATAAATAGTTTGTTTGTTCTCTTTTTTCGACACGTGTTTTGTCACAATAACGCATTCGGTTCCGAATATATTTTGTGAAACGGGAAAAAACGGTTTGTTTTTTTGTCCCGATTATTTTTCGGTATCTGTTTGAGTATCAATAATCCGACCGGAATCGGCGGCGAAAAAAGAAATATTCCTGCCGCAGGCGGAGAACGGCAGGAATATCCGGTAGTCTTGTCGGGGACCGGTTACAACCATTTCTTTTTCTTGAAGATCAGAAAGGTAATGGTAGAGGTAAGAATCATCATCCCGATGGATATGGGATACCCGAATTTCGCGGACAGTTCTGGCATGTATTTGAAGTTCATGCCGTATATGCTGGCGATCAGCGTGGGGGGCATGAAAAAGACCGATACCACCGTAAACAACTTGGTTATGTTGTTTTGTTCGATGTTGATAAGCCCCATGGCGGTGTCTTGCAGGTAGTCGAGCCGGTCGAGGCTGAAGTCCGCATGGCTGAGCAGGGAGCCGACGTCCTTGATCATCATGGTCAGGCGGGGGTAGATGTCGTTCGGGAAACGGTCGCTGCGCATGACGCCCGAAAGCACCCGCTGCCGGTCGAAAATGTTTTCCCGCAACACCATGCTGTTGTCCTGCAGCAAAGTGATTCGTTTCAGTATTTCCTTGTCGATGGTTCCTTCCAGAGATATATGCCGGCTGAGTTGAGCCACGTGGCGCGAAATCGATTCCACCATATCGGCGTCGAGGTCGATCCTTACCTCCAACAACGATACCAGAATATGGAATCCCGTGGGGTACAGCCGGTAGTTGATCTGTAATTTCTTGGCGGCTTCCGCAAAGGTTTTCAGTTCGATGTTCCGTTCGGAAATCAGCACGCCTTCGCATACCACGAATGAAACGGGTTCTATGACGAACCCGCTGTCGCTCGACACCAAAAAGTTGGTATTGCAGAATACCGCCCGTTCGGTCTCCGAATATCGGGACGAGCTTTCGATCTCTTCGATTTGCTGTTGCGTTTGCAGGTTGATTTCCATGAACTCTTCCACGGCGCGTTTTTCCTTCAGCGTGGGATTCTGCATGTCGATCCACAGGATATCGTCGTATCCCAAGTCATCCAGCAACTTGATGTCGGCGTTCCGTATGATTTTGTTGTATGATTTTAAATATATCGTCATCATGGCCCTGTCTGTTTTTAACGTTACTACTGTTCATAGCGCAGGGAAATCCGTTGTCGGATTCCGTTAAAAAGTCAGTCAGTCGGGGGAGGCTCCTCCTGCGGGCAGTTCGAGATGCCGCAGGAATAGCCGGATGGCGTTTTTTTTCGGTTCGTCGAGATCGTACCGGATGTTACGGGTAACGTAGGCCAACGCCCGTTCGTAGTCGGAAACGTACCGGCTTTGGCGAATCGCGTCCGCGCGATGGTCCAATCCGTAGGTCAAAGCCTGCGTGAAAGACGATACCGTTTGTTCGGTTACTTCTTTTCGGGCCACCCATACGGCGAAGACGAACGGCAAGCTCGTCCATGCGAACCATTCCGTCGCCAGATCCAGTTTCCGGGCGAAACGGGTTTCGTAGTCGAACACTTTGTCTCCGATCAGCAAATAACCGTTACGGCCGGCCGCACCGTTCAGCAGGGAGTAATCGGTCAGGCGTTCCCATCGCGGAGAGATGCGCCATTTTTCCCGGGCCAGTATCCGGATCAGCTGGACCGAGGTGGCGGAATGGGAATCCAGATAAACGGTTTCGAGCTCTTCCGGTGCGACGTCCGAAAACAGAGCGACGGTCCGGACATCGGTTTCGGCCCCGATGCAATAGGGCGTAACGATGCGACAGTCGCGTACTTTGGGAAGATCGGCGACCGGAATCAAAGCGATGTCCGTATGGTTGTCGTTTAAAAGGGAATGGCAGGAGGAAGGAATGTCCAATAGCAGATCGGCGCGCAAATAATCATTCGCACGACGGATTCCATACACGAAGGGAATCGTATTCAAATACGATATGGCTGCTATTTTCATGCGGGACACCATCCATAAGATTTGCTCGTGTTTGTTAGAGAATGCCGCGGAGCAAAACGCCTGTGCGGTTGTCCGCGGGATTTGTGATCGTTCCGGGGACGGAATACCGTTTTTTCGCTATCGGTATCGAAAAAAGCGGATAGGCTGCCATCCCCCTGAATTCCGCCCAAAGGTAGGCATATTTTTTCAGTTTGAAAAATTTGTTTGTATCTTGCACTCTGTTTTAAACGAATTTGTCTTATGAAAATATCGTACAACTGGCTTAAAGATTATGTCAGCGATATGCCTTCCGTCGAAGAAACCGCGAGAATCCTGACCGATATCGGTCTGGAAGTGGAGGGCCTTGAAAAGATAGAAACCGTGAAAGGCGGCCTGGCAGGTGTCCGTATCGGCGAAGTGCTGACCTGCGAGAAACATCCCGACGCCGACAAACTGTCCGTGACTACCGTCGATTACGGCGAAGGACCTGTTCAGATCGTGTGCGGGGCCCCGAATGTCCGGGCGGGGTTGAAGGTCGTGGTGGCGACGGCTGGCTGCACCCTTTATCCCGATGCCGGAAGCGACGGCTTTAAAATCAAGAAAAGCAAGATCCGCGGCGTGGAATCCAACGGAATGCTCTGCGCCGAAGACGAGATAGGGTTGGGAACCGATCATGAGGGAATCATGGAATTGCCGGCCGATGCCGTGCCCGGCATGCCGGCCCGGGAGTATTTCCGTATCGAGGACGATTATTTGCTGGAGATCGGGCTGACCCCGAACCGTGCGGACGCCGCTTCCCATATCTGCGTGGCGCGCGATCTGGTCGCTTATCTGAAATCGAACGGACTGCCGGGCGAGTTGGTCTTGCCTTCGGTAGCGGAATACCGGCAGGACATTGACGGCATGCACATCGTCGTAGAAGTGGAAAATACGGAAGCCTGTCCGCACTATACCGGCGTTACCGTGTCCGGCGTTACGGTAAAGCCTTCTCCCGAATGGCTGCAAAACCGTTTGCGGGCGATCGGAATCAATCCCAAGAACAATCTGGTGGATGTGACCAATTTCATTTTGCATGAAACGGGCCAGCCTTTGCACGCTTTCGATGCCGACAAAATCGGCGGAAAGAAAATCGTCGTCAAAACCGTCGCGGAAGGCACGCCTTTCGTTACGCTCGACGGGGTGGAACGCAAATTGTCCGCAAACGACCTGATGATTTGCGACGCGGAACGACCGATGTGTATCGCCGGCGTTTTCGGAGGCGCCGATTCCGGAATCGGCGACCGGACGCGGAACGTGTTTATCGAAAGCGCTTATTTCAATCCGGTTTGGATTCGGAAAACGGCGAAACGGCACGGCCTGAATACGGACGCTTCGTTCCGTTACGAACGGGGCATCGATCCGAACGGTCTGTTGTATGCGTTGAAACGGGCGGCTTTGCTGATGAAAGAGCTGGGCGACGGAAAAATATCGTCGCCCGTGGAAAATGTGGATCGGCACGATACTTCCCCCTTTGTCGTGGAACTCGATATGGACCGGGTGGACGCTTTGATCGGCAAGAAGATCGGGGAAGCGAAGATCAAGGCGATTCTGTCCGGATTGGAAATCGGCGTTACGGCGCAGAACGGCTCGGTATTGACATTGGCCGTGCCGGCCTATCGCGTGGACGTGAAACGGGATGTGGATGTGATCGAAGATATTTTGCGGATTTACGGTTACAATCACGTCGAAATTCCCCTGACGGTACATTCCACGCTTTCTTATGCGCCTAAACCCGACAAGGACCGGGTGGCGAACGTTTTGTCCGATTATCTTTCCGCGAACGGGTTCAACGAGATCATGAGCAATTCCCTGACCCGCTCGGCCTATTACGAGGAGTTGAAAAGTTATCCGTTGTCCGCGGCCGTGAAGATTCTGAATCCGCTTAGCAGCGATTTGAACGTCATGCGGCAGACTTTGCTGTTCAATGCGTTGGAAGCGGCGGAACTGAATATCAACCGGAAAAACGGAAACCTGAAATTGTACGAACTGGGTAATTGTTATTTTTACAACGAGGCGAAGCGGGAAGAGGGCGGTTTGGCTCCCTATCGTGAAGAGTATCGGCTGGGGGTGTTGGTTGCCGGCATGCAGACGTTGCAGTCGTGGCGCGAACCGGCCGTTAAAAGCGATTTCTTTACTTTAAAGGCCGCGGCGGAAGGTTTGTTGAAACGTTTCGGGCTGGATATGAACGAAGGAATTTTCGAGACCTTGGAAAGCGATCTGTATCGCGAAGCAGTGCGGGTAAAATTACGGGGTAAGGCATTGCTCGATATGGGAGCGGTCGCCAGGAAAATCCGTTCCCGGTTCGGAATCAAGGGCGAAGTTTATTTTATGGAGATGAATTTCGGTCTTTTCCTGTCGATGGTAAAAAATAACCGATTGACGGTCAAAGAACTGTCCAAATATCCTGAAGTGAAACGGGATCTGGCTTTGTTGGTGGATCGTTCCGTGCAATTTTCGCAACTGAAAGAGGTCATACGCAAGACGGAGAAAAAATTAGTTAAAAACATTACCCTTTTCGACGTGTACGAAGGGGATAAGTTGCCGATCGGAAAAAAATCGTATGCCTTGAGCCTGATTCTGGAAGATACGGCGAAGACGCTTACGGATGCAGTCATTGATAAAACGGTAGGGAATATCGTATATCAACTCGAAAAGCAGTGCGGCGCCGAACTTCGGAAATAAAACAGGATTTATGTTCAGATAAACGGGGGCTGTCCATTCGGGGAACAGCCCCCGTTTGCTATTGTTTGTGTCGGTAAAATCTTATTTTATTGCTGCGAAAAAAACTTAATGGCAATGGTTAAAAGAGGGTTGACGTTCAACCTGAACCTCCTTTTACCGATAAGTTTACGGGAAAGGTAGCTTCCAGTCATTCCGTTCATGTTGTACATGATGTTGTAGAGGCTTTCTCAGCAATCTGTTTCGGGCCTATTAAAGGAGGAGGGCTCTTGCAGCTTTTCGATACTGCAGTTGGTGCAGGCCGGTTCCGTCCGTAGCGGACATTCCGAAACATTCAGCGTTGTCAGGGCGTTTCTTGCGCGTCGCAGCGATACTAAGACCGTACATCCCGACAGGTCGATGGAACCGCGGAGGTTGTTTTCGCCGAGAATCGGCGAAAGTTTTTCCTGTCGGTATCCCGGAAAAACTTTTCAAAGAAACAGCGAACTTTTTCTTCGCTGCATGGTTTTGTATCGGGAAGGAATTGCATGAGGGTAAGCCGCTGTTCGTTTTGCCGGTGCGTACATATATCGTGATGTTCCGTACGGTATCGGTCAGGTTCGGTAGTAGCGTGTTGTCTTCCCTTGCCCTGCGACGCCTTTGGCGGGCACGATCCGGCAACCGCTTTCGAACGACGGATCGACTTCTCCGGCAGTCCAGGCGCCCCGATGACGAAAAACCCAGCATCAGTTTGCCGCCTTCGGCCGGAAATTAGAAAGTTACGGATTTATCGGACCGTTGCCCGTTCGGCCAGATACGCATCGTACATGTCCGGTATTCATGTATCGTTTTCCTGGGTTTCTTTCTTATGCACCCAGCCTTCGGCGCTTTTGAACCATTTTTTGCAGAACTCTTTCAGTTCCGGATGTTGTTTGTCCATGAGCATGAAATTGACTAAGGATAGACAATTTGATCCGGATCGTTGGGGAACCGAACACCGAAATAGGTTACCAGCTGGCTTCTTCCAGTTTGTATGTTGGATACCGCTTAATCTTTACCATCAATAGGTTGTTGCGTTTTCTCCGATTTTGTCCACGCAAACCAGACGTTGGATCGTATTGTAACAATCGGTTCGTCAGTGCATATTATATGTATGATTTGAGTATCCTGTATCGAAAACCGAAGATTTCGATTTTGTTATGCGGAAAGAGTTTTTGTCGCGGAATACGGAGAGAAACCGACCGGTTCGCAAAAATATGCCCGGCAGCAATAATCTTTCCGGGGCGGGATATTCTCCGGCTGCTCTTTTTTGTTTATCTTTGTTCCTTATTTCCGGCGCGTATGAAAAAGATCAGAATCGGATACGGGTACGACGTACATAGGTTGGCCGACGGTTTACCGCTTTGGTTGGGCGGAGTGCGCATTCCCCATGGGAAGGGAGAAGTCGCCCATTCCGACGGAGACGTGTTGATCCATGCCGTGTGCGATGCTTTGTTGGGGGCTTTGGCATTGGGAGATATCGGCGTTCATTTTCCCGATACTTCTGCAGAGTTCAAGGACATCGACAGCAAGTTGCTGTTGCGCCGCACGGTCGCTTTGATAAAAGAGAAAGGCTATTGCGTGGGAAACGTCGATGCGATGCTCTGTTTGGAAAAACCGAAAATCAATCCGTTTGTCGAGGCGATGCGGAAAACGTTGGCCGTTATTCTGGAAACGGGCGAAGAGGATGTTTCCGTTAAAGCCACCACCCGGGAAAAACTGGGATTCGTCGGCCGGGAAGAAGGGGTGGAAGCCTTTGTTTCGGTATTGCTGTTCCATCGGGATATGCTTTCATCCGTATTGTAATCGAGGGAGATATGTCGGAGAATCGAAAAAATTATATCGGACAGTCGTTCGTATTTACGTTGTGGGTAACGGCAGTGCTGCTGTTCATCCGCTATATTCCCGCTTTTGCGTTTTTGGGCGTGGATATCAAACGGGCCGACATCCTTTCGGATGTCGTGCATAAACCGAAGCCGGCGGATCCGGTTCCGGCATTGCCCGATTTCCTGGCGGAACAGATGCCGGAACAGGTGCCGGAACCGGAAGAAGAGAAAGAGGATACGCTCTTGTCGAAGGACCCGGAATTTGCAGGCGGGCTGGACCCGGCGCCGTCCGTTGCGGAAAAAGACGGAACCGGTTCGGCGGAAACTCCGGTTGCCGGAAAAGTCGGTTCGGTGGCGGATTCGGGACGCTTGCCGGTCCCCCCGGGGGAGGTGTTCGATACGGTTTCTGCGGAAAAAGAGACGGTTCGTTTGGTCAATCCGGATGTAGAACGGCGTAAACCGGCCGTGTCCATAGAGGATTATACGGCTTCCGGGGATGTGGCCGCCCATTTGCGCCGGGCTTTGTCGTCCGGGGAGTCGGGACCTGCCCGGATCGCTTTTTTAGGGGACTCTTTCATGGAAGGGGATATTCTGACGGGGGATATTCGCGAAATGTTGCAGGAAGCGTTCGGCGGCCGCGGCGTAGGTTTCGTGCCGGTGGAATCCATCGTGTCCGGACTTCGCCAGACGGTATTTCACGAGTTCGGCGGATGGGAGGGATTTTCCATCAAGAAAAAGAACGACTCGATTACCGACAGCCGGTTCCTGCTTTCCGGTTATTTGTATGCGCCGCAAAGCGACGAGGCCTTCGTGAGCTACAAAACATCGAAATTCAAGAAATATTTGACGGATGTGACGCAGGCCGCTTTCGTATTTAGCAATCCGGGGAATACCGTGATCCGCGTTACGGTCAATGATTCGATCGAGCGGACGTTTACACCGCCTTCTTCGCCCGATATTCAGCGGGTCGTTGTCCGGGATGTCGGCAAAATCAATGCTTTGACCTTCCGGTTTTCCGCTACCGAGGGATTTACCGCTTACGGGGTTTTGATGGACGGAGACCGGGGAATCGCCGTGGACAATTATGCTGACCGGGGCAGTTCGGGCATGCAGTTCTACAAGCTCAGGAAAGGCTACAATCAGGCATTCGACGCTTTTTGCGGGTACGATATGATCGTGCTGGAGTTCGGAATCAACGTGGTGGCGAAAGGCATGACCGATTACTCCTGGTTCGAACGCCAGATGATTTCCGTGGTAAAGAATATTCGGAGGTGCTATCCTTCGGCCGATATTGTCATCATGGGAGTAAGCGACCGGAGCACGAAAGAGGACGGGGAATATGTGACGATGCCGGAAATCAAATCGATGATCGCTTACCAGCGGTCGATCGCCCGGAAGTGCGGCGTAGGTTTTTTCGATGTTTACAGCGCGATGGGGGGAGAAAACAGCATGGTAAAATTTGTGGAAAAACGTTGGGCTGCCAAAGATTATACCCATGTTTCTTCCGCAGGAGCGCGGGTTATTGCCCGCGAGTTCGTCGATGCCTTGTTGGAGAAAATCGAACCGATGGAGGAGGCGGGCCGATGAACGGGGCAGCTCGGAAACTGTTCGGGGCCGTTTTGTCGTTGAGTGCGGCATGCTGCGTCTGGACGGCCGTTTCGGGTGCGGATGCCCGCACTTCGTCGGAGAATCGCGCCCCGAAACCGGTGGAGATTTGTGCCGACACTTCCCTGTTGGGACGGTACGGCTTTTTGAACCGGGCGTTCAACCGGATCGAGGACAAGGATTCTACCCTGACCGGTTTTTTTACTCAACTGGATTTGTTGCAGCGCGATTCCGGCGATTTTTTCGATGCTCCTCATGTCGTTTCCGTTTTGCATATTGGAGATTCGCACGTTCAGGCCGGAGAATTGACGCGGACCGTCCGGTGCCTGTTACAGCGTAATTTCGGGAATGCGGGACGGGGATTGATCGTGCCGCTGAAACTGGCCGCTTCCAACGAGCCCGTCGATTACCGCATTACCTCGCCGAACAGTTGGCAGAACAGCAAATGCGTGCAGAAAAGCGTCGGTTTCAGGCCGGGAATAGGCGGTATCGCCTTGGCCACCCACCAAAACCGGATTCAATTTACCTTGCAGACTTTGAAAAAGGATTCCATGCTCGATTACCGGTTCAATACCGTCCGGGTCTTTCATCACGAATCGGCGCCCTTGCTGCAAGAGCCGGAGTCTTTGAGCATAGGCATTTCCTGCCCGGATACCGCCTTGAGATATATGACGGACATTTTTCTGACGGATAGCGTGGATTCGCTTGTCCTTTCGGGAACGATTACCGATGAGCGGTACAATACGCCGGTGTTTTACGGATTTTCGTTGGAGAATGCCCGACCGGGGGTGCTTTATCACAGTGTCGGCGTCAATGGCGCCTGCTGTTCCCATTATACGGAGACCGGACTGATCGAACAGAGTGCCGGCTTGCATCCCGATTTGATCGTGATTTCGTTGGGAACCAACGAGGCGGCCTCCGCCCGGTTCGATAAAAACGTGTTTCGGGACGCTTTGGACGCTTTGATCAAGCGGTTGAGGCAGGTCAATCCGGAGGCGGCGTTTCTGTTGGTCGCTCCGATGGAAAATTACCGGCGGGCTTATGTCCGCGGACGCCGGACGTATGTGCTGAACAAAAATCTGAATGTTTTGCACCGGATGGTCCGGGAATATGCCGAAAGCAACAAGTTGGCCTATTGGGACATGTATTCGGTCTGCGGAGGAGAAGGGGCGGCCGAGGCGTGGTTTAAAAACGGTCTGATGACCCGGGACCGGATCCATTTTACGGCGGAAGGGTATCAGTTGCAAGGCATGTTGATGTATGAAGCGTTCATAAACAGTTATAACCGAAATCTGACCGATCGTGTTGCCGCAAATTGACCTGTCGAAACTTTCCGGACTGTTTGAATACAGTCAGTCCAATCCGTTGATATTCAGCAGCGGGTTGTTTCTCTTCCTGTTTCTGGGATTCGCGTTGTTCTATTCGTTCATGTCCCGGAGGGTCATGCTGCGGATCGTGTATGTCACGCTGTTTTCGCTCTATTTTTACTATAAGTCGAGCGGCTTTTATTTTTTGCTGCTCGTTTTCATGTCCCTGTCCGATTATGCCATCGGGCATTTCCTCCACGGTTCCCGAACCGAACGGCAGCGGAAAGGGTGGGTGGCCCTGAGCCTTGCGATCGATTTGGGCATATTGGTCTATTTCAAATATACCAATATGTTCATCGACCTGATTAATAACTTTACGGAGAGTACGATCGGGCTGGAAGATATTTTCCTGCCCATAGGCATTTCGTTTTTTACGTTCCAGTCGCTGAGTTACGTGATCGACGTTTACCGCCGCCGCATTCCCCCGATCGACCACTGGATCGACTATATTTTTTATATCTCCTTTTTCCCGCAATTGGTGGCGGGACCGATTGTCCGGGCCCGCGATTTCATTCCCCAGATCCGGCAGAACCCGCTGGTCGTTACGCGGGAGATGTTCGATAAAGGGATTTATCTGGTTATTTGCGGTTTGTTCAAAAAAGCGGTTATTTCCGACTATATCAGCGTCAATTTCGTCGATCGGGTTTTCGACAATCCCGTCCTTTATTCGGGATTGGAAAATCTGATGGGGGTTTACGGGTATGCCTTGCAGATCTACTGCGATTTTTCGGGGTATTCCGATATGGCTATCGGCATCGCGTTGATGTTGGGGTTCCGGTTCAACATCAACTTCGACTCGCCCTATCAGTCGGCTACCATTACCGAGTTCTGGCGGCGATGGCATATTTCCTTGTCGAGCTGGCTGAAGGATTACCTGTATATTTCACTGGGAGGCAACCGGAAAGGACGGTGGCGGACCTACCTGAATCTGATGATAACCATGTTGCTCGGCGGATTGTGGCACGGGGCTTCATGGCGTTTCGTGCTTTGGGGGGGCATACACGGCGTGGCGTTGGCCGTGCATAAGCTGACGATGTCGCTGTTTCCGGGTTTCAAGGCGCAGGGGCAGGATATGCCTTCCCCGTGGAGGCGGGTGTTGGGCGTATTGGTTACTTTCCATGTGGTTTGTTTCAGTTGGATTTTTTTCCGGGCGGACAGCATGGAGGTTGCTTGGGCGGTTCTCCGGCAAATATTCAGCCGTTTCAACGGGCATATCTTCTTTGAGTTCCTGTCGGGCTACCGTGCCATCGTGTTTTTGATGGCCGTGGGGTATTTGCTCCATTTTATGCCCAAACGCATGGAGGACCGGTTTCAGGAGGCCGTGTCCCGATTGCCGATGTTCATGAAGGCATTGCTCGTGAGTTTGCTGATCTGGTTGGTCATGCAAATCAAGAGCGGCGACATACAGCCTTTTATCTATTTCCAATTTTAAAAACGGTCTGAGATTTAATCGTCGTTAGAAAAAGAATGAGAAAATTTCAGACAGTTTCTGAGACGATGTTGGTGGCGGGCATCGGGGAAAGGAGCGCGGGGATTGCATGATGCGTCCGCTCGACGGAATTTTCCGGATTGCGGCGTGTTGAACGGCAGGAATCGTCCGCGCCGGAAATTTTTCCCTTACGGAATATGCGGGGCCGGTTTTATTTTTCCCGATATGCGATGACTTGGGCGGAAGCGGTTTTGCATTGGGGCATGGCTTCGCCGGCCGAGGCGTCGATATAGGTCGGGTCGCAAACGGTATAGGTCCGGTCGCCTATCCGGACATAATCGCCCGTAACCGGTTCGGTAAAACAGACGGCGGTAGCGATATGGTTGGGGTAGTTGAGCAATACGACGTCTAATTTCAGCAGCGTCCGTACCAAATAAGCGTAGAGTATGGCCCGGTCTTCGCAATCGCAATAGGGATAAAAAAGGGTCTCTTCCACGAAAAAGGGTTTCTCATATCCGAACTGTTCGGGGTCTGTTTTATATTCGAACGATTTCTGCACGAAACCGAGCAGCAGGTTGGCCGCTTCCGTTTCCGGCTTTCCTTCGATATGTTGCCGCAGAGGAGTCAATAACGCTTCTGCCGTGCAACTATCTACGGGGGCGTGCATATAAACGGAGAAATCGCATTGGGGATAATCCCGGTAAAAATCCATCAAAACCCGGTTTACCGGAACGGATGCTTTATTTTCTTCCTTTCCGATTCTTTTTTCCGATACGGTCGTTTCGTCCGATAGACGGGGCACGGCTGTTATGTGCATATCCAATGGCTTTGATGCCGGGGAGAAATTTTGCCGATAGGTGTAGATGGCTGTCGAGCCGGTCGTTTTCTTGTTCAGTATGAAATATTTCTGGCTGTCCATCGTAAGGAAGGAGTAGCCGTAAAGCATGACGGAACTGGGCGCCAACAAAAGCAATCCGTCCTCCGAACGGGCGATTTTCACGTCGTAACCCGATTGGCAAAGCAGAAATGCCTGAAGGAATGCCGTTTCGTTATCCCTGTGCTTTTCCGATAATTTTCGGGCGACTTCGCCGCACAATAGGAAATATCCCCAGTCATTCAGTCGCAGCGCGTTGCGGATGCCGGTGCATTCGTTCAGCAGATTGCCGTAGGGCAGGGCCGCGACTTCGCTCCATGCGGCGGCTATCTCGGCTTCGTTCAGTCCGTCGAGCATGAACGGCGCGTCGGACAGGGGCGTGATGCCGTAACTTCGTCCGTAGAACGACACGGTTGTTTTGCCTGTCGTGTCCCGGGACGGAATGACCGGGTTTATGCCGGGCATGCCTGCCGGAGCATCGGAGGGCTTAGGGAGGGGAGGAACCGTTTCGCCGATAGCCAGCTCTTGCGGTTCCGGTTTTTCCGTTGCCGGTTCCGCTATCGGCGGTTTTTCCGGTTCGGGCCTGACGGGACGTTCCTGCGGTTGCTCCGGGGAAAATTTTTCCCAACTGTCTTTCAGAAATTCGGCGAATTTTCGGTTCGTTTCGTCTCTGAACGTTTGGAATTCATCGGTCTTTTTTTGTTTGAACCGTTCGAAAGCCGCATTGAAATTCTTTTCGAATTCCTGTTCGATTTGCGCTGCCGAGAAAAAAGGCATGATCCATAGCAGCAGAGCCGAACTCGCAAAAGACGACAGGTGTTTCATGGTTTTGTCCTCCGTTTGATTATTTGTCGGAACGATATGTAAAGGCCGTGCCGGTTTCTGCTTTCCGGCACGGCCTTGCGGGGAAAGGTTTCGGGTTTACCATTTCAGGTTTTGGAATACGATTTTTTTCTGGTCGTATGTAACGGACTCTGCCTGGTTGTAATAGAGACATGGCAGCGTGATATTGGTAAATTCGGTTACCGATTCGGGAACGCCTTTTATTTTCAGGCTGCAATTCAGTTTTATGCCTTGCGGAATCGGTACCCTTACGTCGAAATGGTATCCTGCATCCGTTTTATTGCCTATTTTTATTTCCTGAACGTTATTGTCATCGTACATGTTTCCTTCTCCGTCATAGGCAGCGAATGGTCCCCAGGCCGTCGATACGGCGAATTCGTAAATATCGAACGCTTCGTTGTTCAGAATCGTAAAGTCGATCGTGACGACGCCGTTGTTGCCGGATATGCCGGTCAGTTCTACGGCAAGTTCCGGCCGGCAGCCGGTTGCCGTTCCCGAAAAGGTTCCGGCATTGTCTCCCGAATTGTCCGAATTATCTTCGGAGGGATCTTCTCCCGAAGACGGCATATTGGCGGAAACGGTTATGGGCAGCGACTCTCCGTCGGCGACAACGGTTATGATGCCGCTTGTAGGACCGTTTATCTTGTCGCGCAGCAAAGTGACGATTACTTCGGATGTTTTCCCGGTCGCCGTGGTTCCCGATGCGGGAGAGACCTGAATCCATTCCACCCCTTGCGTGGAAACGCTCCAGCTGATGGAGCCCGTGGTCCCGATGTTGCTGACGTTGAACGAGAGCGTGTTTTGGTTTGAGCCGAAGTTTATCGCGTTGGTGTTCAGTTTCAGTTTGGAAGAGGCTTTCGTCAAGACCATATCGCCCGAAGCGGTTATTCCTGCTTCTACCGTAATGCCTTTGGTGTTGGTTTCATAACCGCTTTTTACGATTTGCACGGTATATTGTCCCGGCTGCATGTCCGGAAATTCATAGCGGCCGTCCGTTCCCGTAACGGTCGATTTCCCCCCGGGATTCAACGATACGTTGGCCGATTTTATCGGTTCTCCGTTATCGGCATCGGTAACAATGCCGTAGATACTGCCGGTAACTTCCTCCTCGTCTTTGGTGCAGCTTGCGAAACATGCGGCAATCGCTAAACACAAACAGAATGGTGTAAGAAATCGTTTCATGGTTATTGATGTTTTTGCGTTTAATTATCTTATTATGATTTGCGCGGCATCCGGCTTTTCAATCGTACAAGAGGCTGTGTAATCGGTAAATGCGTAAATCGTCGTCAGCGATTCGTTTTCGGTACAGTAAAGCTCCAATAATTTTATGTTGCGGCTGATGTCGATCATCGTCAGTTGATTGTAACGGCAAAAGATTCGTTCCAATGCCGTATTGGAAGAAAAGTCCAGATCGGTCAGATTATTGGAATCGCATATAAAGTCTTTCAACGAAGCACAGCCGCTTATGTCCAGTGCTGATAATTCATTGTTCCCGCAATACAGTTGCCATAGGTTGGTTAATCCGTCGATATTGAGAGAAGTCAGTTGGTTGTTATGACAGCTTAAAGATTCTAACGCTATATTGTCGCTTGCATCTAATGCCGTCAATCGGTTTGCATCGCAATCTAAGTGAGTTAAAGCTGTATTGTGCGTTACATCCAATGCTGCCAGTTGGTTGTTGTAACAACTTAGGGATTGCAGCGCCGTGTTACGGGTTACGTCTAATACGGACAGTTGATTTTCTCCGCAGTTCAAGGTTTGTAACGCTGTATTTGCGGTCGTATTCAGAACCGATAATTGATTACTGTTACAGAATAGTCTTTGCAGAACGACATTTCCGCTTATGTCGAGTGCCGTAAGAAAGTTCGCAGAACAGTCCAATTCCTGCAAAACCGTATTTCTGCTTATATCGAGCGAGGTTAATTGGTTTTGGGAACAGTTCAGATAGGTCAATTTCGTATTTTGAGAAACATTCAATGCTGTCAGTTTGTTTTTGGAACACGTCAGGCTTTCCAAATTCACGAACTTCTCTATACCCTCCATGGAAGTCAGGTTTTGACCGGAACAATCTATCGAGGTTATCATGGAGGCTTCCGACTCGGAAATGACTCCGTCGCTGTTCAGGTCGAAATTCGCAAGAGCGTATTCTTCAAAGGTGTTACCTGTAATTCCGCTTGATTTGACGACGATTTCCGCTTCGGGCGGTACGGATAAGGTGGTGCAGGTCGTCTCGTAATTTTCAGGCATGTAAATCGTGGTTAGCGGATTGTCGTAACAATATAAAGAGTTCAGATTTTTGTGCATGCTGACATCCAGTGTCGTCAATTGGCAATTGATACAGTCTAAGTAGGTCAAGGCCGTTTGGCTTACGTCGAGACTGGATAAAGGATTTCCTTCGCAATTTAAGTATGTCAATTGAGTATTTCGGCTTACATCCAATGCGGTTAGTCTATTGTTTCTGCAATCTAAATGATTCAATGCCGTATTTTGACTGATATCCAATGAACTCAAATTGTTGTCTCCGAAACCTAACTCTTCCAGAGCGGTATTTTGCCTTATATCTAAAACGGTTAATTGGTTGCTATAACATTGTAGGGTATTAAGCATTGTATTTTTACTTACATCCAAAACCGTTATTAAATTGTTGCCGCAATACAAAATCCTTAAATTTAAATTCTTGCTGACATCTAACACGGGTAGCTGATTGTCTGATACATATAAATAGTCCAACTCGGCAAGTTCGCCGACATCTAAGGAAGTCAGCCGGTTATTATGGCACCACAATGTCCTTAATTGAGTATTTTTGCTGACATCGATAGCCGTTAATCGGTTGTTTTCGCATTGAAGCGACCTTAAATTCGTAAACCGTTCTATCCCGTCCAACGAAACAAGTCCTTGATTGGAACAATCGATTTCGGTTACGCCGGCGGTTTCTTCGTCGGAAATAACGCCGTCGCCATCGGTGTCGAAATTTTCCTTGCAAAAGTCTTCGAAGGTCTTATCCACGGAGCCGTCTGCATTTACTTTCATGCTGACCGGTATTTCCAGATCACCTAAGCCGGTACGCAGTATCGCCGTGCATTTGTATTCTCCTGCCGATAAACCGGTACGGTCGGCGATAAAGCCGACGGTTACCTCCGTAGAAGGGGTTTCGGCATTATACGCAGGCAAAATGCCCATCGGTTTGGAGAAGGAGAGCCATCCGGCGTTTTCTTCTTTGACGAATAGCTCGTAATTGCTGCTGCCGTTGTAAGAGCGGATTTTGATGTCTTTCCGATAGGCGGACGACAGAATTACCTCTTCGGGATCAACGGCAATACGGGTTTTACCTTCCTCTATCTCTACCTCCTGATTGACGGTAACGTAAATGGGTAGGGAACCTCCGCCGTCGCTGATGGTAATGATGCCGCTGGCCGGCCCGGACACTTTATCGCGCAATACGGTAACCACTACTTCGGTGGTTTTCCCGGTTTCCGTGGTGCCGGAGAGCGGAGAAACGGTAATCCAGCTTACATCGCCGGCCGAAATGCGCCAGTCTATGCTGCCGGTAATGCCGGCGTTGCCTACGCTGAACGATAGCGTATTCCAGTTTTTGCCGAAATTCAGCGAATTGTTCGACAGTTCCAGCAGGGAGGACGCTTTTTGCAGGACCATATCGCCCGATGCCTGTTGCCCGGCGGTAACGGAGATTTGTTTCGTATTGCTTTCGTATTCGTTTTTCGTAACCTGTACCGTATATTGTCCCGGTTGCAACGCTGAAAATTCGTAACGGCCGTCCGTTCCCGTAACGGTCGATTTCCCGCCGGGGTTCAGCGATACATTGGCCGATTTTACCGGTTCTCCGTTATCGGCGTCGGTAATGATGCCGTATATGCTTCCGGTAGTCTCTTCCGCATCTTTGGCGCAACTCGCGATCATCGTCACTGTTGCTAGAAACAGGCATAGCGAGGTTAATATTCGTTTCATTTTTTTGTTCTTCCTATTTTGAATTGAATTTATAGGCCAGACCTACTCCGTTATAAAGCGGAGAAAACACGGGATACAGCGATAGGTTTTCCGGTTTCTTTTTTATGATGACCCGTTTGGCGCCGTTGGCTGCGATAGCGTCTATCAGGTTGTAAACGAACAAGGCTGCTGCTCCGCCGATGCAGAGGTTGCGGATATTCTCGCAGTTATCGGCCTTGGTATTATAGGTTTGCATGTGATTGGGCTGTTCTTTCATCTTTTTCTTGTACGAGGCCCTCAGATTCTCCGCTGCGATAATTCCGGCGATGCATGCGGCTTCTCCTCCCAGTATCAGGCTCCCTTTGAGGTAGTTGCCTTTATACATCTGCCCCCAACCGGGAATGATGAGGGAACGGACGAATCCGCGGGCGCCGTAACGGGTAGTGAGGGAAATGTCGTCGCAGTGGGTGTCGCCTCCGTCTTTGTCGGCTACGGCGTAAAGTATGTTGCAACGGTAATGGCCGTCTTTGTAGGTCCAGTATTCGTCTATTTTACGGGAATCTATGCTGAATGTGCGTCCGTCTTCCTTATACTCGAAGATGTATTGGGTCTGGATGTCCGCTTCTTCGTCGTCGCGCACCGTTTCTTGTCCGGAAAGGGTGCTGCTTACGGTAATTCCCCGGTTGTGTTCCAGGAAATCGGTAAGGTCCTTCATGCAGTTTTGGCGGGCTTCTCCCAGATTACGGCCTTCGCCGATGGTCCGTATCAAGGAGTATAGCGGAGTTTTCGCTTCGGGTAATCGTTGGGTCAGCCATTTGGGTTTTAGCGGATCGGACTTTTTTTGAGCCGACAAAGGCGTTGTTGCCGTGAAAATGAAAAGCAACAACGCCATTCCCCGTATAATCATACGATTCATGTATTATGAAAAAGTTTTGTTTATCGGTTTTCTCTTGATTCCTTGTATTTGGCCAGTTCGGCATCGAACTCCTTTTTGAACCTGGCTTCGTCGAAGTCGATGCGCAGTTTTTCGTCTTCCGATATTTCTTCGGCGATCTTGTCCCCTATGTTGCTTGAGATCTCTATGCAGACATGGGCTTCGTACAGGTTGCGTTCGGGTATTTCATACACGTTGGAACAGATGACTCGGCTGTTTTTCAGTTCGTTATCGGCGATAACCAGTCCCAGCTGCTCCACCTTGCTTTTGTTTTCGATGGCAGTTTGCGTTTCGTATTGCTGGTCGTAAATTTTCGATCCGGCCTTTACTCCGGCCGCAATAATGCGGGAGAGTTCCATCCGCGCATATATGGCGGCCTGGTCCTTGGCGAACTGCATTTTATGGCTGGACGCCGTTCCGTAAGCCCGTTTTCCGGGCGCTTCGAGCGCCAATATTTCGCATTCGTCTTTTTCCACCGCTATTTTTTTGCTCGCACCGGTTTTCGACCCTGCGCACGATGAAATGATAATCGCGCTCCCCGCAATTATCAAGGTTGATAGGAATCTTTTCATGATTGTCTGATTTTTTCCCAAATTTCTGTAAAAAGATTATGAAAAGGGTGTCAGTATATATTTTTTTATCAACAACTATAAGGTCGAATGATAATTGTCGATAAACGAAAAATTGTATCGTAACGAATTGTTTTGGAAAGATATGGCTTTGTATATAATTGATAAATAACAGGTTGCTGCGGATGAGAGTAAAACCTGTCCTGTCCCGGTCCGTGCGGTTCGAAAAGGAGCGGGCAGAACCGTTGCGGAGTTTCGTTTTTTCCGTTTGCATATTGCCGGAAGTGTCTGAATTTTTTGCTTTCGACGATCTTTCCGCGGATTGCGTGACCTCTCGATTTATTGTCGTATCTTTGCCGTTGAAAAGGCAATATCGGCTTTGACAAGTCGTTGTTTGGTATATCATTTATTGGATTCGGATATGAATAATGACCAACTGAAGCAGGAAATTCTGAACCTGAAGAAAGAGAAGAACGCGGTTATATTATCTCACTATTATACGACGGAAGAGGTGCAGGACGTGGCCGATTTTATCGGCGATTCTTTGGCGTTGTCGCGTCAGGCGCAACAGAGCACGGCCGATATTATCGTGTTTGCCGGCGTTCATTTTATGGCGGAAACGGCAAAAGTGCTGTCTCCGTCCAAAAAAGTGCTTTTGCCGGACATGGCGGCGGGATGTTCTTTGGCTGATTCCTGCCGGGCGGAGGATTTGGCCCGTTTTATCGCCGATCATCCCGGCCGTACCGTCGTTTCGTACGTCAATACCACGGTAGAGGTCAAGGCATTGACGGATATCGTTTGCACTTCCAGCAATGCGGTGGATATCGTGCGGTCGTTGCCGAAGGACGAAAAGATTATTTTCGGTCCGGACCGTAATCTGGGCAATTACGTCAAAAGCCTTACGGGACACGAGGATATGTTGGTATGGGACGGAGCGTGCCATGTACACGAACGGTTTTCGTTGGAACGTATTCTGGACTTGAAAAAGGAGTATCCGGACGCCAAATTGCTGACGCATCCCGAATGTAAGGAACCGATTCGTCTGGTGTCCGATTTTATCGGTTCCACGGCCGCTTTGCTGCAATATGCCCGGACCGATTCGGCCGACACTTATATCGTTGCTACGGAACCCGGAGTGCTGTATCAGATGCGCAGGTCCTGTCCCGGCAAACGGTTCATTCCGGCTCCTCCGTCCGATACCGCCTGCGCTTGCAACGATTGCAGCTATATGAAATTGGTTACGTTGGAAAAGATTTACCGGGTCCTGCGCGACGAATCCAATGAGATATTGTTGGATGAAGAGGTCCGGAAAAAGGCGGAAAAATCCATTTTGCGCATGCTCTCCTTTTCTGCGAAGGGTTGATTGCAATCTATGGAAATGTCGTAAAAGTCTTGTCCGTTGTACGCTTCTTCATTTTGTTGGAGATCGAAGTTTGTGCGTATTCTTTGGACCGTTTTCTGCTGAAAGACATGAAAAATAGGGACCGGCCGATGAGTGAAGCGGCCGGTCCCTTCGGTTCTGCGGTTTTCTTCATCGGTTCATAACCGGTCGGAATAGCGGTAAGGAGAACCGGTATCGCCGATGCCTTCGATGGTTATGCGATAATTTTCAGGATGGTCGGATGCGTAAAATTCGAGTCGTATGTTGCCTGTCTCGTCGGTATCGACCGACGGGTTCCAATAGAGGGTGGACCGTTGGTCCGCAGCGGCCAGTTCTTTCTTTTCGGGCGTATCGTATGTCGGTTGGTAGAACTCTTTCGGCAAATGATACCCTAACCGTTTGAAGTAATGGAATCCGGGCGATTTTTCAGCGGTTTGTATATGACCTGCTTCCAGCGTGACCATGATGACCCCTCCCGATGTGTTGCGGCTGGTCATGAAAGAGGAGGTGGCCCCTTTCAGCACTTCGATCGCTTTTACGTGTCGGGCTTCTATGTCTTTTAATATGAGGGGATCGTCGCATTCCATGTTGTCGATCAGCAACAACGGAGTCTGGTTTCTGATTTTCAGCTCTCCGGTACCGGTTCCGAATACGCCCGGCAGCATGCATACCGCGTCGAAAGCGGTATTGATGCCGGGACGGAGGAATCTGTCCGGGGACATGATGTAGCTGGATATGCTGCTGTAATTCGTTTCCAGGCTTTCGTCCTTTTTCCCGGTAACCGTGATTTCGTTCAGTTCGTAAACGGGAACACCTCCGGTGTTGAAATAAATGTCGCGGACCAGGTCTGCATAGGTTTGCAACCGTGCCGTATCCGGTTCTTTGAAGAGATTTTTGTTTGGGATTTCCGGAAAGGTTTCCGGGTCCACCTCGACCGTTACCACGTCGGAGCCTTTCCGGGAACGGCCTTGGATCAGAAACAGGGTGGTGTCGCGGAACCCGATGCTGTCGATCAGAAAATATCCGTTTTCATCGGCCGAAACCTGGGCTACCGTGCTGTTGTCCAGAGTGGTCAGGCTTACGGAGGCGTTTTTGGCTCCGGTTTTCAACGGATTCAGGATGCGTCCGGAAATGGTTTGCCCGCCTTCCTTGTAATGGGATATGGCGGCGACAGGCATTTCCGATACGTTTTCTATCTTGAAACGCCGCCATCCGTGGGTAAGCATGACCAAATCGAGATGTCTGCGGGTAATGGCGTCGTCCGACCGGAAATAATAGGCCGGGTTTTCGATATAACCTTTCAGGTCCGACGTCAATAACAGGTTGGAGACGATATTGTCGGCCATCGAATCCGTTTGCACCAGACGGTCGTCGGTAACGCTGACCGAGAAATTGCCTTGCAGCGGATAGCCCGTACTGTCCGTCAAACGGAGGGTTACGGCGATTTTGTCCCGTTTTCGGTAAACCGGCTTGTCCGTGGATATTTTCCATTGTCCCGGTTGTTCCGGACGGAAAAAGACCAGTCGTTCCGCCAGGGGCATTCCCTCTTTGTCCAGCAGAATGAAATGGGCTATGCCTGCTTTGAACAGGGAGGAGGGGATGATGCCGGACCGGTTCCCTCCGGTTATCGCATGGGCGAAAATGATGTCGCCCCGGACGTGGGCCGCCAGATAAACCGTATCGGTTTCGGAAATGCCCGGCGCGGCGGTAACGGCGTAATGCACCCGGTCTTCCGCCTGCGTCAGGCGCAGGGCGTATGGCGTTTCGCTTGCCTGCGGCAGATCGAACGTTTTGGTTTGTCCGGAAGCGGAAACGGCCGTAGCCCGGTACGTTTCCCCTTTCCGTACTTTTAAGGCGAAAGAACCCATGCCGTCGTGCTCGCTTTTGAAACGGGTCAGCGTGTCTCCCCGGCTGTCGGTTACGTACCCTTCCGTTTCTATGGAGTATCCGTTGGCCTGTTGCCCTTTGAACGCGACGATCTGCGTGGCTCCGTCCGTCAGGTTGCCCCCTTCCGGAAAAAAGTCGAGATGGAAATCCGGTTCGAAGACCGGGAGGTAGAACGTGTATCGGGAATCGTAAAGGTCGCTGGTCAGGTGGAGATCGATGCGCGGGGAAACGGCTGCCGTGTCCGTTGCCGGCAGGGAAAAGGATATTTCTCCCCGTTCGTCGGTCGTGTGGTTCCCGTATCTGGGATTTTTGTTTTGTTTGTTTGTGACGGTATGGTGGACTTTCGCCTTTTGCACGGGAGAACCGTCGGGAGCGGAGAACCGGACAATGGCCCGGCGGGAACCGTTCGCGTCCGTCCGGTAGGAAATTGCCGCTTTTACCTTTTCCAGGATGGAATTTTCGATGCGGATATTCTTCGTGAAGAAGAAATCAGGATCGCCGTTCCGCATCCATTCCGTATAGGCCCGGACGACGTAGTCGCCTTTGTTCAGTTCCGGAGAGAGTACCAGGCTGCCCCGGAAGCCTGCGCTGTCTCGCCGTATTTTCTGCCGGACGAATACCGAATCCTTCCGGTCGGCCAGTTCAACGTAGATATAGTTGGTGGGTATATTTTCCGGAGAGTGCGTAACTGCATCTACCAGATAGCCTTTGAAATAGATGTTGTCTCCGGCGGCGTAGTAGGGTTTGTCCAGGTGCAGGTACAGCTTCTCCTGAGCCAGTAATTTCCATGCGCTGAAATATTCCAGTATTTTATCTTCGAAAGGTCGGTTGTCGGCGGGCAGGAATGCTGTCGAAAACAAAAGACTCGCTGCGGCGAACAGGATGCCTCGTATCGGTTTCATGCGTGTCGAAATTTAAAGGTTCATGACTCAAAGGAAGCGGGTTTCGGCATATATCGGTTCGGAAAATAGATAAAAAAGGTATTTTCATAGACGAACGGCAACAGATTGTTGTATCGAATATTCAGGAGAAAATTTTTCGAACCAGTTCCTCCACTCGTCCGACATAAATGATTTCGATCGGTCGGGAGCGTTTTTCCAGAGCTTTCCGGACATAACTCGAAACGACTATTTTTTTGAATCCCAAACGGGAGGCTTCCCCGATCCGGGCTTCCGTGCGGCTGGCCGGCCGTACTTCTCCCGACAGGCCGATTTCTCCGGCGAAGCAGAGGTCCGGGGCTATCGGAACATCGAGCGCGGAGGACAATAGGGCGGCCACCACCGCCATATCCAACCCCGGATCGCTGACTTTGAATCCGCCCGCGATGTTCAGGAACACGTCTTTGGCCGACATGCGTATATTCAGGTGTTTTTCGATGACGGCCAGCAGCATGCTCAGCCGTTTGATGTCGAATCCGGTGGCTGTCCGTTGCGGAGTCCCGTAAGCCGATCCTCCGGCCAAAGCCTGCGTTTCGATCAGGTAGGGACGTACGCCGTCGATGGTGGCTCCTACGGCGATGCCGCTCAACGGTTCGTCATAGTGCGAAAGCAGTATTTCGGACGGATTCGCTACTTCGACCAATCCTTCGTTCCGCATTTCGAAAACGCCGATTTCGGAAGTGGCGCCGAAACGGTTTTTGATGCTGCGCAGCAACCGGTAGATGTTGTTCGGGTCCCCTTCGAACTGAAGTACGACATCGACGATGTGTTCCAGTATCTTGGGCCCGGCGATGGTGCCGTCCTTGGTAATGTGGCCGATGATGAAAACGGGGGTAAGCGTCTCTTTGGCGTAGCGCAGCAGCAGGGCGGCGCATTCCCGTATTTGGGCGATGCCTCCGGGCGAGGAATCGATGCTTTCGGTATATAATGTCTGTATCGAGTCGATGACGACCATTTGTGGATTCAGTCGGCGCATCTGGTCGAGGATGGCTTCTAACGAGGTTTCCGAAAGAATGAAGCAGTTATCGTTCCGTTCCTGCAACCGTTCCGCCCGTATTTTTATCTGTTGCGGACTCTCTTCTCCGGAAACGTACAGGATTTTTAACGATTTGGCCTGTAACGCCAATTGCAGGCTCAACGTCGATTTCCCGATGCCCGGTTCTCCGCCGAGCAATACCAATGAACCGGGAACCAGTCCGCCGCCCAATACCCGGTTCACTTCGGCGTAATGCATGTCGATACGGAGCAGGTCCGTCTGTTCGATTTCGGACAATACGACGGGCCGGGCCGCTTCGTGGCGTCCTCCTGGCCGGGTACTGAACGAAACCCTGTTACCTTTGGGTTCGCGGGCCGTTACCTCTTCTACGTAGGTGTTCCATTCGCCGCAGGCCGGGCAGCGTCCTAACCATTTCGGGGATTCGTTGCCGCAGGAGCTGCAGAAAAACGCGGTTTTTGTTTTTGCCATGAGGAAAGTTATTCGATTACGGGAACGGCCCACAAAGCCGCTTGTACGGGATTTTTTTCCGTCAGGTTCTTGATGCGCAGATAGCCGGCTATGATCGGGTCGTCGCCGATTCCGAAAACCGATGCGCTGCCTAAAGCCTCCAACAATTGGGAGAAACGGCCTTGCTGTCCGGTAATGGTCACGGTTTTGAAACTGTCCGTTATTCCGGCCCGGTCCGCAGCGATGGCAACAGCCTCTTTCAATCCTCCGTATCCGTCGGCCAGTCCCACACGAACGGCGTCCACACCGCTCCATACGCGCCCTTGGGCGATGGAGTCCACTTCGGCGACGGACATGTTACGCCCTGCGGCCACGTGTCCTACGAAGGTGTCGTAAATTCGATCGACGGATTGCTGGAGGTATTGCCTTTCAGGTTCGGACATCGGGCGGAAAGGAGAGCCTATGTCGGCCGCCGGATTGGTTTTTACCGCGTCGGCCTGTATGCCCAGTTTGTTCCGCAACCCTTCCTGCGCGTTGAACAACATGCCGAATACGCCGATGGAACCGGTTATGGTTCCGGGAGAACAGAGTATGACATCAGCCGGAGCCGACATGTAATATCCCCCCGAAGCGGCGTAACTGCCCATCGATACAATGACCGGTTTTTCCTGTTGCAACAGCGACATTTCGTGCCAGATCGACTCTGCGGCCAACGCGCTTCCGCCCGGCGAATTGACGCGTACTACGACGGCTTTTACGGATTCGTCCTCACGGGCTTGGCGCAGTTTGTTCGAGAAACTGACGCTGCCGATCATTTGCGAGTTTCCTTTGCCGTCGATGATTTCCCCTTCGGCATATACGACGGCGATCCGGTTCGTCGATTTGTTCTGCATGTAGAGCGGTTGTACCGCGGAGATGATGTAATCGGGCAACGAAACGGCATTCAGCAGCGTGTCTCCGGTTTGTTGCTTGATGAACTCTTCGGCGTCGTGGCGGTAGCCGATCCGGTCGATCATCTTCAGTTCCAACGCTTTTTCCGCGTCCGTAACGGCCAACCGGGAGGCGTATTCGTCCAATCGTTCCGGGGCTATCCCGCGCGCTTCGCCGATGCCCGACAGAAGGTTGTTCCAGATGGAGCGGAGCATTTGTTCCGTCTGTTCCCGGTTGGCTTCGCTCATTTGCGATTCGGTAAACGGTTCTATCGCGCTTTTGTATTTTCCGTGGCGGATGATCTCGGGCCGTATTTCCAGTTTTTCCAGGGTCTCCTTATAAAACAGGGTTTGCGAAACCAGTCCCCGCCAGGCCAGAGTGCCTTCCGGATTCAGAATGACGGTGTTGGCGACGGAAGCCAGATAATAAACGCCCTGCGAATAGGAGTCGGCGTAGCTTACGATGAATTTTCCCGACGACCTGAAATCGTTCAGGGCGTTCCGTAACTCTTCCAGGTTGGCGATGCTCATCCGCATCGTCAAGGCGGGTTCCAGATAGATGCCTTCTATCCGGTCGTCGTATTTGGCCCTCTCTATGGCGTTCAGAATATCCAGAAAAGCGACGGGGCGTATGACTTCCAGGGAGGAAGGATTGACCGACAGGAAAGGATTGGTGTCGGCATTGTCGCTGATGGGTTCCTGACCGGTAATTTTCAATACGGCTTTTTCCGGTATGACCGTTTCTTCTTCCGACAACAGGCCGAAGGCCAATACGTTGAGTAACCCGGCGGTCAGGAAGAATAGCAATATTCCGCTGGCGACGACGGCCAGCAGGCAAGCGATAAACGTTTTGAAGAATTGGTTCATAATACACTCTTTTCTGGGAAAACGGGCCTGTCGGAGACGCGGTTTCCGTATGGTTTTCGCGGCTTGCTGTCGGTAATGCGTTACGAGCCCTTTTCCCGAGTTTGTAAAAAAGGGAAAGTAAAATTCCACAAGTAAATATAATGAAATATCTTTGCGTGACAAAAGATATGCTAAAGATATGGAAATAAAAGACCAAATCAGGTCGGCGCTGACCTCTGTCGTGCATCCCGAATTGGGAATCGATATTGTTTCGGCCGGGATGGTAGAGTCGGTGGAAGTTTCTGAAGATCAGATTCGTTTTACGCTGGCTCTGACCAAAGCCCGCGATCCGTTCGCCTTGTCCGTAAAGAAAAACGCCATTCAGAAACTGACGGAAATTTTTCCGGCGTACAGCGATAAAATAACGGTCCTGATCAAGGAACCCGCCCCGAAGACCAAGAAAGCGGCGGAACAGCCGTTACCTTCCGGCGAAGCGCATATCCGCTATAAGATAGCCGTTTCTTCCGGCAAGGGCGGCGTGGGCAAATCCACCGTGACGGCGAATCTGGCGGTCTCGTTGGCGTCCAAAGGATACCGGGTGGGGGTGCTCGATGCCGATATTTACGGACCTTCCATGCCTAAAATGTTCGGAACGGAGAACTATGCGCCGACGGGGGAAACGATCGACGGAAAGGAATTTCTGATTCCGGCGGAAAGATACGGGGTAAAACTGATGTCCATCGGTTTTTTCATTCAGCCCGACGACGCTTTGATCTGGCGCGGGCCTATGGCGACCAATGCGTTGCGCCAGTTGATCCACCAGACCTATTGGGGAGAACTCGATTTCCTGTTGATCGATCTGCCGCCCGGAACGGGAGACGTGCATTTGACGATTATCGGGGAGTTGCAGTTGTCCGGAGCGATTGTCGTGACGACGCCCCAGCAGGTGGCTTTGGCCGATGCCGTCCGGGGGATCGGCATGTTCCGTCAGGAAAAGGTAAACGTGCCGATTCTCGGTTTGGTGGAAAACATGTCGTGGTTTACGCCGTCCGAATTGCCGGATAATCGATATTATATCTTCGGGAAAGACGGAGGGGCGGAACTGGCCCGGACCCGGAATATTCCTTTGCTGGCCCAGGTGCCTTTGGTGCAGAGCGTCTGCGAATCGGGCGACGGGGGTGTTCCCGTTTCGCTCGGCAAGGAAGCGGTGCGGGAAGCTTTTTCCGATATGGCCGACCGCGTGGTCGCCTCTTTGAAAACGCTGTAATCTTCGGGACATGGTTTTGTATGATCTGGCAATGCGGCTTTATGCCGGAATTGTAAAGGCGGCCGCTCCGTATAATGAAAAAGCGCGGCAATGGAGTTGCGGGCGGAAGGGAATTTTCGAACGTTTGGAAAAAAGCGTCGGCGGGAAAGGGCCGATAGCATGGTTTCATTGCGCCTCTTTGGGCGAGTTCGAACAGGGGCGTCCGTTGATCGAGCGGTTCCGGGAGCGTTATCCGCAGTATAAGATATTGGTTACGTTCTTTTCTCCCTCCGGATACGAAGTGCGGAAAGATTATGCCGGAGCCGATTTCGTGTTTTACCTGCCTGTGGATACCCGGAAAAACGCGAGGCGTTTTCTGTCCGTCGTCCGTCCGGCCGTGGCGGTGTTCGTGAAGTACGAATTCTGGCTCAATTATTTGCGGGAGTTGAGAAGAAACGGCGTGAAGACGTATGTGGTTTCGGCTATCTTCCGGCCGTCGCAGCTTTTTTTCCGTCCGTACGGGGGGATGTACCGGGACGTGTTGCGCCTCTTTTCCCGTATTTTCGTGCAGGACGACGCTTCGCTCCGGTTGCTTGAAGGCGTAGGCATCCGCAATGTCTCGGTTTGCGGCGATACCCGTTTCGACCGGGTAGCGAAAATCGCCGCGAATGCCCGGCGGATCGGATGTGTCGAACGTTTTTCGCAGGGACATCGGGTTTTCATTGCCGGCAGCAGTTGGGAGAAGGACGATGAGATTACGCTCCGCCTGATCGACGCGCATCGGGATTTTCGTTTTTTGATCGCTCCGCATGAGATTACGGAGGAAAAAATCGCTGGATTATGCCGGGCGGTGGAAAAGTCTGGGCGGAAGGCGGTTCGTTATACCCGCATCGAGCGGGACGAAGAGGCGGCTGATGCCGACGTGATGATCGTGGACACGGTCGGCATCCTCTCTTCCGTGTATCAGTACGGTTTTTGCGCGTATATCGGCGGTGGGTTCGGCGTGGGAATCCACAATACGCTGGAGGCGGCGACATTCGGGTTGCCGCTTGTTTTCGGACCGAACTACGAACGTTTCAACGAGGCGGTGCAGTTGGTCGCTTCCGGGGCTGCCGTTCCTATCCGAGATTTTGCGGAAGCCGATGCATGGCTGCGTTCGCTGGCGGATCCGGCGGTTCGGGCGAAAGCCTCGGAAGAGTGTCTCCGGTATGTCCGGGAAAATACCGGCGCGTCGGACAAGATATTGGATTACGGGTTGGTTTGACATGCTGTATATATGAAAAACGGGTTGGATATTCTTTTTGCCGGGACGGCGCATCCTTTTCGGGGCGGCATCGCTTCGTTTAACGAAATATTGGCCCGGAAACTGCAGGAACGGGGAAACCGGGTACGGATCATGACCTTTACCGTGCAGTATCCTGCTTTGCTTTTTCCCGGAAAAAGCCAATATACCGATGCCCCTGCTCCGGAAAATCTGTCCATTGTCCGGGAAATCAACTCCGTCAATCCGTTCAATTGGTTACGGAAAGGAAGGAAAATCCGTCGCCTTCGTCCGGATATCCTGTTTTTGCGTTACTGGTCGCCCTATCTGGCTCCTTGTTTGGGAACGTTGGCGCGGATGGCCCGCCTGAACGGGCATACGCGCGTTATCGTGTTGGCCGACAACATCGTTCCGCACGAACGCCATTTTTATGACCGGCTGCTGACTTCCTATTTTATCGGAGGGGCCGACGGTTTTTTGGTCATGTCCGCCGAAGTGGAAAAAGATCTTCGGCGGTTTACGGAAAGCAAGCCCGTGTTGTATGCGCCGCATCCCGTGTATCATAATTACGGCGAAGCGGTTTCGCGGGAAGAGGCTTGCCGCCGGTTGGGGTTGGATGCCGCCCGTCGGTACGCGCTTTTTTTCGGTTTTGTCCGGAAATACAAGGGACTGGACCTGTTACTCGAAAGTTGGGCGGTTTATTGCCGGACTTTTCCGGAGAAAACCGCCTGTTTGTTGGTGGCGGGGGAGTATTATACGGACAAGCGGCCTTATCTCGATCAGATCGACCGTTTGGGAATCGGAGACCGGGTCGTGCTGCACGACCGGTTCGTTCCGGACAGGGAAGTAAAGGATTATTTCTGCGCTTCGGACGTGGTGGTGCAGCCTTACCGTTCCGCGACGCAAAGCGGAGTAACGCAAATCGCCTATCATTTCGAAGTGCCGATGATCGTGACCCGTGTGGGCGGTCTGCCGGAAATCGTTCCGGACGGGGAGGTGGGATACGTGACGTCTCAGGACCCGGAAGAGATTGCCGGAGCGTTGGAACGTTGTTTCCGTCCCGAAATCCGGAACTGTTTCGTCGAAAATATCCGGCTCGGAAAAAAACGGTTCAGTTGGGATTATATGGCGGACCGTTTTTCGGCGTTGTACGAAATGATCGAAGAAAAAGAAATATAGCTATGTGTCTTGAGAGGGGTGTCTAATCAGTAAAAATTAGTTTCCTCTTCATCCTTTACCGGTAAGTAGTTATTCAACAAGTCCTCATCTGCTGCGTTACTGCTTTTCAAAGCCTTGCAGATGAGGACTTGTTGAATAACTTAAAGTTTGAACGGCGTCGTTTTCAGATAAACGCGGTAATCCTTAACCATGCCCGGCAAATCTTTTTCGGCCCGGGGCAGGTAGTCGAAGCCGCTTACCGTGGTCTCTTCGCCCAGATCGATAATCAGATAGTGGGGGTGGGACGGGTTGCTGTTTCGGTATTCGGTATGCCAGAAGGTGGATTCCTGCAAATCGAACACTTTATCCGCTCCGTTGCTGGCTGCCGACACCTCTTCGCTGTCGGCATAGACGATTTTCCAGTTTTGCCGGGAAAGCCGTTCCCCTGCAGCGTTCCGGACATACAGTTCGGCGATGGCGGCGTTCGGGTCGTCCGGTTTTTGGGACGAAAGCAGTTCCAAACAGAAGTAGCGGGCCGGAACGGTTTTCCCGAACCGGATCTGCTGCCAGCCGTTGCCCGGTTTCATGGAACCCGTATGGGCGGGCTTTTCTCCCGTCAGGTCCAGCGTCTGGCCTTCCTCCCGATGGAGCAGCGAGCGGTCCGGCCGCAACAGGTCGAGGATGGGTTGTTCGAGACCTGCGATTTCGGCTTTTTCAGGACCGGCCAGGTCCAACACTACGATTTCGTTTTCTCCTTTTTTCAGCCAGCACCCCGGCATGTAAAGGGTTTGCTGGGGACCTATTTTCCAGAAACGTCCGATGGCATGGCCGTTTACCCACACCATGCCTTTCCCCCAGCTGCTCATGTCGAGAAACACGTCTCCCGTTTTTTCAAGGGAGAACGTGCCCTTGTAGTAGGCCGGATCGGCCGATTTTTCCGATTTGATAAAACGGTCGTTCGGAATCACGTCCGCTTCGACCGGGAAATTGAATACTTCCCATCCGGTCAGTTCGGTACGGTTTCCGGCTTCATCCAAAAGTTCCACCTTTTCCGTAATCCCTTTCCGGTCGTGAATGGCTTTGTCGAAATTGACGCGTCCCATGGCCTCTACCAAAATGTCGAGTACGGCTCCTTCTTTTACGGCGGGAAGGACGATTGCGGTCTCATTGCGGCGCCGGTCCAATACGCCTCTCTTTTCCCCGTCGATGAAAATTTGCGCCCAGTCATGCGGTTCGGTAATGACGAGTTGTTGTCCGGAAGCCGACGCCGGCAGTTTCGTCCGGTACAGGATGGTTCCCCATCCCTGGTCGAACTGTTCCATGGGTTCGATCCGTTCGCTGGATTTGGCTGTCGGCAAGTTGTCGAATAACGGGGCGACCCGATCGAGTCGGAAAGCGGGGATCTTTATGACGGGCATGGGAGCGGGAATTTCCGGCAGTTTCTCGCCTTCGGGCAAATAACCGGCCAGCAATTCGCGTACGGCATGGTATTTCGGGGTGGCCCAGCCGGCTTCGCTGACAGGGGCGTCGTAGTCGTAAGAGCTGCACATGGCAGAGTAGGGCGGGCAGTTGGCGCCGCCCCACTGTCCGAAGGTCGTGCCGCCGTGAGCCATGTAAAGGCTGAATGAAATACTGTCGTCCAGCATCTCTTTCATGCCTTGGATCAGGGCCTTGCTGTCGCGCGTTTCGTGGGGCCTGCCCCAGTGGTCGAACCAGCCGGACCAGTATTCGCTGCACATGAGCGGCGTATTGGGACGCAGTTCCCGCAGTTTCTCGAATTGCTGGGAAATGTTCGATCCGACGCCGAAATTGACGGTCCACAACAGGTCGTCGAGCGCGTTGTTCGTGAAATTGGAGCTCCAGTCGCACTGGAACAGGGGTACTTCGTCGAAGCCCGCCCCCTTGACAATATCGCGGATATTGGCGACGTATGCCTTGTCCGTGGCGTAAGAGCCGTATTCGTTTTCTACCTGCACCATGATAATATTGCCTCCGCGGGTAATTTGCATGTCGGCCAGTTGTTTCCCTACTTCATTCATAAATATACGCGTTCTTTCGATGAAATAGGGATCGTTCGACCGCAGGGCTATGTCTTTCTTTTTCAGCAACCACCACGGCAGCCCTCCCATTTCCCATTCCGAGCATACATAAGGGCCGGGACGCACCATGACATACATGCCGTGTTTTTGCGCCAGTTTGCAGAATGCGGCGATGTCGTTCTGGCCTGTAAAATCGAATTCGTTTTCCTTTTGTTCGTGGATGTTCCAGAAGACGTATATGCAGAGGGTGTTCATGCCCATTGCCTTGCACATTTCTATACGGTGTTCCCAATAGTCGCGGGGGATTCGCGTATAATGGATTTCCGCCGCTTTGATGACGAACGGTTTGCCGTTCAGTAAAAAAGCGCCGTTTCCCGCTGAAAACGTGCCTTTGTCGTTCCCGCAGGAAACCAGCAGCGAAAGGGCGGCGAGTACTCCGGTAAAAAACTTGAGTTTTCGGTTCATGTCGTTCGGTTTGAGTTAAGTAAAAGTATGACGAATGTCTACAAAGATACACAAAAGATTGGAAAACGACGGTTTAACGGTTTGCTTACGTAAGGATTATGTTTTCGTAATCCGATTGTAATATTGGGTTAACATGCCGCCTCTACCTTTGCTGCCGAAGAACAGGAAGAAGATGAATAGAATGGAGAAAAAGATTGAAATGAAGAAACGTGGGATAAGGGCGGCCGCGGCATTGATGCTGTTCGGCTTGTGTCCTTTGTCCTTGTTGGCTAAGGAGATCCAGGGAACGGTCCGGGACGCGGAAACGCGGATGCCGATTATCGGAGCGACCGTCATTGTGAACGGTTCCTCTTCCGGAGCCATATCCGGTATGGACGGTACGTACAGCATTACGGGCATTTCCGGGGATTCCTGCCTGTTGGCCGTCGATTATATCGGTTACCGGAGCATCGAAAGAACGGTCGTATTGACGGATGCGGTTACGACGGTTGATTTCGATATGCAAAACGAGGAGTTGCAGGCCGGAGAAGTACAGGTTGTAACCCGTCGGCGCAGCGATACGGAAGCGGCCATGATCAACACGGAGAAAAATATTCCCCAGATCGCCAGCGGCATATCGGCCGTTCAAATTTCCAAAAGTCCGGACCGGAATACTTCGGAAGTGGTGCGCCGGATACCGGGGATTACCATTATCGACGATCGTTTCATTATTGTCCGCGGATTGTCGCAACGGTATAACAACGCTTGGTTGAACGGGTTGGCCGTTCCGAGTACCGAAGCGGACAGCCGGGCTTTTTCGTTCGACATGATTCCGAGCAGCCAGGTAGATAACCTGTTGGTATATAAGTCTCCTTCGCCGGAGATTCCCGGCGATTTCGCCGGCGGGTTCGTTCGGATTACGACGAAGGGGGTTCCCGACCGAAACACCCTGGAGTTCGGTTATACGACTGGATTCAATACCCGTACCCAGTTCCACCGGTTTTTGATCAATCCCGGCAGCAAAACCGATTTTCTCGGTTTCGATGTGAATAAACGTCCTTTGCGCAGTATGGTTCCCGGTCACATGGGGGCGGTTACCGATCCGCAACAGGTTACGCGGCTGACCAAAAACGGATTCAATAACGATTGGCGGGTGCGGGTGCGAACTCCGATGCCCGACCAACGCCTTTCCTTTGCTATCGGGCGGCGGCTTAAAACCCGCAATGAGAAAGAGATCGGAAATGTGACGGCCGTGACGTACAGCAATACGTTCAAAACCATCCGCAACATGCAAAATTCCCGTTACGGCCTTTATTCCGTGACTTCCGATAAACCGGTCTATCTCGACAATTACATCGATAACCAATATTCCAACGATGTTCGGGTCGGAGCCATGCATAATTGGTCGTTCGAACTGAAGGGAAGCGACCGCATCGAGTTCAAAAACTTATTGAATATTCTGGGACGCAACCGCTTGACGGAACGTACGGGAACCAAGGACATCAGCAGTATGTACTATCGGGAACAGACGGAAATGCTTTATTCTTCCCGACTGTCGTACAGCGGCCAGTTGGCCGGTTTTCACACCTTGAAAAACCGGGGCGGCCGGTTGGATTGGAATGCGGGATATTCGTATGCCAATCGGAACGAGCCCGACCGGCGCATCGTGACCAACCAGGCCGGTATCGGCAGCGAGTCCGATATTCCGGGAGCCGTTTTGCGGAACGATAACATTACCCGTTATTATCAAACCCTTCATGACCATATCGGTTCGGTTGGCCTCAACTACGAAAAAACGCTGGGACAGGGAAACGTGCAGCCGGAACTGAAAGCGGGGGCTTATGCCGAGTATCGCAGCCGCGAATACACGCCGAGGGAATTCGTGTATCGTTACGACAATCTTTCTTATGAAGAGAGGGAACACTATCTGACGCTGCCTTATGCACAAATGATGGAGGACCGTTATTTGGGAGCGGATAAAGTCTATATCGACGAAATTACGAAAAAGACCAATGCCTATTCGGCGACCGTGCATCAGGAAGCGGTTTATGCGGCGTTGGATCTGCCGTTGGGAAAATGGAATATTTACGCCGGAGCCCGGTTGGAGAATTATACGATGAAACTTACGCGGGACAGATCGAATTCGGCAGATCAGTCGTTGATTTCCACGAAGACGCATACGACGACCGACCTGCTTCCGTCAGCCAACATCACGTATAAATTTTCGTCGAAGCATCAGTTGAGAGCTGCTTACGGACGTTCTCTGAACCGTCCTGAGCTTCGGGAAGTCTCGCCGGCCGTTTATTTCGATTTCGATCTGTTCAGCGAAATCGGCGGGAACGAGAACCTGAAAACGGCGTATATCGACAATGCCGATTTGCGCTATGAGTTCTATCCGTCCAACGGGGAAGTGATCAGTTTGGGCCTTTTTTACAAACATTTCCGGAATCCGATTGAATGGACCTATATCGATATGGGCGGTTCATTGCGCTACAATTACGAAAACGCCGCTTCCGCGGATAACATGGGAATCGAACTGGATATTCGGAAAAGTCTGGATTTCATAAAATTACCGGATTTCTCACTGGTGTTGAACGCCGCTTATATCCACAGCAATGTGCGGTTTAACAAGGAGGAGGTATTGACGCAGCCCGATCGTCCCATGCAAGGGCAATCGCCTTACGTCATCAATGCGGGACTGTTTTACCAGAACGACCGGATAGGGCTGACCGCTTCGTTGCTTTACAACCGTATCGGAAAACGGATTATCGGCATAGGAAAGAGCAACAGCATCGACAACGACGTGAACTCTACCATTCCCGATTCGTATGAAATGCCTCGTAATACTTTGGACCTGACAATTTCGAAAACGATCGGTAAATTGGTGGAATTGCGTTGTACAGTCAAGGATTTGTTATCGGAAGACGTCGTTTATAAGCAGTTTCCGAAATTCGAGAAAGACGGAAAACTGTATGAACGGGAACAGGTAACCCGGTCGTTCAATCCGGGGAGTTCCGTCTCTTTGGGCATATCGGTAAAAATAAATTAGTAAACACATTAGCGTTTTATAATTGAGAAAAAAACATGAAGAAGAATTTCAAATGGGCGGCCACTGCATTGCTGGCTGCGGCGACCCTGTTCGTAGGGTGTAGCGACGACAACGGAAACAACGGCGATACCGGTGGTAATGGCGGTAATGGCGGCAACGACGACGGCGGAGAGGTTACGGAAGTAATCGATTTGGGCGACGGTTCCGACAGTTATGAATTATCGGAAAACATGACTCTGACCTATCCGAACATATACCATCTGAAAGGGTTTGTGTATGTGCCCGACGGGAAAACCCTGACGATCGAGCCGGGTGTAATTATCAAAGGAGAAAAGGCTTCCAAGGCGACTTTGATTATCGAACGCGGCGGTAAGCTCATGGCGGAAGGTACGGCGGAAAGACCCATCGTTTTTACGTCGGACAAACCTGCCGGCAGTCGTAATCCGGGCGACTGGGGCGGTATCATCATTTGCGGAAAGGCTCCGAACAATCAGGGAGAGATGACGATAGAAGGCGGGGTACGTTCCAGACACGGGGGAACCGATCCTGCGGATAATTCCGGCGTGCTCCGTTACGTCCGGTGCGAGTTTGCCGGTGTGGAATATTCCACCGATAACGAAATCAATGGGATTACTTTCGGTTCCGTAGGTAGCGGAACGCAGATCGATCATGTGCAGGTTTCTTATTCGGGCGATGACTCTTTCGAATGGTTTGGCGGTACGGCGAATGCCACTCATTTGGTCGCTTTGCGTACGTGGGACGACGATTTCGATACCGATAACGGATTCAGCGGGAAGATACAGTTCGCGTTGGCCATGCGCGATCCGGAAACGGGGGACAAATCGGCTTCCAACGGTTTCGAATCGGATAACAACAGCTCGGCGGCTGATACCGACCCCCATACTTCGGCTGTTTTTGCAAACGTCAGTCTGTTCGGTCCGGTAGCCGATCCTGCAACTTACGTCGATCGTGCCGGTGTGAACGGGAGTCCTGTCGATGCCCGTTTCCAGGCGGCATTACATTTGCGTCGGAATACTCAATTGAGCATTTTCAACTCCGTTATTGCAGCTTTCCCCATCGGACTGATTATTGAAAACGATAAGGGGTCCATTACGCAGACCCATGCACAGGACGGCAAGCTGAATGTGACGAACTGCGTGATGGCGGGCATGGTAAAAGATGCGCAGGATGCGCAATATTGGGAAAGCGGTTCTCAATTCAATACCGAAGACGCGGGTACTTTTTCGGCCTCTTATTTCAATCGCACGGACGGAGGCAATCGCGCTTTCGAATTACTTTCCGACCTGAAATTGACGGGAAACGCACTCAACCTTTCTTCGCCGGGCATGATTCCTGCCGCAGACAGTCCTTTGGCTTCCGGAGCGACGTGGAATCATGAAAAGACCGCTTCCGGATTTACGCAGGTCGCTTATATCGGGGCATTCGGTCCGACCGAAACGGCGGCGGATAACTGGACGAGCGGCTGGTGCAATTTCGATCCGCAGAATACGATTTACGAATAGTCATCTTCTTCCGCCCGGAGAACTATTTTCCGGAGTATCCTGAAAAGGTCTGCCCAAAACCGATCGGGCAGACCTTTCTTATTTCAGGTCGTTAAAGTTGTCTATGATTGGAGACGAAGGTGCGGGGAATAAGTGACAGAGTCTGCGCGGCGGGCAAGTGTTTTTGGAGACAACCTTTTTCCTTCGGCGGTCATTCGTTTAACAGCCGGTCGATTCGGGCTACTGCTTCGTCGATCCGGCTTTCTTCGATTTTCCCTTCCCGCACCGATTTGACGATCAGGTCGATGGCCTGTTGCGAAATACAGTCCGTGTTTCCGGGGATGTTGCTGCTGAGAATAATCATGTCGATACCTGCATTGATGGCCAGTTGCAACGATTCTTCCAGCGAGTAGTTGTCGCTGATGGCTTTCATGTGCATATCGTCCGTGACGGCAATCCCGTCCCATTCCAATTGTTCCCGCAGTAGTCCGGTCACGGTTTCCCGAGACAGAGTGGCGGGATAGACCGAATCGATTCGGCGGTTGAAAACGTGACTGATCATGACCATATCGCATCCTCCGTTTTTCAATAGGGTGCGGTACGGAAGCAATTCCTTTTCCGTCCAGCTGTTCGATACGTCGGTAAATCCTAAATGGGAATCTGCCGAAGAACTGCCGTGTCCCGGAAAATGTTTGACGGCGGTAAGGATTCCTCGCTTCCGGTGTTCGTCGATGACGTATGAGGCATGGCGGATGACGGTTTCCGGATCGGCGGAGAAGGAGCGTTCCACCTTTCCGATAACGGGGCAGTCGGGGTTTACGTTGATATCGACGCAAGGCGTGAAATTGGTGTTGAATCCGGTTTCTTCCAGCGTTCGGGCGATTATGCCGGCATAATGCCGCGTCGTGTCTTCGTTGTCCGTTTTTCCCAAATAGGCCTGAGATACGGTTCGCGGAAAGCCGTATTTGGTTTTCAGGCGGTTGACCCGTCCTCCTTCCTGATCGATCGATATCAGCAACTTGTCCGTCCGCAACGCTTGCAAATCCTGGCATAACCGGGTCAGCCGGGCTTTGGAATCCATCCCTTTTTCTATCGGCGTGATGTTGTGTTCGAACAGAATCACGCCGCCTACTCCCCGGTCACGGATGTCTTTGACGACCGGATTGTCCGGCCGCAGTTCCGTGCCGCGCATGCCTACGATGAGCATGCGGGCCGCCTTTTGTTCCAGTGTCCGTTCTCCTGCATGAAGGGGGCTGTTCAGGAAAAGGCCGATAAAGGTCCATAAGATCGTATGTTTTCGTGTCATGTCTCGATGAATGAAGAAAACCGGTTACATATTGATTACCGCGGCTATGGCCGCAGCCATTACGCCGGCCGTTTCCGTCCGCAGACGGCTGTTGCCGAGCGATATCGGTTGAAATCCGTTTCGGCGGGCCAGGGCGATCTCTTCCGGAGAGAAATCGCCCTCCGGACCGATCAGTACGACGTATTCTCCGCCGGGATGCAACGCCTCTTTCAGCAAGGTGCGTTCCGTTTCCTCCGCGCAGTATCCGATGAAAAGTTGCGCCCGCCCGAAATCGCGGATTACGAAGTCTTCGAAACGGCATGTCGGTTCCAATTTCGGCAGAAATGCTTTCAGCGACTGTTTGGCGGCGCTGACGATTACTTTTCCCAACCGTTCCTGTTTTACGGTTCTGCGTTCCGAACGGGTGCATTCTAAAGGAATGAAGGATTCCGCGCCGATTTCGGTCGCCTTTTCCAGCATCCATTCGTAACGGTCGATGTTTTTTGTCGGGGCTACGGCCAGATGAAGGCGGTAAGGCAGGGCCCCGTATCCGGACTCCTTGCCGCGTACGGCCACCGTACAATGTTTCGGGTGGGCGTCCGTTATTTCACAGGTAAACAGGTTTCCCCGGCCATCGATGATATGTATCGTGTCGCCGGCGGATTTGCGCAGTACGCGTACGCAATGGTTGGATTCCGTTTCGTCGAACGTATGGGTTTCGCCGGAGATGTCCGGCGCGTAAAACAACTGCATGGCGGTAAGCGGTTTATCGAATTGTCCGCGGAATGTTCCTTTGTCGGTTGAAAAAGCCGGGCAAGGTTCCGTCGGGTATAAAAAGAATAGGATATGTTATTTTTAAATACATTACCTTTGTCGCAAAGTTAGAAGTTAATTTTAAACCTTGGGTTCAAATGAAGAAAATATTGTTGATGGCGGCTTTTGCCGGAGTTTTGTTGGGAAGCGGTTCTTGCGGCCGGTTCGGTAACGGCGACAATCCGTTTTTCTCCGAATGGGACACCCCGTTCGGCATTCCCCCGTTCGAGAAAATTTATGCTCGGCACTATTTGCCAGCCGTTCGGGAAGGCATTCGTCAGGAACGCCGGGAAATCAAGAAGATTGCCGACAGTCCGGAAGAACCTACTTTCGATAACGTGATTTCGGCTTATGCCGGCACGGGAAAATTTCTGAAACGGACTTTAGCCGTGTTCGAGAATTTGTGTGCTGCCGACATGACGGATTCGCTGCAACGGCTGCAACCCGAAATTCAATCGTTGCTGACGCGCCATAATAATGATATTATGTTGAATAAAAAGCTGTTTGCCCGAATCAAGCAGGTGTATGACAGTCGCGAAACTTTGGCTCTCGATGCTCAGCAGATGCGGTTGTTGGAAAAGGTATATCGGAGCTTTGTTCGGAACGGTGCAGAACTTTCCGAAGCGGATCAGGAGAAATTGAGGAATATAGATGAGCGGTTGGCCGGATTTGAAATCGTTTTCGCGAATAATTTGCTGAAAGAGATGGAGAACTTCAAACTGGTCGTCGATGACGAATCCGACTTGTCGGGGCTTCCCGCTTCGGTGCGGGAAACGGCGGCTGCGGCGGCTAAGGCCGCAGGCATGGAGGGCAAGTGGGTGTTTACTCTCGACAAACCGAGTCTGATTCCGTTCATGCAGTATGCCGATAACGCCGGGTTGCGCAAACGTCTGTACGAAGGATATTTGACCCGCTGCAATCACGATGACGAATACGACAACAAGGGAGTGGCCGATTCGCTGATTACCCTGAGGCGCGAACGGGCCTGCCTGTTGGGTTATGATTCCCATGCGGATTACGTGGTAGAGAACCGTATGGCCAAAACCCGTCGGGCGGTGTACTCTTTATTGAACAAGCTGTGGGTTCCCGCTATGATCAATGCCAACCGGGAACGGGATGTTCTGCAGGAGATGAAGGCCCGATCGGGAGCCGGCGATACGTTGGAAATGTGGGACTGGTGGTATTACGCGGAAAAGTTGCGTAAAGCGGAGTACGATTTGGACGATGAAACGCTGCGGCCTTATTTCCCGTTGGAAGGCGTACGCGACGGCATTTTCAAACTGGTGGATACTCTGTACGGGATTACGTTCAGACCCGTGGCCGATGTGCCGGTTTACCACGAAGAGTGCCGGACTTATGAGGCATTGGACCGCGACGGATCGCATTTGGGCGTGATTATCATGGATTTTTTCCCGCGTAAGGGGAAAGGTGTGGGAGCCTGGTGTACGACGTTCCGGGAACAGACCTATGAAAACGGTGTGCGGGTAGCTCCGGTCACTTCCATCGTATGCAATTTTACCCGTCCTTCGGGCGATACTCCCGCTTTGTTGTCGTTGGACGAAGTCAATACCTTTTTCCATGAGTTTGGTCATGCCGTACATAATCTGGTATCCGATGTCCGGTACGAAGGGTTGCAGCATGTGGCGCTCGATTTTGTGGAACTGCCTTCGCAGATCATGGAGAACTGGAGCGTGGCGCCGGAAATGCTGAAACTGTACGCCCGGCATTACCGGACCGGCGAGGTCATTCCCGATGTGTTGATTGAAAAAGTCAAGAAGAGCGCGTTGTTCAACCAGGGATTCCTTTCTACCGAATATTTGGCGGCCGCTTATCTGGATATGGATTATCATGCTTTGCAGGAATCTCTGGCAGGCAGGAATCTCAATGAAATAGAAAACTATTTTCTTGAGGGACGCATGATAACGCCGCAGGTGGCGCCTCGATATCGGACGACCTATTTCCAACATATTTTCGCGGGCGGTTATTCGGCCGGTTATTACAGTTATATTTGGTCGGAAGTGTTGGATGCTGACGCTTTTCAGGCTTTTGAGGAGACGGGAAACATTTTCGATCCGACCGTTGCTCGGAAATTCCGGACTTTGCTCGAAAAGGGAGGTTCGGAGGATGAAGGACAGTTGTACCGGGAGTTCCGGGGGAAGGATCCCGATATAGAATACCTAATTCAGCGTCGCGGGCTTACGTTGGAGAGATGAAACCGTTGTTGGGTCGATAAAGGTAAGTGAGAAAAGGTAGGCTTATCTTCATTCTTTTTCAGCGGGTTGTTCAAAAATCTTTACCTGCAAGGCTTTGCTTTTCAAAAATTCGGTCACGTACGTCAAGTACGTGACCGAATTTTTGAAAAGCAGTAACGCGGCAGATGAAGCCTTTTCGGGCAACTTCGTTTTATTTGGCGAGCGCCTGTTCTATATCGGCAATGATGTCGTCGGCGTCTTCGATCCCGACCGAGAGTCGGATTAAATCGGGGGCTACTCCCGCCGCGATGAGCTGTTCGTCGGTCAGTTGCCGGTGCGTGTGGCTGGCGGGGTGCAGGACGGAGGTTCTGGCATCGGCCACGTGGGTAACGATGGCCGCGAGTTTCAGGTGGTCCATGAACCGGATGGATACGTCCCGGCCTCCTTTCAGCCCGAAGGCGATGACGCCGCACGAACCGTTGGGCAGGTATTTTTGTCCTAATTCGTAATATTTGTCTCCCGGCAGGCCGCAGTAGTTGATCCAGGCCACCTTGTCATTGGATTTCAGGTATTCGGCCACTTTTTGCGCGTTTTCGCAATGCCGGGCAACGCGCAGATGGAGGGTTTCCAATCCGAGATTGAGCAAAAAGGCGTTTTGGGGAGATTGTATCGAGCCCAAATCACGCATCAACTGTACGGTCGCTTTGGTAATGTAGGCGTTTTTCCCGAAACTTTTGCAATAGGTCAGCCCGTGGTAGGAGGGGTCGGGTTCCGTCAGTCCGGGAAATTTGTCGGCATGGGCTTCCCAATCGAAGTTTCCGCTATCGACGATCGCGCCCCCTACGCTGGTAGCGTGTCCGTCCATGTATTTGGTCGTGGAGTGTATGACGATGTCTGCACCCCATTCGAACGGCCGGCAATTGATCGGCGTGGCGAAGGTGTTGTCGATAATCAGGGGAACTCCCTGCGCGTGGGCGATTCGGGCAAATTTTTCGATGTCCAGCACGCTTACGCCGGGATTGGTAATGGTTTCTCCGAATAGAGCTTTGGTGTTGGGGCGGAATGCTTTGGCGATTTCCGTTTCGTCGGCGTCCTGGTCGATGAAGGTAACTTCGATTCCCAGTTTCTGTAAGGTCACGGCGAACAGGTTGAAAGTGCCGCCGTAAATGCTGGACGCACTGACGATGTGGTCGCCTGCGGAACAGATATTGAAAACGGCATAGAATGAAGCGGCCTGTCCCGACGAAGTCAGCATGGCCGCCACGCCACCTTCCAACGCCGCTATCTTGGCGGCTACGGCATCGTTGGTAGGATTTTGCAGCCGGGTGTAAAAGTAGCCGCTCTCTTCCAAATCGAACAGTCGGGCCATCTGTTCGCTGGTTTCGTATTTAAAGGTGGTACTTTGATAGATGGGAAGTACGCGGGGTTCGCCTTTCTTGGGCGTCCAGCCTGCCTGAACGCAGAGGGTCGCCGGTTTGCATTTCTTTTCGTTCATCTGTTTGCGAATAAAAAACGTTGAATTATTTCCGACTGTTCCCGCCCGGCAATTCAATGAATTTTATTACGCTTGGCCAGATGGAATGGTCGGTTTCGGCCCGCAAGATAAACATTTTCCGGCGGATATTTTTGATTATTCGCGAAAACCTGTCTGTCGGAAACGGTTACCGTCCGGCAGTGTTCAGTGAAATGCCGATGCTGACCTGTTTCACGTTCGGTCCTTCCCCGCTGATGAAAATATTTTCGGGATAATACCGGGCGAAAATGCCGATATTGGAGAATCCGATGCCTACGGTATATCCGTAACGGAAATTGGGAATGTTCAATCCTCTGGTTTTGTCTTTGGTCGTGTGTCCCTCCAAAGAGGTGTATTTTACCTTGGTATGGGCGTTATAGCACCAGCCGCCGATGACTCCTCCGTGAACGTAAAACGATTTTTTAGGGGAATTTCCTGCACGGAATTCGACCAATAGCGGAATGACTAAGTAATTGGTGGTCAATTTGCTTTTTTTCAACTGGATTCCCTGATCGTTGTAAGAATAATCGGGAACCGTGAAACCGTTTGCATCTTTCGTGAGCGACAAATTGTTTTTAAACCGGAACGTATTGAATTCCATTCCCAAGCCTGTTACCAGTGCATAGTTTTTATGACTGATTAGTTCCACGTCGATCAGATTCAGGTTGAAATTGACGGAATTGCCGGCCAGCTTCATGTATTTTGCGTCTTCGGGAAGTTGCATGTGCCCGAGGTTTCGGACCAATCCGTTGTAGCCGAAAGATATGCCGGACCAGTGGGCGCGGATTTTTCCGAAAGAGATTTTTTCGGGATAGCGGTTATCGTCTTTCCAGAAAGAGGGTTCTTTCGAATGGTCTGCCGTTTCCTCTTCGATGATGACGACTTTGTCCTGTGCGGACAGCGCGTACGGGAGAAACAGACAGGCGATAAGGTTCAAAAACAGTTTTTTCATGACCGGGATAGCTTTTTGATACGGAACGAAAGGTAATGAATATTACGGAATTTACCATAAAGCGTGCCGGATATAAAATAATTTTGTAACTTTACACGTTTATAACTAACTGATAATTAAACGGGTAATTTAATAAAAGAGGAGTTTCGGGTGAGAAAAACAATATATATATTGTGGCTTATGTTTTTAAGCCTCGGCACGTTACAGGCCCGCGAGGTCTATAATCTGAATAAAAACTGGAAATTTTCCAATACGGCTTTGCGAAGCAAAATTCCCCAGGAGGTTTCCCTGCCTCATACGTGGAATGCGCGTCCGTTGGACACCGATGAAAACCTGACGTATGCCATAGGGCATTATATTAAGGAAATCAGGGTTCCGAAAGAGTGGGGGAACAAGAAACGGGTTTTTTTGCGGTTCAACGGGGTATCCAATGTCGCCAATCTTTTCGTGAACGGAAAGTACGTGGGGGAACACCGGGGCGGATATACTGCATTTACGTTTGAAATTACGCCGTTTTTGCGTTTCGACAGTTATAACTCCATATTGATGGTAGTCTCCAACGCTCCTCAAATGGATGTGATGCCGGTACAGGGAGATCTGAACAGCTACGGGGGAATTTACCGGGATGTGGAGTTGATCGTGACGGACCAGAATCATATTTCATTGAGCGATTACGGTTCGGACGGCGTTTATGTCCGCCAGCGAAGGCTTGATGCCAATGAAGCGGAATTGAGCGTTATCGTGAAACTGAACGGTTTCCCGTCTGTCGATATGGAGGTCGGAGTGCGGGTGTTTAACGGTTCGGAAGAGGTCGCGTCGGCGACCGGTACGGGAAAGATCATGACAGATGGAACGGGAGCCGTGAACATTCCCGTCCTCATTCCTTCGCCCCGTCTTTGGAACGGGGTCAAGGATCCGTTTCTGTATCGCATGGAGGTAAGTACGTCGGACGGAAAAGGTTCCCAGGATATTCTGTCCGTTCCTTTCGGTTTGCGGACTTTTTCCATTGACCGGCAGAAGGGATTTATCCTGAACGGCGAACCGTATAAGATTTACGGCGTGAACAAACATCAGGACCGGAGCGGATCGGGAAATGCCCTGACCCGCCGTGACCATGAGGAGGATATCCGTATTATTATGGATATGGGAGCTACCGCCGTGCGGATGGCTTTTGCCCCGCAGGATCGCTATGTGTACGATTTGTGCGACCGGAACGGATTGATCGTCTGGAGCGATTTGCCGTTCGTGAGCGACAATATGTTCGGAGGAAAGGGATTCGTCGATTCTTATCTGTTCCGGGATAACGGGGAAAGGCAGTTGCGGGAGATGATTCGGCAGAATTACAATCATCCCTCCGTCGTTTTCTGGGGGATCTTTTCCGATGTGACGACCAGCGGAGATTCCCCTCTTTCTTATATTCGTTCGTTGAATGAACTGGCCCATACGGAGTCGCCGGACCGTCTGACCGCCTCTTCCAGTATCGAGGACGGTCCTATCAATTTCATTACCGATGTGGTGGGATGGTCGCAGTATTTCGGTTGGGAGAAAGGCGAGGTAAGCGATATGCAGGTCTGGCTGAACCAGTTCAAAAACGAATGGATGGATTTACGGCCCGCACTCAGCGCTTACGGAGCGGGTGCCAATGTCAAACATCAGGCTGAATCGACAGATCGACCTTCGGCGGAAGGAAGTTATCACCCGGAAAGTTATCAGGCTTTTCTGCATGAAAATTACTTGCAGGCGATATCTCAGGCCCCTTATTTCTGGGGAACTTTTGTGAACGCCATTTTCGATTACGGATCGGAAAACCGTCGTTCGGGCGGTATGAACGGCGTTTCGGATTTGGGATTGGTTACCTACGACCGGCACTTGAAAAAGGATGCATATTATCTTTATAAAGCGAATTGGAACGACATAGACCCGTTCGTTTACATTACCGACCGGCGGAATACGCAGCGTAACGGAGTAAAACAGTCGGTTAAGGTCTATACCAATATGGACGAAGAGGTCCAACTGTTCGTGAACGGAGAACGGGTAGGAGCGGCGGTACCTGAAAACGGTATCGTCCAGTGGACCGATTTGACCTTTAAGCCCGGCGTGAATACGATCGTCGCCATGTCGGGCAGGTATCACGATACGGTAGAGATTGAAGTTTTCGATAGTTTATTGGCACAGTGATTGTAATATTTTTTCATGAGTAAGGATATTTTATTTCGTAACTAAAAAATAGCTCTTGTCATGAAAAAATTGTTAATCGTGTCGGCCATGTCCTTAGCGGGTCTGCTGACATCTTATTCGGATTCTTATGCTCAGAATCCCGACCGTGCTCAGAAACGGGAGGCACGGCAGGCTACTCAGCAGGCGATGAACCAGCAGTTGGCCAACAGCGTGAAAGGTAAGAATTTCGTTTTTACCGCTACCGAGATATTTTCCACCCAGAATGTGCAGGTGCAGGACGTTCAGTTGAATTCCCTGTGGGGCGTATGGGTAACGCCTGCCCAGTTGCATGTGGATTTGCCGATTTACGGAGCGGATTCTCCCGACGGATTTCCTACCTTGTCGCATGCTCTTAACTTCTTTGTTTCCGATTTTACGTTCGATACGGAGACCACCCGTTCCGGCAGTTTGCGAGTCAATATTTCCGCCACCGATCCGTGGTCGATGAACGCCTATTCGTTTACGATCGATGTGACGGCTGACGGCAATTTCAGTTTTATGACGGTAAATTCCACATTCAGCTCTCCCGTGAATTTTCGGGGTAACGTGGATTCTTTATAAATCGGACGTTTTGAGGGGAAGATGTTCTGGAAGGACTCGTTTGCCGCGTTTTCTGCTTTCCGAAGATTCGGTTGCGTATTCCAGTTTGTTTCTTTGTTTTTGCAAATTAGAATTTAGAGGTCGGATATTTCTTGAACGATCTTCTGAAAAATATAAAATAGGGCGGTCCGAAAATTGAGCGAGCTCAGGGCATTCAATTTTCGGACCGTCTTGCTTTGAATGAATTGCCGGCGATTTATCGCAGGTCGTCCAACGAGATGCGATCGGGCATGAATTGTGTGGGATCGCCGTGATGTTCCAAAATTTCCCGGACGACGCTCGATGAAATTTCCGAAAATTCCGGCGGCGTCATCAAAAAAATCGTCTCTATCGGTTCGAATAACCGTTTGTTGATTTGGGCGACATTTCGTTCGAATTCGAAATCCCCTACGTTCCGAATGCCCCGGATAATGAAATGAATGCCGTTTTGCCGGCAGTAGTCGGCCGTCAGATTGTTGTAGGCCGTGATTTTTACCCGGGGATTGCCGGCATATACTTTTTCGATCAGGGAAATCCGTTTTTCTAAAGAGAAAAAAGATTTTTTTTTGTTATTGACGCCTATGGCGATAACTACTTTGTCGAAAAGCGTCAGGCTTTTGTCGATGATGATTTGATGTCCGGCGGTAAAAGGATCGAACGAGCCGGGACAAAGGGCGATTTTTTCCATGGCGAATGAAATTTATTCGGAGCGACCGGAAGAAAGATACAATTCGATTAATCCTTCCGGCAGGTTCATTTCGATGGTTCGGCTTTCGGAGTCGATATTTTCGATCAGTTCTTCGGCAGCGGGAATCATTGCTTCCGTTCCATGGATGCTTACCGTAAACAGCGGATTGTCTCCGTGTTCTTCGTATTGAACGATAATTCCCGAATACTTGCCGGTCGTTTCCGTGAACCGGTAACCGATCAGGTCTTCGTAATACAGTTCGTCGGTTTTGTCGTTTTCTGTTTCGACGTACGTGTACAATTCTTTCCCGACGAGTTCTCCCGCCCGGTATTCGTTATCGATATCGTCGAACGATACGACGGCTTTTCCGTTCCCTTTTCGGGCAAAGGAAGATAAAAAGAGAGGAACCTCCAATCCGTCTATATCAACGAAAAAAGGTTCCTCCCAATCGGGCTCATCGCAAAAATTATCATATAAACGCACGAACAATTCCCCTTCTTTTCCGAAAAGCCTGACAATGCGGGCTATGGGAAGAACTTCGGACTGAGGCGCCATGATAAGAATAGCGACGTAAAACGATTTATTCGGCAGCGGCTTCGGTCGTTGCTTCCGATTCCGTTTCAGCGGCTTCGGCTGCAGCGGCTGCTGCTGCTTCTTCAGCCTTGGCTTTCGCTTCCGCTTCGGCAGCGGCTTTCTTAGCGGCTAATGCTTCGGCGCGGGCTTGTTTGACTTTTTCTTCTTCGGCCAGACGAGCGGCGGCGGCAGCTTGTTTGCTTTCCGAGAGTTTAACGCGTTTGGCTTCGAGTTTGTTGTCTTTTTCCGCTTTCCATTTGGCGAAACGGGCTTCTGCTTCTTCCAGAGAGAAAGCGCCTTTTTTAACGCCGCCCAACAGATGTTTTTTCATCATGACTCCGGAATGGGACAAGATCGATCTTGCCGTATCGGTAGGTTGAGCGCCTTTGTTTAACCATCCCAAAGCTTTCTCGAAATCGAGACAGATTGAAGCAGGATTCGTGTTCGGATTGTACGTTCCGATTTTTTCGATGAACTTGCCATCTCGTGGCGCCCTGCTGTCCGCAACTACGATATGATAAAAAGCATACCCCTTTTTACCATGGCGTGATAATCTGATTTTTACAGGCATTTGTTTTTTGTTTTATTTAAATTAACAACCTACAGGAGCTGTTCTAAGCTCCCTTTTCGTATGAGGCGACAAAGTTACGATAAATTATTCGTTATTTCAAAATAAAACAGCCGGTTATCGTTTTTCGGAAAGGGAAAAACGCGCGGAAGGGCCGGTTTCGGCCGATGGCTTGGATTTTGCAAACGAGAGTGTTGTTTAATTTTAAAAAGATGGAATTATGAAAAAAATCGGACTCTTGTTTATGTCGTTCGCCGGAGTTTTCTCGGCTGTCACGACGCTGTCTGCGGCCGACCGCGAATCGCCCCGGGAGCGGGGAGTGGAATTCATTTTCTTTTCTCCCGGTCCGGTCCGGGAATCGATTTCTATTCTCGACGTGATGCGTAAAACCGACAACCTGCATTTCCAGGACGCGAAACCGCCCCGGTTCCTGCTGGTGGACCAACAGCATAAGTTCGCGTTGGGAATCGGCGGGATGGCCCGGGTGGTCAACGGCGTCGAATTCGGAGGCATCGTGAATACTTCTACGGACGAAGGATTCCAGCCTGCCTTGATCGGCATGCCCGCTTACGATTTCACGCGGTCGCAATACCGGCTCTCTGCGGGAACGTCCCAGATTTTTCTGAAAATGGTGGGGCGCACCCGGAACATAGGCGATGTGGAGGTGTACATATCGTCGAATTTTCAGGGCCGGAATTATACGCCGCAGCTTCGCCAGGCTTACGTGAGTTTCTTGGGCTTGACCGTCGGGCAAACCTGGAGTACGCTGGTCGATTTGGCGTGTTGTCCGCCGACCATCGATTATGCCGGCCCCAACGGATTGTCGTATGTGTTGAATCCTATGATCCGTTATTCTCGGAAGTTCGCGCGGGAACGGATGCAGTTCGCCCTTGCGCTGGAATTTCCCCAGTTGAACGGAACCTACGGCTCTCACGCCGCCTATCTTCCGCAAAGCGTTCCCGACGTGATCGGTTATCTGCAGTTCAATTGGAACGACGCCAAAAGCCATATCCGGGCCTCCGGTATCCTGAGGAATATGGCTTACCGCAATCTGAATAAAGGACAGAGCGAGATGATGCAGGGCTGGGGGGCGCAATTGACCAGCGTAATCGCTTTGGGCGGACGGTTGTCGATGTTCGGCCAGTTCATTTACGGGAAAGGGATCGGGTCTTACCTGAACGATATCGGCGAATTGAACCGCGATCTGGTGCCCAATCCCGAAAAAACGGGCTATTTGCAGGCGTTGCCCATGTGGGGCGTTACCGGCGGGTTGCAATACACTTTCAGCAAACGGGTGTTCGTGTCCGCTTCGTACAGCCAGTCCCGCCTGTATTCGGACAGGGGGTACGATCCGGCCGGCATGTATAAGTACGGCCAGTATATCGTAGCCAATGCCTTTTGGAATTTGACTTCGGATTGTCAATTGGGCATCGAATATCTGCGCGGGATGAAAACGGTCCATGGAGGAGAAAAGGGGCACGCGAACCGAATGAACCTGATGGTGCAGTACAGCTTTTAGTCATACGGGAAGAAATAAAAAATCCGAAGAAATTCTCCTTCGGATTTTTTATTATAACTGTGCGGCCGTTATTTTGAATCGTATGCGCAATACGCCGGATTCCGCGTTATAGTCGGAAGATACGATTTTGAACCGCCCTTCGATTTCCCGAAGATGCCTTACGTGGCATCCGATGCAGGGACAGGCGTCATAGGTTCCGATGTGTACGATCCGGACGGTATCGCCCGCATCTTCCGGAAGCCGTCCGAGGTCGTATCGTTCTGCGGCGGCTGAACGGGGCAGGAACTCTTCCGTAACGGCGATATTTTCCGAAAGGATCCGATTGATCTCTTCCTCCGTCTCTTTCAGTTCTGTCTCGGTAAGCGCTCTGGAACACTTCAGATCTATCTTGCTTTTTTTCTTTTCGATGTGCGTCGTAAAAGCCCGGGCGCATCCCAACTTCCGGGAGACGATTCCGTTCAGCAAATGTTCCGCCGTATGCATGGGGGCGAGCGATGCGTCTTGGAATTTGATGTTGGTCGGTTGCGGGTTCATGGGAATATTGATATTATGAATTGATGCGGTTATATGGTTTGAATGGGCTTAGGGAAGATGTGGGTCAAATAATTCCGGGTGTACTCCGGTGCATTTGACGATTACGACGTGACGTTTGTCCGTCAGAAAACAAGTCGGGGTGGCTTGAGTCCCGTATTTTATTTTAATAGGGCTGTTTTCGTATTTGAAATCGGAAATAAAAGTGAACTCGGGAAATTGTCCTTTTATTTCCCGTAATTTTTGCAGAGAGTCGCAAGGCCAGTATATCAATATTTCAAGGTCGTTCGGTGATATTCTTTTGCGTAATTGCTTTAAGTACTCCCGTCCGTTATTTCCCATACATCCCAAGCCGCCGTATAATAAAAGCACCTGCTTCCCTTTGATGCCGTCGGACCAGTCGAATGAAGTTCCGTCGTCCCGCAAGCATGGAAAGGGAAAAACGGAATCCCCCTTCTCGATCTGTTCGGTTTCGAGGTGAGCCTGGATGTTTCTGCCATAGAAAGATTCTTGTAAAGTTACAGGCAATGCATTCAGAATTTTTTGCAAACTGTCTTTAGCTATGTCGAGACGGACCATGTACAATCGTTGCAAACCGCTGGGAGTTGTTGCATATTGTACAGCTAATTCAATGTTTCTTGCGGCGGTTTTTTCATATAATTGGTCGGATACGGTCTGCAGACTGTCTCGTTTATCGGGCAGGGTCTCCCACAATGTCTCCAATACCTCCATTTGGTTTTGATAATCGGCCCACAGTAGGCTGTCTTGCTTTAGATAAGCCGCTTCCATTATGGAATTTTGTGCGGATGCCTCGGCTGCAAAATAAAAAACAGCCAAACAGATACTTATGCTTATTCGAATTTTTTGCATGAATTCAAAGTATGTGAGATTTTAGTAGATGACAAAATATAAATTATGTTGTTATATGCCTAATTATTAGGTTTTTATATTTGCAAAAGTCCCTAAGAATCAGTATCTTTAAATAAAAGTTTGACCGCTTTTTCGTATGAAGACAACTGACTCTAAGGACTTGGGCAAAGTTAGCCAAATCCTTCCGATCATGCAAGAACATTTTGGGAAATCGATGAATCTGGCCCGCATAAAGTTTATGGCTTTCATGCTCCA
>CASDZK010000026.1 GCA_949286165.1 uncultured Alistipes sp.
AAAGAAGATTCATTGTATAGGGGCGTCAGAGGTCGTCCGGGAATGAATAGAAACAGGCAATTATTATGCAAACTTTAAGGGATTATCATAATTCGTCATAACGGCGGACATAACGATAAAGAGGAAAACAACTCTTTATACCTTGAAACAAACATAGGAACCTCTTCTCACAGAGGGTTTGAAATCGGTATAAATGTTGTCGGCTCTTGTTATGTCCCGTATATTTTTTGTACGGGACTGACAGGGGCGCAGGACAGTTCCGATTTCGGGTTTCCTATGACCTGTTTCAAGGAGCTGCTAATGCGTCCTCTGTTTTTTTATGCTTTTCAGGGACGCCATTCATCCATAGTTTATTGATAAAGTTATGTATTCCGCAGCGTCCTGCATCATAAATAACATACGGCTTGTTTCCGTTGCCCGTCAGGGGATCGGAAGGAATCGGTATGCCTGTTGCGGTGTATCGGACATATCGGGAACGGGCTTTGCGAAAGACAGCGATTTCTTCGATGTTTCTTTTTCTGGCCGCAACCCGTTCCCTTCTTTTTATCGATTTACAGGTAATGTATTAGTAAAATATACTAATATTTTAAGGTATCGAGTTCGGTCGCTTTGTACCGACCGAGATATGCTTGCTTTCAATAGGGGAACAGGCTTCACAAAGGGACTTTGCGTATGCGGGTCTCTTTACTCTGGGACCGAAGCCTTGTTCCCTTTTTTACGATTTTTTTCCCGGCTTTGTGCGGACCGTTTTCCCGTAAGCCGTGTTCTGTTTCATTTTCCGGTCTTTCTGGTTGTGGTAAAGATAAAAGCCGTCCTCAAAGTAACCGCTTCGCGCAGGGAATTTGCCGACGTCGGGAACGGTTTCCGAGAATACCTTCGTTTCAGAGGGTTTTCATTCTGGTATCGGTTGTCCGTTCCCTTTTTTAATCGAAACGAATCGAGTTGAAGTCATTTTCAAAGCGAATTTCCGTGTAGCGGGCATACTCGTTCGGGGCCGTTTTCCTCTCGTGTGTTTCTTCTTGACTTTTGTTCGGGAGGGTTTCCATAGGCATTTGTGAGGGACGGCCCCTTTTTAACGATCCTTGCCGTTCTTTTCTCCGGAAGCGGATAGCGTGAGCAGCAGCCGTCCGCACCTCCCGCAACGGATTGATGTCCGTGAGGGATAAAAAAGAATGATCGTCCGGTTTTCCGGCAAACCGATTCGGCTCTGGAGAATCGGGTTTGCAGGTCTGTTGGAAAACCCGGACGATCTTTTTTTGCAGTTCATTCATACGGTCGGACAGATTCTTCCGGCCGATTGCCGGTTATAACAGGTCGTTCAATGTTTTGACCCGTATATTCAACTTGTTTTCCGGTTCGTCCGTTTCGAAATGCAGAGTAACGGTCCGGGTTTCTCCGGGCAACATGTCGAAATAGGCGTCCGAAGGGTTGGTTTGGGGAACGTCCGCTTCGAACAATACGGCTTTTAACAGGTTGTTGGCTTTGAGGGTGGCTGTGACTTGCGGGCCGTTTTTATGGTATTTTACTTCATAGTCGGCCCGGGGAAGTTCGAGGTCTTTGTACGGGAGGAAATAACAAAGGCTTCGCACGGGTTGCCCGTCGATTTCGCCTTCGGCTACCAGGATTACTTTTTTGGGATCGGCGCCTTTCAGTATATTTTCCCGGGATTCGTCCAACAGCTTGACCGAACTGTTGGCCTGGATATGCGCTTCCCGGTTTTCCGACCACAGGATATTGCCGTTGAAATCCATGAGCGATAGGGTATAGGTTCCGTCCTGGTTGGTCAGCCGGTCCGTAATTCCCCATAATTCGACCCTCCGGGTCTTGTCTTCCTGGTCGAAAGACAACAGGGTAGGCGCGAAACTGTTTTTTGCGAAATATTGCAGGGCCTTATAACCGAACGGATAATCCATGCTCGACCAGGAAGTTACCGGCCAGCAATCGTTCAACTGCCAGTAAAGGCTGCCCATGGTAAAGGGCCGGTTTTGCCGGTGTCCTTCCATGGCGATACGAATGCCGTCCGCCTGCACTAATTGGGACAGATAGACATAGGTGCGGAAATCGTCTTTGACGACGGGAACTTCCCGTCTCATATAATCTTCGATAAGCCGGTAGCCTCTGCCGTTTTTCTGGTGTACGTGCATGGCTTCCGAAAGAATTTTCAATTCGTCGGGTTTCAGCCATTTTTTCCAGGTGTCGTAATTGGCAAGCGACTGGTGGCCGTACTCGTTGGAGAAGCGTCCCGGTTTGTCCTTGTAGGCGGAAAACGGCTCTTCGCCGTGAAAAACGCCCCAGTAATGGACGTCGCCGGCGATTTGGCTTTTGGGGTTTCCCCAGCCGTAAAGGGGAGAAGAGGGGTGGTACGGCCGGGTCGTGTCTTCTTCGGCCAGCACGCCGGGAATGACTTTGTCGAAGAACAGATCGTCGATGCCTTTGCGGATTAACCTTTTCTCTTCGTCGCTCCACGGGTAGTCCTTGTTGTTTTTGGTATATCCCCATTGATGCCAGGCTTCGTCGATTTCGTTGTTGCCGCACCAGATGGCCAGCGAAGGATGGTTGCGCAAACGCCGGATATTCTGCCGCGCTTCTTTTCTCACATTGTCGTAAAACGCATCGTCCCACGGGTAAAAAGCGCAGGCGAAGGGGAAGTCCTGCCATACCAGTATGCCCTGTTCGTCGCAGTAATCGTAGAAGACGTCGCTTTCATAAATGCCGCCGCCCCAGACGCGCAGCATGTTCATATTCGATTCGACGGCTACGTCCACCGTTTTCCGATACCGTTCGGGGGTAACTTCCGGCAAGAAGACGTCCTGCGGAATCAGGTTCGCTCCTTTCATGAACAGAGGGACGCCGTTTACTTCGAAATAGAATGTTTCGCCGACATCGTCTTTTTCCCGTTTCAGTTCAACGGTACGTATGCCGATCCGTTGCGTGTCTTCGTCGTATTTGTTCCCGCCGGAAGAAACGATGGTGTTCAGGGTGTATAAGGTAGGTTTGGGCATGCCCATACCGTTGGGCCACCACAATTCCGGATTTTCAATGACGAAGGGAAGGGTAAAGGTTTGCATGCCCGGAACGACGGATACTTTGCGTGAGGCGTAGGGGACGCCGTTCTCGTTCGCAATGACCAGCTCCGCTTTGCCCGGTTGGGCCGCGTCTAAGGTAATTTTCGCCTCTATGCGGGCCTGCGCGCTGTCTTGCGATAATTGGACGTATTGGATATTATCGATGCGGAGTTGGTTGTAGGATTCCAGATAAACGGGTTTCCAGATGCCTGCGGTCACGAACCGGGGGCCCCAGTCCCAGCCGAAATGGTATTGGGCTTTCCGGGTAAAGACGCTGGTTTTGTATTCTTTTCCCTTGTCGTTGTCGGCGGGCAGTTTCGGGTATTGTTTGGCCAGCTCGCTGCCGATCCGGTAGGCGGATTTGAACGTTATTTCCAGCGTGTTTTCTTCCGGTTTCAGCAGTCGTTTGACCGGAATCCGCCAATCGACGAACATATTGTCCGCTTCGAGAATTTTTTCTCCGTTCAGATATACGTCGGCATAGGTGTCCAGTCCTTGAAAGTCGAGGAATATTTCCGCGGCGGCGAACTGTTCGGGGGACGGGACGAATACGGTTCGGTATTCCCAGTCTTTATGTTCGATCCATTGCAGCGAATCTTCGTTCGTGGAGTAATAAGGTTCGGGAATCATTCCGTTTTCGAGCAGGTCGGTATGAACGACTCCCGGAACCCGGGCGGGATACCATTGTTCCGAATCCGTTGCGCGAAATTGCCAACCGCTGTCGATAACGGTTTGGGTGTAGTCGCTTTCGGCGATCATCATGTTTTGCATGTTTCTGTTGCAGGCAATCGTTATCGATCCGGCCAGCCAGGCTGCAATCCCTATTTTTTTTATCATATTCCTCAGTTGTTTTATAATATCAAAGGTACGTATTTTTCGTCAAAGGGGAACCGAAAACGGCGGTTCGGGGAGAAATTTATATAAAAACTGAAAGAATCGCGATTTCGTATGCGGCTTTGATTTTGACGACTCGGATTTGTTTCGTATCTTAGGATTGGTTTTTGAAGAGCTTATGTAAACTTATCGGCTTATGTTAAAGAAATGGATATTATCGTTTGGCTGCTTCGGTCTTGTTTTGTTTGCCGGAGCGCAGGAAGGAAACGGCCCTTCGTCCCGGTTGATGATAGACGCCCAGAAGTATAACCAGTTTCTCTATTACCTGAATCGAGGGTATTTGGAGAAGGTAGATACCGAAAAAAGTACGGAAGCGGCTATCCGGGCCGTTTTGTCGGAATTGGACCCGCATTCCGCCTATATTACCAAAGAAGAGATGTTGCGGGTAAACGAGTCGTTCGAAGGCAATTTCGAAGGGATCGGCATTGAATTCAACGTGCTGAACGATACGTTGATTGTGGTAAATACGATTGCCGGAGGACCGGCCCAGCAAGTGGGGATGCGCGGCGGCGATCGGATTATCAAAGTGGATACGGTTTCCGTAATCGGGATTACTCAGGACCGGGTGCCCAAATTGCTGCGGGGGCCTAAAGGAACGCTTGTGGAACTGACCGTGATCCGGAAAGGGGAAGAGCATCCGCTGGTCTTTAAAATCGAACGGGATAAAATACCGATGAACAGTCTGGATGCGGCTTACATGCTGACGCCCAATACGGCGTATCTGAAATTGAATCGGTTCATGGCTACCACGGTGGACGAATTCAAAACGGCTTTGTCGAACATGAGCGGAGCGGAAAATTTGATTCTGGATTTGCGGGGGAACGGCGGCGGTTTTTTGGATCAGGCCATCGACCTTTCGGATCATCTGTTGCCGGACGGGGCGTTGATCGTATATACCGAAGGAAGGGTTATTCCGCGTAACGACGCCATAGCGCAGATTCCCGGAATTTTTGAAAAGGGAAAGTTGGTCGTTCTGGTGGACGAAGAATCCGCTTCCGCCAGCGAAATCGTAGCCGGAGCCGTTCAGGATTGGGACCGGGGGATCATTGTCGGGCGTCCTACGTTCGGCAAAGGGTTGGTACAACGTCAGATTCCTCTGTTGGACAGTTCTGCGATTCGGCTTACCGTGGCCCGTTACCATACGCCCAGCGGCAGGGTTATTCAGCGTCCGTACGATCAAGGACATGCGCGGGAGTATTATGAAAACGTGATGAAACGCTATACGTCGGGAGAACTGATGAAAACCGATTCTATGGCGCAGGAATTGCCGGATTCGTTGAAGTACGAGACGTTGCGGTTGAAACGGACGGTGTATGGCGGAGGAGGAATCAGACCGGACGTATTCGTCCCGCTCGATTCTTCTCTGGTTTCCAAATATTGGAGTACGTTGTTCGGAAAACGGGTTATCAATGATTATGTGGTCGATTATGTCGATACGAATCGGAAAAAGCTGGAGAAGGACTATGCTTCGTTCGATGTCTTTCAAAAATCGTTTGTAGTCGATGACGACATGATCCGGGCAATTGTCGCGAAAGGAGAGAAGGAGGGAGTGGCGCCCGATGAACAGGAAATAGAACGGGTAAAACCGACGATCAAGGCCCAGCTGAAGGCTCTGATCGCTCAGAAGTTGTGGGATTTCAACGAATATTACCGGGTTGTGAACGCAGAGGATCGCATGGTGCGGAAAGCGTTGGAGGTATTGGATGAATATGAAAAATATTTAATAGTTAATTGATTGTTTATTAGGTGGTTAATTGTTTGTGGAAAGGTAAAACTAAAATATTAGTTGCATAACTAATATTTTAGTTTTACCTTTGTTTCTACTAAAACGATGGAGAAATATGGACGGATCGAAAAATGAACTTCGGGAATTGACCAAAGCGGAATTACAGTTGATGCAGATTATCTGGGATAAAAAGCACGTGTTCGTCAATGACATTCTGGATGTGATGGAAGAACCGAAGCCGGCTTACAATACGGTTTCGACGATTGTCCGGATTTTGGAGAAAAAAGGTTTTGTCGGACACGAGGTTTACGGGAAATCGCACCGATATTTTCCGTTGATCGGCCGCAAGGAGTATATGAGCGGTTTTATGGACAATGTGTTGCAGAACTTTTTCGGGAATTCGGTGGCGCGGTTGGTTTCTTTCTTTTCGGAGAACGAGCGTTTGTCCGAGGAGGAGGTTCGTGAGTTGTCTGAAATGATTCGGCAGGACAAGAAATAAACCTTATTCGGCAAGTTATGGAAAAGTTGTTGTTATATATGGTTCAGACTACCGTTTGCACGGGTTTGTTCTGGTGGATATATGGCCGGGTTGTCGAATCCCGGACGGGATACGACCAGGCTCGGTTCTATCTGTTGTCGGCAGTACTGGTTTCCGCTGTCATTCCATTATTGGAGATACCGGTGTTTCCGGGGAAAACGGTTGTGGCGGCGGCTGTACCGTTCGGTGCAGTTGCGGAAGCGGTGCCGGTTCGGACGATGGCAGGGCTTGTGGTGGGAGCTTTCGCGGAACATTGGGCCGAGTGTTTGTACGTCGGGATTTTTCTCGTGTTCGCTTTTCGGATATTGCGCCAGTTGCATTTTCTTTATCGTTTGGTCGGGCGCGGCCGGGTATGTCGGGAAAATCCGGAAGCGAAGGACGATTCGGTCAGAATCGTGCGACATCCAGATATAGACGTTCCGTTTTCTTTTTTCCATTACATTTTTCTTCCCGAGCATATATCGGAGGAACAGAAACGGACGGTGCTTTTGCATGAGCGGAGCCATATGCGTCACGCTCATTCGGTAGATCGCATTTTATTGGAAACCTTGCGGGGAATCATGTGGTACAATCCTTTTGTCCGGCTCATCGGGCGGAAGGTTGTAGAAATACATGAATTTCAGGCGGACAGGGATGTGCTCGACTCCGGTGTGGAGCTGTCGGCATATCGGGAATTATTATTACAACAGACTATGGGTTCCGGAAAACATATAGTAAACAATTTACACCAGTCTTTTATTAAAAAACGATTTATCATGATGACTAAATTTCAAAAAAGCAAATATGCTTTGCTTAGGATAGGGACGGTATTGCCCGTAACGGCCGTGTTGATGTTGTGTTTTTCCTTTGTGGAGAAAGATGCCGTTGTCGTTTCCGAACCGGATGGTCAGGCGGCCGATACGGTTGTAACGACCGATAAGGGCGTGTTTAAGGTCAAGATGATTACGGATGCGGAAGGAACGAAGATTTATGAAATGCGCCGCGCTATAGACAATGATGTAGAAACGGCTGCTCTTGAAGAATCTCCTACAGCGACGGTACAATTCGTCAGACGGGACACAGTGTGTGTCGCGGCCGATTCCGCATTGACGAAAGAAGTGCATGTCACTGCCGTATCTTCTGAGAAAGGTGTTAGTGTTAATAATAAAGTGACGTTTTTTGTTCAGTATAAAAAGAATGAGCAAGTTCCCGGTACGGATTCTACTGCGGTAATTGTCAGGATGGGGGCCGGAACGGAAGAACCGTTGGTTGTTATCGATGGTAAAAAGTCGAACTCGGAAATTTTTGCGAAATTGAGTCCGAAAGATATCGAGTCTTTTAGCGTTTTGAAAGATGAAGTCGCGACCCGGACGTATGGAGAAGAAGGGAAAAACGGAGTGATTGTCGTTCGGACTAAAACGGCAAAGCAACCATCGGAAAATATGAAATAAAGTTGTATCAGCTCCGTATTATACAGGATATTTATAAATTTAATCGAAGAGAAAGAACGATTAATACTTTTCGTATGAGTTGTTCTTTCTCTTTATTCTATGATTTCGGAAAATTGTTTTGGGGTAAAAGAGGGGGGGCTGTTCTGACTCGTTGATTTCTAAAGAGCTTTTTGAATTTGTTTTTGAAAAAAGGAAAACCGGGAAAAAGGGAGTTACGTAATTTGTTACCAAAGGTATAGAGGTATTTTCTGCATTGAAAACAGAAAATCGTCGAGAAAAAGTAAGGACAAAACCGTTATTGTGAAGATATTAGGCAATAAAAAGAGGGTGACCCAAAAGTCAAAGACAGACTTAAGGGTTACCTTTCTTTTTTTATAATGCCAGGAAAGTCCCGGCGAGTCCGGGTAATGGATTTTTTTTGGGGGGGGTGGAGGACAATACAGATAATTAACGGTTATC
>CASDZK010000027.1 GCA_949286165.1 uncultured Alistipes sp.
TGGTGGTAAACGGCGTATTGCAAAATCAGGGGTCGCAATCGTTGCATAAAAAGGGTTACATCGGCCTGCAAAGCGAGGGTGGACCTTTGGAATTCCGTAATGTACGTTTGAAGCGGTTGAAATAATAATACGGAAACGAAATGCCGGACAAATCGTCCGGCATTTTTTATGAAAATTATTGAAGGATGTTTTTCAGTTCGAGCAAGGAGCGGATTTCATAAGTAGGAGGAGTTTCGCATGTCGTCTCCTGCAAATTAAAGTAAACCGTGTCCATGCCGGATTCCGATGCTCCGAATACATCGTTGTAAGCGTCGTCTCCGATCATGATAGAGGTATCCGGAGTAACGCCGACTTGTTGCATGGCATATCGGAAAATGGCGGGATTGGGTTTGTTTACGCCGGCGAATTCGGAAGTGACGACCGACTTGAAATATTTGTCGATGCCCGCATATTTTATTTTATTGAATTGTACTTCATTGAATCCGTTGGTTATCAGACCTAACGGATATTTTTCATGCAAATAGGCCAGAATCTCTTCGGAATGGGGAATCAGGTTGTTATAATGGGGGGTAATTTGCAAGTAGGAGTCGCTGAGTTGCAGCGTCAGTTTTTCATCGTTTATCCCGGCGTGGGCCAACAGTTTCGAAAACCGGTCGTTTCTCAGGGTTTCCCGTTGAATCAGTCCGTCGCGATAATCTAACCACAGTTGGGTATTGATATCGATGAACGTATCGTAAAATGTCGGGAAGCTGTCGAAATAACGGTCCATTTTATGCGCGGCGAATAGTTCGGTCAAGGCGCATTGCTGGTTTTTCCTGACATCCCAGAAAGTATTGTCCAGATCGAAAAACAGATAGCTGTATTTTTTTGTCATAGGTCGATTTAAAATGATGGCAAATATAGATGGGTTAGGGTAGTAGTCCGAATGTTTTCGGGGGCAAAAGTAATAAACATTGCCGAATATTCCTATTCAGCCGGATTTTCTGCCGTAGTTTCGGCCAAAATGGCAGGCGGAACGCCTGCTTTGTCATGGAAATGTGTCAATATTTTGCCATAATCCCGTTATTCCCGGGTTGGCATAATGATTGATGAACTTGGTGCAGATTGAATAAATCTGAAAAAACAGTAGTAAAATAAATATTAAAAATATAGAATCATGGGAAAAATTATTGGTATCGATTTGGGTACGACAAACTCTTGTGTAGCTGTCATGGAAGGTAATGAACCTGTTGTAATTACCAACAGCGAAGGTCATCGTACGACTCCGTCAATCGTGGCGTTTACCGACGGCGGGGAAAGAAAGGTGGGCGATCCTGCCAAGCGTCAGGCTATTACCAATCCTGAACGTACGGTATTCTCCATCAAACGGTTTATGGGGGAAACCTGTGACAAGGTACAGAAAGAGGTTACCCGCGTGCCTTATAAGGTGGTTTGCGGAGCGAACAATACTCCGCGAGTAGAAATCGAGGGGCGGCAATATACTCCTCAGGAAATTTCTGCAATGATTCTTCAAAAGATGAAGAAGACGGCGGAAGAATATTTGGGACAGGAAGTTTCGGAAGCGGTCATTACCGTTCCCGCCTATTTCTCCGATTCTCAGCGTCAGGCTACCAAAGAAGCGGGCGAAATCGCGGGGCTGAAAGTGCGCCGTATTATCAATGAACCTACGGCGGCGGCTTTGGCTTACGGGTTGGATAAGAAATCGAACGACATGAAAATCGCGGTGTTCGATCTCGGAGGGGGAACATTCGATATTTCCATACTGGAATTGGGAGATGGCGTCTTCGAAGTAAAATCCACGAATGGCGATACCCATCTGGGAGGAGACGATTTCGACCATGTCATCATAGAATGGTTGGCCAATGAGTTCATGTCGGAATACAATGTGGATTTGAGAAAGGATTCCCGGGCTTTGCAACGTTTGAAAGAAGCGGCGGAAAAGGCGAAAATAGAGCTTTCCAGTTCTACGACAACCGAGATCAACTTGCCTTATATCATGCCGGTTGACGGTGTGCCCCAGCATTTGGTGCGTACACTGACGCGGGCCAAATTCGAACAGTTGGCTGATTCTTTGATTCGGGCGACGATAGAACCGTGTAAAAATGCTTTGCGCGATGCGGGATTGACTACCGGCGATATCAACGAAGTGATTTTGGTGGGCGGTTCTACCCGTATTCCCGCCATTCAGAAAATCGTGGAAGAATTTTTCGGTAAAGCTCCTTCCAAAGGGGTCAATCCCGACGAGGTAGTGGCTATCGGAGCGGCTATTCAGGGCGGGGTATTGACCGGAGAGGTAAAAGACGTGCTTTTGCTGGATGTGACGCCGTTGTCGTTGGGAATCGAAACGATGGGTGGGGTGTTTACCCGCCTGATCGATGCCAACACGACAATTCCTACCCGGAAAAGCGAAATCTTTTCTACGGCATCCGACAATCAACCTTCCGTGGAATTGCATATTTTGCAGGGAGAACGTCCTATGGCGCGCGATAATAAGACGTTGGGCCGTTTCCATCTGGACGGCATTCCCGCAGCTCCCCGCGGCGTGCCTCAGATCGAGGTGACGTTCGATATCGACGCCAACGGTATTTTGAATGTCTCTGCCAAGGACAAAGGAACCGGCAAGGAACAAAAAATTCGTATCGAGGCTTCCAGCGGACTTACCGAACAGGAAATCCAGCGCATGCGCGATGAGGCGAAAGCCAATGAAGCGAAAGACAAGGAAGAAAGAGAACGGGTCGATAAGTTGAATACCGCCGATTCGCATATTTTCTCGACTGAAAAACAGTTGAAAGAGTACGGCGATAAGATTCCTGCCGACAAAAAAGCCGCGATCGAACAGGCATTGAACGGTCTGAAAGAGGCGCATAAGGCGCAGAACATAGCGGATATCGACCGCTACATGACCGAATTGCAGAACGCATGGCAGGCTGCTTCGCAGGATATTTATTCGGCGGGCGGATCGGCGAACGCCGAACCCAATGCAGGCCAAAACGCCGGTTCTGCAGGAGCATCTTCCGGTTCGTCGTCGAACGATAGCGGCGATAATGTGACCGATGTCGAATTTGAGGAAGTCAAATAGCATAACACCGGTAAGCGAGTACGGAGGGATATGTTAAGGCATATCTCTCTTTTTTTGCCTGCCGGCGAAATTATATCCGTTGCTTTTTATATATTTACCCGAAAATAAAAGGGTATGAATATTTTGCAATGGGTCCCTAACAAAGGGTGGGGCGGAGGCGAAAAATGCGTTTGGGAACTTGCTGCGGCTATCCGGGAACGGGGAGATCGGGTACGGGTAGTGTTGCCTCCTTCCGATATATTGAAGGAGAAATTTGCCGGATACGATACCCATACGTTTTCCGCTCGGGGACCTTACGATTTTTGTGCAGTCGCAAGAGTGGCCCGTATCGTCCGTCGCTATCGCATAGATGTCATTCATACCCATCTTTTCAAACATGCGAATATCTGTCTGTTGGCCCGGGCATTGTTCGATTTGCCGGTCCGCATTGTCATGACCCGCCATTTGAGCCGTCCCGCTAAAAACAAACTGCATTATAACTGGTTGTACAAACATATTGATGCGTTGATTTTCGTGTCGACTCGGGCCCGGGACCGTTTTTTGAGTTCGTCTCCTCATATTGACGGCAATAAATTGCATGTGGTATTGAACAGCATTCGTCTCGATTCTTCTTCGGTTTCCTGTAAAAAATTCCGGCAGAGGGAGAATGATAATGTTGTAGTTCTGGGCTTTGCCGGACGTATTGTTCCGGAAAAAGGGCTGGAATTTTTGTTGGAAGTGTTGGCGGATATGAAAAGGGAAAGCGGATCTGTTTTTCGATTGTTGATAGCGGGAACCGGTCCGGCGGATTACCGAGTTTTATTGGAAAATAAAATCCGGCAGAGTGGATTACAGGATTGGGTTCGTTTTGTCGGATTCGTTTCGGATACGATCGCTTTTTTTCGGCAAACGGATATTGCGGTGCTTCCTTCCCAAGTAGAAGAAGCTTGCAGCTTGACTGTTTTGGAAGCTATGGTTGCGGGGACAGCCATCGTGTCTTCTGACGGTTCTCAGGGTGAGCAGTTGGAAAACGGTAAGGAGGGAATTTTGTTGGAGGTTGGTAATAAAAAAGGATGGACGGAACATTTGAAGAGACTGGCAGACGACCCAAAACTGCGAATGAAACTGGGAACGGCGGCGCGAACTCGTTATGACCACGATTTTACTTTTTCTCAATATATAGAACGTATTTATTGGATTTATGAGTAACGAAACACCTAAAGTATCGGTTGTCATTCCCGTATATAATACGGTTGATTATTTGGCCCGTTGTTTGGACTCTGTTTTGGAACAAACCTATGAGAATATCGAAGTTGTTATCGTGGATGATGGTAGTACCGATGGCTCTTCGTCTGTTTTGACGGAATATGCTGCTCGTGATTCGCGCATTGTTCTTATTCGGCAGAGAAATAGCGGAGAAATAGCGTCTCGACGGCGAGGTATAGAACGGGCAAAGGGGGTTTTCTTATTTTTTCTGGATTCCGATGATTATCTGGCTCCTGAAGCGATCGGACGATTGGTCGATTATCAGCAACGAAATCGGGTAGATGTTGTATGTGGGGGATATTGGCACGAAAGCACTTCTTATCGGTTGGTTTATACGCATGCGGAAAGGAATATTCTATCGGGCAAGGAATATGTTGGGGAATTGTTGCGAGGTTGTAAGGCAGGGTATCTTTGTGGAATTTTGTACCCTCGCGATTTGTTCGAAGGTATGGTTTATTATCCGGATATATATGTGTCAGGAGATTTATTGACGAATGTCCGGCTTTTGTTACGTCGGGAGCTACGTGTCGGGTATTTGTCCGTTCCTATTTATCATTACGTGCAACGGGGAGGTTCTGCCGGCAGACGGCGAGTTTCTGTGGATTATATGCAAAAGTTTTTTTCTTACCTTCAGGAAACCTTCTCCCAGTTGAATTTAGAAAAGGATGAGGAAATCCGGGAATGGCAATTTTTGTTAAAATATCAGTGGTATCTTTCTTATGTGAATAGGACTTCTAATCCTGCCATAAGACATACTGCTTTTGCAAGGGAGTTATATCTGGAACTGTCTCGGCCCGATTATGCTCGTGCCGTTACTCGTAATTTTACCCGGATGGAGCGGGCAATCGTTAAGTTGCATCGTAGTTCGTTTACGGCATGGATGGGAAAAGTCTGTTCGACGGTATCCAGGCTTGCCGAGAGTGTGCGGAAACGACTTGTGTCTCGATAAACAGAAAAACATGGCATACATTGAAAAATATTAAGATCAAGGTGTGTTGAAAAAGATCGGTTGACAAAGCGTTTCGAATGGACGAAGGCGTCTTTTTATTATTGTCTATATATTTTGAAATGTAAAATCTTTTCGAATTCCGAGCTTGTTCGAAGAGAAAATTCCGAATCTTCCTACGGGTGTTTTCGGTGGTATCGTTGCCGGAAAATTTCGTTTTGGCTTCCGGAAAGAAATGTCCGGGAACCAATAAACGTTTGTTTTAATCGTTGAATATATATAATTTTGGAAACTAACAATCTGTTTTTTTATGGCAGACTTTACTTGATTACGGAAGAAACTGGTATGAAAAAAGTATCGAATATATTGTGGTGGGGTGTTCCTCTATTGTTTTTTATTGGCTTTGCGGTATTTTATTCCGCGTTTTTTTCTTATCAATTCGGTTTGAGGGAACAACTGAGCCTTTTTCTTTTTACGCCCGAACATTTTTCTTCTTTTTTGTCTTTAAAGGGAGGACTTAGCAAATTCGTCGCCGCTTTTCTTATTCAGTTTTTCAGTATCCGTTGGGTAGGAGCATTGATGGTTACGGCGATTGCCGCGCTTTCTTGGGGAGCGTTCCGCAGCGTATTGAATCTGTATGTGAAAGACTGTCGTCAAACTTCCTATTTGGCGCTTTTGCTTCCGGCCTTGTTGTGGCTGGCTTTCACTTCATCGTCCTTTCCTTTGGATAAGGCTTTGAGCGTGTTGGCGGCCTTGGCCGTTACCCGAGGATATGCGGCATTGCGACGTCCTGTCGTGCGCAGAACGGCAGGTATCGTTTTGGCGTTGGGGTTATGGTGGTGCATCGGAGAGGCGGCCTTTCTTACGGCCCTTTTGATCGTAATGCTGGAATGGCGTGATCCGGAATACCGGTGCGGTATCTATTGGACGGTCATGTTCCTTTTATATCTGGCGGCTCCCTTCGTATATCGTCAGTGCGGGATTGTGCTGCCGGTATCCGCTGTTTTCGGAATCGAATCGAACATGCAGGATTACGCGGGATGTTATTGGGGAATCTGTTTTTGTATTGTTTTTCTGGCCGGATGGTTGTTTTGGAGCCGAAAAAATAAATTTGCCGCGTTGTCCGTTTTATGTGTGGCAATCAGTGGAATATTGGGTTATTATGCTTGTTTCGTCGCGGCCGACTATCGGTTCGAGACCATGAGTAAAATGGACTGGATGGCCCGGCATCGGCAGTGGGAAGGAATCGTCCGGGAGATGGATAAGAATCCTCCGGCCAATTCGTATATCCTGAGTTATTATTTTCTGGCTTTGGCGCAAACGGATCAATTGGGGGATCGGTTGTTGGAAAAAGGGGTTCCCTTCATATCTTCCCTCGTGCCGGGCGTGAATCCGCCGAGTTACATGCCTTATACGATTTTGAGCGAAATTTATTGGGCTTGCGGCGTGCTTCGCGGCGCTCAGTTTTGCGACTATGAAGCGATGGGAATACTCAATACCAGCATCAGCGGCCGACATTTGAAACGGGCGGTGGAGTCGCATCTGATATTCGGGGAACCGGAAGTCGCCGGGCGTTATCTGCGTATATTGGAGAAAACGGCATTGTATCGGAAATGGGCCCGGGAACAGTTGGAACAAATGAAAACCGACCCTTCTTTCGATGGAGTCGATTGGGTGCGAGAAGGCCGCCGTTTCATTGCCTCCAAGCCGTATTTGCTGAATGTGCGGGCTCCGTTGATCGACGTGGAGGCGCAGGCTTTGCAGCAACCGGATAACCGGATTGCCAACGAATACCTGATGTGTTGCCTGCTGTTGCAAAAGGATATGGAAAGGTTCAAGAGCGTGTTCGATGTTTATCGTACGCATTGTCTGAACGGAAGGCGTATGCCTGCCGTTTTTCAGGAAGCAAATCTGTTATATGAGCATATCGCCCGCCTTCCTGAATCGGAACGGCTTTCATACGATTATGACGCACAGGTTTTGGCTGTTTTCGATGAGTACAGGAACGCTCGTTCCGCCAACGAACGTTCGTTGGCGTTAGGAAATGCCCGTTTTTCCCAAAATTTTTTAAAGAGTTATTTTTATTACCATGATTTTACGAGTACGGTTACACAGTAATAGGTTGCAGAAGCTATGTTTGGTCCTCTTTTCCGGATGGAGCGCACTTCTGGTTTCTTGTTCGGTTCAGGTCCGGGAGGCGAAAGAACAGGAAGCTTTGCCCCGAATGTATCCGGATTACGCGGATGTAACGATTCCCTATAATATCGCTCCTTTGAATTTTAAGGTTCAGGGAGAGCCGGAAGCGGTTGTGGCGGAGGTCAGGGCCGGTAACGGAACGTCGATTCGCGTGTCGGGCAAGGATGTCCGGATTCCGTTGAAAAAATGGAAGCGATTGCTGGAGGCGAATAAGGGGAAGGATTTGGAGGTAAAAGTCTATGCCCGCTGGGACGACGGATGGAAAGGGTATCCCGTGTTCCGATGGACGGTATCGGAACGGGCGATCGACCCTTATCTGACTTACCGGTTGATCGAACCGGGTTATTTTACTGTCAATAGAATGGGGCTTTATTACCGGAATATCGAAAATTTTGAAGAGAAAGCCATGATCGACAATCATCCGGCCGAAATGGGATGCGTGAATTGTCATGCTTTTTGTCAGGGGGACCCGAACCGCATGTTGTTCCATGCACGGGATAAGAATCCCGGAACCTATTTATATGCTGACGGAGAACTGGTTAAGCTGAATACGAAAGCGGGTCCGATGAAATGGCCGGCAGTATATCCTTTCTGGCATCCGGGCGGAAATTACGTTGCGTTTTCCATCAATCCGCTACGGTTGAATTTTTATTCGGGAAAGGATGCCGTCAAAGAGTTGTATGATTTGCAGGCGGACGTGATGGTTTATGACGTGAGGACAAGGACCGTATTGACTACGCCTCAGTTGTACGATGAAAAGGTGCATAACAATTATCCGGTTTTTTCTCCGGACGGGAAAAGACTGTTCTATTGTACGGACAGTTTGCCGGAAGGGGACCCGAAGATAACGACGCCGGAATTGAAATTGTCGCTTTGCGCCGTGGATTTCGATGCCGAAACCGGAAAATTGGGAACACGGATCGATACGTTGGTCTCTTCCGACAAGACGGGGAAAAGCATTATTCATCCCCGAATTTCTCCAGACGGGAAATACGTCGTTTATACGCAGCTCGATTACGGCTCTTTTTATTACTATAAGGCTGCCGAATTGGGAATTTACAATATGGAGACCGGAGAACACCGCCTGTTGAGCGAAATTAATTCTTCGGAGATGGAAGGGTATCATTCTTGGTCTTCGGGAGGAGGCTGGATGGTTTTCAGCAGCCAGCGTTTCGACGGGTATTATTCGCTTCCGTGGTTCACATTCGTCGATGAAAACGGAAGAGCTTCCAAACCGTTTGTGTTGCCTCAGGAAAATCCCGACCATTATACGTTTATGGTTCAGGCGTATAATGTTCCGGAACTTTTAAAGTCGCCGATCCCGATAGGAATGTACGATATTATGGAAGCGGCTGAGTCGGAGGCTTTGCCAAGCCAATTCGTTATGCAAGAAGATTGATTTATTCCGCTTTTCCCTTGCGTGCATTGCGTTCGGATAAGACGGTTATCAATCGTTCCGGTTCGTTCGTCGTGATATAATCGACGCCGGCATCGAGCAAGGCGTGCATATCCGTCTCTTTGTCTATGGTCCAGGTGTTTACTTTCATTCCGAGTTTATGGGCTTCTTCGATCCATTCCGGATGTTTGTAAAAAACGGAATAGTGGTAGTCCGGTCCGCTTAACCCCGCCGCGTTCAGTTCTGCGGGTGTTTTATCCCCGTTCAGATAATATACGGAGGCTTCGGGGACGGTCCGTTTCAGTTCCATGCAAACGAACCAACTGAAAGAGATATATTCTACACGTTTTTCGATGCCCATGTTTTTTACCGTTGCAGTGATTTCCCTGACGATTTTTCGTTCTCTTTCCGTGTTTTCGTGGCTTTTGATTTCTAAGATATAACGGATTTTAGGGGAAGCGATGTCTGCCTGCAAATATTCCCGCAAAGTGGGTATCGTTTCTCCGTTGGGCAGGAGCATGTTCCGTATGGTTTGAAATGTTGTTTGCTGGACGGGTGTTTCTGGACAGGTGGGATGTTTCGGTCCGTGTACCACTACGACCGAGTCGTCAGCGGTAAGATTTACGTCGAATTCGCAACCGTAAATATTTAATGAGGCGGCGTTCCTGAGACTGCTGATGGAATTTTCAAAGGAACCTGGCACGTTCCAATAACCCCGGTGGGCGATAACGGTATGGCGGGAGGATTTGTTTTTGTTTGCATAAGTAGCAGAGGAATGAGCGATCATGAACGGCAATAGCAAACTGATGAAAAAGGTTTTCATAAGCGGGATGGTTTTGAAATTATTGCGAAAGATATAAAATTAACGGCGACAAAATGTTTTGCCGCCGTTAATTTATTTTTTGTGTATAAATATTATACTAAAAATTGAAATAGGTCGGGTTTGTCATTCAGATACTCGTAGATGAATCCGTGTTGTTTCATTCGTTCTATCAACGGTTTCAAATCGCTTTTATCCTGCAGCTCGATGCCGACTATGGCAGGGCCCTGTTCCCGGTTGGTCTTTTTGGTATAGGAAAAGTGGGTAATGTCGTCTTTTTTCCCCAGGACCTGTTGGACGAACATCAACAAGGCTCCCGACCGTTGGGGGAAGCGAACGATGAAATAGTGTTTCAGCCCTTCGTACAGCAGCGATCGTTCCCGGATTTCTTCGGTGCGCGTGATGTCGTTGTTGCTGCCGGAAACAATGCAAACCACGTTTTTCCCTTTGATTTTGTCAGCATAGAAGTCCAATGCCGCAATAGACAAGGCTCCTGCGGGTTCCACGACGATAGCGCTTTTATTGTAAAGTTCCAGAATGGTGGTGCATACCTTGCCTTCCGGAACGACTACGATATCGTCCAATACTTTTTTGCAAATTTCGAAAGTCAGGTCGCCTACCCGTTGAACGGCCGTTCCATCGCAGAATTTATCGATTTCGGGCAGAGTAACGACTTTTTGGGCTTCCAGGGCTGCTTTCATGGAGGCGGCGCCTGCGGGTTCCACACCGATGATTTTGGTTCTCGGAGATATTTGTTTGAAATAGCTGCCCAGTCCGGAAGCCAATCCGCCTCCGCCGATCGGGATGAAAATGTAGTCGATAGGCTGCGCCGTGTCTTGCATGATTTCCACTCCGATCGTCGCTTGTCCTTCTATCGTTAGCGGATCGTCGAACGGATGGATGAAACACATGCCGTGTTGTTCTGCAAAGGCGATGGCTTGATTGTTGGAATCGTCGAAAGTATCGCCGGTCAGCACGATTTCTACGAATTCTTTTCCGAACATCCGGACCTGCTCGATTTTTTGTTTCGGAGTCGTTGTCGGCATGTAGATAACGCCTTTTATTTGCAGATTCTGGCAGGAAAACGCTACGCCTTGCGCATGGTTGCCCGCACTGGCGCAAACCACTCCTTTGGCCAGTTGTTCTTTGCTCAGGCTTTTGATTTTGTTGAACGCCCCGCGGATCTTGTATGACCGTACGACTTGCAGGTCTTCCCGCTTCAGCAATATGTTGGCTTCATACCGGTTCGACAGGTTCATGTTCGGCATGAGAGGGGTGGAGCCTATGATGGAATTCAGTGTCAGTTTGGCTTGTGCGATATCTTTTAAAGCCGGAAAATAACTCATTATGATTTGATTTGCAGAATGGGAAAACAGACCATCTTGCGCCATGCAAAATGATCTGTTTTCGAACTCTTCGATTAAAGATTATTTTGATCTTTCGGGCCGCAGGCTTCTTACCGTTACCCCCGCTTGCCACATTTCACTGTCGCGCAGCTCTTTTAGTTCCTGGTTCAGCTTTTCGCGGTAATTCGGTTGGCTGTTCGAGTCGATGGAACGTTGCGCCTCATTGCCGCAGGCTACTTCAGCATACAATTCCTTGAATACGGGCAGGGACGCGTCGCGGAATTTTTTCCACCAGTCCAATGCGCCCCGTTGCGCCGTGGTCGAACAGTTCGCATACATCCAGTCCATGCCGTTTTCTCCTACTAACGGCATCAGGCTTTGCGTCAGTTCCTCGATCGTTTCGTTGAAGGCTTCCGACGGAGTATGGCCGTTTTCACGCAATACTTGATATTGTGCGGCAAAGATTCCTTGAATGGCTCCCATCAACGTACCTCTTTCTCCGGTCAGGTCGGAATATACTTCGCGTTGGAAGGTCGTTTCGAACAGATAGCCGGAGCCTACGCCGATGCCCAACGAAATGACACGGTCGTAAGCGCGTCCGGTAGCGTCCTGATGAATGGCGAAGCTGGAATTCAGTCCCCGGCCTTCCAAAAACAGACGGCGCAAAGAGGTTCCCGAGCCTTTCGGGGCTATCAGAATGACATCGATATCTGCCGGAGGAATAATGCCCGTACGTTCTTTATAGGTAATGCCGAAACCATGAGAGAAATAAAGGGCTTTGCCGGGAGTCAGGTGTTTTTTTACCGTATCCCACATGGAGATTTGACCGGCGTCGGACAACAGGTATTGAATGATGGTCGCTTTGGCGCAAGCTTCTTCGATGTCGAACAAAGTTTTTCCTTCCACCCATCCGTCGGCAACGGCTTTGTCCCATGATTTGGAATTTTTCCGTTGACCTACGATTACATTGAAACCGTTGTCGCGCAGATTCAACGATTGTCCCGGCCCCTGAACTCCGTAACCGATAACGGCTATCGTTTCGTCTTTCAATGTTTCCAGAGCCTTGGTCAATGGATATTCGGCGCGGGTTACCACGTTTTCAACTACGCCGCCAAAATTTAATTGTGCCATAATAATTTGAATTTTATATGAAATGATTTAATTTTTCTTCAATGGATTCCCTGTGCATGACTACTCCTGAGCGTGAAAATTGTTCTAAAGAACCGGTCGATGCCAGTTCTTCCCGCAGTCGTTCGATTTCTTCCCGCGAGCCCGTCATTTCCACAACGATATACTCGCTGGACATTTCGATAATGCGTGCATTGTTGTTCTGAGTAATGACATCCAGCGAACGGTTGTCGGAAAAAGCTTTGTTGGAAATTTTGTACAAAGCCATTTCCTGCGTGATCAATTCGTCCGCCGTCCGGAACTCGGCTTCCAGAACTTCGATGATTTTACGGATTTGCTTGACCACTTTTTCCATAATTTCCTGCGAAGTAAAAGCCGAAATGACGAACATGCTGATGCCTTTGATCGACGATTCGCTGACGCGGAGGCTTTCGATATTGATCTTTCGACGCAGGTAGATGGCTGTGATGCGATTCAGAACCCCTATCTGGTTTTCGGAAAATACCGTTACGATATACTCTTTCTTTTCCATCTTATTCATTGTATAACAGGTTAGAAATGGATGCGCCTGCCGGTATCATGGGGAAGACATTGTCTTCCCTTTCCACCCCGATAGCCAGAATATAGGCTTTGTCGCTTTGCAACATCCGTTTTATGGCGGGTTGCAGGTCGGCCCGCTCCGTCACGGTTTCCGCCGGAATGCCGTAAGCTTCGGCTATCAGGCAAAAGTTCGGGTTTTCCAGTTCGGTAAACGAATAACGCTTGTCGAAAAACAACTGTTGCCATTGGCGCACCATTCCCAGAAAACTGTTGTCCAGAATCACGATTTTTACCGGAATACGGTTTTGCATGATCGTCCCCAGCTCCTGCATGGTCATCTGAAATCCTCCGTCGCCCAGCACGGCTATCACTTGCCGGTCGGGAACACCCATTTTCGCTCCTATGGCTGCCGGGAGTCCGAATCCCATGGTTCCTAAACCTCCGGAGGTAATAAAGCTGCGGGTAGCCGTGAATTTGGAATACCGGGAGCTGAACATTTGCTGCTGTCCTACGTCCGTGACGATTACGGCATTGCCAGCCGATATTTCGGCAATGCGGTTTATGACTTCGCCCATTTTTATAGGACCCGATTCCGGAAACAGACTGGGTTTGATAACGGATTCGTACTCTTCCCGATACTTCTCTCTGGCAAATTGCATCCAGGCATCTCGTTCTTTTTTCTTTACCAATCCGCTCAGGGCCCTCAAAGCTTCTTTGGCATCGGCCAATAAAGCGACATCGGCTTTAATCACTTTGTCTATTTCCGCCGCATCGATCTCGATATGGATGATTTTGGCCTTAGGGGCATATGCGGAAACGTCTCCCGTTACCCGGTCGCTGAACCGCATCCCGACAGCAATGAGCAAATCGCTTTCCTGAGTCATCGTATTGGGCGCCACGTTGCCGTGCATTCCCAATTTTCCTACGTATAACGGATGATCGTTTGGTATGGCGGAGAGTCCCATCAGGGTAGAAGCTACCGGTATGTTTGCTTTTTCTGCGAATTCTGCCAATGCTTTTTCCGCACCGGACAATTTGATGCCTTGTCCTGCCAGAATCAACGGTTTTTCCGCGTGATTGATCAACTCGGTCGCTTCCCGGATTTTTTTCCGGTCCAAAATGGGTGCGGGCGTGTAACACCGTAAAGAGGTACAGGGCTCATATTCAAAATCGAACGTTTCTATCTGGGCGTTTTTCGTGAAATCGATGACGACAGGACCCGGTCTGCCCGAACGGGCGATATAAAACGCTTTAGCCAATGCTTCGGGAATTTCCCGGGCGGAAGTTACCTGATAATTCCATTTGGTAATGGGCATGGTAATGCTGATGATGTCGGCTTCCTGGAAGGCGTCGCTTCCCAACTGGGCCGACGCGACCTGTCCCGTGATACAGACCAAAGGGGTGGAGTCGAGCATGGCGTCGGCTATTCCGGTCAAAAGGTTGGTCGCTCCCGGTCCGGAGGTAGCCATGCATACTCCGGTTTTCCCGGTTGCCCGCGCGTATCCTTGGGCGGCATGTACGGCTCCTTGTTCATGCCGGGTCAGAATGTGGTTGATTTTGTTCTTGTAGTTGTACAATTCGTCGTAGATGGGGATTACCGATCCTCCCGGATATCCGAAAATGGTATCTACGCCTTCTGCAATAAGCGAGAGCAGGAGTGCTTCGGCCCCCTTGATATGATTTCGTTTTGTCATGATTGTCGTTTTTGAAATTACTCAACGAGTCTGATACCGCCTTTGTCTGCTGAAGATACCATGGAGGCGTAGGCCCGGAGCGCTTTACTTACGGCTCGTTGTCTCTTTTCGGGAGTAAACGCTGCGGCGCCTTTCTTCAGCATACGGACTCGACGCGCCTCCAGTTCTTTTTCGCCGATTTGCAACTGAATGGTTCGGGCCGGAATGTCGATGACGATCTTGTCTCCGTTTTCAATCAACCCTACCGCTCCTCCGGCAGCCGCTTCGGGAGAAATATGGCCGATGGACAAACCGGATGTTCCGCCCGAGAACCGTCCGTCGGTAATCAGGGCGCATTGTTTGTCCAGTTTTACCGATTTCAGGTAAGAAGTGGGGTAAAGCATTTCCTGCATGCCCGGCCCGCCTTTGGGGCCTTCGTAACGGATGACCACAATGTTGCCGGCCTGCACGCTGCCGTCCAGTATGCCGGTGCAGGCTTCTTCCTGCGAGTCGAATACGATGGCGCGGCCTTCGAAATGCAGTATGGAAGCGTCCACTCCCGCCGTTTTTACGATGCAGCCCTGTTCGGCGATGTTTCCGTAGAGAACGGCCAAGCCGCCGTCTTTCGTGTAGGCGTGTGCGATGTCGCGTATGCAACCGTTGCTCCGGTCGGTATCCGCTTCTTTATAAGTATTGTCCTGCGACCCTAATTTCAAATTTTTGACGCCGCATGGAGCGGAGAGGTATTTGGCCTTTGCTTCGGGCGTTGCCGAAGGGCGCATGATGTCGTGGGTATCGATCACGTATTTCAATGATTCGCTGTCGATTCTGCAAACGGAAGTATCAAGCAGTCCGTGCCGGTCCAGTTCTCCCAATATTCCCATGATTCCGCCGGCCCGGTTTACGTCTTCGATGTGGTAGTGGTAAGAGGGGGCCACCTTGCAAATGACCGGAATGCGCCGCGACAATGCGTCGATGTCTTTCATGGTAAAATCCACGCCCGCTTCATTGGCGATCGCCAACAAATGGAGCACCGTATTGGTGGATCCCCCCATGGCTATGTCTAAACTCATGGCATTCATGAATGCCGCTTTGGTGGCGATGGAGCGGGGCAGTACTTTATCGTTGTCGTTGTAATAATAGTCGAACGTGTTTTTTACGATTAACTTCGCTGCGTCCCGGAACAGCTTTTCCCGGTTCTTGTGGGTAGCCAGAATCGTTCCGTTGCCGGGCAAAGCCAAACCTAACGCTTCATTCAGGCAATTCATGGAGTTGGCGGTAAACATTCCGGAGCAGGACCCGCAAGTCGGACAGGCCATTTGTTCCGCTTTCGACAAAAAGTCGTCGCTTACGGTTTCGTCCGCACCCATGACCATGGCGTCGATCAGGTCGAGTTTCTTATCGCCTACCGTTCCTGCTTCCATCGGGCCGCCGGACACGAATACGGCCGGTATGTTGAGGCGCATGGCGGCCATGAGCATGCCCGGCGTGATTTTGTCGCAATTGGAAATACAGATCATGGCATCCGCCTTATGTGCGTTGCACATGTATTCCACGCTGTCGGCGATCAGGTCGCGGGAGGGAAGAGAATACAGCATGCCGTCGTGTCCCATGGCGATTCCGTCGTCGATCGCAATCGTATTGAATTCGGCAGCGAAACAACCTTCTTCTTCGATCCATGCTTTTACTTTCTGCCCTATTTCATGAAGATGCGCGTGTCCCGGAACGAATTGTGTGAACGAATTGACGACGGCGATGACCGGTTTCCCGATTTGTTCTTCTTTCATTCCGTTGGCTCTCCACAGGCTCCTGGCCCCGGACATTCTTCTTCCAAGCGTTGCGACGCTGCTTCTCAAAGGTTTCATCTATTATCTAATCTAAATTGTATTGTCTTTAATTCGGCTTCATTCGGAATAGAAAAACGTACGTTTTTGACCGAAGATTATGCAAAGAAAGCGATTTTATCGTTAAGCATGATACTTGTAGAAATGATAAATATGATGTCCATATTTTATTTTTTATTTTTATTGTGCTTTTAATCAGTGTTTTGTTGTGTTTTTTAGTGCTATATTCAATGTCTGAATCAGCCATTTATTTTGCACTTGAAAGGAACATGCCGCGTTCTTTTGGGGTAAAAATGCTACTTTTGTATGGCGGTATGGACAAATGCCGGAAACCGACAAATTTAATTAAATTTATGATAAAACAAGAGTATGTCCCGTTTGTCGATGCGTTGATCGATCTTTGCATTCGGGAGGATATTGGGGACGGCGATCATTCCTCTTTGTCGTGCATCCCGTCGGATGAAACGGGGAAAATGCGTTTACTGGTAAAGCAGAAAGGCGTTCTGGCCGGTATGGAAGTCGCGGAAAGGGTGTTTAAAACCTTGGATGGGAAAGTCGTGTTCGTTCCGTTTCTGGAAGACGGTTGCCGGGTAAAGCCGGGGGATGTGGCTTTTGAGGTGGAGGGACGTTTGGTTACTTTATTGCAATCGGAACGTATCGTGTTGAATATCATGCAGCGCATGAGCGGCGTGGCTACCCAGACGGCCGTATATGTCGATCGGCTGCAGGGGTTGAAAACCAAGGTGCTGGATACCCGGAAAACGACTCCCGGCATGCGTGTATTGGATAAGATGGCTGTGAAAATCGGCGGAGGGGAAAACCATCGGATGGGTTTGTTCGATATGGTTATTTTGAAAGATAACCATATCGATTTTGCTGGCGGAATAACGCCTGCTGTAAAACAATGCAGGGAATATTTGCGTTTGAAGGGCAAGCGGATTCCTATCGAAGTGGAGGTTCGTTCGCTGGAAGATGTCCGGGAGGTGTTGTCTCTGGAAGGAGTTGACCGGATTATGCTGGATAATTTTACGCCGGAGTTTACCCGGAAAGCCGTGGCTTTGATTGCCGGACGGTTGGAAATAGAGTCGTCGGGAGGAATTACGCTGGATAACTTGCGGGAATATGCGGAATGCGGAGTGGATTATATTTCCGTGGGGGCTTTGACCCATCAGATCAAGAGTCTGGATTTGAGTTTGAAGGCCGTAACGGAGTAATTTAAAAAAACGGAATATAAATGAAGAAATTAATAAGCATGACTTTAGCGGCGGTTTCCGTCGTTTCGCTGGCGGCTCAGAAAAAATTCACGTATGACGATTTGGCGGGCGGGCTGTTTTATGCCCGGTCGGTATATGGCGTGCGATCGATGAACGACGGAGAGCATTATACGACGAGCAGGGACGGGATGATTCTGAAAAACAGCTATGCCACGGGAGAAGTGACGGATACATTGGTGGATGTCCGGAAATTGTCGCCCGAAATCGCTTTTTCCAATTACGAATTTTCTAGCGACGAAAAGAAAATATTGTTTACAACGAATGTCAAACCCATTTACAGACATTCGTTTACTGCGGATTACTGGATATACGATTTGGAGACGAATAAGCTGACACCTTTGTCTGAACGGGGGGCGCAACAGGTTGCTCAATTGTCTCCCGACGGCCGGAAAGCGGCTTTTGTCCGGGACAACAATCTGTTTTGGGTAGATTTGGCTGCCGGAACGGAAACCCAGATTACTTCCGACGGCCGGTTCAATTACGTGCTGAACGGGATTCCCGATTGGGTTTACGAAGAGGAATACAGCTTTTCCCGTGCTTACGAATGGTCTCCTGCCTCCGATAAAATCGCTTTTTACCGGACCGACGAGGAACGGGTCAGGGAGTATAATATGAACCGGTTCGATCATCAGTTGTACCCGGAGGTGTACAAGTTCAAGTATCCGAAAGCCGGCGAGGAAAATTCGGTGGTAACGATTCATGTATATTCGTTGGAAGACGGGAAAACCGTCCGGATGGATACCGGGGAGGAGACGGACCAGTATATTCCCCGGATCAAATGGACCGTGTCGTCCGACCGGTTGGCCATTTTTCGGCTGAACCGTCATCAGAATAATTTCGATGTGTTGTTGGCCGATTCCGCGACCGGGGAATCCCGAATCGTGTATAATGAGAAAAACGACCGTTACGTGGAACGCATCGACTATGAAACGGTCACTTTCCTTCCGGACGGGAAGCGTTATATCGTGAAAAGCGAGAAAGACGGTTACATGCACCTTTATCTGTACAGTTTCGAAAAAGGGGAATTGAACCGTATCACTTCCGGCGAGTGGGACGTTACTTCGATGTTGGGCTTGAATGCCGAGGGCGACCGGGTCTATTTTTTGTCCTGCGAGACTTCTCCGCTAAAGCGGAATTTGTATAGCGTCAAACTCAACGGAAAGGATAAAAAGCGGCTGACGGAAGGAGAGGGAACTTATTCCATTGCTCCCAGCAAAGGGTTCAAGTATTTTATCAGTTACTTTTCTTCCACCACTACGCCCAATATCGTTACGTTGCACAAGTCGGACGGCAGCGTGGTCCGGGTTTTGGAGGACAATGCGGCGTTGAGGAAGCGTCTTGATGAGTATAAGGTCCCCGTCAAGGAGTTCTTTACGTTTACGACTTCCGAAGGCGTGGAATTGAACGGTTACATGATTAAACCCAACGGATTTGATCCTTCCAAGCGTTACCCGGTGTTTATGACGCAGTATAGCGGTCCCGGTTCGCAATCCGTTGCCGACAGTTGGGGAATCGGCTGGGAATCGGTGTTGGTACAGGAAGGATATATCGTGGCCTGCGTCGATGGCCGCGGAACCGGTTTCCGGGGGGAAGAGTTTAAAAAATGCACGTACAAGGATCTGGGAAATCTGGAAGTAAAGGATCAGATCGAAGCGGCCCGGTATTTGGGTTCGTTGGATTATGTGGATCCGGCCCGTATCGGAATTTATGGCTGGAGCTACGGCGGCTTTATGGCGTTGGGATGTATTTTAAAGGGAAACGACGTGTTCAAAATGGCTATTTCGGTGGCTCCCGTGACGTCGTGGCGCTATTACGACACGATTTATACGGAGTTGTACAATGGTTTACCGCAGGAGAATCCTGAAGGGTACGACAACAATTCTCCGATTCATTTCGCCGACCGGCTGAAAGGGAAATTGCTGATTGCGCACGGAACGGGCGACGATAATGTCCATATTCAAAATACGTATGAAATGGTTTCCGCATTGACCCGGTGCAATAAACCGTTCGATCTGATGATTTACCCGGACCAGAATCACGGCATGGGCAGCGGACGCAATCATTTGATGCGGAAATGCATCGAATATGTAAAGGCGAACCTGTAAATTTGAAAAAGGGGAATGTCGCTGTCATTTTTTGTCATTCGAGGTGACAAAATGTCGTTGAAAAAATCGTTTTTCTGGCATAATAACTGACAAAAACGACAAAAACGGATTTGGCATAATAAGTGTTGAATCCGTTTTCGTCGTTTTGAAATATCTCTATCGAACGACAGAGAAGAACGTATAAACTAAATAGTATAACCAAACGGTTCGCCAAAAGGACGAACTAAAAAACGAATTTGAATTATGAACATTAAACCATTGGCAGACAGAGTTCTGATTGAACCGAAAGCAGCGGAAGAAAAGACGGCAGGCGGATTGATTATTCCCGATACGGCCAAAGAAAAACCTCTGGAAGGGGTAGTGATCGCCGTAGGCAACGGTACGAAAGAAACGACTATGGAAGTCAAAGTGGGCGATAACGTATTGTACGGCAAATATGCAGGTACGGAAATCACTTATGAAGGTAAGGAGTATATGATTATGCGTCAGAGCGATATTCTGGCTATATTATAATTTGAACGAACGATAAAAATAAGGAAATAAGAAAATGGCAAAAGATATTAAATTCAATACGGAAGCCCGCGAAGGACTGAAAAAAGGGGTGGATATTCTGGCCGATGCGGTAAAAGTGACGCTGGGTCCGAAAGGTAGAAATGTCGTTATCGAAAAGAAATTCGGCGGTCCGCACATTACGAAGGACGGCGTTACGGTGGCCAAGGAAATCGAATTGGAAGATGTGTTCGCCAATACCGGAGCCCAGATGGTAAAAGAAGTGGCTTCCAAAACGGCTGACGATGCGGGCGACGGAACTACTACGGCGACCGTTTTGGCTCAATCGATCATCAGTGTCGGCATCAAGAATGTGACGGCGGGCGCCAATCCGATGGATTTGAAACGCGGTATCGACCGGGCGGTAGCAGCGGTAGTAGAATCGTTGCGGTCGCAGAGCCAGGAAGTGGGCGACGACATCAATAAAGTGGAACAAGTCGCTACGATTTCCGCCAATAACGACAGTTTCATCGGTAAATTGATTGCCGAAGCGATGGGAAAAGTGAAAAAAGAAGGCGTGATTACGGTGGAAGAAGCCAAAGGTACCGATACCCATGTCGATGTGGTAGAAGGTATGCAGTTCGACCGTGGTTATTTGTCTCCTTATTTCATTACCGATCCCGAAAAGATGGAAGCGGTATTGGAAAAACCTTATATTTTGATTACCGACAAGAAAATTTCCACGATGAAGGAATTGCTTCCGGTATTGGAACCGGTAGCACAGTCGGGTCGTGCCCTGTTGATTATTTCCGAAGATATCGACGGCGAAGCTTTGACGACTTTGGTGGTAAATAAATTGCGGGGAACATTGAAGATTGCGGCAGTGAAAGCTCCCGGTTTCGGCGACAGAAGAAAAGAAATGTTGCAGGATATAGCCATTCTGACGGGCGGTACCGTCATCAGCGAAGAAACGGGCCTGTCTCTCGCTCAGGCGACGATCGACATGTTGGGTAGCGCGGATAAGGTAACTTTGAACAAGGAAAATACCACGATTGTCGATGGCGCCGGAGACAAGGCGGCTATCAGCACCCGGGTAAAACAAATCCGCGAATTGATCGAAAACACTACTTCCGATTACGACCGTGAAAAATTGCAGGAACGTCTGGCAAAATTGGCCGGCGGAGTGGCCGTGTTGTACGTAGGTGCAGCTACGGAAGTGGAAATGAAAGAAAAGAAAGACCGAGTGGACGATGCGCTGGCCGCTACTCGTGCCGCAGTCGAAGAAGGTATCGTGCCGGGCGGCGGTGTAGCATATATCCGGGCTATCGATGCTTTGGAAAAACTGAAAAGCGACAACGATGATGAAATGACCGGTATTTTGATCGTGAAACGTGCGATCGAAGAACCGTTGCGTCAGATCGTGACCAACGCGGGCGGCGAAGGTTCGGTAGTGGTTCAGAAAGTACGCGAAGGCAAAGGCGATTTCGGCTACAATGCACGGAACGACAAATATGAGAACATGTTTGCTACCGGTATCATCGACCCGACGAAAGTGGCGCGCGTAGCTTTGGAAAACGCAGCGTCTGTCGCTTCCATGTTCTTGACGACAGAGTGCGTATTGGTTGAACAAAAAGAAGAAAATCCTGCTCCGGCAATGGCTCCCGGCATGGGCGGCATGGGCGGAATGATGTAATGATTGTTCATTATTCGTTAAAAGAGGGTGACCCAAAAGTCAAAGACAGACTTAAGGGTTACCTTTCTTTTTTTATAATGCCAGGAAAGTCCCGGCGAGTCCGGGTAATGGATTTTTTTTGGGGGGGTGGAGGACAATACAGATAATTAACGGTTATCCTG
>CASDZK010000028.1 GCA_949286165.1 uncultured Alistipes sp.
GATTTATATACTATCTTTGCTCCCATGGTAAATGACTGTTTTTTTTTTTTGCACTATAAATATAACTATCTTTTACCATAAAAACAACGGTTATCCCACTTATTTTCAGCAGGATAACCGTTAATTATCTGTATTGTGCTCCACCCCCCCCCAAAAAAAATCCATTACCCGGACTCGCCGGGACTTTCCTGGCATTATAAAAAAAGAAAGGTAACCCTTAAGTCTGTCTTTGACTTTTGGGTCACCCTCATATCTTTTATTTTTTCTGCTGGGGATTCAACGCGTTTATTTTTCGGATGATTTCCTGGCAGGAAATAGTCGCGCCGCTAACGACGTCCACGTCTTTCCCTTCTTTTATGGTTCCTGCTTTTTTCCCTTCGAATTGCTTTTTCCAGGTCTGCTCCGTGACTTCACGTCCGAATTCGGACGGATATTTCAGTATATCCACTCGTTTTATCGTTTTTTCCGGATCGAGAACGACCATGAACGTGAATTTGTTTTCAGGGCCTTCGCCTGTAAGCAAATGTAAAGTCGCTATCTGTTGTCCGTTCTTTATGATACCGAATGTTTGCGGAACGTCCGACAAGGCTTTCAGGGTAGCTGCCGGATAAAGCGTTTCCACGGTCGTACTGACGCTTTTCTGGAATTCTTTGGGCAACGTTTGAGTGGTAACCGCATTTATCCATAAAAGGACCGGTCCGAAGAACACTATCGGTTTCATATCCGGGAGGCGATATAGGTTCCTACTTCCGCCGTAGAATAGGCTTTGCCGCCTTCGGCCAGATCTTCGGTAACGATTCCTTCCGCGATAGCTTGGGAAACGGCATTCCGTATATCCTGCCCTTCCTGTTGCATGCCCAGATGTTCCACTAACATAGCTGCGGATAGGATCGTTGCCATGGGATTGGCGATACCTTTGCCTGCAGCCTGAGGATAGGAACCGTGAATGGGTTCGAACAGAGCGACTTCACTGCCTACGGAAGCGGAGGGCAAGAGACCCAATGAGCCGCTGATTACGCTGGCTTCATCGGTCAGAATATCGCCGAACATGTTTTCCGTTACCATGACGTCGAAAGCTTTCGGACGTTGAATCAATTGCATGGCCGCATTATCTACGAACATATATTCTACCGTTATGTCGGGGTATTCCGCCGCCATGTTTTTCGCTACTTCCCGCCATAGACGCGAAGTGGCCAGCACATTGGCTTTGTCTACCACCGTCAGGTGTTTTCTGCGGGTGCGTGCCATTTCGAATCCCAACCGCACGATGCGTTCTATTTCGTTCCGGGTGTAAACGCAACTGTCGTAAGCGGTGTTTCCGTCTTCGCTGCGTCCCTGAGGCCGTCCGAAATAGATTCCGCCAGTCAGTTCCCGCACGCATACGAAATCTACGCCTTCGATCCTTTCCCGTCTGAGCGGAGACCGGTCCAACAGGGAATCGAACATGATCAACGGGCGGATGTTCGCGAACAGTCCCAAGGATTTTCTCATTTTCAGCAATCCTTGCTCCGGCCGTACTTTGGCGGAAGGATTGTTGTCGAAACGGGGATCGCCGATGGCTCCGAACAATACGGCATCGCTGTCGCGGCATATCTTGTGTGTGCTTTCGGGATAAGGATCGCCGCAATCGTCGATCGCCGCGGCTCCTACTTTTGCGGGCGTGTAATGGAACGTGTGTCCGTACTTTTTCGCTACGGCGTCCAGAACTTTTACGGCTTCCGCTACGATTTCCGGCCCGATACCGTCTCCCGGAAGCAAAGCTATGTTTTTGAGCATGATATTTTTATTGTTTGTTTTCGAATTTTTCTATTTCCGGTTTCAGGCTGACGAGGTAATCCACATCGTCATATCCGTTCAGCAGGCACTCTTTTTTGTATCCGTCTATTGAAAACCGGAACGAGTGTCCGGTCGAATCTATGGTAAACGTTTGATTTTCCAGATCGACGGTAAATGTGGCGTTCGGAGAAAGCCGTACGGCTTCGAATATTTCTTGCAGGAAAGTTTCGCTGACCTGAACGGGCAGAAGCCCGTTATTCAAAGCGTTGTTTTTGAAAATATCTGCAAAAAAGCTGGAAACGACGACCCGAAAACCATAATCGAACAGAGACCATGCCGCATGTTCCCGGGAAGAGCCGCAACCGAAATTTTTTCCCGCAATCAATATTTTCCCTCCGTATCGTTCGTCGTTTAACGGAAAGGTCGCGATTTTTTCTCCTGTTTTCCCGTAACGCCAGTCTCGAAACAGATTGTCCCCGAATCCTTTGCGTTCTACGGCTTTCAGAAAACGGGCGGGAATGATTTGGTCCGTATCTATGTTTTCGATATCCAAAGGTACCGCTTGGGAAGTAAATGTCACAAATTTAGGTATTGCCATGACTTCTGGTTTATTTGATAAATTCACGTATATCGGTTATCCGGCCGGTAACGGCTGCCGCCGCTGCCGTCAACGGACTGGCCAGTAATGTGCGGGCGCCTTGTCCCTGGCGTCCTTCGAAGTTTCGGTTCGAGGTTGAAACGCAATATTTGCCTTCGGGTACTTTATCCGCATTCATGGCCAGACAGGCGGAACATCCGGGTTGCCTGAACTCGAATCCCGCTTCTTTCAATATGTCTACCAGTCCTTCTTCATAAGCTTGCTTTTCCACGGCTTTCGATCCGGGAACCAGCCATACGGTTACCCCTTCGGCTTTTTTGCGTCCTTGTACGGCTTGGGCGAATGCTCTGAAATCTTCTATGCGTCCGTTGGTGCAACTTCCGACGAAAACGTAATCTATCTTTTTTCCGAGCATGGCTTCTCCACTATGGAATCCCATGTATTGCAACGCTTTTTCGAAAGAGGTTTTGTCGCTACCCGACAAATGGTCGCAGGACGGTATCCGTTCGTTTACGGCTATGCCCATGCCCGGATTGGTTCCGAAAGTAATCATCGGTTTTATGTCGGCGGCGTCGAATTCATATACGGTGTCGAATTCGGCATCTTCATCGCTGTACAAGGTTTTCCAACGGGTTACTGCGGCTTCCCATTCCTTGCCTTTCGGCGCGTATTCCCGTCCCTTCAGATAGGCGAACGTCGTTTCGTCCGGGGCGATCATTCCGCCTCTGGCCCCGCATTCTATACTCATGTTGCATACCGTCATGCGTCCTTCCATGCTTAGGGAACGAATGGCGCTGCCGCCGAATTCGATGAAATGCCCCGTCCCTCCCGAAGAGGATATTTTGGAGATGATGTACAGTACGACGTCTTTGGCCGTTACTCCTTTGCCCAATTCCCCTTCCACGCGTATCAACATGGTTTTGGGTTTGGGTTGAAGAATGGTTTGCGAGGCGAATACCATTTCCACTTCCGAAGTTCCTATGCCGAAAGCTACGGCTCCGAACGCTCCGTGCGTCGAAGTGTGGCTGTCTCCGCATACAATGGTCATACCGGGCTGCGTCAGCGCCGTTTCCGGTCCGATGACGTGTACGATTCCCTGTTTCGGATGGTTGAGTCCGAACAACTCTATGCCCTGTTCCTGGCAGTTGGCGATCAGGGTTTCTACCTGCGACCGGGATTGTTCGTCGGCGATCGGAAGATGTTGGTTCAGCGTAGGAACGTTGTGGTCGGGCGTAGCGGTCGTCTGTTTTGGACGGAATACTTTCAAACCTCTGTTCCGGATACCGGAAAATGCAACAGGAGAGGTCACTTCATGTATGTAATGGCGATCGATGTAAAGAACGCTGCGTCCCCCTTCTATTTCACGTACGACATGTGCGTCCCATACTTTGTCGAAAAGCGTTTTGGACATTTTTTTATTCGTTATCTTTATTGTTCGTTTATGTTGATTAATTTATTGATACCGTCGATATAGGCGTCCAGCGAAGCCCGCACGATATCGGTATTGGCCCCGAAACCGTGTTCCACGACATTTCCTTTTTTTACCAGCATGTGTACTTTCCCTACATCGTCGCTGCCTCGCGTAATAGCTTGTATCAGGAATTCCTGTAAAACGATTTTTTGTTTCAGTACGGCTTTTACGGCGGAGATAGCCGCATCTACTGGACCGTTTCCCGTGCTGGTTGAGGTAAGCGATACGCCGCCGATATTCAGGATGACCGTCGCCGTGGGAACCAGGGTGCCGGTAAGTACCTGCAAATACTCCAGCGTGATCTTCCGGTTCATGTTTTCTTTGGCTTTGCTTCCCATCAGGGTCAGCAGATCCTCGTCGCGGATATCTTTCTTTTTGTCGGCAAGATTCAGGAATTTGGCGTATGTTTTGTCCAGTTCTTCCTGTTCCAGCGTGAATCCGAGCAATTGCAATCTGTGGTGCAGGGCGGCCCTTCCGCTTCTGGCGGTCAGTACGATGGCCGAATCGACGACTCCGACGTCTTTCGGGTCGATGATTTCATAGCTTTCTCGGCTTTTCAATACGCCGTCCTGATGAATGCCCGACGAATGGGCGAAGGCATTGCGTCCGACGATGGCTTTGTTCGCCTGTACCGGCATGTTCATCAGGTTCGACACGAGACGGCTGGTCTCGATCAACCGTTGCGAAACGATGTTGGTATCGATGCCGAGGTGCTTGTGGCACCGCAGGGCCATCGTGATTTCTTCTAACGAAGTGTTGCCCGCTCGTTCTCCGATGCCGTTGATGGTCACTTCCACTTGCCGGGCTCCGTTGATTACGCCGCTCAGGGTATTGGCCGTAGCCATGCCCAGGTCGTTGTGGCAATGCGTCGATAAAATGGCGTTGTGTACACCGTCCACATGTTCCATCAGATACTTGATTTTTTCTCCGTATTGCGAAGGCAGGCAGTAACCGGTGGTATCGGGAATATTGACGACCGTAGCTCCCGCCTTGATGACCGCTTCCACTACGCGGGCCAGATATTCGTTATCGGCTCGTCCGGCATCTTCCGCGTAAAATTCCACGTCTTCCACGTATTTTTTCGCATATTTCACGGCCGCTACCGCCCGTTCGAGAATTTTTTCGGGAGTGGAGCGCAGTTTGTCGTATATGTGCGAATGGGATACCCCGATGCCCGTATGGATTCTTTTATGTTTGGCCAATGCCAGGGCGTCGGCGGCCACGTCAATGTCTTTCTCCACTGCACGGGTCAGCGCGCAAATGGTAGGTAGGGATATCGCTTTTGATATTTCCCGTACAGAATTGAAGTCGCCCGGACTTGAAATCGGGAACCCCGCTTCCAAAATGTCCACACCCAAACTTTCCAGAGCTTTGGCCACTTCTATTTTTTCGATGGTGTTCAATTGACAACCGGGTACCTGTTCTCCGTCGCGTAAGGTTGTATCAAAAACAAATAATCTCTCTGCCATAATATATGATCCTTAATTTTAGTTGCTGAAGTTAAATTGAAAAACTTGTGGTTTTCCGAATGAATGACAAAATTAAGGGCTTATTTCGGTATATCCAATGCTTGCTGTTTTAAAATTTGTTTCCCAAAAACGTATTGTAAACGTATTTTGTCTGTAACTTATTTGTAATTAGGTTGTTTTGTAATTATGTATTTACGGTGTTCATCGCGTATTTTATATGTGCTTTAATTTATAGGCGGAAAAAATCCATTGCAGAACTCCCCGTAGGAATAGATATACGATAAAGGCCAGCCAGAGGGCGCTGTTGCCCAACACGAGGTTGAATCCGTAATATACGGCGAAAAATGCGGCTGTGGCCATGAACATGGTATTGCGCATGATGCCCGATTGTGTTGCGCCTACCAATATGCCGTCGAACAAAAAAGCCAAAAATCCGGTCAACGGCACGGCTGTTATCCAGAACCGGTAGGTACGGGCTACGGCGAATATGGCCGGATCGTCGGTAAATAAGGAAAGCAGGAACGGCATGAAGAAAGCATAAATTAAAGTAAATATTATTCCAGTTCCCGCTCCCCAGACCAATAATCGCCGGATGCATAACCGCAATTGCGGTCTGTCTCCGGCTCCGACAAATCGGCCTACTAAAGCTTCGCCCGCGTAGGCGAATCCGTCCATAATGTATGAAAATAAAATGAACAGTTGTTGGAGCAGAGTATTGACGGCTAATGTTGTTTCTCCCATGGCGGAAGATGCGGAAGTGAAAAAGGTAAAAACGGCCACGAGACAGAGTGTGCGCAAAAAGATGTCTGTGTTGAGGTGGAAAAATGTACGCATCAGTTTCGGTTTTAAGGTTTCTTTGATTCGAATATGAACGGTCAGTTGTCCGAAACGTTTTCGTAAAATGACGAGCGATAAAAAAACACCGGAATATTGGGCAACGACGGTTCCTAAAGCTATCCCTTCGATGTCCATTTGCCATACATATACGAACAACAGACTGAATAGCGTATTGACTAAATTCATGGCAATTGCGATGTACATCGGGATTTTTGAATTTTGCATGCCAATGAACCAGCCGTTGAATGCGTACATGGAAAGTGTAGCGGGGGTTGCCCAAATGCGAACGAAAAAATAATCTAGAGCGAGCGCTTTGAGTTTGTCGGAACCGTCCATCAGTTTTATGGCGCCGTTTCCTATGAAGTATTGTAGCAAGAGCAGGAGGAAAGCAATGGACAGGGCTATGCATAGGGCCCTGACCAGTACGGCCATACATTCTTTCGGCTTTTTCGCTCCATAGGCTTGTGCCGTCAGTCCGGAGGTTCCCATACGCAGAAATCCGAAGTTCCAATATATCAGGTTGAACAAAGCGGTTCCGATAGCGATGGCGCCGATGTAGTCTGAATGAAGGAGATGCCCTGCAATGGCCAAATCCGTCATACCCAATAAAGGAACGGTAATGTTGGAGATGATATTGGGAAGGGTCAGTTGCAGTATTTTCCGATCCATGTTTTTTCAGTGTGTATATCGGTTGCAAAAGTAAGCAGATTTTGTTTATTGTTATTTTAATATTACTTTTAAAGGTCGGTATTCCGCTCCGGATGATTTCGTTTGAAACGGTAGGGTAATCGGGAGAGGGAATTGTTTGTCGAATGCAAATAGCACAATGATGGACCATTACGAAAAATATCATAAAGAACATTTTGCGGACAGTGCACTGGTAGTGAATAGCGGTGTGGAGCAGCCGCCGGTCGTCAGCCCTTATTTCAAAAAGGTCAGACGTCGTCAGTTGTCGGCAGATGATTATCTGAAAGGCATATTGGAGGGCAATATAACCATTCTGTCCCAGGCGATTACCCTTGTCGAAAGCCTTCGTCCGGAACATTACGAATTGTCCCAGGAAATTATAGAGAAGTGTTTGCCTTACAGCGGCAAGTCCGTTCGTATCGGCATTACCGGCGTGCCGGGAGCCGGCAAGTCCACCTTTATCGAAGCCATAGGGAATAAGGTAACGAATTTGGGACATAAGCTGGCTGTGTTGGCCATCGATCCCAGTTCGGAAAAAAGCAAGGGATCCATTTTGGGGGATAAAACTCGAATGGAGACATTGGTCCATAATCCGAAAGCATTCATTCGTCCCAGCCCTTCGGCCGGTTCTTTGGGCGGGGTGGCCCGTAAGACGAGGGAAACGGTCATTCTTTGCGAAGCCGCGGGTTTCGATGTCATCTTTATTGAAACCGTAGGGGTAGGACAGTCGGAAACGGCCGTACATTCCATGGTCGATCTTTTCCTTATGATCCAGATTTCCGGGGCCGGCGACGAGTTGCAGGGGATTAAACGCGGGATTATGGAAATGGCCGACATGGTCGCCATTAATAAGGCCGACGGGGACAATATCCAGCGGGCGAATCTGACGAAAGCCCATTTTGTCAATGCCTTGAATTTGTTTCCCATGCCGGAATCGAAATGGAAACCGCGGGTCTATACCTGTTCTTCCGTGGAAGGAACCGGACTGCTTGATGTATGGAGCGGCGTGGAGGATTTTATCCGTTTTACTCGGGAAAACGGATATTTCCAGTCCAACCGTAACCGGCAGGCGAAGTATTGGATGTACGAAACGATTAACGATGCGTTGAAGGAACGGTTTTATCAAAATGCGGAGGTTCGGAAACAATTGGCATCTTTTGAACGGAAAGTACTAAACAATGAGATCAGTTCTTTTATTGCGGCTCGCGAATTGTTACGGATTTATTCCGATATGAAATAACCGGATTATCGTTATGGACCATTCGATTCTTATTCCGTTTCTTCTGACTTTATTGGCCGGATTGGCTACCGGGATCGGAAGTTTGATCGCGTTGGTCGCGAAAGCTACCAACCGGAAATTTCTGTCCTATTCGTTGGGGTTGTCTGCCGGAGTCATGATTTACGTTTCTTTCGTCGAAATTTTTCCTTCGGCCGCCGCGTCCGTGCAGGCCGTTTATTCCGAACAGGCTTCCCGTGCGTGGGTAGCGTTGTTTTTCTTTGTCGGGATAGGGTTGATCGCCTTGATCGACAAATTGGTCCCTTCGGTCGAAAATCCTCATGAGATGCGCTCCGTGGAAGAGTTGAACGTTCATCCTCCGAAAAGCAAACTGATGCGTATGGGATTGATGACGGCTTTGGCTATCGGCGTGCATAACTTTCCGGAGGGGATGGCCACTTTTATGGCAGCCTTGGAGAATCCTGCGTTGGGAATCGCCATTGCGGCCGCTATCGCCATCCATAATATTCCGGAAGGGGTGGCCGTGTCTGTGCCTGTCTTTCAGGCTACGGGCGACCGCTGGAAGGCGTTCCGCCTTTCTTTTCTTTCCGGTCTGGCCGAACCTGTCGGGGCTCTGGTCGGTTATCTGGTATTGATGCCGTTTCTTTCTCCCGTGGTTATGGGAGCGGTATTCGCTATGGTGGCCGGCATTATGGTTTATATTTCGTTGGATGAGTTGTTGCCTGCGGCTCGGGAGTGGGGAGAACACCATATTTCCATCTACGGCGTGGTAAGCGGAATGGCAATCATGGCGGTCAGTTTGATTTTGTTGTAATGAAAAATAGTTTATGGAACGAAACGAAGAAGACCGGAAACGGAGAAAACAAAATATCGTATTGATGATTCTTTTGGTCATCATATTGGTTATCGGTATCGCATCTCGTTGGCGGTACGTGGTGCAGGAGGTCCGGGAGTCGGTGGAACTGTATATTCCCGCGTTAAGCGACACGGTCGGGCGCGAATCCGGCCGGTAAAAGCAGGAAAAGAAGTGTACGTATCGGGCAGGTTCTGGCATGCGGTTTGTGATTTTACGGAGAGTAATTGTCAAACAAACCGCATTTATTTGTCGAATCTAAATTATATGTACATGAAAAAATTTATTCTATTGATGTCGTTGGCTGTTTTTGTTTTTGTTTGCGACGGTTTTTCTCAGAAAAAAGCCAAAGTAATGTCCGTGACCGATTTTGAAACGTTGGTGCTTGGCGATACGGCCGTTCAGGTAATCGATGTCCGTTCTCCCGAAGCGTTCAATAACGGACATATCGTCCGGGCCCAAAATATGCCTTATGGAAACGGAATGTCGGTCCGCGATATGATTAACCGTATCGATAATAAGCGTCCGGTAGCCATCTATTGTCAGGCCGGAAAAAAGAGCAAGGCCGCCGCTAAGCGGTTGTGCCGGAAAGGCGTGAAAGTTTATTTGCTGGATCAGGGGATCGATCAGTGGCGGAAAGAACGGCGTGAATTGATGCGTTAGTCCGGAAAATATCAGTAATCGGAGAGCTGTAAGGTTTTCGAAGCATAATAAAAAACAGGGATGTTGGAAATTCCCTGTTTTTTATTATTCCCGATTGAAAGGTTTATTTTTTGATAAAGTCGTCCGGATATTTTACGAAGGAAGTTGTTTCGTCTTTTAAGCGGATCCATGTGTTGAAATTCCGGGAATTTTCGTTGATTTCGAAAACGCGGGCGCCATTGGTCAGATGATTGTAAACGGTGTTTCCGCCCGTGTAACGGCCGTATCCCAATAAAACGCCCTTCCAGTAAACGACGTAATCGTTGTCGTGGTCGTGCCCTGTGAAGATTCCTAAAATGTCGTTTTGTTGTTTCATCGCGGCGAATAATCCGGAGTTCAGCTCGGGAGCGCAGGCTTTTTCTTTGCGAATGCCGTATAGAATAGCGGATTCATCAGCGGCTGCCTGATTGTATTCGGGCAGGGGAATATGGAAAAAGGCCAACGAAGGAACCGGATTGCCGTTGTTTTTTTCCGTGAAAGACTGGCTGAGGGTCCGATACCAATCGATTTGGTCGGATTTGATGAAATCGTATCCGCCTATTCCTTCGATGGAAGAGTAGCTGTGTGAATCGAAAAAATATAATATGAAAGCATCCGTTTCTCCTTCTGAAGATTTTACGGTCAATGCGTGGTTGCCTATGCCGGAAGTCCCTTCCGTATGGTCTATTAGATTGTAAGGAATGGTTTTAATGATGTCGAACAGTTCTTTTCGGGAGAGTCCCTGCTCGTCATCGTGGTTACCGAAAGTGACGGTAAACGGGATTCTTCGGTCAGAGACCCGATACAATACGGTACGCAACCCCTCTTCCGCCGGTTTTCCGAAAATGACGTCGCCGGTAAAAATAACGAGATCAGGTTGTTCCGCATCCAATACTTCGTCGATACGTTCGAGTGAAACGGCGGACCGGGGATCGTTGTGGATATAGTGTACGTCCGTAAATTGAACGATTTTGAATTTTTTGTTTCGGTCGAATCGCAGTGTTTCGTTCGATTGGGCCGTCGATTTTCCGAAACATAGCAGACATAGCCCTAATAAGATGAATGATGTCTTTATTTTTCTCATAAATTGATTTTTATTGAAAATCGGGAAAAATCGGTTTCCCGATGGATTAACTGAATGCTCCGGATAAATATTTCTGCGTCAATTCCTGTTGCGGATTTTTAAACACCTGTTGTGCCGGCCCCGCCTCGATGATTTCGCCCATATACATGAATATCACGTAATCGGCAATGCGCAGGGCTTGTCGCAACGTGTGCGTAACCAGTACGATCGCATATTCCTCTTTCAGCTTTACGAACAGTTCTTCGATGGTTTTGCTGGATATGGGGTCGAGTGCACTGGTAGCTTCGTCGGCCAAAATGAATTGCGGCTCCACGGCGAGTCCCCGGGCTAAACAAAGCCGTTGTTGCTGGCCGATGGACATCCGGACGGCCGGCGTGTGAAGACGGTCTTTTACTTCTTCCCACAGTCCTGCGGCTTTCAGGTAATATTCCACAATGGCATTCAGTTTCTTTTTATTGCGAATGCCGTGTATCCGGCAACCGTAGGCGATGTTTTCGTAAATGGACATGGGCAACGGGCAGGGACGTTGCGAAAGCAGCCCCATTTTGCGCCGGATATGTGTCAGATCGGAGTGACGGCTGTATATGTCTTCTCCGTCCACCAGAACTTGTCCCGTTATTTTCACGCCTTCGTTGGTGTCGAGCAAACGGTTGAACGTTTTCAACAGTGTGGATTTTCCGCATCCCGACGGTCCGATGATACAGGTAATCTGCTTGTCGGGAATTTGCAGATTGATGTTTTTCAGAATGTGCTGGTTTTGGATGTAAACATCCAGCCCGTTCACGCTGATATCGGATATTTCCGTTTTGCGGTGGAATTTTCTGCTGGGAACGAATGCGGCCGATTTTTCATCGTTTTCCGAAACGAACGGTTCTATTTTGGCTGAGATAAAATTTGAAAGTATCGGTTTCATAATCCTAAAATGCTATATTTTGTTTTTAGAAAAGCGGTTGGTAATAAATCGCCCCAATATGCTTAATATCAATACGATAATAGTCAGGATAAGTGCGGCAGCATAGGCCCGTCCCTGCACCTCTTCGATCGGGCTGCTCAACTGGAAAAATACGGCCAGCGGAAGTGTGGCGGCCGGTTGACTCAGAGAAGTGGGAATACTGTCCGTGTAGCCCGCCGTAAACATGACTCCGGCGGCGTCTCCGATCGCTCGTCCGATCGACAGCAGCGTGGCGGTGGCGATTCCCGGCGCGATTTGCCGAATGACCACTTTGACCGTTTCGAACCGGGTGGCACCGAGAGAATACGATGCGTCTAAAATGTCCTTGGGCAATTCCCGCGCTACTTCGTCCATGGAACGGATGAAGATCGGGATGATCAACAGGGTAATGACGATGATTCCGCCCAACAGGGACGTTTTCAGTCCCAAATAAATCATGATGGTAAAACCGAAGGCGCCGTACACGATGGACGGTATGCCGAACAGAATGTCGAAAGCCAACCGAGAGACATAGGCCAGTTTCGATTTTTTATTCAGATACACATTCAGGTAAAATACGGTGGGAATGCTGACCAGCAGGCCCAAAACAGTCGAAGCACCCACGATGTAGAGCGAACCGATGATGGCGTTCAGTAAACCGCCCTCTTTCCCGATGTAAAAACCTCCGCCGGGCAGTTTCGTCAGCATATCCCAGTTCATGGCTCCCCAGCCTTTGGATACGATGGTGTACAATATGCTGGCTACGGCAATGAATACGGAGAACGTAGCGATCAGCATCAATATTTTGAAGAACTTTTCTTCTATAAATTTGAATTTCATGCGCTTTTATGTTTTAGTCCGCCAATCGGGTTTTATTGAAAAGTTTTTTCGATCCGGTACAGGATAATGCGGGATATGATATTGAATAAAAATACTACGACGAACAGAATCAGTGCCGCCAGCATCAATGCCGATTCGTATAACGGCAGGGAGAGCATTTCTCCGTAATTGTTCGCCAACAAGGCGGGTAAGGGATAGCAGCCGTCGAACAGCGAGTCGGGAATTTTTGCGATGTTTCCGCATACCATCAATACGGCGATGGTTTCGCCCAATGCTCTGGATATGGAAAGAATGACGGCGGCCAGTATGCCGGGAGCCGTTCTGCGAAGAACGACCCGTTTAGTCGTTTGCCATTGCGTAGCTCCCAAGGAGAGCGAGGCTTCGCGCAATTCTTTGGGAACCGACGAAAAAATCTCTACGAACAGACTGATAAGCAATGGCAAAATCATGATACCCAAAACGATTCCGCCGGCCAATGTGGTATATCCGGTGGAATATTCCACGAAATGCGGCGCCAGTTTGTCCGAGATGAAGGGGACGATGACCAGCATGCCCCATACGCCGTACACGACCGACGGCAGGCCGGCCAGGATGTCGAGGGCCGGATATACGAATTTTTTAACGTACGATTTGGCGTTTTCCGTTAGGAATATGGCGGTCAGCAAGGATACGGGCAAGGTCCACAATATGGCGATGACCGTTACCCATAAGGTCCCCATGATGAAGGGCAGAAAGCCGAATTCGCCTTTCAAAGGTTTCCACCGTCCTGTCGCCAGCAGTTCCCACAAAGATTTCTCTTCGAGAATGGGAATCGATTTCAGGTAAAGTCCCAATCCTATCAAAATGACCAGTACAATCGATAATAAGGTCAACGAGAACATGATGCCTCCCGCCGTTCGGTCCTTGAATATCCTCCATTTCGAGGTCGATGCGATATATTTTTCCGTCATTGTCGTTATTTCAGTTTGTTAAGCTCTTGTCGGACCTGCTCTGCCGATAAAGGAACGTAACCCGTTTCCGTGGTATATTGCTGGCCTGTCGTCAGGATAAATTCCAAAAACGCTTTTACTTCCGGTTTTTCGGGTTTGCCGTTGGTAACCAAATAAAGGTCCCGTGCGGGTGGGGAAGGATAAACGCCGGAAGCGATCGCTTCCATCAGCTGGTCCGTTGTTTCGTAAAAGTCTTCTTCTGGGTCTATTTTCCCGTTGCCGTTGATGTCCAGCGGCATGACCGCAATATTTTTGAAAGGACGTTTGCTCTTTTGGTCGTAGGCGTATGCGATGTTGTTGAAACCTATTCCCACTTTGTCCCGCTGTACTGTGGAAGATACGCCGGGGTCGCCGAATACGGCCGTTCCTTCCAGGTCTTCTTGCTTCATGCCTATCCATGCGGCCCATGTTTCCGCCGCTCCGCAAGCATCCGACCGCGTGTAAACATGTACGGGGATTTTATTGGCGGTTCCTACGGCTTCGCCCCAATATTTCGTTTCTCCTTTCCATAGGGCGATGGCCGCTTCCCGTTTCAGTCCCTTTTCGATCAGGGTTTCATACATGGGATTGCCCGTGTTGATGGTAGGGACTACGGCGTCTTTCACTACGGCTATCGGGAAAGCCCCTTTCGCCAGTTCCTGTTCGTAAATATCGCGGGACACCATGCCCATATCCACGACTTTCGCTAAGGCGTCGGTTATGCCTTTCCCCGCTCCTCCGGCTGAAATGTCTATTTTCACGTCGGGATGTAATTTTCTGAATTCTTCGGCCCAACGAACCACCATCGGATACAAGGCGAAGGCTCCAGAAAATTGTATCTCTCCCTTCAAGGAACGGGGAGTATCTTGTGCCCGAATTTGCAAAGCGGCCGATAATAGAAATAGTGCGGCGAATAATCGGAAAAAGCGGTTGGTGTTTTTCATGCCTGAGTGGTTTTTAATGTGTCAAAATGCTGCGAACAGTTGCAATGCTATGTAATTGGAGTTGCCGGCCATTCGGTTTTCCCGATAAGCATAATTGACTTGCAGTTGAAGATATCGGATTACGCTGTAATTCAGTCCGACGATATAGTGGGTGCTTCGGGTATCCTTGTCATGAATGTCGTGCTGGTAACTGTCGTATTTGAGTACGCCTTGCAATTTCGGTATGAAACGGAATCCGGCTATGGCATAATATCCTCCGCTTCGCACTCTTCCCGTTTTCCCGCCGATGTATTCACTCCGGAATAACCACCGGTCGTTTTCGTAACGGATACCTCCGCTGAAACGGTAGGCATCTTCCGTCAGGCTGTTTTTCGTAATCCCTCCGAAATAGTAGGAGCCTGCGATCGTGAGTTCTTTGACCGGATGTATCGATAAGGTACCGACGAACGATTTCTTTTTATTGTTGTCTAAATTATTGATGCCGCTGCCGTTGAATACGCCCACGTTATAATCGATGAGGTTGTATCCTTCTTTTTTTAAAAAACCGCCCCACAGACTTACTCCGATATCGCGTCCTCCGGCTCCGTTCGAATAGGGAATCAATTCATTGACCGCCTGTGAATAATCCGCAGTTTCCAGTTTCAGTGGCGAATAGGGATTTTCGATGGAAAACGGCAGTTTGTATTGTCCGGCTTTTATATTGAGGGCGTTTAGCGGTTTCCATTGTACGAATGCATCCAGAATCTTGGGGGTGTAGGCAAATTCAGCCTGGAGTTTGTAGTCTATTTGAGGATTGATGTTCCCTTGTAAAGAAAGACGTACTCTGCGAATATCGAAACTGTTGCTTCCTCCGTCCGCACTGTTGTATTGGTAACGCATGTTGATATATCCGGAGATATCCGGCAGTTTTTCCAGCATTTTCTCTAATTTCGATAGCCGTGTTTCAAGACTGTCCGTAGGTTGACCCCAAGTTACGGCGGGAAGGAGCAGTGTGATAAGCGATAGGCTGAAATGTTTTTTCATGTTTTGTTGGACTCTTAGGAGTCGGGGCCTGTTTGTTTTGCGTTTAATTTTTCAAAATACAAAGGTGGGTAAAAAATAGAAAAGTTCAATAAGTATATACCCTGAAATAAAGTGGTATATATACCTATTTTGTTGTATAGAGGCGGATATGAGGAGGCCGGAAATAAAAAGAAGAATCGTTACGATCCCTCTTTCGGCGGGTTTATTCCTGTTTCATTTCCGGTACTTCTATTTCGGCTATAGTCGCTTTGCCCTTGACAATCAACAGTCGGATGTCGCTGGCCGTCGTCCCTGCGAACGAATAAGTGACCGGTTTGCCGTCGCTTTTTTTCGCGTTTCCCGAATATACGGTCAGGAATTGTCCGCCGCCTCCGGAAAGCTGGATTTCGAATTTGACATCGTCTTCGATTTCTTTCCAGGTAACGGTCATGCGGTCGGGTTTGGCATTTTCTTTCAACGCCAGCGTGATGTAATCGCCGTTTCCGCCTTTCCATCCCGTTCCCGGATTTTTATCGATGACGTTTCCGGCCGTTTCCTGCGATGCGCTGGCGTTTACGTTAGCCGTCGTTTTCGTTTTTCGGGGAACCGGTTGTACGGCGTCGCCATACCGTACTACGGTCAGGGTCTTGTCCGCTTTGATGTCCGTAGAGGAGGCACCGACCATGATCCGGAACTCTCCGGGTTCCACCATCCGTTTCAGGGAGGCATCTACCAGCTCCAAAGATTTCGGGGTCAGCGTAAATGTTATTTCTTTCGTTTCCCCCGGTTCCAGATGCACGCGTTCGAAACCTCGCAACACTTTTTCATAGGTCGTGACAGAGCTGACTTTGTCGTTCATGTACAACTGGACCACTTCGTCTCCGGCCCGGTCGCCCGTATTGGTCACTTTGATTTTTACGACGGCGTTTTGCTTGGTGGTAATGAGAGCCGGTTCGAGCTGCATGTCGGAATATTCGAACGTCGTGTAGCTCAGTCCGAAACCGAACGGATATAACGGTCCGTTTACCCGCGACATGTTCCCTTGCGGTCCGGGATTGCGTCCGCCGTCGATTTGGGAGGACGGTTTCGCTGGGAAGTTGAACGGAATTTGTCCGACCGATTTCGGGAAGGTAACGGTCAGTTTTCCGCCCGGATTGTAATCGCCGAACAGCACGTCGGCTACGGCCGTGCCCCCCTGGGAGCCGGGATACCACGCTTCCAGAATCGCATCGACGTTTTTCTGTGCCCAGTTGATCGATAGCGGACGTCCGTTTATCAATACGAGAACGACGGGTTTGCCCGTGGCTTTTACGGCTTGCAACAGTTGCAGTTGCCGGCCGGGCAAGTCCAGGCTCGAACGGGATTTGTTTTCCCCGCAAGTGCGTACTCCGCCGCCCAGTACGACCACGGCCACATCCGCCTGTTCCGCCTGTTTTACGGCTTTGTCTATTTCCTGTCGTTCCGTTTCGGTCAGCGGGGTGGCGATTAGTTCCGATTCCGGCCAGTCGGCATCCACTAGATCGCATCCTTTCGTATATAACACTTCCGCTTTTCCGTTTGCTTTTTCCCGTATGCCTTCCAAGACCGTGGTCACTTCCACGGCTAACGGGCCGTAATGGGTCAGGGCGTACGATTCTTCGTTGGCGTTCGGTCCGCAGACGGCGATGGTCTTGAGGTCGGAAAAATTCAAAGGCAGGGTTTTATTGTCGTTTTTCAGCAGTACGATGGATTCGCGGGACGCTTGCAGTGCGATTTGTCGGTGCGCTTCGCAATTGACCAGTTCGTCCGCCTGTTGCAAATCCGTCTGGTAAGGGTTGTCGAACAAGCCGATCAGAAATTTGACACGGAGAATGTCGCGTACCCGGTCGTCGATGGTTTCCATGTCGATCGCCCCTTCTTCGATCAGTTCCCGGAGCGGAAGCACGTAAGAATCGGGAGAGCGGAACGTGCAGCGGATGTTCAGACCGGCTTCGACGCTTTGCAATACCGCTTCCTTCATGTCTTTGGCCGTATGGTGTTTCATATAAAGGTATTCCACGGCATCGCTGTCCGATACGACGTAGCCTTTGAAACCCATTTCCCCGCGCAGCCGGTCCTGAAGCCAGTATCTGCTCGACTGTATGGGAGAACCGTCGTAATCGTTGTAGGAACTCATGACTCCTAAAATGCCGGCCCGGCCGATAACTTCCCGGAACGGATAGACATGGATCTGTTCCACTTCGCGCGGCGACATTTGAGGGTCCACGCGGGCCATGCCTTCCCGTGCGCCTTTGTTGTTGCTGTATGCGATGTAGTGTTTGGCCGTGGCGGCTACCTGGTAATCCTTCTGCATGCCTTGCGCCATGGCTACGCCCATTTCCGCCACGAGATAGGGGCTTTCGCCGTACACCTCCTCATAGCGTCCCCAGCGTTGGTCGCGTCCTACGTCCAGAATAGGCGCGTACACGTTCGTATAGCCCAATGCACGGGCTTCTTTCCCGGTAATTTCGCCGATTTGGTAAGCCAGCTGTTTGTTCCACGTATGGCCGATGCCTAATTGGGTAGGGAAATTCGTGGCGATATAGCTTTCCACGCCCCGTATGCCTTCATTGGTAAAATCGGTGGGGATGCCTAACCGGGTTTCTTCCACGAAAAAGCGCTGCACTTCGTTCAAAGCCCACGCGTGCCGCGAAGCGGGCCATACATTGGGATTGTCCGAAGGCGGAAGTCCCCATTGCCGGAATCCGTTCAGATGTTCGTCGATGGCTCCCATGCCGTCTTTCCATATTTTTTCTTTCCATTCCGGAGTAGGCAGATCGTCTTGCAACACTCGTCCGTAACCGTACAGGGTTACCATTTGGCAGGTTTTCTCGTCGATGTTCATCTGCGAAAGCAGGTCTTCGATACGGTCGTCTATGTCGGCGGCGGGATTTTCATATACGTCCATGACTCCGTTTTTATTGAAGTCTATCCATCCGTCCTTATAAATAGGGGAGTTCCCCGGTTCGTATCGTACGAGGGTTTGTTTTTTCTCTTTTTTGTCGGGGCGGGCGGCGGATGGCAATAAAAGCGTTCCTGCGGAAACCAGCAGGATGCACCATGCCGCGTTGCGCATCAGTCTGTGATTCATCGATCGTTATTTTAAAGGTGAATTTTCTTCTTTGGCCATGTGATTGTAAAAGAGCCGGTCCAACAGCGAGGGCGATATTTTTTTCAGCAGTTTGGTCGCCCGTCCCTGAAAATCCATGACGACTTCTCTTTTCCTTTTATATACGCCTTTGGCGATTCGGTAAGCTGCTTCTTCCGCCGTCATCATTTTTTCTTCTTTCCGGGGAGAGGCTCCTTGGGCCGAACCGTCCGCCGTCAGGGCGGAGAACCGGACGTTCGACGCGGTAAAGCCCGGGGCGGCGATCATGACATGCACGCCTCGTTTCAGATTTTCGATGCGGATGGTGTCCAAAAATCCGGTCATGGCGTATTTGGAAGCGGAATATCCGGTCCGTGCGGGCAGCCCGTGAAATCCGGCTACGGAAGAGACGCCTACGATGGACCCTTTGGAACGGATGAGGTAGGGGATGGCGTATTTGACGCAATATACCGTTCCCCAGAAATTGACATCCATCAGCCGATGCAATACGGCAAGATCTACGTCTTCGAACATGGCCCGCATGGAGATACCGGCATTGCAGATGCAGACATCGATGGTTCCGAAGGCTTCTACGGCCGTGTCGATCAGTTTCCGACAGTCTTCTTCCCGCGATACGTCGCAGGCGCAATAAACGGCTTCCGTGCCGTTCTGACGCAACTCTTCCGCCAGTTTCGCCAGTATATCGACGCTGCGCGCGCCCATGGCGATTTTGGCGCCGCAGCGGGCGAACTGATGCACTAAAGCGTATCCGATGCCGGAAGAGGCGCCGGTAATGATCACGACCTTATTTTTAAAATTCATATTCATGATAGGTTGATACTTAATTGATCGTAAGCGAAATGCACTCCGGAAGGCAATTCGGCGGATATTTCCCCGTGTTTTCCCATCTGGTGCGAAATGTGTGTCAGATAGGCCGTTCGCGGCGCTACCCGGCGAATGATCGCCAACGCTTCGTCCAGCGTGAAGTGCGAGAGGTGTTTTTCTTTGCGGAGGGCGTTGATGACCAAGGTGTCCGTGCCTTTCAGTTTTTCCAATTCCGTATCGTCTATCCGGTTCATATCGGTTATGTAACAGAATTTGCCGATGCGGAAACCCAGTACCGGAAGCCGGTAGTGCATGCCCCGGATCGGGACGATGCGGCAGCCGTTGATTTCGAACGGTTGTTCTGTAATCGCATGCAACACGATTTCTGGAACGCCGGGATATTTGTGTTCTGCGAAAGCGTAGTCGAAATCTTTTCGGATGATGTGCAGGACCCGTTCTTCCGCATAAATGTCGATGGGGCGTTTCAGTATGTAGTTGAAAGCCCGTACGTCGTCCAGTCCGCCCGTATGGTCTTTATGCCCGTGGGTAAACAGAATGGCGTCGATCCGGTCGGTATGCGAACGCAGCATCTGGTAACGAAAGTCGGGGCCGGAATCGATTACCAGCTTTACCTGTTCCGTTTCTACCAGTACGGAACTGCGCAATCGTTTGTCTTTCGGGTCGTGCGAACGGCATACCGGGCATTGGCATCCGATAATTGGAACACCCTGAGAAGTCCCGGTCCCTAAAAACGTTACTTTCATACGGTAAAAATAAATGAACAATACAACGACCTGCCAAAGATAGTGAAAACGAGCCAGAGGACAAATTTATTTGAACCTTTGCCGGGGTGTCCTATCTTATCCAAAAGAAATGTAAAAAAACAAAACACGGATTGGCCGGGCGCAATAATTCGGAACAGGCCGGCGGAAAAAGATAATATCGTCTTCGGTTTTCGGATTCGGCCGGCGAAATTTTTTCTGCCTATCTTTGTGAATAAAATTGACAGGATGAAAGCACCGAAAATATATCCGTGGGGAGATACCCGACGTTTCAACAGTTATTCGCGCTATTTCGGCCGCTTGTTCGGAGGGCGGGTACAGAAAGTGACGATCAATGCGGGGTTTACCTGTCCCAACCGGGACGGATCGAAAGGAACGGGAGGTTGTTCGTTTTGCAATAATGCGGCGTTTAATCCTTCTTATTGCGTTCCTGAAAAAGGAGTCGCCCGGCAGATCGAAGAAGGGAAGCAATTCCATGAAAAGCGTTACCGGAAAGCCCGGCGGTTTCTGGCGTATTTTCAGGCTTATTCCAATACTTACAGACCGTTGGCGGAGTTGAGGCGCATTTATGACGAGGCGTTGGCCGTAGAAGGAGTGGCAGGACTGGTCATCGGGACCCGTCCGGATTGTATCGACGATGAAAAGCTGGATTATTTCGCGGAGCTGTCGAAAAAATGCTATGTGATTATCGAGTACGGCGTGGAGAGCTGTTATGATGAAACACTGAAAGCCGTCAATCGGGGACACTCTTTCGAAGAGTCGGCCGATGCGATTCGCAGAACGGCGGAGAGGGGAATTCATGTCGGGGCACATTTTATTTTGGGCTTGCCGGGCGAAAGCCGGGAAATGATGATTGGCCAGACCGAACGGATCAACAGCCTGCCTTTGACGACGATCAAGTTCCATCAGTTGCAGGTCTTTAAAAATACGTTGATGGCTCGCGAATACGAGCGGTATCCCGAACGGTTCCGTTTTTTCGGATTGGATGAATACATTGCCCTGTTTGCCGAGATTCTTTGCCGTCTGTCGCCGGATATCGTTTTGGAACGTTTTGCCGGAGAGGCGCCTCCCCGTTACCATCTTTCTCCTTCCTGGGGCATGATCCGCAATGAAGAGTTATTGCAAAAGCTGGAACAATATTTGGAACGGGAAAATTTGTGGCAGGGATGCCGGTTTCGTTCGGACGAAAATTTTATGATTTCGCATCAGATGACCTGTAAAATATAGAAAATCAATAAAAAATAGAAATTCGATTTGTCCGGTTTCCGGCTTTTTCGTATTTTTGTTATGGAGGTAATATGATCGATATAGGAGTTTTGCTTACGGCCGAAAATATTTTATTGATCGGATCCGTTCTGTTGTTTGTCAGTATTTTAGTGAGTAAAACCGGATTCCGTTTCGGTATTCCGGTATTGTTGCTTTTCCTGATTGTCGGTATTCTGGCCGGAAGCGACGGTTTGGGCGTGCAGTTTAATAATGCGGGGGAGGCCCAGTTCGTCGGTATGGTGGCATTGAGCATCATTTTATTTTCCGGAGGAATGGATACTAAGATAAAGGAAATCCGACCGATTCTGAAAGAGGGAATCGTTCTCTCTACGGCGGGAGTGTTGTTGACGACGCTGTTTACCGGTTTCTTTATTTATTGGATTGCCCGGTGGACGGGGGATGTCGTGTTACCGCTTTCTACGGCTCTGTTGCTGGCGGCAGTCATGTCTTCTACCGATTCCGCTTCCGTGTTCGGTATTCTTCGTTCTCAAAATATCCGATTGAAAGAGAATCTGCGTCCCATGCTCGAACTGGAGAGCGGAAGTAACGATCCGATGGCTTATATGCTGACTATCGTGTTGATTCAGGCGATACAGTCGTCCGATATGAATGGGTGGAGCATTGTGGGGGCCTTTTTGATTCAGTTTGTCTTCGGATGCGGTTTCGGATGGCTTTTAGGAAAATTGGCTGTGCGTATCATCAATCGTATCAATATCGGTAACAAGTCGCTTTATCCCGTATTGTTGGTCAGTCTGGTTTTCTTTACGTTTACCATTACGGATTTGTTGAAGGGGAACGGTTATTTGGCCGTTTATATCGCCGGAATTGTCATAGGAAATCATAAGTTGCTGTATCGTCGCGAGATACTTACCTTTTTCGATGGCATTACCTGGTTTTTCCAAATCGTATTGTTCTTGACCCTGGGGTTGTTGGTCAATCCGCATGAGATGCTCGAAGTGGCGTTGGTCGCTATGATAATCGGTATATTCATGATTGTGGTAGCTCGTCCACTGAGCGTGTTTATTTCTTTATTGCCATTTAAAAAACTCTCTTTGAAAGGGCGTCTGTTCGTTTCATGGGTAGGTTTGCGCGGGGCTGTTCCCATCATTTTCGCTACTTACCCCGTATTGGCGGGCGTGGAAGGGGCGCATGTGATCTTCAACACAGTCTTTTTTATTACCTTGTTGTCGTTGATCATTCAGGGAACAACTATCCCGTTTGTAGCGCGTAAACTCAAGTTGTCCGTGCCGATCGAGGCCAAAGAAGATAATTTTGGTGTCGAACTGCCCGAGGATATGGATACCGATTTGCGGGAGATAGCCGTTACGCAAGCCATGCTGAAAAAAGGAAATCGGTTGATGAATATCGATTTCCCAGAGAAGTCGTTGGTTATGTTGGTTAAACGCGATGGCCGGTTTATCGTTCCTAACGGTCAATTGGAATTGCATGTAAATGATAAGTTGCTGTTGATTAAGGGGAAAGAGGAAAAAGAGTAAAGGACCGAAAAAAACAATGAAATTCAACATTTATTTCCGGAAGATGAAATAAACGGCCATTACCAGGCATGCGAATCCGGCCAGATGATTCCATCGAAAAGTTTCCGTTTTGAAAAATAACAGGGAAAATGCAGTAAATACGACTAAAGTAATTACTTCCTGTATTACTTTTAATTCTATTAGGGAAAAAGGACCGCCGTTTCCCCGGAATCCGATCCGATTGGCGGGAATTTGAAAACTGTATTCGATTAGCGCGATACCCCAGCTGATCAGAATTACGTATACGAGGGAAAGATTCTCGAACCATTTCATTTCTTTAAATTTCAGATGTCCGTACCATGCGAAAGTCATGAAAATGTTCGATATGATTAATAGTAAAATGGTAAAAACGGATTTCATTGCATACATTGTTTTTGGTCGGCAAAGTTACGAAATATCCGACACGATGTATCGGTTGTCGTGAATTGAGTGCATGAAAATAATTTGTATCGATTTTTTTCGTATCTTTAAATCCGAAATTTTATAATTGAAAATATTATGGTATTGGATTCTGTGACGGAAGCGAAAAAATACTACGCTTTACATCCCCGTTTTCAACAGGCATTCGAATTTATCAATGCTTATAGTGGAAAATTCGCGCCAGGTAAATATGTTATTGACGGAGACGAACTGTTTATGTCCGTGGTAAACGGTAAATTGAAAAAAGAAGAGGAGGCGCGTTTGGAGGCGCATGATCGGTATATCGATATTCAGGTAGTACTGTCCGGCAGTGAACGACATGGCTGGAAATCCCGAAAAGAGTGTCGTGAGGTACAGACGTCTTACGATGCAGAGAAAGATATTTTGTTTTATCGGGATTTGCCGACATCGTATGTGGATGTTCGAGCAGGAGAATTTGTCGTTTTTTTCCCGGAAGATGCACATGCTCCGATGATTGGTAAAGGAGAGATAACCAAGGCAATTATTAAGGTGAGGATATGAGCTTTACGGGGCAATAATAAAACACGGCTCTTGTACAAGCCGTGTTTTATTATTGCAAAGATGGATGTTATTCCATCCCTTTTTCCGTGGAGCCGTCCGGTCCGAAATTGTCAGGCTGTCTTGGACCGTCAGGACGGGGGCCATCGGGTCTGCCTTGTCCGTCGGGGCGGGGCCTGTGTTGTTGCATTCTTTTCTTTTGCAACTCTTGGTATTGTTCATATTTCTCGTCCCCAAGCGTTTCTTTTATGGCAGTGTTCGTTTCTTCCTGTATTTTCCGGAATTGTTCTCCTGCTGCTTTTCGGGCATCCTCTTTATTGGCTGTCGTATCTTTTTTAGCCGAGGCACGCATGGTTTCCATTTTTTTCGCCTGTTCGGTAAAAATTTTGGTTAATTCTTGTTGCTGTGCATCGGTCAAGGTCAATTCCTTGTTTAAAGATTCTACTCTGGCTTTGATGCGTTCTTCCTGCGTCATTTGAGGACGGTCGTTTCTTTGTTGAGGTTTGTCCTGAGCGGATACCCCGGTTGTCAGTGCCATAACTGAAAGCAACCCTATCATTCTCTTTTTCATAATGGTAATGTTTTTGTTTGATTTTACGATAACAAAGAAACGGGGTCGATTGAAAAGACGAAAATTAAATAGACCAAATGGGGCAACCAATCGACGAAACTACCGGTTCCGTTTTATTTGTTCGTATTCGTCCGCCTAATCGCGTCTGTCAAAATCCGTTCCAGTCGTTCTGTAAATTTTTCGATGGAATAATGGTTTGATTGCCTGTAATTCGTATCGGTAAAATAGTCGAGATTTGATCGGCAACGGGCAATTGCATCCACAATCGATGAAGCGTCTCCGTAGCGGCATGCCGCGCCGTTCCGTCCGTCTCGAAAAATATCCTTTAATCCGCCTACCCGCTCGTCGGTTATGACGGTACATCCGCAGGCGTAAGCTTCTAATATGGTTACGCTTTGCCCTTCGTTATAAGAGGGTAATATGAAAATATCGGCCTGTAAAAAGAGTTCTCGTTTTTTTTCTCCTTGAACCGGACCGTGATAACGCACCCGATCCGGAAAGGCTTGCAAGAATGCGTCAAGCCGGGTTTTGATTTTCGGGTCCGGTTCGATGGCGCCGGCCAGTTCCAATACGGTATCGGTCGTCCGGCTGAATGCGTCCATCAATTCCAAAATGCCTTTGGCCCGCATGAGGTTGGAGAGAAACAACAGTCGGCAAGGCGGAGTTCTGTGTTCTTTTTTTTCCGAAATCTGTTCCATCCCGGCAAATAAAAAGTCTTCTATGGCGTTTTCGCATACATAGGTTTTTTCCCTGTCCACGATATTGTGCAACATGGGGCGCAACGATTCGCCGAGTACGATGACACCGGCCGCATGGCCGAATATGTTTTTCAGTAAATATCGGGAAAAGGCGTTGCAATTTTCATAGGTTTTCCGGAAAGTGGAATCGTGGATGTGCAGTACATAAGGAATGCGGCGCATGCGGGCGGCCAGCATGTAAGGAAGGTAGCGGACGATTCCCCGGAAGCCCATCCCTACTCCCATGTAAACGACATCGAATCGGGTGGAAAAAAAAATTCTGAAATCGGCGGTCAGTCTTTTTACGATAAGAGCCAACCTTTTCGGCGCCCAGAGGGGGGGCAATTTGTTGCCGCAGAACTGTTTGTTCAAAGCGGCGTCGATCGCGGTTACCTCATGTCGGAGGCCCAGTCCTTTCCGTGCGATTTTGCCCATCATGCTGAATCCGTGTACCGGAGGAGGAAAGGGATATATAATCAGAATTTTCATAGGCAAGTTTCCGGGGCCGGGAAAAATGTGAGGGTCCGACCGTTCGGAACAAAGATAATAAAAACGGTCGGGAAAGCGATGGCCGGAATATTCTCAACCGTCGCTTTGCTGTTTTATCGGTTTGGATAGAGGTATGGTAAATGGAAGATTGTTTGGAGGGAATGTTAAGAAGGAAAGCGGAAACGTTATACAGTCGAGTCTACGTCGTAAAAGACAGAGAGGTCCTGCGGTAATCGAAAATATTTCGTGGCGTTACTGCCTCCTTATTACATAAGCTGCTCGTTTTATCGGTTTTCAATGATTGTATTTCTATTGTCCGCCTTTAAGGTTTCGATTGAATATCTCTCGATATCTGTTAAATATGATATATGAAAACAAAAAAATAATCCTTTATTAATAGTTTACGATTTTTTTATAACTTGTAAAGATATGAGGTGTCGTTTCGGTAATTTTTAGTATACGAAATTGAAAATTCGAATGATGACGAAACAAAAAAAGGCAACTATATATTTTCTGATAAATATAATTTTGAAAATAACAGATATTTTTTTATTTTTATAGAACCATAAACCTTTGAAATTTTACAGGTATGAATGCTAAATTATTGATTAACAGGGTGTTAATCTTTGGTTTGTCAATGTATTTCGAACCCGGTCTCTCTGTTTGTGATAGTTTGAAGCAAGCGGAAATGAGTAAAAATGCGGAAGATCCTGTCTTTTAAATGGAACAGGTAACAAAATCGTTTGGAAAACAATGATAATTATTTCTCCGTTAGAAAGAAGTTTCGGAGAGTAGAGTTTTCGTTTGAAAATATCCGATAAACACATTTCACGGGTGTTACCGAAACGGAAATCGGCAGGAACGACATACCGTATCAGGTAATGAGAAAGTCCTGGATTTAGAATAGCGACAGCAATCAGTCATTATTACGAATATTTATACAATATGCTTATGAGAACGAAGGCTTGTTTAAATTTCTGGTTGGTCATAGTATTTTCCGGGTTGTTTTGTATGGAAATGTCGGCCCGGAACCGAGTCGTCATTGTAAATGAATGCGAAGGATACTCGGATAACATAAATGTTTTTTTACGGAATC
>CASDZK010000029.1 GCA_949286165.1 uncultured Alistipes sp.
TTTCGTTTCCGTATTATTATTTCAACCGCTTCAAACGTACATTACGGAATTCCAAAGGTCCACCCTCGCTTTGCAGGCCGATGTAACCCTTTTTATGCAACGATTGCGACCCCTGATTTTGCAATACGCCGTTTACCACCACTTCGATATTCCCGTCGCGACAGGTAATATCCATCTCATTCCACTCTCCTGCGCTTTTTTCCGAAGATTCCTGTTTCTTCTTGACTACCGGAAAAGCCGGGCGGGTTTCTCCCGGTTGAAGCCGGAATTCCGCAATGTCCGAGCCGCCCAATAAAACGAAATCCCCGGCATCGCCGGCACACAACTGACATTCAATAGCATTGGGCCACGTCTTTTCCCCGTCCTGCACAAAGAGAAACACGCCGCTGTTGGAAGGTTCCCCTACCCAACGCCACTCCACATGCAATTTGAAATTATCGTATTGTTCCCGGGTGTACATATATCCCATAGGCAATCCCTCAACGCGTATCACTCCGTCCTGCACTTTAAAAACGTCTTTCGGATCGGCATCGCTTTTCTCTACGAACAAATTCCAGTTATCCAAATCTTTGCCGTTAAACAATTTTTCGGACTGCGCAACCGCATTCTGTCCGACTAAACACCCTGCCAAAACGGCAACCGCCGCCATCCAGTCATTTTTTTTCATACTTTTCTCCTTTATTTTATGTTATCAATAATCCGACAAGCCTGCATCGAAAAAATTAAGACTTAAGCCCTACCTTTCCGTCAGGACGCTGTTCCGCCCGTTCCGTCTCAAGCAACTTCCGCAATTCGGAGATTATTCGCTCCCGGTTTCCCGCCACACCTCCGACCAACCGCTTAATATCCGTCGGTCCGCCGGACAATTCGGCCAACAACGCCGCACGAATCCGAGCGTTTTCATCGGGAACCGTCTTCGAATCGCGGCAAACGTCGCAACGACCGCAAGGCTCTTCCGTCTTTTCTCCGAAATAATTCTGCAACAGCAAACTCCGACAACGGTCCTTGCGTTCGGCATATTCGAACATCCCGTTCAACCGGTTCTCCGCCATTTCTTTCCTATAAACATAACTTTCGGGCGAGATACGCAAATTATCTTCGGAAAGTCTCTCTTCGTTAAAAATCAACAAAGGCGTCTTCCGTCGAGGAATATATTGCAGTACCCTCAACGTCCACAATTTTCGGAAAGCCTCCCCGATATATTCCACCGTATAGCCGGATTGGTGGGCGATATACTCCTCGTCGATCGCCACGAAATCGGAAAACAAACCGGTATAAAGGCGCAGCAATACCTGAACAAATTTTTCCAAATCCTCCCGAACGAGCTGAATACGGTATAACTCCTCCCGGCTTACGGTAAACCGTATGCGTGTCGGGTGGTCCAGTTCCTCCGTCAAAGTCAGATAACCGCACAGCTGCAATATGCGGATTGAATTAAGAACGGTAAGCGAGTAAAAACGGAATTTGGAAGAAAAATCATACAAATTGAAGTCATGGCCGGACAGTTTGCCTTCTCCGACGGCAATTCCATAATAATTGCACAACATGTTATACACCTGTTTGATTTCGTCCAATTTCGGGAATTCGTTGATCAACCGCTGGGAAGCCGAAGCCCGATCGGACGAGCCGTACAACAAAACAGCAAAAGCGGGCAAACCGTCCCGACCGGCTCGGCCAGCTTCCTGATAATAAGCCTCCAAGGAATCGGGAATCTGATAATGAACGACATAACGGACATTGCTTTTGTCTATCCCCATGCCGAAAGCATTGGTCGCCACAATGACGCGGACCTGTTCCGACAGCCATTCTTCCTGACGAGCCGAACGAACCTGATAACTCAGTCCGCCATGGTAAAACCCCGCCGAAACGCCCTCCGCCGCCAATTGTCCGGCCAATTCCTCGCAAGCCTTACGAGTACGGCAATAAACGATGCCGCTCCCCTTTACATTCCGGATAATTCGAAGCAGATGCGCCAATTTGTCATCGGTATTCCTGACAATGTACGACAAGTTTCCCCGGGCGAAACTCATGCTGTGAACATTCGGTTTCTCGAAACCCAATTTATCCATGATGTCGTCAGCCACTCTCGGAGTAGCGGTAGCCGTTACCGCCAGTACGGGCGCATCGGGAATCAAAGGACGGATATCCGCAATTTTCAAATAAGCCGGACGAAAATCATATCCCCATTGCGAAATACAATGGGCTTCATCCACCGCCAGCATCGACACGTTCATCCGTTCGAGGCGGGTCCGGAATATCGGCGTATCCAGTCGTTCAGGCGAAACGTACAGAAGTTTGTAATCGCCATAAACGCAATTATCCAAAATCGTATCGATTTGCCGGGCAGTCAATCCGGAATGTACCGCCTGCGCCATAATTCTTTTCTCTTTCAGAGTGTCGATTTGATCTTTCATCAACGAAATCAACGGAGTAACCACGATGCAGATGCCGTCCATAGCCAAAGCCGGGACCTGATACGTAATGGATTTGCCGCCGCCGGTAGGCATCAATGCCAAAGTGTCATGTCCGGAGCAAATGCTCCGAATCACTTCTCGCTGTAACGGACGAAACGAATCATACCCCCAATATTGTTTCAATATATGATCAATATCCCGCATATTATTTTCCCTCCGAACAGCCGCGAAAATCGCTAACGGACTTGTTTTACCTTATCCACAATATTTTGCGGCACAATCGCATTCATACATTCGTAACTATATCTGAAACAGGGTTTGTTCCCATATACGGAACAAGGACGGCAGTCCAGATTGACTTCTACGATGTCTTCCACACGTTGTCCGTATCCCAAAAAACCCGCATAATAATGTGTAGCTCCCCAAACGGAAACGACCCTTACTCCAACCAACGAAGCGATATGCATGGCGGAAGAATCCATACTGAGCATGCAATCCAAATGGGATATCAACTTTATTTCTTCTCCAAGAGACAACTTCGATATGACAGATATGCAATTATCATATTTACGGGCAATGGATTCGGAGACATTCTGCTCGTCTTTTCCCCCTCCGAACAAAAACACGGTATCGGCAGGATCGGCACACAGTTGTTGCACAACCTGCTCCATCAAATGAATCGGATAAATCTTTCCCTGATGTTGCGCAAAAGGCGCTACTCCGTACCATTTTCCCGTCTTTTTCGGATTCCCGATCTTTTCCCGCATACCGGAAGACATTTCATAATATTTGCGATCGGGCGCAGAAGGCATTTCCAACCGGAATCCCGCCCGAACAAAACAATCCGCATATCGTTCTATGGTTGTTTTCAACGGTTGAAACCTTTTATCGGGGAATTGAGTCAGCCGTTCTTTCTCATCGCGTCCCTTATCCAACACGATAATCTTTTTTCCGGCCAATTTATACAACTTCCGAAGAATTTTACTGCGAATAACGTCATGCAGGTCCAACACCATCTCGAACCGGCATTTGAAAAGCAACGACAAACAGAGGCGCATTACCCCCATAACCCCCTTATGCCTTTTTTTCAAATCGACACAATAAACCGCGACTCCCCGTATATGATCGAAAAAAGGTTTGTAAAACGTATTGGTTACCATCGTCACATACACGGAAGGATTTTGCCGGCAAAACTGCTCCAGAACCGAAGCGACCATAGCTACGTCCCCCATAGCGGACAAACGAACGATCAGAATATGTCTGTTCTTACTTTTTTGCATAAAGCACCGGATTCAGACTCGGATCGTTATACATTTTCATCTGTTTGTACAATTTCATATATTTACGACCTTCCCCTATATCAGACAGCAACTCCTCGATAGCCTGCGACAAATCCCGCTTTTGTGCGTTCAACACCTCCAACTTGGTCTGGCATTGTTGCAAATGCTCCGGCGTTGCATCCGTTCTTTCCGTCTCGTATTTCATATGGTAAATTTTCAAATAGAGAATGGAAAGGCGATCCACGGCCCAAGCCGGCGTTTCCGTATTGATACGAGCGTCCGCGACAGGCTCTACCTGCTTAAATCGATCGAGAAAATAGGAATCGATATACTCTACCATATCGGTACGGTCCTGATTGGAGGCATCGATACGACGTTTGACAGCCAACGCTTCCACAGGATCGATAGACGGATTGCGAATAATATCTTCCAGATGCCACTGCACGGTATCAATCCAGTTTTTAGCATACAACAAATATTCTAAAGACCCGGCCGGATAAGGATTCCGAATAGGCCGATCAACATCGTCGTATTCATGATAATCATTTATGGAAGCGGTAAACACGCTGTCGCAAAGAGTTGTAAATTCCATATACACGTTCTATATTTATTCAATCTATTGCAAAGATATCAAAAAAAACGGATTACCGGCCTATTCATGGAAATTCTTACAAAAAAAGCATTTTTGCCCGTTCCCGAATATATTTTTCAAAACATAAAAACGGATCAGGGATATTTTGCAGGCTCTAACAATTTCAAATCGTTCGAAACGATAAAATTCAACAATATGGTTGCTTCTTAGGAAAAATAGAGTATATTTGCTTGTGATAATTACCGTCCGGCATTTCGAGAATTTAAGAAAAAAACACATCGAATCGTCTTACCGGAACGACCGATTTCGCATATCGGAAAAATAACTAAATTCAAAATGACATGAAACGACGATTTTATTTTTTATGCCTTTTCGGTTGCCTGCTCGCCGCTTCGGGATGGCCCCAAAAAAAGATGACGGCAAACGAATACATTACCAAATACAGTCCTCTGGCTATTGAAAGCATGGAAGAATTCGGCATTCCGGCCAGCATAAAAATGGCGCAGGCACTCGTCGAATCCCAAAACGGCAATAGCCGGTTGGCTCAAGAAGCCAATAACCATTTCGGCATCAAATGCAAATCCGACTGGCAAGGTGCAACCATCAAGCACGACGACGACGCTCCGGACGAATGTTTTCGCCGTTATCAAGACGTATACGATTCGTACGCTGACCATTCCTATTTTCTTTCCAATTCGGACCGTTACCGATCTTTGTTCGAACTGGACCCTACCGATTATACAGGCTGGGCCAACGGATTAGCCCAAGCGGGTTATGCGACCAACCCCAATTATGCCGACATGTTGATTAATACTATCGAGACCTATAAATTGTACGAATTGGATAGAAAGGTTGTGCAAAACGAATTGCCGCAACCTCAAACAACGACTGTAACGACTACTGTAACGACTACCACGACTGAAACGCATTCACATTCCGCAGTGGACCCATCCTACGAATACGTCGGTCCCCGCATACTCGACAACGAATACGCCGTACTCAGACAAGGCCGAATGCCGATTTACGTCAACAACAACACTCGTTTCGTCATTGCAGAAGAAGGAGACACTTTCGATTCAATCGCTCAACGGATGCGAATAGGACTATACAAACTATTGTCTTTCAATGACATGGTTAACAATCCACAACAAATCAGAGCCGGCAGTATCGTATATATCTCGCCTAAAAAGAAAAAATCATTGAACGGCATAGTTTCCCATCTGGTCTCTAAAGGAGAAACGCTTCATTTCGTATCGCAAAAATACGGTATCCGGTTGGATCGATTGGCTCGTATGAACTACATGGACGTAGGTTACCAAATAAAACCGGGACAACGCATCCGGTTACGGTAAGCTGTAAAAAAAAAAGCAATATTACAATAACCAAGAGGCCGACCCAAAATAGAATTTGGACGGTCTCTTTGTTATGTACAGGTATCTACACACAAAAAAACAAACTCTCTCCGACAACAACGAAATTTATGCGTATCAATATACAAAGAGAGTAACCCTCTCAGTCTGTTGACTTTGGGGTTACTCTCTTGTTATTAACAAACCTTTATATCCGTTACCCGCTTATCTACTGCTGTTATAGACTTCCAACGCTTTACGCAAACAAGCTACGGCCGTTTTCAAGTCATCGATATCGATCACATAAGCCACACGTATTTGATTACGCCCCAACCCTTCGGTAGCATAGAATCCGGAAGCGGGAGCAACCATAACCGTCCGGTTATTAAAGGAAAAATCCTCCAACAACCACTGAGCAAAGCGGTCGGCATCATCCACAGGCAATTGTACGATCGTATAAAAAGCCCCCTTCGGCATGGGGCAATATACGCCGGGAATTTCATTCAAAGCCGTTACCAAATAATTTCTCCGAAGCAAATATTCGTTTTTTACCGCCTCGAAATAACTCTCGGGCGCATCCAAAGCCGCCGTAGCCGCGACCTGAGCCAAATGAGGCGGACACAACCGAGCCTGCCCCAGTTTCAACGCCGCATCGATGATCCTCTTATTACGGGAAATCAAAGCTCCTAACCGTACACCACACATGCTGTAACGTTTCGATACGGAATCGATCAACACCACATGCTCGTCCACGCCAGTCAAAGACAAACAGGAAAAAAATTCATGGTCATCATAACAGAACTCCCGATACACTTCGTCACAAAAAAGAAACAAATCGTGTTTTTTCACGATATCCCGCAACTGCATCATCTCTTCCTTACTATAAAGGTATCCGGTCGGATTGTTCGGATTGCAAATAAAAACAGCCTTCGTTTTCTCTGTGATACATTGTTCAAAATAATCCATTCCCGGCAATGCGAAATCATTATCGATAACCGACCGGACCGGTTTGATTACGATTCCCGCCTCTGCCGCAAATCCGTTATAATTCGCATAAAAAGGTTCTGGAACCAGCACTTCATCCCCCGGATTCATACAAACCATCATCGCGAACAAAATCGCTTCCGACCCTCCCGTAGTCACGATAATATCCTCAGGAGTAATATTCACGCCTACACTCTTATAATAACGGGTCAATTTTTCACGGTAGCTGAAATCCCCTGCCGAATGGGAATACTCGATTACCTTTTCATCAAAAGACCGGATAGCGGCAAGGGCAACGGCCGGAGTTTGAATATCGGGTTGTCCTATATTCAAATGAATCACATCTACTCCTTTTTTTCTGGCCTGTTCTGCATAAGGAACGAGTTTCCGAATGGGAGATGCAGGCATATAATCCGCTCTTTCCGAAAGACTTGGCATATCTTATCTTATTACAAAAAACTTTAATTGGCCCGTAAAGATATAAAAAACTTCGCCAGACAAACACATTTCTCCCGTTCAGGCACGATATATGCAAAGAGAATATTGAAAAAAGAAACAAAATCGATTATAAAAAAATTGGCACAATAATTGACAAAAAACATTCAAACAAATTGAAGCTGACAAAAAAGACAAATATTCAGTCTAAAAAATTTGGCACGCAATTTGAAAAGGAAGTAAAAAAGAAAAATAATAAAATTCCATAACAAAACGTTCTTTATAAAAAACAAGGTTTCTTCATTTATTTAAGTTTGGGTTAGTAGTTAGGGATTCTCTTGTAATCCCAAAGAAAAGAGGCAGTCGTGAGATTCCCTCTTTTTCTTTTTACCCGTTTTCGATCCGGTCTGTTTTTTGCAGCAGGAATCTCCAAAAACACACATTTTTCTCAAAAAATCGTATCTTAGCTGTTAAAATATGAAAAGTACAAATGCAATAAATCCGAGACCATGAAATACTTCGGCGCACACGTATCCATTTCGGGAGGCGTAGAAAACGCCCCGATCAACGCGGCGGCCATCGGCGCAAAAGCTTTCGCCATGTTTACCAAAAATCAGCGACAATGGATAGCCGCTCCCCTATCCGAAACTTCCATCCGTCAATTCAAAGAAAATTGCGAACGGCTGGGTTTCCAACCCAAGCATATTCTTCCACACGACAGCTACCTGATTAACCTGGGACATCCGGGGACCGAAGGACTGGAAAAATCCAGAACCGCTTTTATCGACGAATTAAAACGTTGCGAACAACTCGGGCTGGACCGTTTGAACTTTCATCCGGGCAGTTCCTTGAAAGAAATCGGCGAAGAAGAGTGTTTGAACCGAATCGCGGATTCGATCAACCGGGCTCTCGACGTTACCCGCGGAGTTACAGCCGTTCTGGAAAACACGGCCGGACAAGGGAGCAACTTAGGCTATTCCTTCGAACAATTAAAATATATCATCGACCGAATCGAAGACCGAAGCCGGATCGGAGTTTGCATCGACACCTGCCATGCTTTTGCCGCAGGTTACGACCTGTCGACCGAAACCGCCTGCCGGGACAGTTTCGCCGAATTCGACAGAATCATCGGGTTCAAATATCTGAAAGGCATGCATCTGAACGACTCGCTGAAACAACAGAGCAGCCGGGTAGACAGGCACGCTCCGCTGGGCGAAGGTACTTTAGGAACGACGGTTTTCAAATTCATCGCCCGGGACAAACGGTTCGACGACATCCCGCTCTGTCTGGAAACTCCGAACGAAACGCTGTGGCCTCAGGAAATCTCTCAATTATACGAATATACAAAAGAATGATAATGCAACCGGATTACAAGATATTATGCGACAGGATGATCGACGTCGCGCAACAAGCCGGAGCATTCATCCGGCAAGAACAGAAAACATTCTCGATCGACAAAATAGAATGCAAAGGACATCAAGATTTCGTGTCTTACGTAGATAAAGGTGCGGAGAAGATAATCGTCGAAGCCCTGGAAGACCTGCTCGAAGGCGCCCGGTTCTTAACGGAAGAAGGCACACAAACTTCCCGGCGGCAGGACGCCCGCTCCCCTTATTGCTGGATCATCGATCCGTTGGATGGCACGACCAATTTCACTCACGGATTTCCACCCTATTGCGTAAGTATCGCTCTAACCGAAAACGACGACATCATTGCAGGCGTTATCTATGAAATAACCCAACAAGAATGTTTTTACGCATACAAGGACTCGAAAGCTTACCTCAACGGAAAAGAGATCCGGGTATCGGAACGGAAAACGCTCGCAGATTCGTTGATCGTAACCGGTATGTCCTACAACAGCGCCGACCGAATGGATGAGTTTTATCGACAATTCGACTACTTCATGCGATACACCCACGGAGCCCGCCGGATCGGATCGGCCGCTGCGGATTTAGCTTATGTGGCCGCCGGACGAGCGGAGGCTTTTTCCCAGTTCAACCTTTCGCCCTGGGACGTGGCCGCAGGCATACTCATCGCCCGTCAAGCAGGGGCTATAGTAACCGACTACAAAGGCGGAACGAACATGTTGTTCGGCAAAGAAATTATAGCGACAAATCCGTATATTTACAAAGAATACCTATCTTTGGTGGAAAAAACAACCAAATAAGCAGGATAATGACCTTGAAAAACCGTATTTTATTCTTCATTATATGGCAGTCTGCCAGACTTTTAGGCAAATTACCGATGCGGATACAATACTGTGTGGCCGATTTCCTGTACGTTATTATATACAGGGTGGTTCGATACCGGGTAAAAATTACCCGTGAGAATTTGAAGAACTCGTTTCCGGAAAAGGACAAAACGGAACTCAAGCAAATCGAGAAAAAATTTTACAAACACCTGGCCGATGTTTTTATCGAAACCATCATTCTTTCATCCATCAGCGAAGATGAACTGAAAAAACGGTTTACCTATAAAAACATAGAGGTTTTTCAAAAAGCGCACAGCGACAGATCCTCCATTGCAGCCATGTCCCACTACGGCATGTGGGAATACACCATCGGCTATAAACTGTATGTGGACAACCCTGTTAAAGCGGTATATCATCCATTATCCAGCCAATTGGCCGAAGCCTATTACCTGAAAATGCGTTCGCGTTTCGGGACCAAACCGGTATCGATGAAAAACATAGCCCGGGAGATCATTCAGGAACAGAAAAACGGGAAGCATTGCGTTGTGGCCCTGATCGCCGATCAAACGCCTCCATGGCACCAGATCCACCAATGGACCATCTTCCTGAATCAACCTACTGCCTTTTTCAACGGAATAGAAAAACTGGCGTTAAAATATAACATGAGCGTAGTATTCACTCATATACGTAAAATAAAACGAGGATATTACGAAGTTGTGTTCAATAACTTATACGACGGGAATGAACCTGTAGCTCCCAATGAAATTACCTCCCGTTATGTCAAACAACTGGAAAGCATTATCCGGGCCAATCCGGAATATTGGATGTGGTCGCATCGCCGTTGGAAACATCATCCGTTAGAAGGTTATACGATATCTTATTAAAAAGAAGGTGTTACAATATAACCAGAACCCCGAAAGTTTTTTGTCCAACTTTCGGGGTTTTGTTATGACAAAATTAAAAAGACATGAATATACTGAACATCAACAGTATATGCAAATGCTGAATCTAAAAGGGCATTATCTGCATACCAGATACCAACAAGCACTTAAAATGGCATTTCCCCCAAAGGCCACTGTCTGGACAAACCCATGATGAAAAACTTTCTGGGACTTATGAATATATTTGCAACGCTGGCCATCCATCGATGAGTTCGAGAAGGCACTTCACGAATACATCCATTACTACAACTACGACCGTATCAAACTGAGACTAACAGGAAAGAGTCCGGTGTTGTGTACCGGAATCTTTCCCGGGCGTGATTCAATAATGTTAATCCGTCCAACTTTTTGGGGACACATCCATAACCTCCCTTTCATCCTTTACCGGGAAGTTCCCAAAGGCTTCAGGTGCCAGGCTTTGCTTTTCAAAGATGAGGAAACGTACTGACCGTAACCAAATCTTTGGGAAACAACAACGCAGCAGATAAAGATTTTTGGGACAGTCCCATTTTCATATCGCTTTATCAAACCATTCCCGGGGAACAAGCCCACAGCTTAACCATTTCTCCCTAACTCAATCCTTCCACGCTTTATCCCGAAATTCCATTCTGGTCTATTTATCTCCTTTTTTTGTCAATTTATCCTGTTTTTCTTCCCAAATCGTTATTCGTATCAATTTTTTTTTTAACTTAGTAGCAGTTTTAAAGAAACGGGAAACAATAGATATAACTATGTGGTATCTTTCCCTTTATCCGTTCGTTTCTCGGCCAAACTCTAATACGATCATAAAACAAGTTTAATAAAGAATCACTAAAAGGAGAACCAGATATGGAAAACAAAATCCAACAGTTAACAGAAAAATTGTACAATGAAGGTGTTTCCAAAGGGAAACAGGTGTCGGAACAAATGATAGCCGATGCTCGGCAAGAAGCGGCAGATATTATCGAACAAGCAAAAAAAGAGGCAGCCCGACTTACCGAAACTGTCCAAAAGGAAACGGAAGAAATGAAAAAAAATACTTTAACGGAAATTCGGTTAGCTGCGCAACAAATGGTATCCGATCTGAAAATCAATATACAGAATTTAGTAACCGCCAAAGGCGTAGCCGCCAACATCCGGGAAGCGTTTCAAGATCAACAATATATACAACAGTTGATATTGACTGCCGTAAAAAGCTGGAAAGCAGGAGAATTGGGTGCAGTACAGGTAATTGTTCCCGCAGACCAGGAAGAAGCGGTAAAAAACTATCTGGCGACGCAAACGGAAAATGCCCTGAAAGAAGGCATAACCGTTTCCTCCGATTCCAAACTCGAAAACGGATTCCGGTTAACTCCTCAAGACGGCGGATACTACATCAGTTTTACCGACGAAGATTTCATTCATTCCTACACTTCTTACTTAAGATCGGCAACCCGGAAATTATTATACGAAGGAGAATAAGCCTATGTCGAACAACTATTATTATTTAGTTGCCTCATTACCGGAATACACGCTGGATTCAGATATCAAAGGATTGGATATCCAGAGTATATTGATGGAAATTCGTGAAAATCTGTCTTCGCAAGCCCGGAAAACAGTCGCTTTTTTCCTGAATTTTTTCGACATACAGAATATACTCAACGTCATTTCCGGACGGGAAGGATTCAATACATTAGGGAATTATTCGCAAGAAGAAATAAAAAATGCATGCGAACGATATTTTCCGAATCGGTCCGATGATAAGAAAAATGATTCGGACGACGAAGAAAACATCGAATTACCGGAATACATAACCCAAATATTGGCGGCCTATAAAAATCCGACACAAGCGGTAGAAGCGGGAATCGATACTGAAATACCCATAGACCGCGCCTTATGGAACCATTACTTTGCGTTAGCTACCGCTTCTTCGAACCGGTTTATCCGCGAATGGTATGCGTTCGAACAAAATATACGGAATATCGCAGCTGCATTTACCTGTCGGAACAAAGGTCTGGATGCCGCTGATTCCATCATAGGATCCGGAGAAATAGCGGAACAGTTACTCAACTCTTCCGCACCGGATTTCGGATTGAAAGGAATTTTCGATTCCGTCGATACCCTGTTCCAAATATTGGAAACCAAAGACATGCTGGGGAAAGAAAAAAAACTGGACGCTTTCCGTTGGGAAAGAATAAACGACATTACCGCTCTCGACTATTTCAATCTCGATTGCGTTTTGGGTTTCATCGCCAAATACGCCATCATACACCGTTGGCTGGTACTCGATAAACAGACGGGAGAAAAAATGTTCAAAAAACTGATCGATGAATTGACGGACAGAAAATTGCTGCAGCCTACGGCAATCGAATAGTTTCCATTTACAAAACCTGCAAAATTTAAAAGACCAAAATATGAAGACAACAGGAAAGATAATAGGTATCACATCGAACCTCGTCACGGTAAAAGTAGATGGCCCTGTTTCGCAAAACGAAATCTGCTATATCGCACTCGGCGATAAACGCCTGATGGCGGAAGTCATCAAAGTCAACGGAGACAACGTTTCCGTACAGGTTTTCGAGAACACCCGCGGATTACGTGCCGGAGACTCGGTAAATTTCATGGGACACATGCTCGAAGTGACGTTAGGCCCCGGTTTGCTGTCCAAAATTTACGACGGGCTGCAAAACGATTTGGCAAAACTCGACACATTGTTTCTGGAAAGAGGAACCTACAACGACCCGCTCGACTACGAAAGTACGTGGGAATTTTCCCCGCTTGCCTCAGTAGGCGATCAGGTAACTGCCGGCGACTGGTTGGGAGAAGTTCCGGAAAAATCGATCAAACACAAAATCATGGTTCCTTTCGTTTTGGACGGCACATATACCGTCCGTTCGATCGTTGAGGCGGGAACCTACAAACTGACCGACACCATTGCCGTATTAACCGATGCCAAAGGAAAGGAATATCCCGTCAGCATGGTCCAGAAATGGGCGGTAAAAAAAGCGATCACGGCTTACACGGACAAACCCCGCCCGTATAAAATCATGTCCACCGGCATCCGTGCCATAGACACGTTCAATCCGATAGCCGAAGGCGGGACAGGTTTCATCCCCGGACCGTTCGGAGCAGGAAAAACCGTATTGCAACATACCATTTCGAAACAAGCAGAAGCCGATATTATTTTGATGGTGGCCTGCGGAGAACGGGCCAACGAAGTCGTGGAAATTTTCGTGGAATTTCCGAAACTGGACGACCCGCACACAGGACGCAAGCTGATAGAACGCACCACCATCATCTGCAATACCTCGAACATGCCGGTCGCTGCACGGGAAGCCTCCGTCTATACCGGTATGACCATCGGGGAATATTATCGCGCCATGGGATTGAAAGTGCTGATTCTGGCCGATTCCACCTCCCGTTGGGCGCAAGCCTTGCGCGAAATGTCGAACCGGCTGGAAGAACTTCCGGGACCGGACGCCTTCCCCATGGACCTGTCGGCCATCATTTCCAATTTTTACGCCCGCGCAGGCTTGGTAAACCTACACAACGGAGCCACGGGCTCGGTAACGTTTATCGGAACCGTATCGCCTGCCGGAGGGAACCTGAAAGAGCCGGTTACCGAATCGACGAAAAAATCGGCGCGCTGTTTTTACGCCCTGTCCCAAAACCGGGCCGACTCCAAGCGTTATCCGGCCATCGACCCGCAAGACAGTTATTCGAAATACCTCGAATATCCTGAAATAGAAACTTATCTGAATACCCAAGTGGAAACGGGATGGGTCGAAAAGGTCAATCAGGCCAAAACCATCATACAACGAGGGAAAGAGGCATACGAACAGATCAATATATTGGGCGACGACGGTGTTCCGACCGAATATCACGACCGGTACTGGAAATCGGAACTGATCGATTTCGTCATTCTGCAACAGGATTCGTTCGATCCCACCGATTCCAACTGTCCTATGGAACGTCAGAAATTCATGTTCAATACCATCATGGAAGTATGCAATATCGAATTCAGCCACAAAGGATTCGAAGAATGCATCGCCTTTTACAAGGAATTAATCAACGATTTCAGGCAAATGAACTATTCGCAATACCAAAGCGAGAATTTCAACAACTACCATAAAAAGGCGCAGCAACTGATTAAAGAAAAACTGGCGGAATAATTATCAAAAGTATCGTGCAATGGAAACAAGAGCATTTCAAAAAATATATACGAAAATAGAGGACATTACCAAAGCTACGGTTACGGTACACGCCACGAATGTAGGCAACGACGAATTGGCAAACGTAGGGGGCAAACTGGCCCAGGTAGTCAAGATAAACGGAGAGAAAATCACGTTGCAGGTATTCGCCGGAACCGAAGGCATATCTACCGCATCGGAAGTGGTATTTTACGGCGAGCCGCCCAAGCTGAAAGTCGGGGACGCGTTGGCCGGACGCATCTTCGATGCTTTCGGGACTCCGTTATACGGTTCAAAAGAGATCGAAGGGGAAGAACGCGAAATCGGCGGCCCCACCGTCAATCCGTACAAACGTCTCCAGCCTTCGGAATTCATACCTACCGGAATAGCGGGCATCGACTTGAACAACGCGTTGGTATCCGGACAAAAAATCCCGTTTTTCGCCGATCCCGACCAACCTTACAACCAAGTTATGGCCATGGTGGCCCTGCGTGCCAAAGCGGACAAGATCATTTTGGGAGGCATGGGAATTACCAACGACGATTTTCTTTATTTCAAAAACGTGTTCGACAACGCGGGTGCGCTCGATCGTATCGTATTTTTCGTGAATACCACGGAAAATCCTCCGGTAGAGCGGTTATTAGTGCCTGACATGGCGCTCACGGCCGCCGAATATTTCGCTGTGGACAAAGGGGAAAAAGTACTGGTTCTGCTGACGGACATGACCTTGTACGCCGACGCCCTGGCCATCGTGTCGAACCGGATGGATCAAATTCCCTCCAAAGATTCCATGCCGGGTTCCCTCTACTCCGATTTGGCGAAAATCTACGAAAAGGCCGTACAGCTTCCCAACGGCGGTTCCATTACCATCGTAGCGGTAACGACGTTGAGCGGCGGGGACATTACCCATGCCGTGCCGGACAACACCGGATATATCACGGAAGGACAGTTATTCCTGCGCAACGACAGCGATACGGGAAAAGTCATCGTGGATCCTTTCCGAAGTTTGTCCCGATTGAAACAATTGGTCATAGGAAAAAAGACGCGGGAAGACCATCCGCAAGTCATGAATGCTGCGGTACGTTTGTATGCCGACGCCGCCAACGCGAAAACCAAATTGGAAAACGGATTCGAATTGACCGACTACGACAATCGTACCCTAAAATTCGCCTACGACTATTCGAATGAATTGCTGGCCATCGACGTCAATATCGACGTAACCCGAATGTTGGATACGGCGTGGAAATTGTTCGCCAAATATTTCACGAAAGCCGAAGTGGCTATCAAAAACGAATTGGTGGAAAAATACTGGCCTGAAGCATAAACGATTACGCACCAGGGAAGGTGTATTTCCATCTTCAACCAACAAACCAACCGTTTCTGTCAAGCCGGACACAAGAAATCCGTTCGATTGCCGAAACCGGAAACGGTCGAAAATAATTCAAGGGACAATGGCAATAAAATTTCAATACAACAAAACCTCCATGGGAGAGTTGGGCAAGCAACTGAAAATGCGGGAAAAAGCGTTGCCCACGATCAAGAGCAAAGAGTCCGCTTTGCGTCTGGAGGTAAAAAAAGCCAAGAAGGAGGCTCAGCATTTTCTTGACGAGCTAAGGGCTACCATGGATCAATACGATTATATGGTCGCCTTGTGGGGAGAATTCGACAGCGATTTGCTTCAAATCGACCGCGTGGAATTGAACTCCTCCAAAATCGCCGGGGTGCGTTTGCCTTATATTCAAGAAATTACTTTTTCCGAAAAAAGCTACAATCTGTTCAGCAGTCCGATATGGATATCGGACGGCATAGAATTATTGAAAAAATTGGCCCGATTGGGTCTCGAAAGCGCTTTGAATTCGGAAAAGGCGGATATTCTGGAACATGCCCGAAAAAAGACCACACAAAAAGTAAATCTTTACGAAAAAGTGCAAATTCCCGGATACAAAGAAGCCATACTGAAAATCAAACGATATTTGGAAGATGAAGACAATCTTTCCAAATCTTCCCAAAAAATCGTGAAATCCCGCCACGAACAAGAAAAATTCAAGGAGGATACGGCATGGTAACACCGATGATAAAATACACATTTCTGATTCATCACGCCCGCCGACAAGCGTTCATTGACGCTTTGGGTAAATTGGGGATCGTAGATGTTTCGACAAACAGTTGGGAGCCGACCGGAGAGCAACGTTCCTTATTGAACGAGATCAATAATTACAAACAGGCGATAGACAAGCTGACCGCACTCAAATCCGCTTACAAAGGCAGCCCACTGGAAAAGCTGACCTCGGAAGCGGACGAATGCGACGCGGAGGAACTATTGCAAACCTATTCCCTTGCCCATACCCGGAACGAGCAACTAAAAACCGCTTTATCCAAAACGATCCGAGAACAGAAGGAGTTGGAGATATGGGGAAATTTTTCTCCGGAATTGATTCGGAAGTTACAAGAATACGGCATTCGTCTATATTTCTTTTCCGCCGGATCAAAATCGTTCGATCCCGCATGGGAAAACGAGTATCGGATAGAAATCGTCCACGCAGACAATACCCGCAAATATTTCGTCGTCATTGCGGACGACGGTTCCCTGCCGATATTACCGGGAGCCTCCGCCATTAAAATGCCGGACACGACAGCTCGGGAAAAGACGGAAGAGATAGCGGCGATCAAAACAGAGATCAACCGGAACGAAGAAGTCCTGGCCCGCTGTACGGCAGGTATTCCCCGTCTTAAAACCCGCATGGAACAGTTACAGGAAATATTATCGGAAGATATCATCAAATCAAACAACATTACAGTCGCCGATGATACGATCTATATCATGGAAGGTTGGGTACCCGAACAAAAAACGAAGGAAGTAGATGAATTGTTCGACAGTAATCCGGATGTTATCGTTTTAAAAGACCGTCCGACTCCGGATGATAATCCACCTATTTTACTGAAAAACAACAAATTCGCCCGATTATGCGAAATGATTAGCAACTTGTATTCCCTTCCCTCGTACCACGAAGTGGATCTAACGCCGTTTTTCGCACCGTTTTTCATCTTTTTCGTAGGGATTTGTTTCGGAGACCTGGCATACGGTACAATGGTTTTCATCGCTGCACTTGTCGTACATTTGCGAACGAAAAATCCTTCCATAAAACCAATTACCTCGCTGGTTATGTGGTGTGCTTTCGCGAGTATGTTGATGGGAGTAATTACGGGTAATTTCGCCGGCATACCTTTAAATTCCATCCCGGCCCTTTCTCATGTCCAGTTCATGGAACAGATGAGCATGTTCTCCTTTGCTCTGCTTGTAGGAGGCGTACAGTTGGTTTATGCCATGTTCGTCAAAGCTTTTGCCCGAATAAAACGTTTCGGATTCAAATACGGAATCTCCACACTGGCCTGGATTGCCGTATTATTCGTTACCGGATTGACTTTCGTTTTACCCGAACAAGGCATAGATTTTACCATGCACTCTCCTACTTATATCATTCTATTATGCCTCTGTCTGTTATTGAACATTTTATTTCTGGATCCGTCAAAAAAGAATCTGCTCAATAATTTCGGTTCGGGCTTATGGGAATTGTACAATTCGATAACCGGACTTTTAGGCGATATTCTTTCTTATATCCGACTATTTGCGTTAGGACTTTCCAGCGGTATTATCGCCAGCGTATTCAACGACTTAGCTGTTGGGATGAGCGGAGATATTCCCGTCGTAAAATATATCGTAATGATTCTCATTCTGTTGATCGGCCATGGTATTAACATATTCATGTCCGCCATCAGTTCGTTTGTTCATCCGTTGCGTCTAACCTTCGTAGAATTTTATAAAAACGCAGGATTCGAAGGCGGCGGACGTGCATACAAACCTTTTAAAAAGCATATAAAATAAAATCAATAATTGTTTAATTTTTTAAATTTCAAAATGTTATGGAACCAATTTTATTGGCTTATCTGGGGGTAGCATTAGCATTAGCGCTATCGGGTATCGGAAGTTCTTATGGAGTATCAATAGCCGGCAATGCCGTTGTGGGAGCTATGAAAAAAAATCCGGATATGTTCGGTAATTATCTAGTTCTCAGCGCAATGGCAGGCACCCAAGGATTGTACGGTTTTGTAGGATACTTCATTTTCAAACCGTTGATCGTTACTGGAATTACCAGTGTGCAGGCAGCCGGTGTATTTGGAGGATCTCTGGCATTAGGATTAGTTTGTCTGTTTTCCGCCATACGTCAAGGACAAATTTGCGCCAATGGCATCACTGCTATCGGGAACGGACATAACGTATTCGCCAATACCCTAATATTAAGTGTGTTTCCCGAATTATACGCCATTTTAGGGGTAGCGGCCGTATTTATTATCAGCACTGTAGTTTAACCCTCATTCGGAATCAACCTAAAGAAGACCGGAGTTTACCTTCGGTCTTTTTTAAATCAAATTTTTATTAGAATAAAGGAATAATAATTGTAAAAACAATATATTTGTAATATATCATTCGATTTAATGAACATGAAAAAGACTCTATTCCTTTTATTTACGATTCTTACATTGGCATCCTGCGATAAGAACTATTATGAAACAGGATATACGCAATCCCAAATCGTTACATTCACGGTACATGCCGAAGATTGGCAATTGGTAGGATCGCCGAACGAAATCAACTCATATTACGCTTACGTATTCAATACCCGCGAGATCACTTCGGACATCTATTACGACGGATCGATTACCGGTTACCTCGTTCAAGACGAAGGCACGAACAGCGAAGTGCAGACCCCGCTTCCTTACGTGCTGCATCGAGGCGATGACGCCAACCCGTTCTGGACGGAAACATATACTTTCGATTTTGCTCCGGGCTCCATCGCTTTTTACGTCAGATACAGCGATTTCGCCACGCAAGTCGTTCCTCCTACCTGCACATTCCGCATGGTATTGAGATGGTAAAAACGAAGAGGGGATCTAATCCCCTTCACACTTTACCGGCAAGTTCAAAAAGTCTTCAGGTGCAAGACTTTGATTTTTAAAGACAAAGAGAGCGTACTGACCTACGTGACCGAATCTTTGGAAAACGGTAACGCAACAGATGAAGACTTTGAGGACTTTTTTGTTTGTTTATAATTATTTCGTTTGTTTACATCGATAAGAGGCCCGATAATTTCCTTTGGCTATTTTCTGTAATTTGGATTTGAGCAATGTTTTCCGAAGCGGTTTCAACCGATCCACAAACAAAATACCGTCCAAATGATCGTATTCATGCTGAATGATCCGCGCAGCCACTCCTTCGAATACCTCATCGTGTTCTACAAAATTCTCATCCTGATACCGAATACGGATCTTTTCCGGACGCATCACGTCCTCCCGGACTCCCGGAACACTGAGACACCCTTCGTTAAAAGCCCACTCATCGCCCATACGTTCGTAAATACGGGCATTGACAAAAACCTTTTTAAAATCCTTCAGACTGGGATCGTCTTCTGCGAAAGGGGAACCGTCGATCACGAAAAGCCGAATGGACTTACCTATCTGCGGCGCTGCCAATCCCACTCCATCGCTGTCATACATCGTTTCGAACATATCTTGCACCAACTGTCCGAAACCTTCATAATCAGGCGTAATATCCCGGCTTTCCTGCCGTAAAACGCCCGAACCGTAAATATAAATCGGATATATCATCTTTTTAATTTTTAATCATCCATTCTTCCGACGGCTCTCCAAATAAGACTGCAGAATGATCGCCGCACTGACCCTATCCACCAATCCCTTATTGTTCCGACGCTCGCTTTTCTTCACTCCCCCGGCGATCATCGACTGTAAAGCCATTTTCGAAGTAAACCGTTCATCGAAATATACGACTTCCGTTTCGGGCAACGCTTTCTTCAATCGTTCCACGAAAGGTGCGATATATTTGAACGATTCGGAATATTCGCCGTTCATCTGTCGAGGCAATCCCACCACGATCGTCTCCACTTCGTTTTCCGCCACATATTGCTTAACGTACGGCAATATCTCTTTCGTATCTACGGTAATCAAACCGTTAGCGATAATCTGCAACGGATCGGTTACAGCCACTCCCGTTCTTTTTTTCCCGTAATCGATTGCCAATATGCGCGCCATGAACTTTTCTCCGTTTACTTCGTTGCAAAGGTAATAAGAATTCAGGGGGAATAAAACAAATCATTGTTCCCGACTCAATCTACATCCAACAAATCCGCATAAACAGCCCGTGTCTGCCGCATCATTCGATCGGCTGAATAAAAGATGCGCCAACGCCGATAACCTGCTGCCGCTAATCGAATTCTTTTTCCTTTGTCATTTTTCATTTCAACAAGAGCCCCCAGCAACCGGTCTGCATCGATTTGCACATCTGCTTCATGTCCGGGCAATTTACAACACGAATAAGCAGGCACCGGCATACCCGACTCCGGAATTATCAATTCATTCAACCCCGGAATATCCGCCGCTATAACCGGCACTTTCCACCGCATCATTTCAAGAGCCACATAACTGCACTGTTCCGCCTTGGACGGAATGACCCCTATATCGGAAATATGATAAAAACAGGTTAATTGTTCCTGATTCAAATACCCGGTTAACGTAATTTTAGCATGATGGCGTGAAACGGATTGAAGCAATCCGGAATAATTTCCTGTTCCTGCCAACACTAACCGAACATCGTCATAACAATCCGACAACCTCACAAAAGCATCGAGCAATTCGAATACGCCTTTCGATTCTTCCAGTCTTTCCACAAACAAAATAATAAATTCATCTTCTTCAAAACCATATCGTTGCCGGAGCATTCGTCGTTCTTCCCGAGTTTTCCGAACCGGTTTCCTTCCGCCATAACCATTGAAAATTACCTTTATCTTATCCGAAGGCAATCCCGCCCCAAGCAGACACTCCCGGACCCAAGCCGTTATACAAATTAACGCATCTGCACTTTTACCTCATTCGCCCTATTTCCGTTTTTCTCCGGTCAAAACGACACAACTGTCCTTCACATTTTTTCATAAACTTCATACCATCAACGCTGAAAAAGCAATACGATCGGATAGAAGAAACGTTCCAACAAACGCCTTTTCGCAACTACGATATCCCCGACCCCGTTGTGTTCGACATTCTCCGGCAATACTACTCCATACGAAGTCGTCAACCGCCCAGGGAATTC
>CASDZK010000030.1 GCA_949286165.1 uncultured Alistipes sp.
TACCGGCACCTGTATCCGCATGATTCCGGCTTCGTATATGTCAATCAATACCAGCGTTTTCCCAACGATTCTACTTTTTTATGTTTTACGGATTCTTTGGGTAATGTCGTCAAAGAGTTGAAAGAGCCGAGCGAAGAGAGATTGAATCCGGATGAAAGAGAAATAATAGGAGAATTAGAGCTTCGAATAATCTTTTCTACCGACGACAAATTATTGCTGATGAAAAGCTACAACGATACACTGTTTCGGATTACGAAAGAACAGACCATCGAACCGTATTTGATTCTGCATAGGGGAAAATATGCGCCTTCTTTAAAAGATAAGGATAAGACAACCATAGGTCCTTCGAATTATAAAGAGATCGGACCGTATTCTATCATCCGATCTGGCGTATTTCAAATATGGAATCGTGAGACGGGAACACTCGTTGCCATGAGGCACTTTAATGTGGGCAATAATATAAAATATCGTCTCCCCGATAATCGGCTTATTACCGTATATTTTCAGTCGATTCAAAACGGGAAATTTGTTTTTCTACCGCGACTTGAAGAGATATACGAATATCTGAATCTCAAGGAAGACGACAATCCCGTATTGATGATCGCCGATTTGAAAGAAGATTAACCAACGCATTCCTGCTTATGGGAATGTAAATATTAACTTAATAACTTTTTAATCATGAAGCCATTAAAATTTAAAGACGTATCCCCGGATCGGATTCTGGATTACGATGCCATGAGTAAAATCAGAGGCGGAATCGATGACGAATACGGTGGTGTAGGAATGGGAACTTGCGGTATCAAGTACACGATCGATAATTTTCAAACAGTTATTCTTTGTAATATGAGCCAAGAACGCATAAAGGAGACAGCTGAACTTTTAGTAGAGTCAAATGTGCCTTATTGGTGGTGCTGTGACAGTTGTCCCACCACTTCCTATTGCGGAAACGGTTCCGACGGATATTGATTCCCTTTGTTTTTATCTGTTTCCCGAAATTTCGGGAAACAGATTTTTTAAGAAACTTACCGATGTCTAAAAACAGAAAACTACTGACCCATAATGCGGAAACCGTGCTGAAACTTTTATTGATGCGGTTAGAAATTCCGTATTCATCCGCTTGGGAAAGAGAACATGAAGAACATCCCGATTATCCCAGTTTCCTGTCTTTTCATCAGTTATTAAAGAAACATGGGGTGGAAAGCGCTGTCTTGCAACCCGATTTCGACTTGTTGAAACGACTGCCCGCCCCGTTTGCAATTCATATACGGCCGCAACCGAACGAAGGTATGTTTCTGTTAGCGGACCATATAGACGATGAACATCTCTATTTTATCAATGAAAAAAACGAGATAGAGACCAATCCGACAGAATACATTAAACAGGTGTGGTCCGGTTATGTATTGATAGTCAACCGGGAAAAAATAAATGTAGAACGCCCCTCGCTTTCCGAAAAAACAGTGCGATGGCTGACGGATTACAAATCGGTTTTGACGATTGCGGTGTTTTCGGCGATTATCATCGGCCTGCTCGTCACGATGTCCGGAGAAGTTCCGGTTTTCCGCTATTTATTCTGCGGGTGTTTTCTGGCCGGATTAGCCGTATCGGTATTGTTATTGGTCCGCTTATTCGACAAACATAATCCCTTTGTGCAAAAGTTGTGTCATTCGGCAAAGTCTGCCAAGGCCGACTGTTCTTCCGTGCTGGATTCCGATGCAGCCTATTTTTTAGGCATTTTTTCGTGGAGCGAAATAGGATTCGTCTATTTCTTTTATCTATTCTGGGCTGTATTGATCGGCGGAGAAACCGGTCTGGCTTTGGCTGTCGGATGCAGTCTGCTCGCTTTCCCGTACGTGTTCTACTCCATCGGTTACCAATGGTTCGTCAGTCGCAAATGGTGTCGGTTATGTTTAGCGACTCAGGCGGTATTGCTCCTTTCGTTCGTAACGGCCTTATTCGCGTGGAAAACAGTCGCTCCCGAAATATGGTCGGTTCGTGCGCTTGTCTGGTTCTGTCTGACCGGGCTGGCTGCCGCACTCGTTTATGCTTTGATAAAACCGATGATTGCCGCTTATCTGGAAAACAGAATGCTGGTCAGACGATACCGATGGTTGAAACACGCCCCTGTTGTCAAAGAATCGCTTTTTTCCGTCCAGCCGGAACTGAATCCATCCGAATTGAAACGAATCGTACTGTATCCGCAGGGAAAACAGTCCGTTACCGCCATCGTGAATACGACATGCCAACCTTGCATGCAGGAGATAAAACGACTTACGGAAATGTTTCGGAATAAAACGGAAACCCGTCTGGAAATTATTTTCTTTTTGAGGGAACAGGATGAGCGGGCGATGAATGCCGCCGTTTATTTGTGGGAACGTTATGAAAATGATCCGGAACATTTTATCGACGTATTGGCGGATTACGCAACGCACTACCCTGCCGTTTCGGTATGGAATGAAAGGAAAGAGGGCATCCGAGATTCCGCTATTCGGGAAATGATAAGACAACAGCAAACCTGGTGTTACGAACGACGGATTGCTTCTACCCCCATGTTGTTGTTCAATTATAAAAAACCGCCATATTTTTACGAAATATCCGACTTGGATTACATGTGCAATTAAACGGGAGCTCTATGAAAGAACAACGGAAAAGAAATATCGTCCCGTTTTCCCGGCAGGAACGAATCAACCATGCCTTGCTGCTATTCAGCGGATTTTTGGGACAGCCGGGGTTGGCGTCGGGACAGACCGGAATCGCCCTTTACCTGTATTATTTTTCGCGTTATGCCGGAGATCCGCTTTATGCCGAATTTGCGGAAGAGCTGTTGGACGACGTGTCCGACGCGTTGCATACCGGAATGCCTGTGGATTTTTTGTACGGTACCACCGGGATCGGTTGGGCTGTGGATCACTTGATACGCAACGGCTTTGTTTCCGGAAACAGGGATGAAATATTGGCGGCATTCGACGACATGATAGAGCGGCAACTGCATGTGACGGCCGGTTCCGTATCTGTATGGACAGGAGCGTTGGTTTACTACGATGCGAGAATGCAAAAAAAGGAGCGACGGGATAAGGATGTAATCGCCCGTTTGGAGCGGGGGAAAACACGAGCTGTTTATGAATTGTCGCGCATGATCGATGAACAGGGGGTACGGCTTCCCGGTTCGGAATTCGATTTTGCCTATCCGTACGTCTGGATATTGCATATTCTTGAAAAGACGATAGGCAGAGGGGCGGAAGAACGTATGGCGGTCAGGTTGCGTGAAAAGATCCGGGAAAAGTTGGAGAGGTTGATAACCGGGCCGTTGGATCCTTGCAACCGTTGGCTGTTATGCCGGGTATTGCAGCGGGACGACGGCGATTTTCCTCCCCTTCCCGATTCGCTGGCCGTAAAAAACGGTCGTGCGGGAATGGTATTGGCGGCCTCTCTCTTCGTTTCCGGGAAGTCTTTCATAGAGCATGAAATCGATTTGTCCGGCACGGGACGCGACAATAACCGGCATGCGGGATATCCGTTGCCGAATCTGCCGGAACCGGAAAGGTTCGGGTTATTGAACGGTATTGCGGGAATCGGCCTCGCTCTCCTCGTACAACAGCATGTCGGACGAGGATTGTGAATCATCGACCGTTTCGAATCCCAATTTCCGCAAACCGGCCTGTACGTCGGGATGGCTCATAAAAAGCCGCCACAGCAATCCCGAACGGTAGTTTTCGATCATCACGGCAATAGGTCCCTGGTCAATGGCCAGGTAACGTTTGGGATACCATTCGTCGTTTTCACTGAAAGCGTCGTAAAACCCGTAGGGACCGAACAACTTATAGCCTTGACCGAACATGTACAACAAGACGTCGATGGATTCTCCCGGAGTATAAACGATAGAAGAAAGGGCGGCCGTAGGGGCAATCACGCCTTTGTCCATCTGTTCGTTAGGCGCATGGGCGGCATATCCCCCGATGGAATAACTGGCGGTCAGTCCCCAGCATTCCGAAAAATACCCGATATATTTTTTCGGATTCCGAATACAATAGGCCCGGTTCGCCAGCGTATAGTTTTTCATTTCTTGAAAGTAATCGTTGCAAAAAGTATCTCTCAGGCCCCTCGGATCGAGCCCTAAAAATGAATAATGCGCCCAAAATAAAGGTCCTGCTTGCGTTCCTTGGTAACGAAAATGCAAAGGAATATTTTCGACGCTGTGCGGAGAAACGATTTTTCCGTTTTCCGCCCATCCTTCGCGGTACACTTCCGGCCGGATTCCGTGCGTAGGCGAGGAAGCGGCCAGAATATACATGATTAAACATTCGTTGAATCCCCGGACCGGAAAATTCATTTCCCAGCCGTATTCGGGGCTCCAATGCCAATAAAGGACGTTTTGACCATTGCAATACCATTGCCAATCCACTTCGCGCCATAGCTTGTCGATACGGTCGGCCAATCGCCGTTCCCGTTCGGTTCCGTCGACGTAGTATTGATGAACGGCCAACAGCCCCTGCATCAAGAAGGCGGTTTCCACCAGATCGCCTCCGTTATCTTTCTTCCCGAACGGTTTTACCCGACCGGTGTCGCCATACCACCAATGCGGGCAAGCTCCTTTGAAACGATCGGCTTTTTCCAGAAAAGAAACGATGCGTTCCATGCGTTCCAATCCTTCGGTGCGGGAAACGTAACCGCGGTCTATGCCTGCCAATATGGCCATGATTCCGAATCCGCTGCCGCCGGAGGTAACGACGCGGCGGTCTTCTTCCGTGCCGCTGCCGTCGCAATGGATGCGTTCGAGCGCCAGTCCGCTGACCGGTTCCGCTCCGTCCCAGAAATAGAGAAACGTGCGATGTTGCACGGTATCCAGCAGCGTTTCTATTTTATAGAAAGTATGACGATTGTGGAGCCGCGAATACAATGCAGAGGAAAAAAGGATTATAAATAATAATATTGAATAAATTAACCTGGCTGAAATAAATTTCATTCGGATATTGTAATTTATCAGTGAAAAAAATAATGAATCGATCGGAAATAAATGCGCGTTTAATAAAACATGCTTGGAGGCAATGAAGAGGCTTTAGCCCGGATTGAGGAATGAGTTCATGGCGATTTTGAAATGGCGATTGAAAAAACAGGTGTTGCGGTAACGAGAAGAGTGCGGCAATCAAGGTTTGAAATTACCGGCACGTGCCTAAATTCATAAACGGCCTTATTGAATGCAAAATGGTCGAAAGCCGCCGTAGAATCGGCAAGAGGTATGTTTTTCATAAGTTTTTTGTTTTTATTCACAAGGCAAGATAAATAAAAAAACGTATGTTCCCAAACGAATCGAAATATATTTTACATAAATTTTTATTATTTGTCAGATTGTTTGAGAAGATGTTTTAGGATAGATATCCCGACCCTTAGTTCGTTTCGCAAGAAAACAGATACTGTTTCTTGGAACCGAAACAGGTTTTGTTTTATCTTTCGACAATCGCAGTCGCACAAATACGGTAAAAAAGGACATATTCCGTGAATATTTCCTACCTTTGTAAAATTAGATGAATTTGTTTTACAAACCAGAATAAATGAAAGAAAAAATTTTGCTTTTGGGCGACCAGGCGATAGCTTTAGGAGCGTTACATGCCGGCATAAGCGGCGTGTATGCCTATCCCGGAACGCCCTCTACGGAAATTACGGAGTATATACAGGAGTCGTCGGAAGCGAATGCCAGGGGGGTACACCATCAATGGTGTACCAATGAAAAAACGGCGATGGAAGCGGCTCTCGGAATGTCTTATGTCGGTAAACGGGCATTGGTTTGCATGAAGCATGTGGGGATGAACGTGGCTGCCGATGCTTTCGTAAACGCCGCCATGACGGGAACGAACGGAGGCGTGGTGGTGGTAGCGGCGGACGATCCGTCGATGCACTCTTCCCAGAACGAACAGGATTCCCGGTTTTACGGTAAATTCGCTTTCACTCCTATTTTGGAACCATCTTCCCAACAAGAAGCCTATGAAATGGTTCGTTACGGTTTTGAACTTTCTGAACGGGTCAAATTGCCCGTATTGATGCGCATTACTACCCGGATGGCCCATTCCCGGGCCGTAGTGGAAACGGCCGCTGCTGTCGAAGGGATACCTTCACTGCATTTTTCGGAAGATTTGTCGCGCTGGATTTTATTGCCGGTGCATGCCAAGCGCCGATACAATGAAATATTGGCGCAGCAGAGCGACTTGGAAAAACTGTCGGAAGAAGCGGGATATAACCGTTACCGGGCAGCCGGCAGGAAGGGCGTGGTAGCCTGTGGAATCGGATACAATTACCTGATGGAGAATTTTCCCGGCGAATGCGATCGAAGCGTCCTGAAAATCAGCCAATATCCGTTACCCAGGAAATTGTTGAAACAGTTGTTCGACGCTTGCGACGAAGTGCTGGTCCTCGAAGACGGACAACCGTTCGTAGAGGAGCAGTTGCGAGGCGTATTCGACGAAAGCGGAAAAATCAGGGGACGGTTAAGCGGAGAACTGCCCCGAACGGGCGAATTGACGCCGGAAAACGTGCGTTTGGCATTGGGCTTGTCTTCCGCCCGTCATTTCGAGCCGGCGGAAGAGGTCGTTCCCCGTCCGCCCGCCCTCTGTTCCGGATGCGGACATCGGGACGTGTACAACGCATTGAATGCGGTGGTTTCGGAATATGAGAATTACCGGATATTCAGCGATATCGGATGTTACACGTTAGGGGCCTTGCCGCCGTTCAGGGCGATCCATTCCTGCGTGGATATGGGAGCCTCCATTACCATGGCCAAAGGAGCGGCGGACGGAGGCCTGTTTCCCGCCATCGCCGTTATCGGCGATTCTACTTTTACCCATTCGGGCATTACGGGACTACTGGATGCCGTAAACGCCAAAGCGAATATTACCGTAGTGATTTCCGACAACCTGACGACCGCCATGACGGGAGGGCAGGATTCTGCCGGAACCAACAAGCTGGAGGCGATATGTTTGGGGATAGGCGTGGAACGGGAACATTTGCGCGTAGTGGTTCCCCTGCCCAAGAATATGCCGGAAATCACGGCCATTATCAAAGAAGAAATAGAATACAACGGGGTTTCGGTAATCATTCCGCGCCGGGAATGCATACAAACCCTGAAACGAAACCTGAAGAAAAAGAACCGGTAAAATGAAATCAGACATCATACTTTCGGGGGTAGGCGGACAAGGCATATTGTCCATTGCCGCCATCATAGCCGAAGCAGCCTTGAAGGAAGGCTTGTACATTAAACAAGCGGAAGTGCATGGAATGAGCCAGCGCGGCGGCGATGTCCATTCCAATTTGCGGATATCGTCGGAACCGATCCATTCGGACCTGATTACTCCGGGACATGCCGATGTCATCATATCGCTGGAACCGATGGAAGCCCTGCGTTATCTGTCTTATCTGTCGCCCGACGGGTGGATTATAACGAACACGGTTCCTTTCCGGAATATTCCGAATTATCCGGACGAGGAAACTTTGCTGAAAAAATTGCAAACGTTGCCCCATGTCGTTTTATTGGATGTGGACGCCATTGCCAAAGAGCAGGAAACGCCTCGCGCGGCCAACATGGTGTTGTTGGGCGCTGCCGCGGATATGATCGGTATCGGATACGAAAAACTGCAAGCCGGTATAGAACGCGTGTTCGGACGCAAAGGCGACGCGGTAGTGGATATGAATAAGAAAGCGTTGCTGGCGGGAAGAGACGCGGCTCGGAAACAACACGGGAGGAACGATGAGAAATAACGAGCACGGCGTGTTCAGCCGGGAATTGGTCGAACGCACAGTCAGGGAATTGCACATAACGAGTCTGGAAAATGCCACGATCGGCGAGGTGCTATTGCTGGCTTCCCGGTTGGAAGAGCTTACGGGCATACCGTTTATCCGTATGGATCAGGGGGTTCCCGGACTTCCCCCCTGCCGCATCGGTTTAGAGGCGGAAAAAGCGGCGTTAGATACCGGAATTGCCGCGATATATCCGGCAGCGGAAGGAATTCCCGAATTGAAAAGAGAGACGAGCCGTTTTGTCAAGGCATTTCTGAATGTCGATGTATCGCCTGCTTCCTGCATTCCGGTAACGGGATCCGTAGCCGGTTCGTTCGGTTCGTTCATCGCTTGTAGCCAGCGCGATCCGGAAAAAAATACGATATTGTTCATCGATCCCGGTTTTCCTATTCAGAAATCGCAACTGAAAATTTTAGGCATCGGACACGAACAATTCGATATTCATGACTTTCGGGGAGAAGCCTTACGGGGAAAGCTGGAAGAGTACCTTGCGAAAGGCAATATAGCCGGCATTATTTATTCCAATCCCAACAATCCGGCGTGGATATGCCTTTCCGAACGGGAACTGCAAATCGTCGGAGAACTGGCCACGCGATACGATGCCGTTGTTTTGGAAGATTTGGCCTATTTCGGGATGGATTTCCGGACCGATTTCGGCAAGCCGTTCGAACCGCCTTACATTCCCACGGTAGCCCGTTACACCGACAACTATATTCTGATGTTGTCTTCTTCGAAGATATTCAGCTATGCCGGACAACGGATGGCGGCGATATGCGTGTCGGACAAATTGTTCGGCCGGCAGTTCCCGGCTCTGGCGGAACGTTATTCCGGAGCGGGAATTTTCGGTCCTACCCTGATCGGGTCGATTTTATACATGATTACTTCCGGAGCGACCCACTCCACCCAATTCGGTTTTGCCGCCATGCTGAAAGCCGCGTCGGACGGGAAATTCGATTTCGTGGAAGAGACGCGCGAATATGCCCGGCGGGCGGAAAGAATGAAACGGGCGTTCGAAAAGAACGGTTTTCACATCGTCTATGAAAAGGACGTGGATCGGAAGATATCCGACGGTTTCTTCTTTACCATAGGGTATGGAAACATGAGTTGCGGGGAGCTGATGCAAGAGTTGCTGTATTACGGCATCAGCAGCATCGCCTTGTCCACCACGGGCAGCGAACAAGCGGGAATCCGGGCCTGTTGTTCGAGAATGAAACCGGAATTGTACGATGTGCTGGATGAACGTCTGGCGGCATTCAAACTGGATCACTAAAACGAAACCGAATGATTTGGAATAAGCCTAAAGAGTGCATGAGCCGCGAAGAAATGCGGAAATTGCAAGGCGAACGACTGCATAAATTAGTGGATCGGGTATATCACAACACTCCGTTTTACCGGCAGAAAATGCAGGAAATGGATGTTACGCCCGATGACATACGAACCATAGACGATATTGTAAAACTACCCTTTACGACCAAACAGGATTTGCGGGATAATTACCCTTACGGATTGTTCGCCGTACCGATGTCGCAAATCATACGTCTGCACGCCTCGTCCGGAACGACGGGGAATCCGACGGTAGTCGGTTATACCCGGAAAGACCTGTCCGTATGGTCGGAAATGATCGCCCGTTGTCTGAGCGCGTTCGGGGCGGACTGCAACGACATTTTTACGGTGGCTTACGGATACGGCCTGTTTACCGGAGGTCTGGGACTGCATTACGGCGTAGAACATTTAGGGGCTACGGTCATTCCCATGTCCACGGGGAATACGGCCAAGCACATACAGATTTTAAAAGATTTCGGTCCTACGGCCATGGCTTGTACACCCTCGTATGCGCTTTATATGGCGGATGCGATTCGAAAAGCGGGAATTCCTATGGAAGAAATGAAACTGCGTATCGGAATATTCGGCGGCGAGCCCTGGACGGACAATATGCGGAAAGATATTGAAAACAAATTGAATATCGACGCTTATAACATATACGGACTGAGCGAGATCATGGGGCCCGGCGTGTCGCACGAATGCGAATGCAAGAACGGATCGCATATCATCGAGGATCACTTTTATCCGGAAATCGTTTCGCCGGACACCTTGGAACCGCTGCCTTTCGGCCAACAGGGCGAATTGGTATTTACCACGCTTACCAAAGAGGGAATGCCTTTGTTGCGGTATCGGACGAAAGACCTTTGTTCTTTGACCGACGAGCCTTGTCCTTGCGGCAGAACGAATGTCCGGATGAGCCGTATCGTAGGCCGGAGCGACGATATGTTGATTATCCGCGGCGTGAATATTTTTCCGTCGCAGGTGGAAAGCGTCATATTGGAAATGGAAGAGTTCGAACCGCATTACCAGTTGATCGTGGATAGGATCAATAATCTGGACGTATTGCAGATACTCGTAGAGGTTAGGGAGAGCTATTTCTCGGACGAGATCAGCAAGATGATGGCGCTGAAAAACAAAATCGCCTACAAATTGCACAGCGTCCTCGGCATATCGGCGGACATCAAGCTGGTGGAACCTTCCAGTATAGCGCGCAGCGAAGGGAAAACGCAACACGTAATCGACAAACGAACCCTAAAATAAAACATCATGACTATCAAACAATTATCGGTTTTTCTGGAAAATCGTCCGGGACGGGTAAACGAAGTGACCCGCGTATTGGGAGCCAACGGCGTGAACATGCATGCTTTTACCGTGGCAGGGAATGCCGATTTCGGCATTCTGCACATGATCGTATCGGATGTGGAACTGGCCGTGCGGGTATTGAAAGAGGCGCACTTTACCGTAAAAGTGACGGAAGTGCTGTACTTTACCTGTCCCGATACGCCGGGAGCCATGACGACGGTATTGGATTACCTGGTAAAAGAAGGGGTTTTCATCGAATACATGTACGCCTTTTCCCGGGGGGAAACGGCTGCTGTCGTGATACGTCCGACGAATATCGAAAAAACCATAGCGATATTCGAAAAATACAAATACGAGTTAGTTTCCGAAAAATCGATTTGTTTCAATCTGAAATCTTAAAAAGAAATAGAGAGCGGGACATTTTCAACGTCCCGCTCTTTATTTCAGAAACCGGCAAATCATTTGATTTCCCACACATCGCCGCTCATTAAAAAATCATTCAGCGTCCGGGCGGGCATTTTCGCCTGAACGTCCGCCAGCTGTTCATGGACGGCTGCGTCATAGGTCGGCGCCTCTACGTCGCGGATTACCCCCAGAGCAATCGGCATGTTTTCGCCCATCATCGCCAGCATCATGTGCAGCGTATTGTCCCGGCAATGCGCGTCGTGGACCAGTACGTCGTCGAGCGTATATCCGTCCTGCCCGATCGTCACGGATTTCAGTTTCAATCCGTCCAATACGATTCCCTTGTCGTTTTCGGCGCCGTAAACCATCTTTTCTCCGTGCCGGAGAAAGATCGTCCGTTCCGCCCGAAATGCCCGATCCGTAATCTGTTTATGAACTCCGTTATTGAAAATCACGCAATTGACCAAAACTTCCGTAACCGAAGCGCCTTTATGGCGGGCCGAAGCTTCCAGAATCTCCGGGGTGTTTTTCATATCTACGTCGATGGCGCGGGCGAAGAATGTGCCGCGGGCTCCCAAAGCGAGTTCGGCCGGAATGAAAGGGTCTTCTACCGTTCCGTAAGGAGAGCTCTTGGAGACGAAACCCCGGTCGGAAGTCGGAGAATACTGTCCTTTCGTCAATCCGTAAATTTTATTGTTGAAAAGCACGATATTCAAATCCACGTTACGGCGCACGGCGTGAATGAAATGGTTCCCTCCGATGGCCAAGCAGTCGCCGTCGCCCGTAATGAGCCAGACGCTGAGGTCTGGACGAGCGGTTTTCAAACCGGTGGCGATGGCCGCCCCCCGGCCGTGAATGGTGTGGAATCCGTAGGTGTTCATGTAATAGGGCAATCGGGAAGAACAGCCGATGCCGGAAATTACCGCCGTCCGATGAGGCGGAATTCCTACCGCGGCCATGGCTTTGTGCAGGCAATTCAAGACGGCATGGTCTCCGCATCCGGGACACCAACGAACGTATTGGTCGCTTTTATAATCTTTCGCTTGGTAAATATTTTCTTGTGTTGTCATAATCAGGCTTCCAGGATTTTCGTGAATTCTTCGACTAAACGGGCTACGACGAACGGTTGGCCCTTGACCCGGTTGAAACGGTAGGGATTAAAACCGGTAACCTTGCTCCGCAGGTAATTGGCGAACTGTCCGTTGTTATGCTCGGCAACCACCACTTTTTTATAACGGGACAAGATATTTTCGGTATTTCGGGGCAAGGGATTAATGAATCTGAAGTGGGCCAAAGCCACTTTTTTCCCTTGTTTTCTCATGATCTCCATCGTTTCGTAAAGATGTCCGTAAGTACCGCCCCACCCTACGATCAGCATATCGGCGTCGGCATCGCCGATGACTTCCTGTTCCGGAATGTAATCGGCTATTTTTTCGATTTTGGCTTCGCGCGTGGCTACCATTTTTTGATGATTGACCGGATCCGTTGAAATGGAGCTGGTGTCGTAATCTTTTTCCAGACCGCCGAGTCTGTGGGCGAACCCTTCCTGTCCCGGAATCGCCCAGTAACGGACCAAATTTTCTTTGTTCCGACGGTAAGGTTTCCACGGTTTCTCATCGTGGTAACCGGATACGTAGTTCGGTTCGATTTCCGGGTATGTCCCCAAATCGGGAATTTTCCAGGCGGAAGACCCGTTCGCGATAAACGCATCCGTCAGCAGAATGACGGGGGTCATATGTTCGAGCGCCAATTTGGAAGCCCAATAAGCGGCATCGAAACAGTCGGTAGGCGTGGAAGCGGCCATAACCACCAACGGGCATTCCCCATTGCGGCCGTATAACGCCTGCAGCAGGTCGGTCTGTTCGCTTTTGGTCGGCATGCCCGTGGAAGGGCCGCTGCGTTGGACGTCTATGACCACCAAAGGCAGTTCCGAAATAACGGCCAATCCGATGGCTTCGCTTTTCAATGCCAGTCCCGGTCCGGAGGTGGATGTCGCGGCCAGGCAACCGGCGAATCCGGCTCCGATGGCCGAACAGATGCCGGCAATTTCGTCTTCCGCCTGAACGGTAATGACACCCAAATCCTTTCTTTTGGACAATTCATGCAATATATCGGTAGCCGGAGTAATGGGATAACTGCCTAAAAACAAACGCAAACCGGCTTTTTCCGCCGCCGCTATCAAACCGTAGGAGGTAGCCTTGTTACCGTTCACGTCCATATAAAAGCCCGGTTCCGCCTTACATCCTTCGATGCGGCAGGTCGATACGGAAGCGTGTATGTTGTGCCCGTAATTGTATCCGTCCGTCAATGCTTTTATATTGGCCTGGGCAATGAGGGGCTTTTGCGCGAACTTGTTTTGCAATAAATGCATCGCTTCGTCCAACGGACGCTCGAACAGCCAGCAAACCAGCCCCAAAGCGAACATGTTTTTACAGCGCAGAGCGGACTTGTTGTCCAATCCGAGATCGGCCAAACCTTCCTTGACCAGGGAAGAGATCGGGGCGGCCACTACTTGCACGCTTCCCAGGCCCAGTTCCGCGAACGGATCGTCCGTCGCAAACAAAGCCTTTTCCAGATCGCTTTTTTGAAAAGAGTCGGTATCGATAATCACGATCGAATCGGACTTGAGATGTTTTACGTTTACTTTCAGCGCAGCGGGGTTCATTGCCACCAATACGTCGGCCTTGTCGCCCGGCGTTAGGATTTTTCCCGATCCCAAATGTACCTGAAAACCGGACACGCCGCTTAATGTTCCTTGCGGAGCGCGGACTTCCGCCGGATAATCCGGAAAAGTGGATATTTCATTTCCGACAATCGCCGACAGGTTGGAAAAAAGAGTCCCCGTCAGTTGCATGCCGTCTCCGGAATCTCCGGAGAAACGAATGACGACCTTTTCCAGCGTTGTTACTTTCGTTTGTTCTGTCATAATACTTGGGTTAATAAATCGCTATTCAATTTTCCTGATTAAAAAGCTTTTCCGGACGTTTCCTTGCTGACCGGATTGGCCGGAAGATACATAACCGGAGGAAGAAAAATGAAATTCCTCCATGCGAAATTTCAAAAATACTTCGATTTCGAAAACAAGCCCCGGAGAAGGCCGAGCTTCCCGGGGCTTCCCGACTTTATTCCGTTTTCCGAACCGGAAACCGTTCGGAAACGGCAGTTAATCCGTTATTCGAATTCCATCATCAACACGCCTTTGGCGACTTTGTCTCCGACGGCTACATGTATGGCCTTGATCCGGCCGGCCGTTTCGGCTTTGATGGTGTTGTCCATTTTCATGGCCTTGAACCGCAACAACACGTCACCCGGCGATACCTCATCCCCCGCTTTGACCTCGATTCCGATAATCGTGCTGGGGATAAAAGACAGCAAATGCTTCGGATTCGCCGGCTGCCAAGCTTTGCGCTGCTTGAAAGAGGGCGTATAGGCACATGTTTTGAACGTTCCGTGCATTGTCTGCACGGACAACAATTCTTCGCAAGATTTATTATTGCTCATGTCGTTTTCGTTTAAAATGGAGGAATCCCGTGTTTCTTGGTCGGACGCAAAACCGTTTTGTGTTTGGCCACGGACAAAGCGTGAGCTACGAAACGGCGGGTTTCTTCCGGCGCGATGACCGAATCGATATATCCTTTTGCGGCAGCGACGTACGGATTGGCGAATTTTTCCTTGTATTCCTGAATTTTAGCTTTGCGCGTCTCTTCGGGATTTTCCGCTTCCATGATCTCTTTTCTGAAAATAATGTTGGCGGCGCCTTCCGGTCCCATGACCGCGATTTCTGCCCCCGGCCATGCGAATACGAAATCGGCGCGCAAATGGCGCGACCCCATGGCAATGTAACCGCCGCCGTACGCCTTGCGCAAGATAACGGTAATTTTAGGAACGGTGGCTTCACTGTAAGCGTACAGCAATTTCGCTCCGTGGCGGATCACTCCGGCATGTTCCTGATCGACGCCAGGCAGATAGCCGGGCAGGTCTTCCAAAGTGACGATGGGAATGTTGAACGCATCGCAATACCGGATAAAACGCGCGGCCTTGTCGGAAGAATCGCAATCGAGCACACCGGCCATGACAATCGGCTGGTTGGCCACGAATCCCACGGTTTCGCCTTCGATACGTCCGAATCCGACTACGATGTTTCCGGCGAACAGTTCCATGACTTCGATGAAGTCGCTGTCGTCCGTCAGGCTTTTGATGACGTTCCGCACGTCGTAAGGGATGGTGGGATCGCCGGGAACGACCTGATTGATGTCGTATTCCGGTTTGGGTTCGGCCGTCTCGATAAGCGGAGCCTTTTCCGTATTGTTTGCGGGAATGGTGGAGATCAGCTTGCGGATCTGTACGAAACACTCTTCCTCGCTGGTCGCAAAAAAGTGCGCGTTTCCGGTTATCTCGCTATGAACGCGGGCTCCGCCCAATTCTTCCTGGGAAATTTCTTCGCCGAGAACGGTTTTGATGACTTCGGGTCCCGTAATGAACATCTTGGAAATATTGTCCACCACAAAAACAAAATCGGTCAGGGCGGGAGAATATACGGCTCCGCCCGCACAAGGGCCCAAAATAACGGAAATTTGAGGAATAACGCCGCTGGACAACGTGTTCCGGAAGAAAATTTCCCCGTAACCGGCCAAAGCGTTCACTCCTTCCTGAATACGTGCTCCGCCGGAATCGTTGATCCCGATGAGCGGCATGCGCATATTCAGCGCATAGTCCATGATTTTCGAGATCTTACGGGCGTGCATAAGCCCCAACGATCCGCCGGCTACCGTAAAATCCTGTGCAAAGATAGCGACGGGAACTCCGCAGATGCTTCCGGTTCCGATAATGACGCCGTCGCCGGGAAGTTCCTTGTTCTGCATACCGAAATCATGCGCGTCATGCTCTACGAAAATATCGTATTCATGAAATGAGTCCGCATCCAGAAGAGCGATGATTCTTTCACGTGCGGTAAGCTTGCCCATGGCTTTCTGCTTTTCGATAGCTTTCATGCCTCCGCCGTGAGAGATTTTTTCTTTTCTCTTCTCTAATTCATAAAGTTTCGATTCAATCTGCATTTTCACTTTAGTTTAGGTTCAGGAAACCGTTTCGCACTTTTTTCTCCCGCAAGCGCAAAACACTTACTTTTTCTCCGCTTTACGTTTTACGGACGGCAGCGGAGAAAAACGACGAAAACTTGCGTACAAACCGGCAGAATCAAGGGATACCGGTTTCCAAATCAGCGCAATATTAATTAAAAAAAAATAAAGCGCCAAATAAACGGTCCTTTTTGTGTTATTCGTTTAACAGACAATCGAAGTGAAAATAGTCCGGCGGAAGGGTCGGCAAATCGAGTTTTTCCCGGCTCAAAGCGAAAAAGGCGCTACCCGATCCCGACATGGAAACGAACGATGCTCCCGCTTCGTACATCTTCCTTTTCAAATCGTTCAATACCGGATACCGTTTCAGCACGGCCGGCTCGAAATCGTTATGGAGAGTGTCTTTCCAATGTTCTACGCCGCAAACGATTTGTTCTTCGAGAGAAGGCCGTCCGGCATCGGGAACGACATTCCGGTAAGCTTCGGCGGTTTTTATGCCGTAAGGGGGTTTCACTACGGTAAGCCGATACCCTTTTAATGATACCGCTACCGGCTTCATGCGATCTCCTTTCCCTTCGCACAGCATGGGTCCGCCGCAAACAAAAAAGGCGGTATCGCTGCCCAATTCCGCGGCATACTCGATCAGTCGTTCCGAAGACAGATTCAAACGATAGAGCCGGTCGAGCAGTTTCAGCACGGCCACGGCATCGGAAGAACCGCCTCCCAAACCGGCTCCGAAAGGAACGGTTTTGTGCAAATGAATAGCCGCTCCGCCAATCCCGTAGCGATATTGCAGCAAAGCATACGCTTTCATGCACAGATTATCCCGAACCGGACAATCGACCGTTAGTCCGCTGGAGGAAAAACGGGCGTTGCCGCCGTCGGCCTTAATGACTTCCACCGTGTCGTAAAGGCCGGGAACGGGAAACATGACCGTAGATATGTCGTGATAACCGTCGGGACGCCGGGCAAGCACTTGCAGGCCCAGATTTATTTTACAATAGGCATGATAAATCATGATGTCGTCTTTTAAAAATCAGTATCTGCGAACCGAAAAAGCAAAGGTCTGCCCCGCTCGGCGGTTCGGCAGACCTTATATTTATTTTCTTCAGGAAAGTCATTCGGCGGTTTTCGGTAAAGGCGTCGCCTGGAAAATGGCGATCACTTCTCCGTCCCGTTGCAACATCAGCATATCGCCGTCCACGGTATAAGAGTCCGTTTCGCTCAACATGCGCATAAAATCCGTTTCCATGGCCATATCGGGACACATCATGCGCGTAGCGCCCAACGGTCCTATTTTGATTTTCCGGACGGGAGTCTCTTCGTAAGGTCCGAAAAAGTTGTTGCATCCGGCCACTCCGGACACTTTTTGTTCCTTTTCATCGAAAATTATCGTAAAACTTTCGGCATTTTCTTCGGTCCGTTCCACGGCTTTGCCGTGCATTTCCGTCATCAGCCACCGGTCGGTAGTCAGAAAATGGGGATTTTTGCTTTTGGCGCCGCGGCAACCGCAACATGCCGTAAGCAAGCCGACCAACGACACGATCAATGAACATCGAATCAATTTCTTCATATTATTGTTTTTTTATGAAAGTACACAATTTGACCCCTGTCGAATCGGACAGATAAAGCAAGGTATCCTGCAGAACCTCGTATTTCCCGATTCGGGCGACGTTTCTCAAAAACATTTCCTCGATTTGGGAATCCGGACACAACCGCATGGTGCTTCCCGTCACGTTCATAACCAAACGTCCCTGAGCCGATGCGGTATAACTTCCGAAAAAGTAATTGCATCCGGAATAACCGGACAATTTCATGCTGTCGCCGAAAATAAGCGTCGGAAGATTTTCTTCGACGGTCACTTCTACGCCGTCGGGCGCCATCATGGTTTTCAATTTCCACGTCGTTTCCGTAAGGTCTGCGGATGTTTTCGATCCGCCGCAGGAAAAGGCGGACAGAAACAAAATACCGATCGCCGCGTTACGACAGTTTTTCAACACATTTGCCTTCATAGATGCATACGATGATAAAAATAAATCTCGACAAAAATATTATATTTGCATATTATTTACTCAAAAATCTTGCAAAAAGTATGAAAAAAATCATCCATACGAACCATGCTCCCAAAGCGGTAGGTCCGTACAGTCAGGCTGTTGAAGCGGGAAACACGTTGTATATCTCGGGACAAATTCCGGTGGATCCCGAAACGGGAAAAGTGCCTGCCACCATAGAGGAGCAGACGGCTCAATGCCTGAAAAACATCCGGGCGATTCTGGCAGAAGCCGGATATACCATCGACAATGTGGTCAAATCGACCGTTTTGCTGGACGACATCAACGATTTTGCTGCCATGAACGAAGTGTACGCTTCGGTATATACCCGGGATATGCCCGCGCGGGTATGCTATGAAGTCTCCAAACTGCCTTTGGGGGTCAAGATAGAAATAGAAACCGTTGCGGTCAAATAAGCATCCGGGATGAAAATATTGCTGCTCGTTCCTCCTTTCACGGGATTGAACACGCCATATCCGGCTACGACGGTTTTGAAAGCGTATCTGGATAGCCGGGGACATGACGCGGTGCAGGGAGATTTGGGAATCGAAGTGGCGGGAAAACTGTTTTCCAAAGATTTTTTGTCTCCCTTGTTCCGAAAGGCGTTCGAATGCGAACGCCTTTCCTTTAAAGCCAAAAGCATAGCCGCGAGAAAAGAGGAATATTTGTCTTCCGTGGACGCGGTCTGGCGTTTTCTGCAAGGGAAAGACGCTTCCTTGGCCGTCCGCATCGCTTCCCGCAACTTCCTTCCGGAAGGCCCCCGTTTCAAACGGATGAAGGACGAAGAGCTGGAATGGGCGTTCGGGACGAACGGCACTACGGATTTGGCCAAACATATCGCCACTTTGTATATCGAGGATCTGACCGATTTTATCGCCGAAATGTGCGGTACGCCTTTCGAGCTGGTCCGTTACGGCGAACAGTTGGCCTTGAGCGCGCCTTCGTTTGACCGGATGGAAAAGTCGCTGGCCGCGGCCGGTTCCAATGAAATAGACCGGTTGATGTTCGCCGTGCTGGACGAAAAGATAATCCGGGAAAATCCGCGAATGATCGGTTTTACCGTGCCTTTTCCCGGAACCTTGTACGCTGCATTGGCCTGTTGCAGGCATATCCGGGAAAATTACCCTTCCGTTACGACCGTGCTTGGCGGCGGATATGTCAATACGGAACTGAGAAGTCTGAAAGACGCCCGGATATTCGACTATGTGCATTACCTTACGCTGGACGACGGCGAGGAGCCGTTACAGCGATTGGCGGCTTTTATCGCGGGAGAGTGCGAAAAAACGGATTTGGTCCGGACCAAATATGCGGAAAACGGAACCGTGAAGGATTCGGGAAACTACGCCTGCCATGTTCCTTTCGCCGATCTTCCCTGCCCCGATTTCGAAGGTTTGCCGTTGGAGGAATATGTTTCCATGATCGAAATCAACAATCCCATGCATAAATTATGGAGCGACGGAAAATGGAACAAAATGACCGCGGCGCACGGATGTTATTGGGCCAAATGCGCGTTTTGCGACACTTTGCTGGATTATATCCGCAGGTACGAAGCGCCGAAGGCGGCCGTTCTCGCGGATCGAATGGAGCGCATTATGCAGCAGACGGGAAGCAGCGGGTTTCATTTTACCGATGAGGCTTTGCCGCCCGCCCTTTTGCGGGCATTGTCCGAAGAGATATTGAAACGGGGCATGGCCGTATCGTTCTGGGGAAACATCCGTTTTGAAAAAGCATACGACGAAGAGTTGTGCGAATTGCTGGCCAGAGCCGGATGCATAGCGGTTTCGGGCGGACTGGAAGTGGCTTCGCCGCGGATACTCCGGTTGATACGGAAGGGAGTGACGCTGGAACAGGCGGCTAAAGCCGCAGCTGCCCTGACGAATGCGGGGATCATGGTGCATGCTTACCTGATGTATGGATTTCCCTCGCAGACGCGGCAGGAGTGTGCGGATTCGCTGGAAGTGGTACGGCAGATGTTCGAACAGGGAATCGTGCAATCGGCTTTCTGGCACCGCTATGCCATGACGGTACACAGCCCGTCGGGCCAGTGTCCGGAAGATTACGGAGTGACCGTTTACGACCGGACGGTCCATGATTTCGCGAACAATGCCGTGGAATACGAATACGAGGACGGTATCGATTGGGAAACGATCGGTTCGGGACTGGCCAAAGCGACACATAATTACATGCACGGTTTGGGATACGACATTCCGTTGAGCAACTGGTGCGGGAAAGCGTTGCCGCGTCCGAAGGTAAAAAACGATTATATTGCGAAAATTATCGAGGAGTAACGGGTCGTAAGTACGAAACCGGATTATTTCTCGGTCGAAATGAAAAAACGCGGCAGATTTGCCGCGTTTTTTCATGACTTATTTTTTCATATCAGCTTCAGATCTTTTTTTACAGCCTCTATTTTTTCTGCCGCCGCCTGTTCCGCTTCGTCGAAACGTTCTTTCGACGGCAATTCTTCCCGAACGCTGAAATAAAACTTGATTTTAGGTTCGGTTCCGGAAGGCCGCATGGAAACCACGGTCTGATCTTCGGTTACGAATTGAAGCACATCGGAAACCGGTAAATCGATCGCTTTGGTTTCGCCCGTTACGAGGTCTTGTTCCTTTCTCCGTTCGTAATCGGCAATCCGGATGACTTTGGAACCGGCGATGCTTCGGGGAGGATTGATCCGGAAATCGTGCATCATGGCTTTAATGGCTTCCGCACCTTCTTTCCCTTCTTTAACGATGGAAACCAGACTTTCCTTGAAATAACCGTATTTCACGTAAATATCGATAAGCATGTCATAGAGGGACATACCGTTGTCTTTCGCCCATGCCATGGCTTCGGCGATCATGACGCTGCTGGAAACCGCGTCCTTGTCGCGAACGAAATCGCCGATCAGATATCCGTAGCTTTCTTCGCCGCCGCCGATATACTGTTTTTTCCCTTCGTTTTCACGGATAACGCTGGCGATGAATTTGAATCCGGTAAGCACGTTGTAATACTCCACGCCGAAAGATTCGGCGATGCGGGCGAACAAATCGCTCGTTACCACCGTTTTTACGATATACTGGGTTCCGGTAATCCGCCCTAGTTCCTTCCAGCGCCGCAACAGATAATAGGTCAGCAGGCTGCCAGTCTGGTTTCCGTTCAGCAATACCATTTCTCCCTTATCGTTCCGTACGGCAATGCCGATCCGATCGGCATCGGGGTCGGTAGCCAGCACCAGATCGGCCCGCTCTTTGTCGGCCAGTTCCAACGCCAATTTCAACGCGGAAGGCTCTTCCGGGTTGGGCGATACTACCGTCGGGAAGTTGCCGTCGGTCACGCACTGTTCTTTTACCGTAAACACGTTTTTGAAACCGGCACGCTTCAAGGCTTCCGGAACCAACATGATCCCGGTTCCGTGAATGGGGGTATAAACGATCCGTATATCGGCATTTCGGGCAATACTGTCCGGCGAAAGGGTCAGTTGGGCGATTTGTTTCAGGTAGGCTTCGTCCACCTCTTTCCCGATGATCTTGATGTTTTCCTCATGACCGCTCCAGATCACGTCGTCGATACTCCGGATTTTATTGACTTCGGCGATAATATTGGTATCGTGGGGAGCGATTACCTGAGCCCCGTCGCTCCAATACGCCTTATAGCCGTTGTATTTTTTAGGATTGTGCGAAGCTGTAATGACCACGCCGCTCTGGCATCCCAAATGCCGAATCGTAAAGCTGAGTTCCGGCGTCGGACGCAAAGCATCGAACAAATAGACGACAAATCCGTTCGCCGCGAAAATTTCGGCCGTGATCCGGGCGAAAAAAGAGCTGTTGTTCCGGCAGTCGTGCGCCACGGCCACTTTTATCGTTTGGCCGGGAAACTCTTTTTTCAAATAATTGGCCAACCCTTGAGTGGCCATTCCTACCGTGTATTTGTTCATGCGGTTGGTTCCGGCTCCCATGATGCCGCGCAATCCGCCCGTCCCGAATTCGAGATTTTTATAAAAACTTTCGTTCAATTCTTTCAGGTCGTGTTGCTGCATATCCCGGATTTCCTCTTTCGTCCGTTCGTCGTAGGGACCCGTGAGCCACGCGTTTATCTTTTCCTGCACATTTTTTTCGATTTCCATAGCTTCGTTATTTTATTTTCATTCATGTTTTTCTTTTTTCGGCATGTGCCTTACAAAAGTAGCTATAATATTTTTCCGTCCAAGCTTTTTTCATGCCATTCCGCGATCCATTTCGACATTTTTTCAGCCCATAAATCCTGATCGTTCAGGCAGGGAACCCGTAAAAAATTCGTTCCTCCCGCCGATAAAAATATTCTTCGGGCTTCCTTGTCCAGCTCTTGCAAAGTTTCCAGGCAATCGGCCGTAAACGAAGGCGCTATGACGGCGATATCTTTATCGCCCTGTTTCGGCAGATCGGCTAAAACGTCGAACAGATAAGGCTTCAGCCACTTCCCTTTTCCCATTTTGGACTGAAACGCTACGGCATACGAGTTCCGATCGCCGCCGATTCGTCCGGTCAGCAATTCCGCCGTCCGGTAACATTGAAAGCGATAGCAGTTCCGGCAGGTTCCGTATCGTCCTACGTGCGTTTCGGGGTCTTCATTGCACGCTTTCGCCGTTTCCGGCGAACAAGGAAGGTGGGTCAGGGGGATTCCGTGAAAGGAAAAAACCAACCGGTCGATGCGTTTCCCCGTGACCGTCTCGCGAAAAGACCGTTCGAGAGCCGCCTGATAATCGCCGTGATCATAGAACGGAGGAATAATGCGGAGCGACGGCTGGTTTGCATAACGGGACAACGCTTTTTCCACTTCGGCCAAAGCCGATTCATAAGTGGCGCGGGCGTAATGCGGATAGAGAGGCACGACCAACAGGCGTTCCGCCTTTTTGTCGAGCAGACGGCGGACAGCCGCCGGGATGGAGGGTTCGCCGTAACGCATGCCCAATTCTACCGGCAGGTCGATTCCCTTCTCTTTCAAACCGTTTTTCACTTTTTTCAAAAAAGCGGCGGAATACACGAGCAACGGCGCGCCTTCTGAGGTCCATACCGAACGATACATGCGTGCCGAACGGGAAGCCCGGAAGGGAACGATAATGCCATTGACCAGCAGCCAGCGGGGAAGAAAGGGCAAAGCGATGACATGTCTGTCGCCGAGAAACTGGCGCAAATACCGCCCCACCTGTTTTCTGCGGGGAGCTTCCGGCGACCCGAGATTAATCAACAGAACCCCTTGTTTCATCTTACCTCTTTGTTTTTATATATCCATAACAACATGGATAAAGCCGTAGATAATAAAGCCACGGACAATCCGATATAAAATACGGCAATGGCATGGCTGTTTACCGCCCCGGACTTACGAACGGCAATGCCCAGAGCGATCATGAAAAACATTACGGCATATCCGCGGAAATCGAAAATGGCCCACGGTCTGTGCCGATCGCCCTCTTTCGTCCGGATGCGCCTGATGGTTCTCCGCGACACCCTTTTGAAAATCAGCAAAAAGAACAGGCTGAATACCGCCACGATCCCGGGAATCTTGATCCAGAGGTTCGTCGGTTCCGACAACAGAGCCATGATGCCTATATAAAGGATGTTCGTCCCGGCCACGGCCCAAAGCAGGCTGACCAGCAGAATCATCGCCCTTTTACTGATTTTCAGCATCGGCCAGCCGCTTCAAAATGTTATTCATTCGAGCAGCTGTCTGCCGCCCTTGCCGGATACGGTCCGGCATACCGATACCGTCGCGGATGTTGCCCGCAAGAATCAGGCCCGGATAACGCTTTTCAATGCTGTCGATGGAATCGTAACGTTGCGCCGAATCGGCTTCATATTGCGGGATGGCCTTTTCATGCCGGAAAATCCGGAACAGATCGTAAGGGGTATCGGCCGGAATGTTCAAAACCGTTTCCATCTCCTTGCGTACCAGCTTTTCCATTTCCCGGTCGGAATACGCCAACAGTTCGGGACGTTTGATTCCTCCGATAAACAGGGAATAAAGCGCGCCGTGCTCCGGAGCACGGCCGGAAAAGCAGGAGGAAGGGAACAAGATGCCCAATACGTCCCGTTTCTCGACGGAAGGAAGCAAGGCTCCGAAAGCGGGCCGACTGTACCCTACCGTTTTTTTCAAGCCTACGCTGACTTGTACGATGCCTGCATATTTCAAGGCCCGGATCGCTTGCATATATTCCGGATCGGCAAAAGGCAACAATGCAGGTACGGCGTATCCCCCGACGGCGGTAATTATTCCCCGGGAAGAGAGTCGTTCGGGTTGTCCGTCCCGAAAGAAGGAAACGGTCCAACCGTTTCCTTCCGGTTGCAGGACCGTTTCGGCCGCCCGCATGAAAAAGCGGACTTCTCCGGCCAATCGGCCGGAAACCATGGCTTCGTACAATGCCCGGGGCAAATGTCCCAGACCGTTTTCAGCAGAAAAGACCTCTTTGGTCACTTTTTCGTCCCCGGGCTTTTTCGGTTCTTTGCGTTTTGCCACGGCTCCGCGGATGAAACTGCCGTACGTCTGTTCCAGATTATACAGTTTCGGCAAGGCGAAACGGGTTGTCAGCCTGTTCGGATCGCCCGCATAAATTCCCGAAATAAAAGGATCTACGGCATAATCGACGAAAGAGCGCCCCAAACGGCGGGCGGACAAGGCGGCGACGGATTCGTTCGGATCCGTCCCTTTGGCCCGGAACGGTTCGCCCAATACCCGTAACTTATCTTTGAAAGCGAACAGAGGCGTGGTAACGGCGCTGACCGGCCCGGAAGGAAGCGGGTGCAGGCCGCCGTTCTTGTAAATCAAGCGTCTTTTCGATGCTTTTCGGGCTATTTCGAGCCGGCAGAGCCCTTGCAGCTCTTCGAACAATTCGACCGTTTCCAGGTTGGATAACACGCCCGTATTGGGACCCGATTCGAAAACGAATCCGTTCTCTTCGAAAGTGGCGATCTGTCCGCCTGCCCTGTCGTCCCGTTCTACGACGGCCACGCGGCGTCCGGCTTTCGCCAGATAGTAAGCCGCCGTAAGTCCGGTAATGCCGGCTCCGATTATTGTAACGTCATATAATGGTTGCATATTTACTCAGTTTCTATAAAGGTTTGGAATAGGAACGGCCTCCGGATTCGTACAACGGATCGAAAACGGCGGCTACGTTACGCACGAACATCTGCCCTTCCGGAGTCATCTCGATTCCTTCGTCCGTACAAAAAACGATGCCGTCTCGTTCGAGTTCTTCCAGACGCCGCCGGTCGAACGACAACCGCGACACGATTTCTTCCGGAGAAACGCCGTAAAAATCGGCCAGCTCTTTCCATACGATGCGTTCGTTGCACATCAGGCGGGTAATGACCTCCCGCGTCAATTGCAATACGGGCGAAAGTTCATATCCGCGTTCCACAGCCCACCGCCCCGAACGGATATCGGTCACGTAGCGGTCGATGTCTTTGGTGTTCTGGGCATAGGCGCAGGAAAGTTGGGTAATGCCGGAAACACCGAAGGCGTAAACCTGTCCGGTCGTCCGACGGGTGCAATATCCCTGAAAATTCCGGTGTAGCCGTTTTTTCAGAAAAGCGTCGTACAATTCGTCGTCTTCGCGAACGAAATGGTCCAATCCGATAGAACGGTATCCCGCCTCGTTCAGCAACCGCGTCGCCCGCAAAAACATCTGTCGTTTTTCTTCTTGTTCGGGCAGACCTAAAATTTCCAGCTTTTTCATGGAAGGGTTTACCCACGGGACATGGGCGTAAGAAAACGTGACGATGCGGTCGGGCTGCAAAGTCGCGGCCTTGCGGATCGTGTTCTCGAATCCTGCCGCCGTTTGCAGGGGCAAACCGTAGATGAAGTCGAGATTGACTGAAATGCCGCGGCTGCGCAAAATCGCGAAGATCTCTTCCGCAGGCAGCAGAGAAGGACGACGATGGACGGCGTTCAGCACGTTTTCGTCAAAATCCTGAATGCCGATGCTTACCCGATTGAACCCCGCTTCGGCAAGCGATTCCCAATAAGCGCCGTCGAGATATCCCGGATGACATTCGATGGCGATTTCCGGCCGGTCGATGACGTCGAACTCTTCCAATACGGCATCATTTAAAGACTTCAGTACATCCGGCGGCAACACGGTAGGGGTTCCGCCGCCGTAGTGGATTTGCGATACCCGGCGGGAACGGTCGAGCCGGGAAAACACACGCTTCATTTCTTCCCGTAACGTCCGGACATACTCTTCCACCCGCACTCGATCGCGGATAGGATAGGAATTGCATCCGCAATAATGACATAAATGCCGGCAGAAAGGGATATGAAAATACACCGAAATATGCCGGGGTTCCTGACTATTGGACCTGTCCAATGCCCGTTCATACGCTTCATTTCCGAATCGTCCGTCGAAAAAATTGGCCGGCGGATAACTGGTGTAGCGGGGAACGGGAACATTGTATTTTGCAACGATACGACTATCCATGAATCCTCTTCTTTTTAAACATTACGACGGCATAGACGACGGCTATGGCAGCCAACACCGTTTCGAACAGGAAAAGACCCGAATATCCTAAAGAATCCGCTACCCGTCCGCTGCTTACGGCCAGCAACATGCTGCTGAGATGGGTTAAAACGGTCTGAAGCGTAAAGTCGGTTCCTTCCCGTCCGGGACGTACATAATCCATTGCCGTCGTATAGACGATGACGGTGGACATGCTGTAACTGCCCCAAATCAAGGCTATGCCTGCATATAAAGCAAAAGTAGTGAAATTATTGTGCGAAAAGAAGAAAAAATAAGCGGCAGAAAGGAAGACCATGCATGCAAAAGCGATACGCGACCGGTAACGGCCTAATTTCCGGACCACGATACCGCCGACAAAGGAGCAGCAAAAACCGGTCAGAGGACCGATAATGCCGGAGATGAAACCGATTTGCTGAATGGTATATCCCTTGTCCACCATGTAGGGCCGCAACATGGATAAAATACCGATCAGCCCGGAATAACAAAGGAAAAGAAAACCGATCTGTTTCCAAATGTTTTTCTGGCGAAAAAACAGGAGCAGGTCGTCCTGCGTGGCTTTCGGCCGAGCCGTTTCCACACGGACATCTTCCGGTTTCAGAAACAACAGCGGCAAAAGAGCGATCAGTACGAACAGAGCCAAATACGGCAGGATCACGTTCCATCCCATCTGTTTGAAAAGCAACAGCAAGACACCGCTGCCGATCAGTGTTCCGGCGAAACTTCCCATGGACTGCATGCTGTTTACCAGACTTTTGTCTTTGCGGCTGAAACTGCGGACCGCCAATGCGTCGGTGGCGATATCCTGCGTGGCGGAAGCGATGAAGGAGGCCAGGGTCAGACCGATAATGAGCGGCATGTTGTTTTTGAGTTCGAGCATGGAAATCGTCAGGATAATCGCAGCATAACAAAGTTCCGACGAGATAATCCAACGGCGGTAGCTGCTCAACGAAGAGGTGTGGCGATCGACGAAAGGCGACCAGAGAAATTTCAATAACCAGGGCAGTTTAATGAGTTGTACGGCTCCGATAACGGTCAGCGAGAAAGCTTCCTGCCGCATCAATACGGGAATGACCGTACTGAAAAAGCTCATCGGAATGGATTGGGCCACATACAGACTGAGGAAGGTGGATAATTTGGCTACGTCGTGTTTTTTCATCTTGTTGTTTGTTTCAAATGGTCAGGGAAAGTTCCGCTCCTACGGTAAAGGGCCGACCTTTTTGGATATAAGAGTTGCCGAGCGCTTCGAAATAGAAGGCGGAATAACGGGTGTTCGTTATGTTTTTGAACCAGGCCGACAAAGTATAACGGCCTTTCATGATGGAAATTCTTCCGTTGAGCGTATTGTAAAAATTCTGAACGGCACTGTTCGCATCGTTCCAATAAAAGCGACCCAAACCGGTATATTGCAGACTGAACAGAATCCGGTCGTAATATTTGCATCTGATGTTGGAAAAGACGTAGTCGAGCCGGACGGACAAGGTATTTCGCGGTACGTAAGGCAAATAATGGCCGCTGTAATCCGTTTCGCCCGATGTATATTTTTTAAAAACGGCATGCGTATAACCGTAGTCGGTCCGAAGATTCAACGTGGAAACAATGTTCCATACGGCTGAAAATTCGACACCTTTGCTGACCGACCGCGCTGCATTTTTCAGCAACGACCCTTTTCCTGTGGAAAGAGGCTGGTAAACCTGTTGGTCGAACCAGTCGATATAGAAACAGGCCAGATCGGCCGTCAGCCGGTTATTCCAAAAATTCAACTTGACGCCGGCTTCGTAATTCCAACTGTATTCCGGTTTAAACGTCCGTTCTTCGACCGTTTCGAAAGAGGTATTGAATCCTCCGGCTTTGTAGCCTTTCGTAACCGTCGCATAGAATAAAGCCGTCCGGGGCAATCGGTATTGCAGGGAAATCTTGGGCGTGACCTGATTATGGCTCAGCCGACTTTCGAACCGATCGACGAGCGAAGTTTCCCCGGCGGCTATTCTATAATAATCGAACGAAGTTTCGGCATATTCCTGGTCGTACCGTACTCCGGCCGTTAACGAAAGCCCCTTACAGAACAGGTTGTTATACGTCGCTTGCCCGTAAACGGCGAAACCGTAACGGGGCGAACGGTAAAACTTGTCCGTGGTAAATTCGTCGGGCACGGCTTCTTGTCCGTACTCCATCGCGACTTCGCTGTCGAAAGCCTGGTAAAAACCGAACACCCCTCCGATCCACGATACTCTTCGCGTTTCCGCGTTACGCAACTCGATTTCCTGAGAAATCATGTTCTGCGTTTCTTTCTGGTTGATATAATACAGGTTTCGGGGAGAAAAATCCTGGTCGATCCCCTGGTGGTCCGAAGAGTATTGGTGGCTGGTCCGGGAAGTGAACATGAGGTTTCTCCCCGTCCGGTTGAGCAACAGTCCGTTCGAAGCGAGCCGGCGGCGATAGAAACTGGTCCGGTTGTAGTTTACCGGCTCGACGATGCCGGTTTCCGGATCGTACAGACAATAAGGATACCCGGACTGGTCAGAATATTCGAAATTGGAAATCAGGTTCACGTCCCACCCGTTATTCCTGTAACGCAGCCGGACACGTCCCCCGCCGGAATTCAACCGGTCCGCCCGGCTGCCGTCGTATTCGTTCCGGAAAAAGCCCCCGTTATGTTCGTAATTGCCGGAAACGGCATATCCGAACCGGTCATTGAAGCGTCCGTAATGGGAAACGGAAGCCCGTATCTGGTCGTAATTTCCGTACGACACCTGCAGGCCGGTTCCGTCGTGGGTAAGCGGGGATTTGGTCGATACATTGATGATACCTCCCATCGTGTTGCGTCCGTACAGCGTTCCCTGAGGCCCCCGCAATACTTCGATGTGGTCGATTTCGGAAAAATCGAAATCGAACGACGATTTTTCGAAAAAGGGAATCCCGTCGACATATAACCCTACGGAAGGCGAATTGATGCGGGAACCGACGCCCCGGATATAAACGGGAGAGGTCAGTTTGGTTCCGTAATCGGGCATGAACATATTGGGAACGATCAAACTGAACTCTTTGATTCCGGTCAGGGTATTCAATTTCAGGTCACGGGACGACACATAGGAAGAGGCCGAGGGGATTTCCCGGATCTGACTCCCTTCCTTGCGGCTGATGACCGAAATATCCTCGGTTATGATCTGGCGGATAGTATCGCTGTCGTAATCCGTTTCCGATGCAGAAACCGATTGCCCCCGCACCGTAAGAAACGGAAATAAAAAAAAGCCGCACATTACCGTTATCATGTGCCTGCCCGCCGTGCCTACACCCATCGTTTTGTCCTTTGAATTATTGCCGGTTTCCGACCCTTCCGGACAGGAAACCGTACAAATGTAGCAAAAAAAAACAAAATTATACTTTTTTCAGATTGAAAAGTTGAAAAAGTATAAAATTATCCTCTTTCAGGGCTGGCCGACCATTTCTTTTTTCCGGAAAAAATAACGAAATTTACGCCGTTTTCAATACCGTTATGATCGATAGAGCCACCGTAGATAAAATATATGCAGCCGCCGATATCGTGGATATCATCAGCGATTTCGTTTCTCTGAAAAAGAAAGGGATCAATTATCAGGCGTGTTGCCCGTTTCACAGCGAAAAAACCCCTTCTTTCGTCGTTTCGCCGGCCAAAGGGGTATATAAATGTTTCGGCTGCGGCAAAGGAGGCAACGCCATCAGTTTTGTCATGGAACACGAAGGCATGACCTATCAGGAAGCCCTGAAATACGTCGCCCGCAAGTACGGAATCGAAGTGGTGGAAAAAGATTACACGCCCGAACAGAAAAAAGAAAACGAGGCGCGGGAGAGCATGATGCTGGTCAATCAATACGCGCAGGACTATTTCAAAAAACAACTGCACCAGTCGGGAGAAGGTCGGAACATCGGATTGAGTTATTTTCGGGAAAGAGGATTTACGGACGCCATCATCGAACGTTTCGGATTGGGATATTGCCCTGCTGCCGGGGATGAATTTTCCCGAAAAGCAGTCGCTGTCGGATACAGGGAAGAATTCCTGGTCAAGACGGGGCTGACGATCAAACGGGAAAACGGAAGTTATTACGACCGTTTTGCGGGTCGGGTCATGTTTCCGGTCCATTCCCTGAGCGGACGGGTTATCGCTTTCGGGGGGCGGATTATGCGCACCGATAAAAAGACGGCGAAATACCTCAATTCGCCGGAATCGGAAGTCTATCACAAGAGCAATACGCTATACGGCATATATTTCGCCAGAAAATCGATTACCGAACAGAAACGGTGTATTCTGGTGGAGGGATATACGGACGTGCTTTCCATGTTCCAGTCCGGCATAGAAAACGTGGTGGCCTCTTCCGGAACCTCCCTGACGTTGGAGCAGATACGCCTGATCCTGCGTTTCACGAACAACGTGACGGTCATTTACGACGGCGATTCCGCGGGAATCAAGGCTTCCATACGGGGTATCGACATGCTGCTGGCGGAAGGAGTGAACGTGCGGGTGGTACTGTTGCCCGACGGGGAAGACCCCGATTCTTTTGCCAAAAGCAGGACAGCGACTCAGTTGAACGAGTTTATAGAAACGCATGAAACGGACTTCATAACCTTCAAAACCAACCTGTTGCTGGAAGAGGTAAAAAACGATCCGATCGGCCGGGCGGAGGTAATCTCGGATATCGTAAATTCCATCAGCGTCATACCCAATTCGTTGATACGGGATCAATATCTCAAAGAGTGCAGCCATTTGCTGGACGTCGATTATACGTTGATAAGCAGCGAAGTAGAAAAAAAGATCGCGGTCCGCACATCCGGGAAAGCCGGACGGGAAGTTTGGGAAAACAGACAAAAGAAAGAACGGTATCTGCAAAGGAAACAAACCGGGAAGGAGGAAAAAACGGTAACGGCTTCTCCTGTTTCGCCTGTCCACGAATTCGACGAGCTGGAACGGGAAATCGTATCTTATTTGCTGAAGTACGGCGCCCGGAATTTCTACTTCCAGGAACGGGACGCCGAAGGGAGACTTCAGGAACCCATTGCCCTGAACGTAGCCGAAACCATCATCGAAGAACTCGAAATAGACCATATCGAACTTCGGAATCCGGTTTATAAATCCGTATTCGAAGAATACACGCGATTGTTGAAAGAATCGGAGGGAAAGCAGGTCGATATTCATCGGTTCATCAATCACGCTTCGGTAGAAATCTCCCGTTTTGCCGTAGATGTGGTAACGAAAGACGAGGTTTACCGGCCCAGCAGAATATGGTCCCGTTTCGAAGACAATATCATATCCGAGGCCGAAAATCTGGACATTGCCGTTCCTAAAGTGATCGCTGTGTACAAATTGAAAGTCCTGAGCGATCTGACCCGGGGACTGTTCGTCCGGATGGAAGCGTCGGCGAGCGAGGAAGAAACGCTCGAACTATTGCGGGCCGTCAAATCCCTCGACGATTCCAGAAAAGTCATTTGCCAGAAATATTCCCGAATTTTGTAAGGTGCGATGTATATTGATGTGATTCTGCCCTTGGCCCTGAAAGACATGCTGTCATACGAGGTGCCTGAAACATTGGAAAATGCGGTGCTTCCCGGCGTTCGGGTGTCGGTGGAGCTGGGACGCCGCAAGATTTACGCCGCACTGGTTTACCGGGTGCATGAAGGGAAGGCCGTATCGGAACTGAAACCGGTCTTGTCGGTATTGGACCGGGAACCCGTAGTGCGTCCCGATCAGTTACGGTTGTGGGAATGGATAGCCCGGTATTATTTGTGCACTTTAGGGCAGGTCATGGCCTATTTTTTCCCCTCTTCGATGCGTCTGGAACATCTTCCCGAACAGGGGGAAACGGAAATTTACGGTTTCGAGAAAGAACGGAAACTGAGAAAAAAAAGCGTATTGTCGCTCGCTCCCTCTCTTCGGACACAAGAACAGTTGCACGGCGTGCTCGATTCGTTGAAACGGGCCAAAAGCCAACAGGCCGCATTGACTTTGTTCCTGAACAGGATGTTGGAAAACCCGACCGGGACGGAATTCGAAATGGACCGGGAAGAGCTGGCTGCATCGGGAGGGACTCCGGCGGGCATCAACGGCCTGCTCAAAAAAAACGTATTGATCGCGCGGGAACGGTATGAAGAAACGGAATATGAGGAACCGAAAGCGATTCCGGACGGACAAACCGGCCTGCCGCTTCTGACCGGCCCGCAAACCGCGGCGTACGCGGCTGTCGAAAAAGCTTTTTCCCGAAACCGGCCCGCCCTGCTTTTCGGTGTATCCGGAGCCGGCAAAACAGAAATTTACATGCATTTCATCCATCGGGAAGTGGCTGCCGGCAATCAGGTCTTGCTCTTGATTCCGGAGCTGGCTCTTTCCACACAATTGTTCCGGCGGTTGGAGACCTATTTCAAAGCTTCCATACTGGCCTATACTTCCCGGCAAACCCCGTCGGCCCGCTACCGCATCTATAACCGTTTGCTGCATTCGCAACAGGGCGTATTGGTCGTCGGGACCCGATCGGCCTTGTCATTGCCGTTTACCCGGCTGAAACTGATTATCGTAGATGAAGAACACGATGCGGGATACCGGCAAAGCGATCCCGCTCCCCGTTTTCACGCCAGAGACACGGCGGTCATGGCCGGACAAATATACCGGGCCGGCGTACTGCTGGCCAGCGCTACCCCTTCGGTGGACAGTTTTTTCAACGCCCGGCAGGGAAAATACGCTTTGATAACGCTGAACGAACGGTTTAACGGTCTGCCCGCCCCAAAAATAACCGTCATCGAACGCAGGTTGATCGCCGTAAAAGAAAAAAAAGAATTGGGGTTTACTTCCGAAACCCGTTATTTCAGCCGTTACTTGTTGCGTAGGATGGCGGAAACGCTGGCCAATGGAGAACAGGTTATCCTGTTTCAGAACCGCAGAGGATTTTCGTCTTACGTAGAGTGCGCCGACTGCGGGGATATTCCCCAATGCCCTGCCTGCAACGTTTCCCTGACTTATCACAAACATACGGACACGCTGGAATGCCACTATTGCGGCACGCGTATTCCATGGAAACGGATCTGCTCCCGGTGCGGTTCGCACAACATGCTTTTGCAGGGAATTGGGACGGAAAATATCGAAGAACGGATCGCTCCCTATTTCCCCGAAGCCCGCATTGTTCGGGTAGATGCCGATACCTTGCGTTCCCGCGCCCGGTTCGACCGCGTCATGCGGCAAATAGAGACGGGAGAAGCGGAAATTATCGTCGGAACGCAGATTATCGGCAAAGGATTCGACTTGCCCCGGGTGTCGTTGGTCGGTGTCATCAATGCGGACAACATGCTGGGTTTCCCGGATTTTCGGGCTTCGGAACGCGGCTACCAGATTTTGTCGCAAATGGCCGGCCGCCTGACCCGGGGCGAACGGCCCGGAGAAATGATCGTGCAAAGCAATTTATACGGCGGCGTAATCGCCGACCTGCAAGGATTGGCCTACGAACGGATGTACGAACGGGAAATCGCCGACCGGCAACGCTTTTTGTTCCCGCCTTTCGTGCGGATTATCGAATTTACGTTCAAACACCCGGACGAAGCCGTGTTGGAACGGGGCGTCCGCATTTACGCCCGGCGGTTGGAACAACTGTTCGGAAACCGGGTAAGCGCTCCTATCGTGCCTTCCGTCAATCGCATACGCGGATTTTACCGCTTGCAACTGCTTCTAAAAATAGAAAAGAGCCGAAGCGTGGAAAAAGCCAAACGGCTTGTTGCGGAGATGAACGAAAAAATACGGAATACGGCGGAATTCAAGAGTATTTCCCTGAGCATGCAGGTCGATATCTGAGATTTTTTCGGGAATGCATACTTGCGGAGAATAACTTTCGTTATTTTTATCTACATTTGTGTTATTCAATTAACAATTAATCGTTATTTTACCATAAGATGGCACGAAAACTTCTAATTCGAGATTTGACGCTCAGGGACGGACAACAATCCCTGTTCGCTACACGCATGAACCAGCAACAGATAGACCGGGTGTTGCCTTTTTACAAAGAGGCCAATTTTTACGCCATGGAAGTCTGGGGCGGTGCGGTTCCCGATTCGGTCATGCGTTTTTTAAAGGAAAATCCCTGGGACCGATTGGAAAAAATCAAAGCGGCGGTCGGCGACGTATCCAAACTGACGGCTCTTTCACGAGGCAGAAATCTGTTCGGATACAGTCCTTACAGCGATGAAATCATCGATGGATTTTGCCGGAACGCCATTGCATCCGGACTCGGAATCATGCGTATCTTCGATGCGTTGAACGACGTAAACAATATCAAATCCACTGTCAAATACGTAAAGCAGTACGGAGGTATCGCCGATTGCGCCGTATGCTATACCATAGATCCCCGTTTCAGTGCCGGAGAGCGGTTGAAAGCCATGTTTTCCGGGAAAAAACTGCCGAAAAAGGTGTTTACGGATGCTTATTTTCTGGACAAGGCCAGGCAAATGGAGGCTCTGGGAGCCGACATGATTACCATCAAGGACATGAGCGGTCTGATTCCTCCCCGGCGGGTAGCGGGATTGATCAGACTTTTCAAAAAAGAATTGTCGGTTCCCGTTGATTTTCACACCCATTGCACGCCCGGTTACGGATTGGCATCCGTAGTAGCCGCTATTGCGGCCGGAGCGGATATCGTGGATACGAACATCTGGAATTTCGCGGGCGGTCCGGCGGCTCCGGCCATCGAATTGATATATCTGTTCTGTAAAAAAATGGGGATAGAGATGGATGTCGATATGGAAGCCGTAGGCAAGATCAACGGAGAATTGCTGAATATCCGGAAAGAGCTGGAAGCTTTCGATGCCGTCAGACAGTTCGCGAAACCGTTCGACGTGTTGAACGATACCCTGCCGCCTGCTATCGAACAGGAGTTCGACCGGGCTGTAACGGCCGTCGAGCGCAACGACGAAACCTCCCTGATCGCGGCATGCCATGCCATCGAAAGTCATTTCAATTTTCCGGCTCCGAACGAATTGGTGAAAAACGCCGAAATACCGGGGGGAATGTACACGAACATGGTGGCTCAACTAAAACAGTTGAAATCGGAACATATTCTGGAAAAGGCCATGTTATTGATCCCCCGGGTGCGGCTCGATGCGGGTCTGCCTCCGCTTGTGACCCCGACCAGCCAGATCGTGGGCGCTCAGGCGGTAAACTGCGCTCTGGATCAGATGAACGGGAAACCGATGTACAGCAATACCTCGAATCAGTTCGTCAATTTGGTCAAAGGCGAATACGGGAAAACACCTGTACCGGTCGATCCGGAATTCCGGTTCAAAATAGCCGGCGTGCGCGAAGAAACGCCTTATGATATGAACCGGTATAAAATGCAGCCCAACCCCGTATTGGAAGAGTATGGCGGCGTATTGTTGGCCGAGAACGAGAAAGAAGTTTTGTTATTGGAACTGTTTCCCAACGTGGCCAAGGAGTATCTGACCGGAGTAAAGAAAGCCCGGTATGAAGCCTCTGCTCCGAAACGGGAAGAGCTGGTAAAAGAGGAACCGGTTGCCGTACGTCGGCAACCGGCAAGAATAACCGGAAATGCCGTAACCGCTCCCATGCCGGGCAGAATATACCAGTTGCTCGTAAAAGAAGGGGATACGGTTAAAGCCGGACAGGATGTATTCATTCTGGAAGCCATGAAAATGGAAAACAATATCGCCTCTCCTTTCGACGGAACGGTCAAACAGATTCTGTACGCCGAAGGCGACAGCGTGGCTGCGGATGCTCCGGTTATGGCAATAGAGTAACCGATCTCTGAAACGAGGGGGTGACCAAAAGCCAAGAGGCTTTGAGGTCATCCTCTTTTTGTGTATTGATGCGCACACTTTGCACCGTCGTTTACGGGAGAGTTTTTTGTATGTGTGTGGGGAGGTATAAACAAATGAACGGTTATCTTACTGAAAATAAGTAAGATAATTATTGTTTTGTGGTAAAAGATTGTTATATTTATAGTGCAAAAAAAGAAAAACAGTCATTTACCGTGGGAGCAAAGATAGTATATAAATCGTACAATCAGAACGACAGACTTCTTTTTCCGCCCACATTGGGAGAGCTGATACCGGAAAACCATCCGGTCCGGACGGTCAGTGCGGTAATAGACAGGCTTGACATCACGGGGATAGAGTCCACGTACAAGGGCGGCGGGACGAGCAGCTTCCATCCGCGGATGCTTCTGAAGGTGGTCGTCTATTCCTACATGTGCAATGTGTACTCGGGGCGTAGGATGGAGCGGCTGCTGAGAGAGAACGTGAACTACATGTGGCTGTCAGGGATGAGCCGGCCGGACTTCAGGACAATCAACCGTTTCAGGAACGAGCGTCTGTCGGACGGTCGGTTGTTCCGCTACTGAACGTGGAGGATCTACTGTCGTTGAAGGTACAGTACATAGACGGGACGAAGATAGAATCGGCTTCAAGCGGTTTCTCCTCCTGTCAAACAGGAAAGTAAGGGGCGAGTTCGGTCTCGTCGCGCTCGCGCACACCCTCAGGAAATACTCGGAAATGCTCTCTCTCAGACCTGCGGAGCAGGGGCATGCCTTTGTAACCGCATAGGTGTCCTGAATAGCCATAGGCCATAAGGACCGAGAGGTCATTCTTAACAATTCTCGGACGAAGAAAAAGAATTCGGTTGCAACCTGAAAAAATTGCAACCGAATATCTCTCTGCATTATCCTAAGAGAAGCCGACCTCTGAAAATCTCTTTTGGTGCGGCCTCTTTTTATTCCTCCCGACCTTCCGCGAGCAATTTCAATATGCTTTTCAAAATCAAAATATTGCTGCTGATTTTATCGTAATAATGTCGGGGGAAAAAAAGCGACAAAAACAGTTCATAAGCGAAAATGAGTACGAAAGCGACAATGAACACTTGCAAATAATAGGTCGGCATGACCAAATAAGCGGCCAACGCCACCACAGGAATTATCTGAATCACATACCGATTGATCCTGTACATACGGGAAAACCGTTTGTATTGCCGGACCAATAACCGCACTTGCTTTTCCACGATTTCCTTTTTGCGGATATTGACTGCCAAATACTCCTTCTCAGCCTGGTTGTAAGGATAGTATTCGTTAAATAAAAAATCGATCATATTCCCGTTTTAAAAACGCCAACCCGCCGTAATCTGAAAATTTCCGTTTTTCGTACGACCATGCAATTCATCCAACACATCGCCGTATTTCAACGTATTGATCATCCCTACATTGTAATTGATCGCCAAATTCAGGCCGAACTTAAATTGGTATCCGGCCCCCAGCACCAAAGCGACATCGCCGGATTTCATCTGCGGCTTGATATTCCGCACGACTTTGGTGTCTTCCGAAGCGATATGGTATTTGTGTTTGGCCGACAAAATCGCGCTGAACTGCGGCCCTGCAAAAAGATTCAATCCGCCGATCACGTAACATTTCAATACCACGGGAAAGTTCAGGTAATCGACACGTGTTTTCACATTCCGGGCGATCCTGCCGTCCGATAACGGTTCGTTATCCATTTTGGCTCCCTGCTGGGAATACATGGCGGAGACTTCGACTTCCAACATACGGGTAAACCGCAGACCTGCGAATGCCCCGAAGGTAAGTCCTTGTTTGTTGACCCGGGTGGAATGGGTAAGACGGGAAGAGTTCATCCCGATCTTCGGTCCCCAACCGAAATCCTGCGCCATGGCCGGTATGGCACATAACATCAGCAATATGCTTGAAATCGCAAGTTTTTTCATAATTTGACACGATAATTCAATTCCAACGGAACCTCCTTCATTCTTATCGAGAAACGAAGCACCGTCTTTATTCCGGCGATAAAGATAATACAATTTTCAGGAATTCGTATGGGCGTTTACAACGCTTCCTTCAAAAAACCGACCGTATATCCTTCATTCGTCGTCAAAAATTTATCGACGGACCCTTCGAATACCAGGTTTCCTCCGGCCTCGCCGCCTTCCGGTCCGAGATCGATTATATAATCGGCGCATTTCACGACATCCATATTGTGTTCCACCACGACCAGCGTATGCCCTTTGGCGATCAATGCGTCGAAAGCGGCCAACAATTTCTTGATATCGTGAAAATGCAAACCGGTTGTAGGCTCGTCGAAAATAAAAATCAACGGTTCCTGTCGATCCTCTTTCAACAGGTACGAAGCCAGTTTCACGCGTTGGCTTTCGCCGCCGGAAAGCGTAGAGGAAGATTGTCCCAGTTTGACGTATCCCAATCCCACATCCTGCAAAACCCGGAGCTTATCCGTAACCCGACGGGCAACCGGAGAGGGATCTTCTCCGAAAAACGTCATGGCTTCGTCAATGGACATCTCCAATACCTGGTCGATGGAGTATCCCCTGTATTTCACATTCAATATTTCATCCTTGAACCGACGTCCGTTGCAATGGTCACAAACCATGACGATATCCGACATGAATTGCATTTCTACCCGTAAAACGCCTTCTCCCTGGCATTCTTCGCAACGACCTCCGGCGATATTGAACGAAAAATGCGCGGGCGTAAGCCCGTTCAGTTTTGCCTCCGGCTGTTCCGAGAAGATTTTCCGTATCTCGTCGTAAGCCTTGATATAGGTAACGGGATTCGAACGGGAAGAGCGTCCAATGGGATTCTGGTCGATCATTTCCACACCGCCCAGCAGTTGCAAATCGCCGGTCAGAGAATCGAAATTGGGACTGACGGTTCCGGTTTTGTTGAAATGGCGGAAAAGGGCAGGATAAAGGATATCTTGCACCAACGACGATTTGCCGCTGCCGCTGACTCCCGTAATGCAAGTGAACGCTCCGACGGGAATGCGGACCGAAATATTTTTCAGATTGTTTTCGCAAGCGCCTTCCACCCGAATATAACTGTTGAAAGGACGAGGTGTTTTCGGACGGTCGATCGACAAACGTCCGCAGATATAATCGGCCGTTAAAGAGTTTTTCGCGGTTTTCAGTTCTTCCGGAGTTCCTGCGAAAACCACTTCTCCTCCTTCAATCCCTGCACGGGGTCCGATATCGATGATATAATCGGCCGCCATCATGATTTCCTTGTCGTGTTCTACCACGATGACCGTATTGTCCAAATCCCGCAATTGTTTCAATACCCGTATCAAACGCTGCGTGTCGCGCGGATGCAGCCCGATGCTGGGTTCGTCGAGAATATACATGGACCCGACGAGGGAACTGCCCAGCGAAGTGGCCAGATTGATTCGCTGGCTTTCTCCTCCCGACAAAGAATTGGAGAGGCGGTCGAGCGTCAGATAATCGAGCCCGACATCGATCAGGTAGCGTAAACGGGTCTTGATTTCTACGAGCAATTGTCGCGCGACGTCCGCATCGTAGGCGGAAAGGGAGAGGTTTTCCATGGTTTCCAAAAGCCGGGCGGCCGGCATGCGGACCAAGTCGACAATGGTATAACCGCCGACCCTCACGTAAGTCGCCTCCTTTCGCAAACGAGTTCCCTTGCAAACGGGACAGAGGCATTTGCCCGTATATCGGGAAATCAGCACCCGGTTCTGTATCTTATACCGTTCCTTTTCCAACATAGCGAAAAACTGGTGGATACCGGGAAAAAACTCGCACCCCTGCCACAACATCTCCCGCTCTTTTCCCGACAATTTCAAGTAAGGACGATGAATGGGAAATCCGCTGCGTTCCGCGCTGTCTATAATCTGTTGCTTCCACCATTTCATGGTTTCGCCCCGATAACATGCGATTGCATCTTCGAATACGCTCTTGGTCTTGTTGGGAATGACCAGATCTTCATCGATCCCGACAATTTTTCCGTAACCTTCGCAACGTTTACAGGCTCCGAGCGGATTATTGAAGCTGAACAGATGTTCCTGCGGCGGTTCGAATGCTATTCCGTCTTCTTCGAAACGGTTTGAGAAACGGCGGATTTCGTCGCCTTGTTCCCGATCGATACGAACAATACAGCAATCCCCTTCTCCCAACTGCATGGCCGTCTGGACGGAATCGTTCAGCGTTGACAACAGCTCCTCGCTGTCGGATACCGAGCATCGGTCCACCACAACCAATAAATCGTCGTAGGTGTGTTCCGCAATCTCAGGCATCAATTCGTCCACATAAAGCGTTCGCCCACCCGTATAAAAACGGTCGAAACCGTCGTTGACCAGCAATGTAATGTGTTCGATCAACGACACGTTCTCTATTCGGGGAATCGGGGCGGTAATCAGGGCGCGTGTTTTTGGGGGCAGGGAAACGACGTAATCGACCACGTCGGACGGTTGATAAGCGCGGACTTCCCGTCCGGAAACCGGAGAAAAGACCTTTCCGATACGCGCAAACAACAATTTCAGGTAATCGTATATTTCAGTGGACGTTCCTACGGTAGAACGGGGATTTCGCGTAGCCACTTTCTGTTGGATGGCGATGGAAGGCGAAATGCCGGAAATGTCGTCCACGTCGGGCTTGTTCATCCGGCCCAGAAATTGTCGGGCATAAGCGGAAAGGCTTTCTACATACCTGCGCTGTCCTTCCGCAAAAAGCGTATCGAAAGCCAACGAAGATTTTCCGCTGCCCGATAATCCCGTAATAACGACGAGTTTCCCTTGCGGAATAGTAACGTTTATATTTTTCAGGTTATGCACCCGGGCCCCCCGGATAACGATTTTGTCTTTTGCGCTCATCGATATAAATCCTGCCTTTACATGAAAACAGACGGCAAGATAACAATTTTTATTGTGCCGGACAAACGAAGCGTCCGGAGGAGAACGGAGCGTTCGCACGGTATCGATTTTACAAATGGAAGAAATAAAACACCGAAAGTATAAAAAGGCAGCCGATTCGTAAAAAAAACTTTTTTCCTTCTTTATTCTATTGAAATTTAAAGTAATATATATATTTTTGACGATATGAATGGAATGATTGAAATACCAAATGCTCACTAAAAACCCAACCTTATGAAAAAGAAGATGTTATTATGCAGCTTGATGCTTATTGGGCTGTCGTTTTTCGGATGTTCGGAAAAGTCCGATCCTCCTTTGCCTTCGGCGAAACAAATCAATGCCTTTGTCTTTAAGGCCGGTGCCTTGAATCCGGAACTTACCAGTTCGGTCAATGGAAAAATCGATGAAAATGCCAAAACCGTCCAGGTCGTCGTTCCGGAAGGGATCGATCTGAGTGCGCTAACCCCTACCATTTCCATATCTCCAACAGCGACAGGCATTGAACCGGCCAGCGGAGTTCCGCAAAATTTCAACGTTCCCGTAAAATATACGGTTACGGCGGCCGATGGAACGACTGCTGTTTATACGGTAACGGTAATCGCGACCGATACGCCTGTTCTGACCTCGTTCAAAATGGATGACATACCGGCTGTTATCGTAGGAAAAACGATTTATTGCCCGGTACGCATCGACGAGATCGACCGGACGACCCGCACTCTGTCCATAGAGGGCGGAAGCATCGAAAAATTGACGATAGACGGGACGGAAGCGACCGACCTGAACGGTACGTTTACGTTCCAGGCTTTCGATGTGGCCCGGACCTATCCGATCGTATTGACGAACCGGTTGGGCGAAACGACGGAATATACGCTGGTACTGACGGGACTTCCCGTCGTCCTTATTCAAATCGAAGGAGGCGTAGAAGCTATTCCGGACGATCCTAAAGCTCCCTGCGGTTTTACATTAATCGATCCGCAAGGACGGACGAAGCGATTGGAAACCGATACGGAAGGCAACGTTCATTACGCCAACAAGGCAGGCATAGAACGGCGCGGGGCGTATTCGCAGCGTTTCGACAAAAAATCCTACTCTATAGAAATGCAGGACGACGCAGGAGAAGAAGTAGATGCGAGCTTTTTCGGACTGCGTTTCGACGGCGACTGGATATTGGACGCCATGTGGGTAGATCATGCCCGCATGCGTAACCGCTTATGTACGGACATCTGGAATACCATGAACCGTCCCTATCATTTCGATCAGGAGCCGGAAGCCGTAAACGGTACTCGGGGATATTTCGTAGAGGTCATTATAAACGACGAATACCGGGGACTTTACTGCATGACGGAAAAAATAGACCGCAAGCAACTGAAAGTGAAGAAAGACGTCGAAACCGGAGGGGTTGTATTTAAAGGAGATGAATTTACCCAAACGACCCTGTTCAACTATGCGGAAAGTCCGATTGACAACAATTCGGATACCTGGTGCGGCTTCGAAGCCGAACATCCCGCGGAACCGGGGAACATGCGTTGGGAAACCATCGAAGAACTGGTCAAGTTCGTGTCTTCCACGGATAACCCGGACGACGTGTTGTTTGCCGAACAGTTGAACGACCATCTGGATATGGGGAACGTAATCGACTATTTGATTTTTGTCAATGCGACTTGTTCCCACGACAATTTCGGGAAAAACATTTTCTGGAGCATCTACAATACGAAAAAAGACAAACGCTTCTTCTGTACCCCCTGGGATATGGACGGTTCTTTCGGAAGAAATTCGGACAGCGGCCTGTTAGAGAACCATACCTTTATGGGATTCGGATTGCCCGGGCAACCCGCCTACAATGAAACGGAACTTTACAAACGGTTGTACCGCGTGAATCCGGACGATTTCAAAACCAAATTGAAAACGCGTTGGAACGAACTGAAAACGACTCAACTGGCTCCGGCTACCGTAGCCGCCCAAATCAATGCCTACAAGGAATTGTTCCTAAAATCCGGCGCATACGAACGGGAAATGAACCGATGGTCGGGCGACAGCGAATTTCGATGCACTCCCATCGAAGACGAAGCTCAATACATGATCGATTGGTACGGCCGCCATTACAATGCATTGGATAGTTATATCAACGGTTTATAACCGCTTCGAACCGAATTTGAATAAAAAAACAGAAGAGGGTGTCTAAATGTGAGGTGCCCCCCAAAAGTCAGACAAAAAACTTTTAGGGGGGCATTTCCCTTTCAAACTTTACCGGCAGGTTGTTCAAAAAGGTTTCAGGTGCAAGGGCTTGATTTTCAAAAATGAGAGAGCGTACGGACGTACGTGACCGAGGCTTCGAAAAGCAGTGAAGACTTTGGGGATTTTATTCAAGTTCGAAACGGACCCTCATTTCATAGCGTAGTTTTATTTTGCGCAAATTGTCGAATCTGCCTGTTTCTCCGGCTCCGGACATGGAAATATTGCTCAAATAACTTTGAGAAATTCCGCCCCCGGTCATTCCCTCTTCCGGTTCCATAATGAAAATAACTTCGCCTACCCGTTTTCCCAGACCGGCTCCGGCCAACAGGTATTCAGCCTTCTCCCGGGCGGATTTGAGCGCTTCGACCTTGACCTGTTTCCTGTATTCCTGCAAACGGTCGTTCCTCAATTCGACGATATTCATATAATCGATTCCCCGGGTGTCCACCCGGTCGATAATTTGGTCGATTTTTGAAAAGTCGGTCAATTTCAATTCCAATTGTTTGCTGATCGTAAAATCCCGTCCTCTCTCCCGCCAATAATCTCCGACGTTTTGCACCCGGATATTTTCTCGGTCAATCCCTATCTGTTCCAAATCTTTCTTCAACCGCTTCTCGATCACGGCGATAGGCACTTTGGTTCTGTAATCTTCCGGTTTCGTCCCTTCCTGAAACTCTTCTTCCCAAAACTCTTTGATTCGGATGACAAACAAAATTTCGTCCGGTTCCACCCACATTTCCGCACTTCCGGTTACTTCGATAAAACGGCTGGAATCCGATTCTCGCGCCATGACGCCGTTACTGAATAGCGAGAGTAACAAAAAAGCCGTCACGATTCTTTTCATAAACATCTTTTTTAATTCGCAAACCTAATTTAATTTCATCTCATCCAGCAAATAACCGGCTCCGGCATATTTGTCCAAAATAAAAAGTACGTAGCGGATATCTACGGCAATGTTCCGGCACATATCCCGGTCATAGACGATATCGCTCATGGTGGATTCCCAACAGCGGTCGAAATTAATGCCGACCAACTCGCCTCTGGCATTCAATACCGGACTGCCGGAATTTCCTCCGGTCGTATGGATGGAAGCCAAAAAAGCGACCGGGACGGTTCCGTTTATTTCCCAACGGCCGAAATCTTTCCGGTCATACAACTCCCGGAGTTTTTCAGGGACGTCGTAATCGTAAATTTCCGGATTGTCTTTTTCCATCACGCCGTCCAAAGTAGACTGAAAACGATAGACGACGCCGTCGGCAGGCTCGAAGCCCTCTATTCTGCCGTATGCGACGCGCAATGTGGAATTTGCGTCCGGATAAAAGATTTTATCGGTCTGCATTTCCATCAACCCTTTCATATAGTCTGTATAAAGCCGGGCAATTTCAACATTGATGCTTTTCAAAGAATCCGCGATCCGTTCGCGGTAGATATCGTTGAAAGCAGTAAAAATCTGGACAGCCGGATCCTTCTGTAACCGAATCGAAGCATTTTCCGGTTCCTCCGAAAACAGGGTATTCAACCGTTCAGGAGCGGCAAAAACCGACGTTGCGAATACCTCTTTTAGCCACTCCCCTATTCGACCGGCATTTCGCCGCAATATATCCGGCTGGAACGTCTCCGGTACTTGCTCCGCATAAGCCGTCAACATACGTTCGGCAATATCCCGATCGATAGGCATGTAATAATTTTTAAAATGAACCTCAGTTCTTTTCGCTAATTTTTGCACACTGTCCTGGGAAAGCCGGGCAAAACGTCCTGCGTATTGAAACAATTCCACGGCACGGAACGCTTCGTTATAATAATCCGCTGCAAATGCATAAGGTTCCAGACGGGCATACGAATCGCGGAACCGGGGCAGCAACCGCTCGTATTGGGGCTTATCCGCCGCCCAACGGACGAATTGGGCTTCCAGCGATTGTTTCCGGTCAATCGCTTTCATCCGGACAATCCCTTTGCTTTCGCCCTGCCATTTTTTCCACGCATTGGCTACGGAGGCATTTTTTGCGGCATATTGTATCCGGACTGCCGGATCCTTCCCTTGATAGCCGTTCATTACTTCCAACCGCTGTGTCCGAAGAGCTATTTTGTGCGGATTGCTTTTCTCTACGATATAACGGATGGCATCGGAAACGAGGTATTCGTTTGTCCGACCGGGATATCCGTAAATAAACGCGAAATCGTCTGCCCTTACACCCCGGGTCGAAATAACCAACGAACGTTTCGGGATATAAGGCACATTATCGGGCGAATAATCGGCAGGATTGTTGTCTTTATCCGCATAAATTCGGAAAATGCAGAAATCTCCCGTGTGGCGCGGCCACATCCAGTTATCCGTGTCGCCGCCGAACTTCCCGATAGCCGAAGGAGGCGCGGCGACTAAACGGACATCCGTATAAGTCTGGTAAACAAACAGGAAATACTGGTTGCCGTAATATAATCCTTCTACCGAAGCGCGGTATCCTTTCGGCTGGTCCTCGACCGCTTCCCGGATAATTTCCCGCTTTCTGGCGGTAATTACGGAATCCCGTTCTTTTTGTGGCTTGCCGGCCAGAGATTCGGGTGCGATCCGGTCGGTAACTTCTTCAATGCGGATCAAAAACGAAGCCTTATACCCGGGACAAGGCAACTCCTCTTTCGGATTCATGGCCCAGAAACCGTGAGTCAGATAATCGTTTTCTACCGAACTATGGGACTGTATTTGGCCGTATCCGCAATGGTGGTTGGTCAGAAACAAACCTTTGTCGGAAATCATTTCTCCCGTACATCCACCCAAATGAACGATTGCGTCTTTCAACGAAGCTTTTTCCGTACTGTAAAGGTCTTCCGCTTTCAATTTCATGCCTTTTTTGCGCATGTCCTGCAAACGGGTTTCCCCGATCAGGTTAGGCAACCACATACCCTCTTCCGCATAGCTTTGAGAAACAGACAGTAAAGCCAATGCCACCCAAACGATTCTGCCGAATAAACTCATTTATTTGTAGTCTTTAATATTATTGTTGATGTCACAAAGATAACAATATTCGAATGGAAACCTCCCTTTCTCGAATAACGGCATTTTGTTCGTTTCGATTTTTTATTTATCTTTGACGCCGCAAAGGTGCCATAGCTCAGTTGGTAGAGCAAAGGACTGAAAATCCTTGTGTCCCCGGTTCGATTCCTGGTGGCACCACA
>CASDZK010000031.1 GCA_949286165.1 uncultured Alistipes sp.
TGTTCGAAACGGATTCCCATCCGCTCGAACTGCTGGGGGATGATGCCGAGGTTCTCGAACGACACCTCTTTGATGGTAATTTCCGAACGGGTCATGGCCGCCAGCCCGATGAAGCTGCCCACCTCGATCATGTCCGGCAGCAGCGTATGCGTGGTTCCGCCGAGGCTTTCCACCCCTTCGATGACCAGCAGGTTCGACCCGATGCCCGATATGTTGGCCCCCATGCGCACCAGCATTTTGCAGAGCTGTTGCACGTAGGGTTCGCAGGCGGCGTTGTAGATGGTCGTGGTTCCGCGGGCCAGTACGGCTGCCATGACGATATTGGCGGTTCCCGTCACGGAGGCTTCGTCCAGCAGCATGTAGCATCCCTCCAGCCGGTCCGCCGCTACGCTGTAAAATCCGGAATCGGCGTTGTAGTCGAACTTCGCGCCCAACTTCTGGAAGCCGATGAAGTGGGTGTCGAGCCGCCGCCGGCCGATCTTGTCCCCGCCCGGACGGGGGATATAGCCCCGCCCGAACCGGGCCAGCAGCGGTCCGACGATCATGACGGAACCCCGCAGTTTCGATACGTCGTTTTTGAACTCTTCGCTTTCCAGGTAGTTGAAATCGATTTCGTCGGCCTGGAAAGTATAGCTGCCTTTGCCGTGTTTCTCCTTCCGGACGCCCAACTTGCCCAACAGTTCGATGAGCTTGTGGACATCCAGAATATCGGGTATGTTGTTGATGCGCACCTTTTCCCCGGTCAGCAGCACGGCGCACAACACCTGCAACGCTTCGTTTTTGGCCCCCTGCGGGGTAATTTCTCCTTTCAGCGGGGTCCCGCCCCGCACTTCGAACATCGACATGTCGTATCGGTTTAGCAATGGTTAATCGAAATATTTTCCCACTTTGGAAATGGCTTCGGGCATGGCGAACACCACTACCCGGTCGTAGGCTTTGATCTCGGTGTCGCCCGTGGCGATGAATACCTTGTCGCTCCGCACCACGCCGCCGATAATGGCGTTCGAAGGAAATTTCACTTCCGCCAGCGATTTTTTGGTAATGATGCTGTCCGGCTTGGCGATGAATTCCAGCACTTCCGCGTCGCATCCGTTCAGGCATTTGATGGCCTGTACGTCGGTGTTCATGGTAAACCGGAAAATGTTGCTGGCCGTGATCAGCTTTTTGTTGATGACGGTATCTACCCCCATGCTTTCCGCCAGTTTGATGTAGTTGAGGTTCTCGATTTCGGCGATTACCTTCTTCACGCCCATCCGTTTGGCCAGCATGGCGGCCAGTATGTTGGTTTCCGAACGGCCCGTGACCGCCACGAAGGCGTCCATGCTGCTCAGCTCTTCTTCGATCATGGCTTCGGTGTTCCGACCGTCTTCGTTGATGACCAGCGTGCTGTCCAGTATTTCGGCAAGTCTTTTGGCTTTCTCGGCGTCGTAGTCCACCAGCCGCACGTTCATCTGGTCCTGCAGGGTCATGGCCACCCGCTGCCCGATGGTGCTGCCTCCCAAAATCATCATGTGTTTGACCTCTACCCGGGCGTTGCCCGAGAAGCGCATGACCTCGTTCACGTGGTCGTGTTTGGCGATCACGTAAAGGGTATCGTCTTCCTTGAACACCTCTTCGGGGCCGGGGATGATGGTGTTGCCGTTGCGCGATATGGCCACGGTGCGGTATTGCAGCGATTCCTGCCCGTCGTCCACCTCTTTCGGCGTCTTGTCGATCAGGGGCGAGGAGATGTTCAGGCGGAATACGACCAACGCCAGCTTCCCGCCCGAAAAGTTCACGTATTCCGAGGTGGAGGTGTTGCCCAACAGCGTGATGACCTCTTCCGCCGCGATTTTTTCGGGATAGAAGAGGTAGTCGATGCCCATGTTGATGAATACGTCGTTGTTGTTGGGCGCGAGGTATTCGTCGTTGTCGATCCGCGCGATGGTCTTCTTTGCGCCCAGCTGTTTGGCCAGCGTCGCGGCGATGATGTTCATGTTCTCGTCGGGACATACGGCGATGAACAGGTTGGCCTTGTTCACTTCGGCCCGTTCCAGAATGTCGAAACTGGTGCAGCGTCCGGTAATGGTGTAGATGTCCGAAGAGCTGCCGATTTCGTCCAGCCGTTTCGCGTCCTCGTCGATCACGGTCAGGTCGTGGTATTCGTAACTCAGCATTTTGGCCAGGTGGCTGCCTACTTCGCCCGCCCCGGCAATGACGATTTTCATGTCGTTTTATTTTCTTGTTGACGGTCGTTTTCAGACCGAAGTTGTTACCTTTGCAAACAAATGTAATATAATTTATCGGAATTATGAGTATGCACCCTGTATTTCTTACGGTAATCGTCGCCGTGGCCGCCGTGGCCCTGATGGTGTTGGGCCTTTCCATCACGCAGATCCGCAAGGGGCGGGACATTCAGTCCGAGGTGGGCGAAAACGACGAGATGAAGAAACGGGGCCTGAAATGCGCTTCGCAGGAGATGCGGGAGGAAGAGGCCCGGTTGCGCGGCGAATCCGCGGAGGATTTGCCCGGTTGCGGAGGCAGGACGTGCGGCGACTGCACCGTGCATTGCGACGATCCCGACGATCCGGCTGCGCGGGCGTGACCGTTTCCGTCCCGTCCCGAATACACGGCAGGGGGCGGTTTGTCGTTTCTTGAGTAATTTTGCCATGAGAGTCGTTTGCCGACGGGCAGTGTGTCGGGGACCGGAAACCCGGAAAATATTATGTCGTTGCGGAAATCGGTCTTTATCTTTCCTACGGTTTCTGAATCGTTTCGACGGTCGGGACGGGGAACGGCGGAAAATATTTCAACGGTTGTCGGGAACACTGGTTGAAACAATGTAAAAGTAAAAATCGGGATAAATGCGGAAAAATGAACTTCTTCGCGGTGTAAGCGGGCGGTTTGCCGAGACTTTCAGACATTCCGGCCTCTATCGCTTTTATGCCGCCCATCGGAACGAATTGTTTCTGGGGGTACGCAACGGGTATGTCAATTTATATTATCATTGCGACAGTGTGGCCAAAATCCGGTGCGGACGCGGAACGGTAAGTTGCGAAATCGCCCGCTATTATCTGGAAGGGAAAAGCGGTTGCTCGAAAGAGGACGGCGAAACGAAGTACGTGAAGATAACGTCGGAAGAACTCGAGCGCCGTTACGATTCGATAAAAAAGAACAGCGACCGGCGGGGGACTGCGGAAAAAAAGGCGCAGGCGCAGTTGGTCGTGCGGAACAATGCCAACCGGCATTCCGACTGGTTTTGTGTCGATGTGGAATACAAAAAGCAGTTCCGGAACAGGGAGGAACGCGAGGTGTCCGGATTCAATGGCCGTTTCGATATTCTGGCCGTTTCCAAGTCGTTTCCCCATCGGGTCGCCATTATCGAGTTGAAATACGGGGGCAGTGCGATCGGCGGGGAAAGCGGAATCGTTAAACATGCGGAGGATTTTCGTACGTTTTGCTCTCAGGGGTATTACGACGGATTGAAGGAGGAACTCGCGAGCATCCTGAACAGCCAAATCGGTTTGGGGGTTCAGGTTCCTTGCGAGTTGCACGGTTTGGATCGCGATTCTTTTGAAGACAGGCCCGAATTTTATTTTATCGTATTGGACAATAACGCGGAAAGGAGAGGGCAGAGTACGCCAAAACAAACCCTGGGCGGATATCTGTTTAACGAACGTAATGAAAATTTCAGGCGTTGGAATTGTCGGCGGAAATCTGTTCGGTGTCTGGAGGATATTCGGGAGAACGGAGAATATAAGTATGGCGATATAACCCGAAAGGATAATGAGAATTTTCATGCAGTGTTTCTTTTTTCCGAAGCCGTGCTTCCCGATTTGGGAATCGATGATATAATCGATGATGAGAGATACGAAAGGGAGCCGGCGTTATGAGATTGACGATACATAGGGGGGCGGACCGGATAGGCGGAAATACCATCGAGATAGAGGACGGCGGGTACAAGGTTTTTCTCGATTTCGGCGAACAGCTTCCCGGCTCTTCGGTTTCTCCGTCGGAAAAAATCGAGGGACTGACCTGCGGGGACGTGTCGAAAAGCATACTCGTCATATCGCATTATCACGGCGACCATATCGGCAAGGCGTGCGATACTCCCGACGGACTGCCCGTTTATGTCGGGGAGACGGCTTATGCCGTTTATCGTGCCCTCCGAAAGCGCTTGTCCCGCATTGCGGCTTCCGGAGAGGAGGACAATTTCAGACGTGTTTTGACGTTCAATACGTTTACCAAACTTCGGAAAATAACGAACGGAGCGATTGTCGTCACTCCCTTGATGGTGGATCATTCCGCTTTCGATGCCTATATGTTCGTGATCGAATGCCGGGGAACGCGTGTCCTTTATACGGGCGATTTCCGCGAACATGGTTTCAGAAGCGCGAAGTTGGCCGATATGTTGGGAAAGTATGCGTCCGGTATCGATTATGTCGTGGCAGAGGGAACAAATGTTTCCCGACCGGATGCGGCCTTCGAAAGCGAATGGACCTTGCAACGGAAATTCGAGGCCGGATTCCGGGAGAACAAATACAATTTCGTTTTGTCGTCTTCCACGAACATCGACCGGGTGTTTTCGGTTTACCATGCGGCCGAGGCCGCCGGGTTGTGTTTTGTATGCGATGATTTTCAGGCGGCCGTCATGAAAATCGTTTCGGAAAAGCATGCGAAATACTCCGCCTTTTATGAAGTGGATTACGGAAAAACACAGTGGCCGGGCCGTTTCTTTGTGCTCGGAAGGAAGCGAGACGACCGTGCCGCGTTTTATATTCCGAATCGGTTGGACGAGGCTTGGCGGAGAAGCGGATTTTGCATGCTTGTTCGTTGTTCGGAACCGTTCGGAAAGATTGTGGAAAGATACGGGGACAAAGCTGCAATCTACTATTCCATGTGGAAAGGATATTTGGATGCCGCCCATCCGGCCTTCAATGAGAAACTGTACGCTTTTTCGGCCCCTTATATCGGTACGGACCGTTGGCGGTATCTGCACACGAGCGGCCATGCCGATGTGAAGACCTTGAAGACCGTGTTCGAGGCGGTGGCTCCGAAAAAGGGGATTGTTCCCGTGCATACCGAGGCGCCGGAACGGTTCGGAGAGTTGTTCGGTCATATAGCTCCCGTGGTCGTGCTGCACGACGGGGAAACCCTTGATTGCGACCGGACATGATAAACAGGATTCTCCATCTTTCCGATACGCACGGACAACATGCTTTTTTGACCGGCAGCCTGCCGGCTGCGGATATCGTCGTGCATTCGGGCGATGTTTCGTTTGCCGGAACAGAACGCGAAGTTCTGGATTTTATGGAGTGGTATTTCGCCTTGCCTTACCGGTATAAAATTTTCATTGCGGGCAATCATGACGCTTGTTTGTTCGGAGCGGAACTGGAGGGATTGCCCGATCGTTGTTTTTATCTGTGCCATTCGGCCGTAACTGTCGAGAATTTGACGTTCTACGGCGTGCCAATGTTTATGGAGGAGGTTTTGTCGGGGGAGTATGCCGGTCGTATAAAAAGCATTCCTGCGGGAACAGATGTGCTGGTTACCCATCAACTACCTTATGGCATACTGGATGCGGCAGGAGAAAATCATTACGGAAATGCCGACTTGTTGCGGGCTGTACGGGAATTGCGGCCGAAATGCCATCTGTTCGGACATGTTCATGACGCTTACGGTATGGAGCGTATCCGAACCACGATATTCGTGAACGGGTCGTTGCTCGATGAAGGGTACGACATGCGTCATCGACCCTGGGTGTTGGAACGGAAAGCCGGCGGCTTTTCCGTAGTTACAGGGCGTTTATAGATACAGATAGATATATCCGATTTCGCATATTGACAGAAGCAGGAGAACCCCCTGCGTATGCCTTGATCCGTGTCAGTCGCATTTTTTTCGTGCAAGCCATATATATTCCTGCTATGAACAACAAACCGTTCAGACCGTTCCATCCTAAATACAGAGCGGGAGATTCGTACCAGAAAGGCGCGTTTTCACTCCCGATCGATCGGATAATTTTCCGGATGCCGTAGAAAAGCGGGAATTTCGGAAAGGTAAAGCAAAGTGAACAAGCCGCATAACAGGCCGATGACTATACGATACGAGGTCTCTTTTTTCATATGATCGCAAATTTATGGATATTAAATGAATAATCGACACTAAAGGGATACTATCGATATTGCCCTTGTATTGTTCTAATTTTTCTAAAAAGTGGTCGATATGTTTTGTCAGATCTATACAGCCGCGACTGCCGGGAGTGCTTCCGCCATGTATCGATAGATTTTTTCTCGTAATTCCATCTACGGTAACATAATTGGGCTTTATCCATATTCTGCCGCTTCCCCGTGAACTTTTTCCTCCGGGGAATGAACCGCCTCTATTTTATTTTTTAATATAAGCATTTCTAATGTTCCGGATTGAGCGTTTTTGGAAGCATTTTTTTATTGAAATTGTTGTATGAAAATTATTTAATCGGAATGTATCGTTTATTTCGAATGTTTTGTTGTTCCCGAGGCAATCAGTATTGTTTTGGACGTGTCTTGGGGCAGGGTGTCGTCGGATACGAACGTCCAGTTTATTTCCGTGTCGGGGCCGAATTGCCGCTGCAAACGGTCGGGAATGTCGGAGAGCGTGTCGGGGGAAATGCCGTCCCATATTTTCGTGGACAGGATGGCTAAGACATGCCTGGCGTTTACGGGATTTTCCGCAGCTGGGGAAAGCAAAGAGCGGACGGCTTTGTCGAGCGCGTTCCGGACTTTTGCCGTTCCTTGTCCGTATCCGGTGCAGGTCGTAAAAAAGTTCCCGCCGTTCAGACTCCATTTCAAATCCATCGGATCGAAATCGATCAGCCTTTCATGCAGAAAAGGGTAGCACAGGTTGCGTAGAGCATCGGAAAACGACCGGGCCGTTTCCCCGAACGCTTCGGCGGCCGTCAGGGAGGCGGACCTTTTTTTCAACGTTTCGTGGTCCGATAGCATGACGGAATCCGCGTGTTCGCATATCTTCCCGAAAACCGATACGGCTCTGTGCCTGCATCCGGAACCTTCGGAACCGGACGGCAACGCCAGCAAACCGAATACGGGAATGCCCTTGTTCCGGGCGATCTGCGCGATTTGCGGGGCGAATTCGCTTCCGGTGGTTCCTCCGAGACATGCCATGATGAGCAGCAGACAGGTATCCGTGCCGAGAAATGCCGACAGTTCCGTTTCCAACCGTTCCGCACAGGGCGGAATCATGACCGTTTCCCTGCCCGGCGAATCGGAAAAAACGGGTTGGCTGCGATCGCATGCGGCGAAGGCGAACCGCTCCCGCATGTTTTCCGGCATCGCATGAACCATGCGGCAGGCTCCGCTGCCTGCACCGATTATTTTGATCGGTCGATATTGTCGCTCCATGTATCGAATGTTTTGAAATTTTTCTATACAATGTGGTCTCCGAACCCTTTGGTTCGGTCCGTAATTCGTTGGTGCGCAACAGGTCTTGGAAACTCTGTCTGTCGTGCTCGTTCAACTTCCGAAGCGCGTACGTATAGGCTGTTCCTCTCCTTGCTGTTGTATGAACCTGTGTTCCGGTTCAGGCTGCAATCCGGATAGGGCGACGTTCCGCTGTCCAGAATTTCGTCCGACGTTTTTTACGCTTATCCTATCCAATAGAATCCGTTCAAAAATCTCTGCTTTTTCGCGAATCCGTATAACGAACGGTATTTTTCCCACAAGTCGGGGGAAACGATGGGCTTATAATAACGCCAAAACGGTTTTTTGCTGAATATTTTCGTGCGGATCACGCAACGTTTGATGGTCGAAACCGGATAGACCTTGCCCGGACTTTCGTATATCGAGTAACCGTCGTAGGTTTCGCTGTCGAAATGGGGCGAATCCGTCACTTCTCGATTCCAGCCGTCGTAATCGGAAGGTACGACGGAGGTTTCGCGCAGTTTTTCGTCGAGCAGTTTCCAGAAAGCCGGTTTATGGTGCGGGTGTACCGTGTGACACAATTCGTGCAACAATACATGGTCGAAATAGACGTCGTCCGTAAAAAGAACGGTAAAAAAATCGATCAGAATATGTTTTTGCTTTATGCATCTTCCTGCGAATCCGTGTCCGCATACGATATACCCTTGTTCGAAATTCGGGAAACCGTAAGATTCGGCGTACCGTTTTATCCGTTCCGGAACGTATTTCATGGCCGCCATATAAAGATTGAATACCTCTTCCGGATCGATTTTCCGGACGATTCGGGTCGGCATGTCCGCCCACTCCCTGCCGCATTCGCGAACTTCTTCCAACGATTCGAAGCGTTTCATATCCGTTTGCCTGTGTTTTTTTAGGCAAAGATATTTTCGGCTTGTGCCGAATCCGGGCATAAGCCGGATGATCGGACGCTGCAACGGACGTTTATAGACCGTTTTGTAAATGCAGCGGATAGCGGACAACTTCGTCGATGAAGTCTTCCAGCAGCTTTTTCTGCGCTTCCAGCGTCATGTTTTCGAACGCTTCGTGCTTCGCTTCGCTCAGCTCGAAATAATACCAGCCGTTTTCCGGGTACGGAGCCGTAGCGAACGAACCTTCCCGAGGCCGGTCCGAGGTTTGCAGTAAATCGTACACGGGTTTCCCCCAACCCGATTCGGAGGAAAAGCCGAGGCAAATGAGCGGATTTTCCCGTTCGTAATATATGCCTACCCAGGCCCAGGTATCGTCTATGCGGCCATTCGCGTATTCTATCTTGAAATAGATGCCCTGTACGCCGTTCCGGTTTCCTTTTTTATCGTTGTACAAACCGAGCGTGAAATCTTCGTTCGCGCGGTTCACGCTGCCGGTCAATATCTGCATCAACTCGTACAGCGAGTATAGTCCTTTGAGTCTCATATCCGTTTTCAATTCTATGATGCCGCAAACCTGTTTTACATAAGTCAGGTATCCGTCGATCAATGCTTTCCCTTCTTTATCCTCGATTCGGCTCGATTCGTCTTTCAGTCGGCGGTAAAAATCTTCCCATTGCCGCGTTTCATATCCTTCCGCATGCAGGGGATAATTCGTGATGTAGCCGAATCTGTCGGGCGATATGCGGTACGCCCGGTCGTATTGTTCGAAATGATGCTGCCTGTCCCCGATTTTTACTTCGATCAGGTAACGGCCGCGGTGCTGCGTTTCGATGTAAAAATCCACGCGGCTGTCGCCGTCCGTCTCGTCCGCCTTTTCCCGGACGATGTCGGTCACGTCGTCCGGGTCGAGGTCCGGAAAGAAATAGGTCAGGAAAAAGCGTTTGAACCGGTCGCATGCGTTGCACATGGTCCAGGTTATATCGGACAAGTCGTTTTCCTTATACCTCCGGTTGCTTAGATAATAAAAAAAGTCGTTCAGCATAAAATCGGATTGAAAGTTCGGTAAAAATAGATATTTTCGGGAAAAGTCGTTGGGGAAAATATATAATTTGTCAGGAATGCTTGAAAATATGACAATTCCTCAGACGTTATTCGATTTTTTCCCGCGTTTCTTTTATCGCTGCTTTTCGTCGGTTTCTCTTTGACCGGATCGAAGGAAATTTATCGGCATCCCACTCAAACGTTCTTGTCGTCGATCAGGGTTGCCGCTAATTTTACTATCGTTTCTTTTTCTTCGGTACGGCTTTCGGCGATCATCAGGATCAGCGCGACGAGGGTATTTCCGGCGATGCGCTTGTTTCCGTCGGTACGGTAAAGCATGCCGTTCCGGTGCATGAACCATAGAAACAACATTGCGGCGATGCGTTTGTTCCCGTCGATAAAAGCGTGGTTCTTTACGGCGGTATAAAGCAGTATGGCCGCTTTTTCTTCTACGCTCGGGTATAACTCTTCTCCGTCGAACGTCTGGTATATTTGATCGATGACGCTGTGGAACGACTCGTCTTTTTCCCGGCCGAAAAGTCTGCTTCCTCCGAATCTTTCATGGAGGCTGCGGACGGCTTCCATCGCATTTTCATAGGTGGCCCGAAAGGGGTGTGTCGAATACGTGCCGGAAATTTCCAACCGTTGATGGTCGTACTTGTCGAGCGTATCGAGAGCGCAGGCGTAGTCCTGGGCCACGGCGGATAAACCGTCGGTTGCGTCGCGACCGCCCGATTCTCCGTTTTCTGCATCCGTTTTATATCGGTTCCGCATCTGTTCCGCTTTTTCGGCCATTCGTTTTCTGAGCCATGCGGGGCGAAGCACTTCCGCCTGTTCGCCGTAGCTTAATATTTCCTGCTGAAAATCGAAAGTCGGACGAAGGTCGTACCGGAATATGCCGTATTCGTCGGTACGCGCGATCTCTTCCTGCGATTCGTGTAGCGGCAGGGTACGCAGATAATCGGCTTGTGCGGCGGCTACTTTCAGTTCTACCCGTTCCATGTCGGTTCCGTCGCCTGCGATTACCCCGAAACAGCCGCGGAAAAACTCTTCGGGAGAGAAATTCGCCGGGTATCGAAACGAGCGGTCCGTCGTTTCGAGCGCTTCGATGCGGTCCAGGGCGTATAGCCGCAGTTCTTCGTAGCCTGTGCTTTTCGCTACGAGATACCACCGTTGCCTAAACGCTTTTACGCAATAGGGTTCGATTTCGAAGGCGTTTGGCGTTTCCCTTCGGAAACTGCGGTAAACGATATGCAAGAGCCGGTTTTTCTTCATCGCATCCAGTATCGCCGACAAAAAGACGTGTCCCGAAGGCATGTTTTCCGGCAGGATTCGGTCTCTCAGATGTTTGCTTTCTTCCAGTTGCAGGCTTACCGACAACAGGTCGAATAACCGGTTGCGCGCTCCTCCTTCGTATAGCGCTTCTTCATACCGGATGTAGAACCGGTATCCGTCTTTCCGGTCGCACTCGATGACGAGGCCGAACAGTTCTTCTACGGCGATGCGCCATTTGTGGAACGTCCGTTTGGGCAGCTCGATGCCTTCGCTCAGGTCGTTTTCGAGCCATTTGCGGTTTATTTCCCGAAAAGTTATTTTTCGGACCCGGCGGATTGTTTCTGCCAGCCGGATGTATTTGATGAAAGGAGGTTGAGGCATGGCCGTTCGATTTACAGGTTAAGCAACCGTTTCTGTTTTACCCGCCGGTTTTCGGCTGCGCTCTTTTCGTTTTCATGCGGCGGGCGAGCGCTGTGGCATTGAAAATTTTCGAAATGGCTTCAGCATATTCCGGGGCGGGCGGAAACGGTTCCCAAAGATAATGAATGCTTGTGTCTAATACGTGCATAACCGGAATGTCGTTCGAAAAATATTCCGCCTGCCGTTCCCTGCAAAATCGTCACGTCTCCTGTCGCAACGGCTGTAAAATCGTCATAACCCGCTGACCGTTTGGCGGTAAGCTGTCATCCCTTCCGGACAATCCGTCGCTTTCCGGGGTTTGGCACATACGTTGTTACTTTCTTTCCCGAAATGCGGCTCCCGCTTTCCGGAGATCATCGGAAAGGAGGGATCCGAACAGAAAGGAATAACGATAAATTATGAATGCGAACAATTTAACCATTAAGGCGCAAGAGATGTTGCAGGCGGCCTTTTCCTATGCCCAGTCGTTGGGCAACCAGTCGGTGGAGCCGTGCCATCTGCTTTACGCCATGCTGAAGGACGAAGATTCCCTTTCGGCTTATTTGCTGGCTAAGATCGGAGCGAATACGACCAACATAGAAAACGGCGCGGCTGCGTTGGCGGCCAAGGAACCCAAGGTGCAGGGCGGCGAACAGTACCTTTCGCGCGATGCGCTCGAAGTGCTGCAAACGGCGTTGGAATCGACCAAGGAGTTCAACGACAAGTATATCTCCATCGAGCATATCCTCATCGGTATTTTCAAGAAGGGGAAAGCGACGGCCCAGCTGTTGAAAGACGAAGGGGTTACCGCCGACAACCTGATGGCCGCCATCAAGGAGGTGCGGAAGGGAAACCGGATCGACAGCCAGACCGACGAACAGACGTTCGACGCATTGGGTAAATACGCCGTCAATCTGAACCAGCAGGCCCGCAGCGGCAAGCTCGACCCGGTCATCGGCCGTGACGAGGAGATCCGCCGGGTGTTGCAGATTCTGTCGCGGCGTACCAAGAACAACCCCATTTTGGTCGGCGAACCCGGTGTGGGTAAAACGGCCATCGCCGAAGGCATCGCCCACCGGATCGTCAATGGCGACGTTCCCGAAAACCTGAAAAGCAAACAGATCTATTCGCTGGACATGGGGGCGTTGGTTGCCGGAGCCAAGTACAAGGGCGAATTCGAGGAACGGTTGAAAGGGGTGGTCAATGAGGTCATCGCTTCCGACGGGGAAATCCTGTTGTTCATCGATGAAATCCATACGCTGGTGGGGGCCGGCAAGGGCGAGGGAGCCATGGATGCCGCCAATATCCTGAAACCGGCATTGGCGCGGGGCGAATTGAGGGCCATCGGGGCCACCACGCTCGACGAGTTCCAGAAATTCTTCGAAAAGGACAAGGCGTTGGAACGGCGGTTCCAGAAGGTAACGATCGACGAGCCTTCCACCGTCGATGCCATTTCCATCCTCCGGGGATTGAAGGAACGGTACGAGAAACACCATAAGATACGGATCAAGGACGAGGCCATCATCGCCGCCGTCGAGCTCTCCAACCGGTACATTACCTCCCGGTTCCTGCCCGACAAGGCGATCGACCTGATCGACGAGGCGGCGGCCAAGCTGCGGTTGGAGATGAATTCCGTGCCCGAATCCATCGACGAGCTCGACCGGAAGGTCCGCCAGCTGGAAATCGAGCGCGAAGCCATCAAGCGGGAAGGGGACGAAAAACGGATCGACGAGCTGTCCCGCACCATCGACGACCTCAACAGCCGGCGTACCGCTTTGCGGGCCAAATGGCAGAGCGAGAAGGACACCATCGAGCTGATCCAGAAAAACCGCCAGTTGATCGACGATTTGAAGTTGCAGGCCGCCGAGGCCGAACGGCAGTACGATTACGGGAAGGTGGCGGAAATCCGTTACGGCCGTATCCGCGAAGCGGAAGCCGAGATCGAGCGGCTGACGCAGGAAATACAGGCCAACAGCGAAAAAGGGTCCATGCTTATCAAGGAGGAAATCACGAGCGAGGATATCGCCGACGTGGTTTCGCGGTGGACCGGCATCCCCGTCAATCGGATGCTGGAAAGCGAACGGGCCAAGCTGCTGCACATGGAAGACGAGCTGCATAAACGGGTCATCGGCCAGCAGGACGCCATCGCGGCCATCAGCAACGCCGTGCGGCGCAGCCGGGCCGGGTTGCAGGACGCCCGCCGTCCCATCGGTTCCTTTATCTTCATGGGAACTACCGGGGTAGGGAAAACCGAGTTGGCGAAAGCCCTGGCCGAGTTCCTGTTCAACGACGATACCATGCTGACGCGTATCGACATGAGCGAGTATCAGGAACGGCACTCCGTGTCGCGGCTGATCGGGGCGCCTCCCGGATATGTCGGTTACGAAGAGGGAGGCCAGCTGACCGAGGCGGTGCGCCGGAAACCCTATTCGGTCGTCCTGCTGGACGAGATCGAAAAGGCGCATCCCGATGTCTTCAACATCCTGCTGCAAGTGCTGGACGATGGGCGTCTGACCGATAACAAGGGGCGTACGGTGGATTTCAAGAACACCATTATCATCATGACCTCCAACATCGGCTCGCATATCATCAACGAACGGTTCGCCCGTCTGACCGATGCCAACCGCGACAAGGTCATCGAGGAAACCCGGAACGAAGTGTACGAATTGTTGAAACAGACCATTCGTCCCGAATTCCTGAACCGGATCGACGATATCGTGATGTTCACGCCGCTGACGGAGGACGAAGTGCGGCAGATCGTGCTGTTGCAGCTGAACGCGCTGAAAAAGATGCTGGAAGGCAACGGCATGACGATCGAAGTGACCGACAAGGCGGTCGATTGGCTCAGCCGCGAAGGGTACGACCCGCAGTTCGGCGCCCGACCCGTGAAACGTACGCTGCAACGTTACCTGATTAACGAGCTTTCGATGCAGATTCTGTCCGGCAAAGTCGATAAGGAACACCCGATCCGGGTGGACAGCGACGGAACGGGGCTGGTTTTCGAAAATTAACGGCAAATGGAATGTTTCCCTGCCGGGACCGTGTGGACAAACGCGGTCCCGGCATTTTTTTTCGCAGGAACCGGAAAACGGAAACGCCGGCTCGTGGAAATTGTTTCAACGTTTTTTTTTGGTATTTTTTACGTTTATTTTCTTATTTTTGTTTTTCTCGAACAAAAATAAATGAAAAACGTTATGAATGGAAAAATATGGCTGACGGCCGCGGCGTGGTTGTCGTTGCTGTGCGGGAATGCCGTGCGTGCCGGTTCTCCGGAACATCTGCTTTGGCGGCTCGGCGTTCCGGACGGTTCGGGCGGCGAGTTCGCTTTGTGGGACCGTCCTTATGCCGACTATGCCGAACGGTATGCCTCCGGAACGATTACTTTCGAGCCCGGCCAGGACGATTCCGGAAAAGTCCCTTATTTCATTCCCGGCCCGGCCGATGCGTGGGCCGGCAACCGGTCGCACGCTTTGGTCGTGCGGTTCGCTTTGCAATCCGTGCCGGAGGGCGCGTGCGCCCGGCTGGCGCTGAATCTGTTGGAGACGCATCCTTCCCTGCCGCCCAGGCTGGAAATCGCTTTGAACGGATATGTCGTGGAGGTGCAGACGCCGACCGGAGCCAATCAGAACTATTTCGACGATCGGAACACCTCTTCCCGCGCTTTGCGGGCGGTGGCGGAATTTCCTGCCGGTGCGCTTTCTTCCGGCGATAACCATTTGATGATCCGGACGACCTCCGGAAGCTGGCTGGCTTTGGACGACGCGGAACTGACGGCCGACGCTCCCGCACGTTTGGAGAAACCCCGGCAGGAGGTGGGGGTGCTTTTCGTTTCCGCGCTTCCCGCGCTCGTCTATGGCAAGGAGCGGGCGTTGGAACAGCCGGTGCGGCTGCGGATCATGAACTGGGGGAAGGCCCGTACCGTGGCGTGGACCTGCGAGGGCCGGCCGTGCGGCTCTTTCCGTCTGAATCCGGGCTTGAACGAGGTGGAGGCCGGGGTTCCGGAATCGTTCGGCGGCCGTACCGTTTCCATCGGCGTAGCGGAAGGCGGGCAGCAGGCCGCGTCCGTGAAAGCCGTTTTGCCCCCCGTGGACAAATGGACGGTTTATTTGGTGCAGCACACCCATACCGATATCGGCTATACCAAACCCCAGACGGAAATCCTGACCGAGCATTTGCGTTATATCGATTACGCCATCGAGTATTGCGAACGTACCGAGGATTATCCGGACGACGCCCGCTTCCGTTGGACGTGCGAAGCGGCCTGGGCCGTCCGCGAATGGCTGCGCGTCCGTCCGGAAGAGCAGATCGGGAAATTCCTCCGTTATGTCCGGGAAGGCCGCATCGAGGTTACAGCCATGTTCTTCAATATGTCCGAACTGTCGGGCGAGGGGAATTACAAGGCTTTTCTGAACCCCTTGCGGGAGTTCCGCGAACGCGGAATCCCCGTAGTGACCGCCATGCAGAACGATGTGAACGGGGTGGCGTGGTGCCTGGCTGACTATCTGCCCGATTTGGGGGTTAAATACCTGACTGTCGGTTCCAACAGCCACCGCGCCCTGATTCCTTTCGACCGGCCTACCGTTTACCGGTGGGAATCCCCTTCCGGCAAATCGCTGGTCGCTTTCCGGGCCGACCATTACAATACGGCCAATTTCTGGGGCATCGACCGGGGCGACACGGCCGGCGTGGAGAACGGCGTTTTTTCCTATATCCGGCAACTGAAGGAGCGGAACTATCCGTTCCCCTGCGTGGCCGTGCAATATTCCGGGTATTTTACCGACAACTCCCCGCCTTCGATGCAGGAGTGCGATTTGATCCGGGCCTGGAACGAGAAATACGCGTGGCCGAAACTGCGCAGCGCTTTGGCCCGGGAATTTCCGGACGCCGTGAGCGAAGCGTATGCCGACAGCCTTCCGGTTTACCGTGCGGCTTATCCCGACTGGTGGACCGACGGTTTCGGTTCCGCCGCCCGTGAAACGGCGGCTTCCCGTTCCACGCAGGCGGACATGCAGACCATCGAGGGGCTGTTGTCTATGGCCGTGCTGAACGGGACCCGGCTTCCCGCCGGCACGCGCGAGGAGTTGAGCCGTATCCGCGAACGGCTGCTGTTCTATGACGAACATACCTTCGGCGCGGCCGAGAGCATTCGGGACCCGTTGTGCGAGAACAGCCAGGTGCAGTGGGCGGAAAAGGGGGCCTACGTCTGGGAGGGCCTCAAAAGCGCCCGGATGTTATATGAGACTTCGGCCGGACTGTTGCAGGGCGACCTGTACCGTTCCGGACGTCCCACCGTGACGTTCTTCAATCCGTTGGCCTGGAAGCGTTCGGAACTGGCGGAAGTGTATATCGATTACGAACTCGTGCCGAAAGACCGGGCTTTCCGGCTGGTGGACGAATCGGGACGGTCGCTTCCCGTGCAGGCCGCCCGTTCGCGTTCGGAAGGGCGTTATTACGCTGTCTATGCGGAAGACATTCCCGCCGTGGGGTACAAGACTTTCGAAATCGTGCTGGACGAAGGGGAGGTTCCGGAGGAAAAGCCGGTAGAACTGGAAAATGCCGGTTACGTGCTGGAAAACGATTTCTACCGGCTGACGTTCGATCCGCAACGGGGAACGGTCGCCAGCCTGTGGGACAAGCAACTCGGCCGCGAGCTGGCGGACCGGAAGGAGCCGTGGCAGTTGGGCGGATTCGTTTACGAGTCGCTGAAAGGGGACCGTCGGCAGATGGAACGTTACCGTTTCGAGCAGTACGAGCGGTTCGGCCTCTCCGACGTGCAACTCGTTTCCGCCCGTTCCGGAGCCATCTGGCAAAGCGTCCGTTTCCGGGGCGTGTCCCGGGGGTGCGATACGGTGGCCGGCGTAACGGTCGAACTCCGTCTGTATCATCATACGAAACGGATCGAATGGGTGTTCGATGCCCGCCGTTTGCCGGAGAGCGACCCCTCGGGCCTGTATGTCGCGTTCCCTTTCTCGTTGGAAGGTGCGGAACTGGCCTTCGAGGTGCCGGGCGGAGTGCTCCGTTCCGGGGATAACCAGCTTCCGAATACCGCTTCCGGATGGAATACCGTGCAGAATTTCGTATCGGTGCGCAACGACAGCGCCCAGCTCGTGATGGGGTGCGATGCCGTGCCCCTTTTCCTGATGGGGGAATTGCTGACCGATCCTTACCGGCAACCCAAACGGTATGAAAAGCCGCATGTCTATTCCTGGGTCATGAACAACTATTGGACGACGAATTTCCGGGCTTATCAGGAGGGGGAACTGAAGTGGCGTTATTACCTGACCTCTTCCGAGGACGTGTCGGGCCATGCGGCGGCCCGTTTTGGCTGGGGAAACCGCATCCCGCTTTACGCCAGGGTCATTCCTGCCGGGAAGGAGAACGGCAAGGTCCGGGAGAAATCCTTTTTCAGCATCCCTTCGGACCATCTGCTGATGACCTCCTGCCAACCGTCGGTACATGACGGATGCGTCTGGCTGAACGTGCGGGAAACGGACGGGAAAGCGGCCGAATTGACCGTGCTGGACGGGACGGGAAAACCCCTGAAATTCGAGCGGACGGATGCTTTGGACGCCGCTTCCGCTCCCGCTGCGGAATCGTTGAGGTTGAAACCGTACGAAAACGTGTTTATCCGTTTGCGTTTGTAAAGTTTTTTTCGGATGCGGTAGGGAAATTACCGCTGTTTTTTTCGTTGAATTATTTTCGACTCCTTTTTCGCCTCAGCCGTAGAAACGGGTCTCATGGCATTCGATAGGGAGAACAGGCTTCGTTCCGAACCGTTTCGCCCTTCGGTTACAGGATATTGACCTGCCGGTTCTTCACGACCTCCAAATCGGCGCAGAAAGTTTCCCGGTCGCCCCGCCCGTCGCAAACCGAACGGTAGATGGGGGCGATCCGCCGTTTCAGCTTTCCTTCGAAAATGGGGTGTCCCTGGTACGTTACGGTTACCTTTTTGTTTAGGTCCACCACCTGATCGTTGAGGTGCAGAATCAGAATCTGGTTGTCGTTCCGTTCTATGTCGATGGTATTGCCTTTCCGGGTCACTACGGCCGTGTTCCCCTCCTGCGTCATGGCTTTGCGGGTTCCCAACCAGTAGAAACGTTCGCTCAGCACGTCGTCCTGCACCCATACCACCTTGTCCGGATAGGGGTTGCGTTCGTATTGCGCCATCCACGGCAGGGCCACCGTGTCGCGGCGTTCCATCCAGTGTCCCGTGTCCGGATAGATCGTCACGCTGTGTTTGTAGCCTTCCGGGTCCTGTTGTTGCAAAGCGTCGAGTTTGTCGCCCCATTCGGCCGCCAGCGTGTTCCGGTTGTAGGCCGCGTCTTTCCCGCCCATGAAAATCATGAACGGCAGGTTGCGCAGAGGCAGCGCGCTGGCGTTGCCGGGATGTCCCGCCATCATCGAAGCGGCGGCCCACCGGTCCGCCATGCGGGGAGCCAGCTGGTACAGCCCGTCGCCGCCGGCCGAATAGCCTAAGATATACACTTTGTTCGGATTGACGTTGTGGTAACGTACGGCGCATTCGATCACTTTATCCAGAAAACCGTCCATATATTCCCGATGCCACATGTTCCATTCGTTCATCGGCGAACGGGGAACGAAATATACTCCTTCTTTCGGGGTATATAACACCTGTTGGTTCTGCCATTGCTGGTCGTTCACGGCCGGGTGCGTGCCGCCTCCCCCGTGCAGCGAGATGTACAGGCTGCGCCCGTCTTCGGGCATTTCTCCGAACGTTTTGGTCACGAATTTCATCCGGTATTCCCCGTTTTTCAGTTCTCCGGCTTCCCATTCCTGTTTGTATGCCCGGTCCACCTGTTCTCCCCGGTCCGCCCATAACAGTTCCGCTATGGCGGCGGCATCGGCGGCCGACAGTTTCTTTTGACTGAAAGGCTGCGCGTCCAGCGCTCCCCGGCTTGCCGGGTCTTGTTGCAGCCATTCCCGCACCTGTTTGATTGCGGAACCGGTTTTCGGGTCCGATTTTTCTGCGGCTCCGGCAGTCAGGCAGACTGCTGCACAGGCCGTTATCCAGATCGTTTTTTTCATGCTGTTTCGTGTTTTCGTAATTGACGTTGTCCGTTGTGTCCCCTTCGTCCGTAAATGAAGTTTCATAAAATACGGCACGAGCGGAAACCGCGTACAAAGATAAAGAGTTTCGGAAATTTGAACGGGATAATTTTGTCGTTTTTTCTTTTTTCGGTTCGATTTTGTCGTTGGACGGGAAAGGCGGGGAACCGGAAAACCCGGATTTCTGTTTGAAGCGGTCGCGTGTCTGGATCCGAAAAGTATTTTATGCAGGCAATACCTTGCCGCGAGTGTTTGTTCGTGTGCGAAAAAATATTTATTTTTACGGCGTTGCGTAATTCTAATGCAACGTACATACAGAAAGTGTTTTCGCACTGTCCTCGATAGAAAATGTGGCAATTTTCAATGGCAAAGGACGACGAACAGCACTCATTTCTTGTTTAGATTATGGCAGGGACGCATTTGGGGTGTGTCCATCTCCATATCTATTCAGGTGTGGGGTATTGCATCGTTTATTTTGCTATGGGTTTGCCACGACCTTCTATCGGATAGACGAAATCAGCTCCACACTTTTCGTTTATTAATCTGCCGTATGAGGGGTTGATGCGGTTGAAATAACAGTTTTTATATGAAAACCGTAATTGCAGTCTGGGGATTGGAAAAAATCGGGAAAACCTCAATGATCCGGCGTGTATTCGATAAATTGAATATCGAAGGAAAAGTGCCTGAAAAAATTGAAAACGACGATATTTGCTCGGTCGTTACATTATGTTGTGGCAAAAAAATAGGTGTGGAAAGTCTTGGCGATCCCGCTTCCGCACAGCCGGAGTGGATCGATTATTTGGTGCAGAACGGTTGTGAAGTGATCGTTTGCGCTTCGCGAACCCGGGGGGCGACCGTAAATGCAGTTGAGAATCTTACGAATAAAGGTTACCGAATCGTTTGGATGTCTCCGTTTTCGGGCAATGGATTTGGCCATGAACTACTCAATGATATTTCTGCCGATGCCGTTATCGAATTGATTGAACGTTGTGTTGCGATAAAATAACCGGCAGGGTATGGAAAGATTTGTACATTGTGCGCTCAGTGCGTGCGTTTTGCTATTCGTAGCGGGTTGCAGTAAGGAGT
>CASDZK010000032.1 GCA_949286165.1 uncultured Alistipes sp.
CCGGTTGCGCAACGAGATTCAGGACAACGGATTCAGCTATACGTTGGGGGCCGGAGGTGTTTCGACCGGTTCGAAGAGTGTGATGACGATCAATCTGAATCGTTGCATTCAGTATGCCGTCCGGCAGGGGCTCTCCTATACCGATTTTCTTTCGGAGGTGGTAGATCTGGTGCACAAATTCCAGTTGGCCTACAACGAGAATCTGAAAGTCCTCCAAAGCAAGGGAATGCTTCCGTTGTTCGATGCCGGGTATATCAACATGGCTCGTCAATATCTGACGGTCGGGGTGAACGGTCTGGTTGAGGCGGCCGAATTTTTGGGTATTCCCATCAATGACAACGGGCAGTATCGGACTTTCGTACAGGATGTGCTGGGAATCATCGAGCGTTTCAACAAACAGTATCGGACCAGGGAGGTGTTGTTCAACTGCGAGATGATACCGGCCGAAAATGTGGGCGTAAAACATGCCAAGTGGGATCGTGAGGACGGATATGTGGTGCCGCGCGACTGTTATAACAGCTATTTTTATGTGGTGGAGGACGATTCGCTCAATGTGTTGGATCGTTTCCGGCTGCACGGTCGCCACTATGTGGAACATCTGACCGGAGGATCGGCCCTCCACATGAATCTGGACGAACATTTGAGCGCTCCGCAGTATCGCCAACTGTTGCGAGTCGCCGCTCGCGAGGGTACGAACTATTTCACGTTCAACATACCCAATACGGTGTGCAACGATTGCGGACACATTGATAAACGTTATCTGCAGGAGTGTCCCGTGTGTCACAGTCGTAATACGGACTATCTGACCCGGGTGATCGGCTATCTGAAACGGGTGAGTAATTTCTCCCGGGCGCGACAGAAAGAGGCCGCTCGGCGTTATTATGCTCACGGTACGGAACAGGTGTGAGGATTCCAGGGAGAGATGTAAGCCGTGTTCCGGAGAGGGGCGGGCAGAAAACAATGTGGGTTCGTCCCTTTCCTCAAAAACAATAGAGGTATGCTGAAATTCGTGAGTTATGATATCGTGTTCCAGGAGATTCCGGATGAGGTGACGCTTGCCGTCAATATTTCGGGTTGTCCGAATGGTTGCCCAGGTTGTCACAGTCCCTATTTGCAACAGGATGGGGGACGTCCATTGACTTGCGAGGCATTGGAGTCATTGCTGGAGGAGTATCGGGGGGCGATTACTTGTCTTTGTTTTATGGGCGGCGACGGGGCTCCGGGAGAAGTGGCTTCGTTGGCAGGTTGGCTCAGGGAATACGATCCTCAGATACGTCGTGCGTGGTATTCGGGACGGAGTCGTCTGGCGGAGGGGGTGAATCCCGGTTTGTTCGATTATTTGAAACTGGGACCTTATAAGGCGGAGTGTGGGGGACTTCGCAGTCGGACGACCAATCAACGGTTCTATCGGATATGTGCCGACGGAGAAGAGATTCGGCTGGAGGATCAGACCGCTCGATTTTGGCTTACAGAGAAAAGCTAAGTGCAATTGACCCTTTGAAGTCCTGGTGATAGGGGGCAGTTTTTTAGATGTTCAATCATTTTTTAGCCCTTAATTTGCGCATGCTTTCACCATACAGCTCTATCATACCAGTTCCGCCTGCGGTAGAAACGGATGTCGGACGGGTTGTCATACTGCCGTTTGAAGTTGGAGAAGAAGGCTTCGAGGACGAATTCGCTGCGGTCGGTTTTCTGGAAATCGCCGTCGGGTTTGGCCTTTGCCAGCGGCACGAAAGTAAATATGGAATAAACACGCATCTTCAAAATTTCCACAAACTTGCGCTTTAACTTTATGGCCATAACATCAATAAGTATCGACTTATGGCTTTGCAAGAAGAACTGGATGTGCAAGGCAACTGGCTGTTCCGCTACCGGAGCCTGTTGCCGCTGATTGTTTTGTTTGTGGGTATAGGGGCGCAATGCCTTGCCGTCCATACATCAGGGGTGCTTTTTACGATTGTATTCCCGTATTGGGAGGTGTACGAATACCTGTGTTTGACGATAAGTTTGGTGGGTACATTTGTCCGTGTCTATACGGTGGGACACACGCCTGCAGGCACTTCGGGGAGGAACACTGTCGGACAAGTGGCGGACAGCCTGAACACCACAGGCATCTATTCCGTGGTAAGGCATCCGCTATACTTAGGCAATTTCCTTATGTGGCTGGGCATCGCCTTACTCACCTGCAACATCAGTTTCATCACCGGCTTCGTGTTCGTCTATTGGATTTACTACGAGCGCATCATGTATGCCGAAGAACAATTCCTGCGCCGAAAGTTCGGAAGCCTTTACATGGACTGGTCGGCACAAACCCCGGCATTTATTCCCCGCATTGGCCGCTTCAGACCTTCCTCCCTTCCGTTTTCATGGAAGTAGGTCGTGAAGAAGGAAAAGAACGGCGTGTTCGCCCTCTTTCTGCTGTTCAGCTTGTTCGATGGCATGGTCGTATGGCAGACGGAAACCTTTTCGGTCAATCGGGTATTGTTGGCGATGACCTTGCTGAGCGGTATGGCATATGTGATGTTGAAATACATCAAGAAGCATACACGTCTATTGGATGAGGAAGGACGATAAAACGGATAATAGCAACTGAGACACAATACAGCTTTATAAGGTAAAGAGATAGGGTGTTTACCTGAATTTTTGCAAAAAAGCATGCAAGCGAATTTTACTTGCACTCATCCATCCGTATAGTTGGACGTGGATGGGAATATCCGAAATGTTATAGTCGCTTTTCAGGAACTCTATCATCCGCTGCTTGGTCCGCTCATAGCGTGAGTAGGTCTTTTGCGTGGCGGTCTTGCCGACTTTTTTGGCATACTGTTCGTTATGCTGGGCAAAGTAGCTTTTATCAGCGTCTTTTCCTTTTCCTCCAATCCCCAAAGGCATTGCGGATTTTTTCGGGCAGGGCATAGCTGTCCGGATTTCATCGAGTGTCTTGTTCAATGAGGATACTCTGTGGTTTTCTTTTTTCTCCGCACTCTGCTTATGGACAACTGCCCGCCCGAGTTTCGTATCCCAGTTGTCGGGATGAACATCCAGCTTGCTGCTGAACTGCACTTGGTCGCCGTCTGCCGTGATGCGTGCCATGATAACCACATGACCGTTTTTCTATGGTAAGAAAAGCTCCCTAATCTTTTGGATTAGAGAGCTTTGTCTTTGTTTGTCGGGAGTTTGTCTTTACTCCCCAGTGATCCCGTTGGGATTCGAACCCACGACCCACAGCTTAGAAGGCTGTTGCTCTATCCAACTGAGCTACGAGACCGGTATATTTCGCATGCAAAGGTAATGTTCTTTTTTATATTTGCAAAAATTTAAAATGAGGCTTTAACTGCAATTTCTCCGGAAGTAATTTATAAATCCGGGAATGGAAAAGGCAGGAGAAACGGAATGATTATTGCTCAGTACAAAATAAAATTTATTTGGTATGAAAGCAAAATCGGTTCAACAGATACTTGCACCGCCGCCCGCACATATGGTCGGTAACGGATTTCGAGTACATAATTTTTTTCCGAACGGTTACGATATGAAACCGGACCGGATGAGTCCTTTTTTTCTCTTGGATTATAATGCCAAAATGGATTTCTCTCCTCGGGAAATCCCTCGGGGGGTGGGAGTCCATCCTCATCGGGGATTTGAAACGGTTACTATTGCCTATCATGGCGCGATCGCTCATGCGGACAGTCGGGGGAATCAAGGGGTGATAGAAGCGGGAGACGTGCAATGGATGACGGCCGCTTCCGGAGTGTTGCACAAAGAATATCACGAAAGCTCGTACAGCAGGCAGGGCGGAGCGTTTCAAATGGTTCAGTTGTGGATCAATTTACCGGCTAAAGATAAAATGGGTTTTCCGAAATATCAGGCTATACGGAATACCGATATTCCGAAATATGAATTACCCGATAATAAGGGAGATATAGAAATAATCGCAGGCAGTTACCGTGGAATGAAAGGAGCGGCCGATACGTTTACTCCGATTGAATTGTATAATATTCGTATGAAACCCGAAACGAAGGTGTCATTGGAATTGCCCGCGCATTATAATACGGGGATTCTTGTCGTCGAAGGCGAATCGTTTGTTCAGGAAAAGGAACGAGCGGTTACGGATCATTTCGTATTGTTTCGCAACGACGGGATACGGATTGACCTGGAAACGCGGGAAACTTCCTGCATGCTTTTGTTGATGAGCGGAGAACCTATTCCCGAACCGATTGTTTCCTACGGGCCTTTTCTGATGAATACGAAAGAGGAGATCATAAAAGCTATTCGAGATGTTCATGACGGCAAATTCGGTTATTTGGAGGATTGATCGCTGGAACGAGTCGTTTCCGACAGGAAAATCGTACCTTTGCATACGGTAATTCGAGACGGAGTGTCTTCGATAATGATGGAAAGATATGGAAAAACTGTTTGGGCGCATTGCGGTTTGTATTTGTATGTTGGGAAGTTTGGTGTCATGTAACTCTTCTGTCCGGACTTTTAAAGTGTTGCAGTTTAATATTTGGCAGGAGGGTACTGTCGTGGAAGGCGGTTTTGAGGCGGTGGCGGATGAAATTGTACGCAGCGATGCCGATTTCGTAACGCTCAGCGAGGTGCGCAATTACCGGAATACTCGGTTCTGCGACCGTATCGTGCAGGCTTTGCGGGATAGAGGGAAAACGTACTACTCGTTTTATTCGGACGATTCCGGTTTGTTGAGCCGTTATCCGATTATGGATAGCGTGACGGTTTTCCCTTTGCAAGATGACCGGGGCAGTATTTATAAGATGATTGCGGATATGGACGGGCAAGAAGTTGCCGTTTATACGGCGCATTTGGATTACCGGAATTGTGCGTATTATGATGCAAGGGGATATGACGGAAGTACGTGGGCGAAACGGACACCTGTCAAAAATGTGGATTCGTTGTTGGTCTTGAATCGAAAATCAGTTCGCGACGATGCCATTGTGTCGTTTATTCGGGAGGCGGAAAAAGACAGAAAAGCAGGACGTGTCGTCATTTTGGGCGGTGATTTTAACGAACCTTCTCATTTGGATTGGAGCGAGGCGACCCGGAATATTCGAGATCATTTCGGCATGGTGGTTCCCTGGGATGTTTCCGTAGCATTGGAACGAGCCGGATTTAAAGATACTTACCGAGAACTGTATCCGGATCCGTTGGCTTATCCCGGATTTACCTATCCGGCCAATTGCGAAGATGTGGATTTGCAGAAATTGCCGTGGGCTCCGGAAGCTGACGAACGGGATCGGATCGATTTTGTTTTATACGCTCCGTTTAAAGGATTGAAGTTATCCGATGTGACGATCGTCGGGCCGAGAGGCGATATTTTGAGAGGGGAACGAATCGCGGAAAAAACGGAAGATCCTATACAAGAACCTTTGGGAATATGGCCAACAGATCATAAAGCCGTTTTGGCTACGTTTTCCTTACGCCGTTAAAAATGCGGTTCCGGTAAATTTTACCGGAACCGCATTTTTAACGGGAGGAGGATAATATTTGAAACAGTTCGGCCATTCCGGCGGAGGCTCCTTTTTCAAGCAAGTGGATACCAGGTATTCTGGCCTGTTCCGGAATATGCGGGTCGATGAGGTAAACGGGAATGTTTTGCGGAACATAATGCAATAGACCGGCTGCCGGATATACGACCAACGAAGTCCCGATGACGATGAATATATCCGCTTTTTGAACGAGCCGGATCGCCTTTTCGATGTTCGGAACCGGCTCTCCGAAAAAAACGATATGCGGTCGAAGCAAAGAACCATCCGCTTCGCAACGAGTACCGGGCTTCAGTTCCCATCCGTCCAAATCATATATCAATTCCGGATTTATGCTGCTGCGCACTTTCTTCAGTTCGCCATGCAAATGCAGAACGGATGAACTGCCTGCCCGTTCATGCAAATCGTCGATATTTTGCGTAATGATTTTTACATTGAACAGCGACTCCAATTCTGCGAGTTTCCGGTGTCCTTCGTTCGGTTGCGCTTGAAGCAGTTGTTTTCTCCGTTCGTTGTAAAATTGATTGACCAATTCGGGGTTTCGGGCCAGAGCTTCCGGAGTGCATACCTCTTCGACACGATAATTTTCCCATAAACCGTCACTGTCCCGAAAGGTCTTGATTCCGCTTTCGGCGCTCATACCGGCTCCTGTCAGTACCACTAAGTTTTTCATTTCCGTATATTTAAATTCCGAATATACAAAAGTAGTAAAATGCGATTGAAAAGTTATTTTTGTACAAATTTGGAGGATATGAAATTGCGTAAAAAAGCTGTTTTCAATTGGAGCGGAGGTAAGGATTCCGCATTAGCCTTATATAAAATATTGGAGCAGGGAGAGTATGAAGTGCAGGCGTTGCTTACGACGGTAAATGGGGACAACGGACGTTCTTCCATGCACGGTATTCCCGCAGCGTTGTTGCGACAGCAGGCCGATAGTATCGGACTGCCGTTGTATATGGCGGAAATTGCCGTTCAAAGCGGCATGGAAGGGTACGAACGGACCATGGCCGACGCTGTTTCCTATTTTAAACGCCGGGGAGTAACTCATTTTATTTTTGGCGATATATATCTTGAAGACGTTCGGAAATATCGGGAAAAACAACTGGCGGCTTACGGCATAACCGTTGTGGAACCTTTGTGGGGGTACGACACTCGTGAGGTTATGTCCGCTTTTTTATCGTCCGGACTGAAAACGCTGATTGTTACGGTAATGGCTGATTGCTTGGATCGGACATTCATAGGCCGTACGATGGATGACCGGTTAATTGCGGATTTGCCGGACGGAGTAGATATTTGCGGGGAAAATGGAGAATACCATACTTTCTGTTATGCCGGCGGAATGTTTCGTACTCCGGTTCCTTATAGGCTCGGGCCTCCTTTGTTCAAGTCGTTTTCCGTGAAACAGGAAAACGGAACGGAACAACGGTTTACGTATTGGGTGGCGGATTTGCAGCCAGCGGTGTATAGGGAAGAGGAGAGTAGCAATGGCATGACTATTGATTGGAAATAGGAGAAACCTCTTACGGAGGAAAATTATTTCGATACTTAAATCGTTGTTGTCATGTATTTTTTGTGGTATATTTTAATCGGGTTGGTAGCCGGGTGGTTAGCGAATTTGATTGTCAAGGGAAGCGGTTCGGGATTGCTTGTCAATTTGATTGTCGGTATTATCGGCGGATTTTTAGGCGGATGGATTCTCAGCCTTTTCGGCGTTATCGCGGTAGGAACGATAGCCAGTTTGATTACTTCCGTTGCGGGAGCTGTCGTTTTATTGGGCATAGCGGCATTGATCGCTCCGAAACATCGCCGAAAGTAGGGTAGAGTTTTTTTTGTAAAAGTTCGTATAAAAATCTTGAATATGCTTATCTTTGAGGTATTGGAATATTTATTTTGAAAATACCCGTCATGATAAGAAAAGATTTTTTGAAAAAAGCCGGTTATTTAGGGTTGGGAGCTATCGCTGTACCCAGTATTGTAAAGGCTGCAATGGCACCTGCCGAATGGCCCAAGTCAGCGAAATTGAAATTGTCCGATAAATCAGTTATCCTGTTTCAGGGAGACTCGATTACGGATGCAGGCAGAAACAAGAACACTGAAGAGAACGCAAACCAGCAGAATATGTTGGGAAGCGGGTATCCGCTGTTTACGGCGGCCCAATTGCTTTGCAACTATCCGTCTAAAGATTTGCGAATTTACAACCGGGGAATTTCCGGAAATAAAGTATTTCAATTACAAGATCGTTGGGAAAAAGACTGTTTAGCGATAAAGCCGGATGTACTTAGCATTTTGATCGGCGTGAATGATTATTGGCATACCAAAAGCCACGGATATGACGGTACGATAGAAACGTATGCCCATGACTATAAAGCCTTGTTGGAAGATACGAAAAAACGATTACCCGGCGTCAGTTTAGTCATAGGAGAACCGTTTACCGTAAAAGGAGGTTCAGCACTGGATGACAGTTGGTATCCTGCGTTTGATGCCTACCGTGAAACAGCTCGTCAATTAGCCGTTGAATACGATGCGATATTCGTTCCGTATCAATCAGTTTTCGATAAAGCTTTGGAACAGGCTCCATCAACGTATTGGAGTCCGGACGGTGTCCATCCGTCAATGGCCGGAGCGCAGTTGATGGCCAATGCTTGGTTGGAAGCCTGCGGTTTATAAGGTTATGACAAGAGAGAAGGAATTTACCTTTTCTCTTGATTCTAACCACATAATTTAACATAATGTATATTATGATTCAATATTATGAAAAGATTCTGACATAAAAGAGGCTGACTAAAAAGTGATTTTATCTTCTGGAGAATTGGATATTTGAATTCGTTCTCGGGATCGGCGAATAAAAAATTCCAGAAACTTTAAATCACGACTTTTTAGTCAGCCTCTTGATACAAATATTTTATATTTTTACCTTTTACATTTTATTCCCATTCCAGAATTTTGAAAAAGTCGAATTCTTCCGGATGGTCCACGTATTTGATTGCGGCCCGATAATCTTCAGGTGTAATGTAATGCAGGTTGTTTCTCAGTATCGTTTGTACTTTATGGGAATTTATATTTACGAGACGAGGTCTAATCTTTCCCTTTTCATCCGCAATATCTTTTAAGTACAAAGGTTCAGGATTTCCGTCACGAGATATGGTAATGATACAGCCACTGATTCCGTTTTTAAATAACGTATATACCCCTAACCCCAGTTGTGTCGCGTAAGAAAGGTCATAAGCGATTGGACGACAACAGCGAAGTTCGTATCCCATTTCATTGGGGCGACTTTTTATCCTGATCCTCGTATTTTTCAACCGTTGCTGGACCATCATATTGAAAATATGTGATTTGCTTACATTTCCTAATTCAGGATGCCCGTGGTCATCGAATGTGAATTGTACTCCGGTATTCATAATATCTTCGTCACTTAGAAAATGAAATACTCCTTCACTGATGATCGCTACTCCGTAAGGAATGCCTAAAATACGGCGTTTGACCATGGATGAAATGACCAGACGTGTGATTTTGTCGCATGTAATGGGAGTCTTATTGAACATTTCCGGGATGACGATCATTGGATAATGACATGCAGTTCCTATTCCGAACGCCAAATGACCGGCTTCTCTACCCATAGCCGATACGACAAACCAATTTCCGCTCGTTCGGGCATCTTCATATAAGGTAGTTCCGAGCTTTACTCCTTCTTCTTTAGCTGATTGATAACCGAACGTCGGATATCCTTCAGGCAAAGGCAAATCGTTATCGATTGTTTTGGGAACATGTATATTAGCGACATGCAGATTTTTTTCTTGCAGAAACTTGGATAATCGGTTGGCTGTGGAAGCCGTATCGTCTCCACCGATAGTAACTAGCAGTTTTATATTGTATTTTTCAAAAAAGTCGGATTTGAATTCTTTGTCGGAAGGTTTGTAACGGCTCATCACAAGTGCCGATCCTCCTCGGGAATAAATGTTATCCGCGTGTTCGAAGTCAAGGTATATGAAATCGGGTTCGTCGGAGAACAAACTTTTATATCCTCCGTTCAACCCTATTACAGTATAACCGTTGTTGATGAAAATTTTTGTAACGGCACTGATGACCGTGTTGATGCCCGGAGCGGGTCCTCCGGCGCACAAAATGGCTACTGCGTCTTTCATGATCGTAAAATTAAAGTGGTTCATAAAAGACAGTCCGGCATTCGGACTGTCTTTATTCATCGATGGATTATAAAACGTCGAGGGCGTTCAGGTTAGCAAATGAAATTTTGAGCCGCTCAATAATAGACTCTTCTCCTTTACGTAACCACACGCGCGGATCATAATATTTTTTGTTCGGTTTGTCTTCTCCTTCAGGATTTCCTAATTGTGCTTGCAGATAGGCTTCCTTTTCTTGATAATATTTTCGGATACCATTCCAGAAAGCCCATTGAATATCCGTGTCCAGATTCATTTTAATTACGCCATAGCTGATCGCTTCCTGTATTTTTTCTGGTTCCGAACCTGAACCGCCATGGAATACGAAATTCACGGGTTTGGAAGCCGTTCCGTATTTTTTCTGGATATATTCCTGAGAGTTCTTAAGAATGATGGGACTTAATACGACATTTCCTGGCTTGTAAACGCCATGTACATTACCGAAAGAAGCGGCAATCGTAAAATTAGGACTGATTTTGCTCAATTCTTCGTAAGCGTAAGCTACATCTTCCGGTTGGGTATATAATTTATCAGCAGAGACATGGCTGTTGTCGACTCCGTCTTCTTCTCCGCCCGTAATGCCTAACTCTATTTCCAGGGTCATTCCCATCTTACTCATACGGGCCAGATATTTTTTACATATCTCAATATTCTCTTTCAGGGGTTCTTCCGATAAATCCAGCATGTGTGAACTGAATAAAGGTTTTCCTGTTTTGGCAAAATGCGCTTCACTCGCATCTAATAAGCCGTCAATCCACGGCAGTAATTTTTTTGCAGCATGGTCCGTATGCATGATTACCGGGATCCCGTAACTGGCAGCTATCGTATCTACATGCTTGGCTGCGGAAATAGCTCCTTCGATCGACGCTTTTTGCCCCTCATTACTTAATCCCTTACCTGCGTAAAACGCTGCTCCGCCGTTCGATAATTGAATAATAACAGGGGAATTTACAGCTCTGGCGGTTTCCAATACGGCATTGATAGTATCTGTTCCGGTAACATTGACGGCCGGAATCGCAAATCCTTTGTCTTTTGCAAATGCGAACAGTTCCTGCACTGTTTGACCGGTAATGATACCGGCAGGAAATTTTGTCTGACTCATCGTATTTTTAATTTTAACGTTATTGAAATTAAGAATTTTACAATCGCTTAATTTAGTTCAAATTTAAACTTTTTTTTGATATTGCCAAAGTAAATGTGGTAATTTTAAGGAATGCAAACAATATGCTATAAGCAATAATATTTTTAACTCTCTCATACTCTTCGAGTTGACATTCGTTTATCAGAACGGAAAATCTGCTGAGGACCAGAGCTTTCATTTCGTCTTTCCCTGGATATATGGTAACCGGAGCAACGAACGACACATGCCGAACAATTTTTTAACAAATGTAGTTACTGTAAGCGATGTGATTATCTCCTTTATTTTTTAGCAAGTCAACTGTTGATTGTCATTGATCTTCCTCCCACACAAACTCTCTCAACCACAATGCAATTTGCACATATCAATATACCAAAAGAGTGACCTCAAAGCCTGTTGACTTAGAGGTCACTCTTTTTCATGAAAACAGCAAGATTATTGTTTCTTCAGCAACCTGTAAGTATCGGAAGCGATGACTAATTCTTCATTGGTCGTAGCTACCACTATTTTTACTTTGGCTTCTTGAGTCGAAATGACGGCATCTACGCCATAAGCCGCTTCATTGGCTTTATCGTCAATTTCCATCCCCATAAACTGCATGTTCTCGCAAACAGCTTTTCGTGTAGCTACATGGTGTTCGCCAATACCGCCAGTAAATACAACCATGTCTACTCCACCCATAGCTGCGGCATAACTGCCGATGAATTTTTTCATTCTTCCACTGAACATTTTCAATGCCAGTATTGCCCGTTCGTTGCCGTTTTTCGCTGCATTGGAAATATCACGCATATCGGAAGAAATACCGGTAATTCCGAACAGACCGGACTCTTTGTTGATTAGATTGCTTAATTTATTACCGTTCAACCCTTCCTTGTCCGAGATATAAAGCAAAGCCCCGGGATCGATGCTTCCGCAACGGGTACCCATGACAAGCCCATCCACCGGAGTAAATCCCATAGAGGTATCGAATGATTTTCCATTGACGATGCCGGTAATGGAAGCGCCGTTACCGATATGACAGGTAATGATTTTAGAGTGATTAATGTCTAAACCTGTCATTTTACATGCTTTCCCTGCAACGTATTTATGGCTGGTGCCGTGAAACCCGTATTTACGAATACGGTACTCTTCATAATATCGATATGGAATGGCATAAAGATAATTTTCTTTCGGCATAGTCTGATGAAACGACGTGTCAAATACGGCTACTTGCTGAATGGAAGGCATGAGGTTCTCTATAGCCAAAATTCCTTTCAGATTGGCGGGATTGTGCAGAGGAGCCAATTCGAAACAACTTTCAATTTGTTGCTTTACCGTTTGCGTAACAATAACACTATCGGTAAAATATTCGCCTCCGTGCGCTACTCGGTGTCCTACGGCATTAATGTCGTTCAAAGAGGATATTACGCCATGGTGTTCATCGACGATAGCCTGAAGAATCAAGTTGATCCCTACCGTATGATCCGGAATGCTTTTAACGAATTCCAGAGCCGGTTTGCCGGTAGGTTTATGTGTAAGAACTCCATCGGTCAGACCAATCCGTTCCACTAAACCTTTGGCTAAGAGCTTGTTTTGCTCTCCGTCCATATCAATAACCTGATATTTTACGGATGAACTGCCGCAGTTTAAAACTAATATAATCATAATTTTGTTCGATAACTTGTTTTGAAGTTTAAAAATCGCGTGATTTATTTGGCTTGGGCCTGACAAGCGGTTATCGCTACCAAATTTACAATGTCGCTGATGGAGCAACCTCTCGACAGGTCATTGATAGGAGCGGCCATACCTTGCAAAACAGGACCGATAGCTTCTGCATTAGCCATACGTTGGACCAATTTATATGCGATATTTCCTACTTCGAGTGTCGGAAATACTAAAACGTTAGCTTTACCTGCAATGGGGCTGCCCGGCGCTTTTTTGCTTCCAATTCCCGGAATGATGGCGGCATCAGCTTGCAACTCTCCGTCGATTTGCAGGGAAGGATCCATTTCTTGGGCCAACCGCGTAGCTTCCACGACTTTATCCACCATTTCATGTTTGGCAGAACCTTTCGTGGAGAAGCTCAACATGGCAATGCGCGGTTCAAAACCGGCAATAGCTCGCGTCGTGCGTCCTGTTTCTACTGCTATCTGCGCCAGTTCGGGAGCCGTAGGATTGGGATGTACAGCGCAGTCGGCGAATACCATTAACCCGTTTTCTCCAAAATGTTTGGGGACCATCATCAAAAATGCTCCGGAAACGACACTAATACCCGGACGGGTTTTCACATACTGGAATGCCGGACGCAATACATCGCCTGTGGCATTGTTGGCTCCGGCTACTTCTCCGTCGGCATCTCCGGCTTTAATCATCAATACACCGAGATAAAGCGGATTGACAATCAGTTTTTCCGCTTCTTCTTTCGTCAATCCTTTACTTTTTCGCAAATCCAGCATCAATTGCACGTATTTGTCCTTATTCGGATTGTTGTTCGGATCGACAATGGTTGCCTTATTTACATGTTCCAAACCGTATTCCGCTGCTTTGTTTCGAATTACTTCGGGCGACCCGATCAGGATAATATTTGCCAAAGATTCGGCAATACATTGGTCCGCAGCTCTTAATGTCCTTTCTTCTTCCGCTTCAGGAAGCACGATGCGTTTTAATTCTTTACGCGCTGTCGCTTTGATGTTTTCCAGTAATTCCATAAAATTTATGTTTTTTAAGATTCTACCCATTTGAAGCCCAGTCCTGTTGCAAGAATACAGCAAATAAAGCTCAGTACCAGGTAAGATACGGCATATCCGTAATGCCCTTCCTTTAAAAGCATGAATGTATCCAAGGAAAAGGTGGAAAAGGTCGTAAAGCCCCCGCAGAACCCTACTGTACATAATAAATAGCACGAATGCTGAGGCATTGTGCTATTATTAAAGAAACCAATTAGCAAGCCGAGGAAAAACGATCCCAATACGTTTACGGAAAATGTGGCAATAGGCCATTTCCCGAACGATGCCAGCAGACAGGATACGGCATATCTTGCCACAGATCCGCAGAATCCTCCTAATCCGACCCATAGATAATTCATTGTTGTTATTTTTGGCAAAGATAATGAACTATCCGATAAAGCGAATGCAATTTCTTTCGAAATTCGCCCTATTCTATCGGTTCGAATTTAGCTTCGAGTATTCCTTTGATCCGTTCTTCATCTTCTTTTCGCGCCAACAATTGTACCTGAAGACCCGCACTGGGATTCCGAGGAAACATTTGAGCGATGTCAGTGTGTAACAGAAAACAGTCGATGTGAAAAGATTTCAACAATCCTTTTACGATATTGGCTTCTCCTGCCGAAGAAAAAGTTTTGACAACGATTAACGTGTCGTCCGCATTCGTTTTCATAATACTCAGGTTTTAAAGGTTGTTTTCAAAATTAATTGAAATAAGAGGTCCGTAAATGGTTTGTCTCTCTTTCAGGTATAAATATACGAATAATATCCGAATATTTGTACAATGATTATCTTTGTATCATATAAAATTCTTATCCTATGTCCCAATTTGTTCATTTACATGTACATACTCAATATTCCATTCTCGACGGGGCCTGCAATATCAAAAAATTGATCGCCCGAACGAAAGAATTGGGTATGTCGGCGCTCGCCATTACCGACCATGGCAATATGTTCGGAGCCAAGTTGTTTCATCAGGTAGCCAATAAAGAAGGAATTAAACCCATTCTCGGTTGCGAGGCTTATGTGGCGGAGAACAGCCGTTTCGACAAATCGACCAAAGAGGACCGCAGCGGGTATCATTTGATTTTGTTGGCGAAAAACGAAACCGGATATCATAACCTGATTAAACTGGCTTCTTATGCTTATACGGAAGGATTGTACTATCGTCCCCGAATAGATTGGGAATTATTGGAACGGTATCATGAAGGCATCATTTGTTCTTCGGCCTGTCTGGGAGGACATATTCCCCAGGCGTTGATACGCGATGATGTGGAAAAGGCATCTCGGTATATCGAGCGTTACAAATCGTTGTTCGGCGACGATTTTTATCTGGAGTTGCAGCTTCATCGTTCGGGAGATGCTTCCATAGATGCCCATGTTTACCAGAACCAGCTCAAAGTCAATAGATATTTGCTGGAGTTGGCTGTGAAACATCAAGTTAAATGTATTGCAACCAACGATGTCCATTTTATTCTTGAAGACGATGCGAACGCTCACGACCACATGATATGCCTGAGCACCGGGAAAAATCTGGATGATCCAGACCGTTTGCGATACACCCGGCAGGAATTTCTGAAAAGTTACGAGCAAATGGCCGAATTGTTCGGCGATCATCCGGAAGTATTGAGCAATACGCTCGAAGTGGCGGATAAAGTGGAGAACTACTCGCTTTCGCATAAGGCGTTTATGCCCAATTTCCCGTTGCCGGAGGATTTCGAATTGGATTTGGACGCTCTGAAAGAAGTATATAAACGTTGTTTTTCCAATACGGCTCAGGCTCAGAAAAATCCGGAGAAAGCGGCGAAACTGAAAATCGACTGCGAAGCTATATTTAAACAAATTGATAGTTGCAATACGATAGCGGAATTGGATGCTTTGGCTGCATCGAACGATTGGGATGCGGAATTCGATGCTTATTCCAAATATACGATTTCATGTCAATTTCTTTACCTGAGACATATTACTTATAAAGGGGCGGCGGACAGGTATGGTACTTTGGACCAAAACACCAGAGATCGTATTGAGTTCGAATTGGCGACCATAGAACGCATGGGCTTCCCCGGTTATTTCCTGATCGTTTGGGATTTTATCCATGCGGCCCGCCAAATGGGAGTGTCCGTGGGTCCGGGACGAGGTTCGGCTGCCGGCTCGGTCGTAGCTTACTGTCTGACGATTACCAATATCGATCCGATCAAGTACGATCTGCTGTTCGAGCGTTTTTTGAATCCGGACCGTATCTCCATGCCCGATGTGGATATCGATTTCGATGAAGACGGCCGGGAACGTGTCATGCACTATGTAGTAGAGAAATACGGCAGGAAACGGGTGGCGCATATCATTACGTTCGGAACCATGGCGGCTAAAATGGCTATACGGGACGTGGCCAGAGTGGAACAGTTGCCTTTGGCGGAAAGCGACCGTTTGGCGAAGATGGTTCCGGAAAAGCCGGGGACGACTTTCGCTTCCGCATACGAAGAAGTTCCGGAATTACGGGCGGAAAAAGATTCGAGCAATCCGTTGATTCGTACTACTTTGCAGGTGGCGGAAAAACTGGAAGGCGCCGTTCGTCAGACCGGAGTGCATGCCTGCGGGATTATCATTGCAAAAGACGATCTCGAAAAATTTATCCCCATATCGGTCAATAAAGATACGGAACTGTTCGTAGTGCAATATGACGGAAAACATGTGGAGGATGTCGGTTTGTTGAAAATGGATTTTCTCGGATTGAAAACCCTTTCCATTATCAAAGACGCCGTAGAAAATGTGGAACGCTCTAAAGGAATTAAAATTGATATCGACCGGATTCCGATCGACGATAAGGAAACTTTCGAGTTGTATTCCAGGGGAGATACCACGGGGTTGTTTCAGTTCGAATCCCCCGGCATGAAAAAATACCTGAGGGAACTGAAGCCAAACCGTATCGAGGACTTGATCGCGATGAATGCGTTATACAGGCCGGGGCCCATTGAATATATTCCTCAGTTTATCGCCCGGAAACACGGGAAGGAACCGATTTCTTACGATTTGGAGGGAATGGAAGAGTATCTGAAAGACACCTACGGGATTACCGTTTACCAGGAACAGGTAATGCTTCTTTCCCAAAAGCTGGCCGGATTTACCAAAGGCCAGGCCGATACCTTGCGTAAGGCCATGGGAAAAAAAATGAGGGATGTACTGGATAAGATGAAAGGCGATTTTATCAACGGGGCCATTGCCCGAGGTCACGATGCGAAGATTTGCGAGAAGGTTTGGAAAGATTGGGAAGCGTTCGCGTCGTATGCGTTCAATAAATCGCATTCCACTTGTTATGCCTATGTGTCATATCAAACGGCTTACTTGAAAGCTCACTACCCTGCCGAATTCATGGCCGCTTTGTTGAGCCGTAATCTTTCCGATATAAAGAAAATCAGTTTCTTCATGGACGAGTGCAAACGTATGAATATTCCGGTAAAAGGTCCCGACGTGAATGAAAGTTTCCTGCGCTTTTCCGTGGATACGCACTCCAATGTCCGTTTCGGATTAGCGGCAGTAAAGGGTGTCGGAGAAGCCGCTGCCGAGAATATTATCAATACTCGGAAAGAAGGAGGACCCTTTAAAGACGTTTATGACTTTGTAGAACGGGTAAATTTGCAAGCGGTCAACAAGAAAACCATAGAAAATTTGGCTATGGCCGGAGCTTTCGATTCACTGATCGATTTTCATCGCAGTCGTTTGTTCGCGACGGATGAAAATTCTGTCGCGTTTATTGAGGATTTGGTCAAGTACGGGAACATGTACCAGAACGAGCAGGCGGCGTCTCAGGTATCCTTGTTCGATGATTTGCTGAACGATGTAGAGATCAAAAAACCGGAGCCTAAGCCTACCGAACCGTGGAGCGAATTGGAAACGTTAGGAAAAGAAAAGGAACTGATCGGTATTTATCTTTCCTCGCATCCTTTGGATAATCAAAAAGTGATTCTGGATAATTTCTGTACCCATTCTTTGGAAAGCCTGCATGATTTGGATGCATTGAAAGATAGGGATTTCGCTGTGGGAGGAATGGTAACTTCCGTGGTTAATGCAACAACGAAAAAAGGAGATCACTACGGAAAGATTACGGTAGAAGATTATAGCGGAAGTTATGAATTCGCTCTCTTTAGCAAAGACTATGAGCAATACCGGAATTATTGTTATAAAGATTATCAATTGCTTATCCGGGGAAAAGTCGTTCCTCGTTTTCAAGGCGGAGAATATACACCCCGCATCACTTCCATTGTTACTTTGCGAGAAGCGCGCGAAAAACTGCTGAAAGAGATGATGGTATATATTCCGGTCAAAGACATATCGGACGAATTGATTGCGGGATTGAAAAAAACAATAGATTGTTCTCCCGGTCATGTACACCTGAAAATCAAGTTATACGATGCAGATAAGAACATAGCCGTCAATATGTTATCTCGATCTGTCCGGATGGATGTCACAAACGATGTCATATCCGTATTGGACGATTACGGAATTTCTTATTCAATACATTAAAAAATATCCCTATCTTTGTGAACAGAAAATAATATTTAAAATTATAAAATCAACTATGGCTTTTGAAATAACTGGTTCCAATGTAGATGAATTGATCGCTTCCGGTCAGCCGGTAGTAATCGATTTTTGGGCAGAATGGTGTGGGCCCTGCAAAATGGTAGCTCCTATTATCGATGAATTGGCTGCTGAATACGACGGGAAGATCGTTATCGGGAAATGCGATGTGGATACGAACGATGAGCTTGCCGCTCGGTTTGCGGTTCGAAATATTCCTACCGTAGTCTTTTTGAAAGACGGAAAATTGATAGATAAACAGGTAGGAGCAACAACGAAAGCCGTATTCGAAGCGAAAATCAAAGCGTTGCTTTAGCAAAAGCAAGTTCGATTTTCGTATTGTTTTACCGTTCGGAATTTCCGGACGGTTTTTTTTACTTGAAAAAATTATATCCTTGAACATGAGGCTGTAAGCCGATGGAGACGATTGGAATAAAATAGCTGTTTCGTATCCGAAAAATTATAATTATCTTGCCACCGTTTCGTGTAGGCTGCGAAATAAAGTGTTTTTGTCCGATTTTTTTATTGCAAAGGATCGGTTTGGCATTGAATTTTCAGGGAATGGATATTAGAATAAAGAAACGATGCTTAAAAATGATGAAAGAGAAAATTGAATCGGAATACCATTTTAACTGTTCACGTTCGTTATTGTTCCGTCTGATTAGCACGGATGTCGGTCTTGCCGGCTGGTTCGCCGATAAGGTAGTCGTTGAACCGGACGATCTATACCTTTTCTTTTGGGGAAAGCAGGAGAATCCTGCACGAATGGTAGCTCAAACGGATAATGAGAGTGTTCAGTTCCAATGGGAAGAAGATTGGGGTACTGAGGCCTATTTCGAATTCCGGATTACTTCCAGTGAAATTTCCAATGATCTCTCTTTGTTCGTAACGGATTTTTGCGATCCGGACGAAAAAGAAGATACCTTGCTTTATTGGCAAAATAATATTAAGAAGTTAAAGTTGATATCCGGATCGGATTAACGGGTTTTGCATTGCCTTTTTTTTCGGATCAAGTATTTCCCGAAACGAACGATCAGGTAGAAAAGCCCCAATACGATCACGATCGATGCGCCGGAAGGCAGGTCGGTACAATAACTGATATACAGTCCCAAAAGATTTCCTAAGACAGTAAAGCCAATGGCGTAAACCGTTATTCGGTTATAGGAGTCGGAGAGCAGATTGGCCGTAATGGGCGGAATAGTAAGCAAAGAAATCAGTAACATGATACCGATCAGCTTGATGATAAATACGATGGCGATGGCGACCAACGTCAGCGCAATAAAATTGATTGTCCGAATCGGCAGTTGCTGCGTGCCAGAAAAAGTCGGGTCGAATGCGGTAAAAAGAATCAATCGATTGAATTTCAGGAAAAGTATTCCCAACAAAACGGCCAAAAGGATATTCCCCCACAGTATTGTGGAATCCACGGTTAGAATATTGCCCAGCAGAAAACTCATTAAATTCGGAGCATAACCCGGCGTCAGGGATATAAACAAAATACCTGTTGCCATGCCTATCGCCCATAAAATTCCGATGACGGAGTCTTCCCTGATCTTCATCTTATCAGACAAATAAGTCATGCCCAAGGCTGAAGCCGCAGCGAACACCAAGGCTCCCCAGATAGGGTTTATTCCCAAATAATAGGCGATGCCGATTCCTCCGAACGACGCATGGGTTATGCCCCCGCTTAAAAACACCAATCTTCGGATTACTATGTAAGTTCCTACAATTCCGCAAATAACGGCAGAACATACGGAAGCGATCGTCGCGTTCCTCAAAAAATCATAATTGACTATATCGGAAAAGAATTCGGTCATATCGTCGTGACAAAATAGAATCCACCCCTTGAAGCGCATTTCAAGGGGTGGACCGGGAAAAATTATTGCAGGAAGAAGCTTCTCATCCGTTCGAAAATGTTCGCTTCTTTCGTATTTTTAGGCGGTTCCATGTAACTGGATTTGGATAACTCTTCCAATAATTTTTTGTCGTTGGCAGATACGTTTTTCGGAATGAATATATCTACGCATACCAATAAATCTCCCTTGGACCGGCTGTTGATATCCGGGAGACCCTTTCCTCGTAAACGAAGAACCCGCCCGGGCTGAGTTCCCGGTTCTACTTTTATTTTTACTTTGCCATCGACGGCAGGCACTTCTACGGATTGTCCCAGTATGGCGTCCGTAATTTTCAATTTCAGATTATATATCAAATCGCTGCCGTCTCTAACCAACTCGGGATGGGGTTCCTCTTCGATAACGATGAGCAAGTCGCCGTTAACTCCTCCGTGTTTGGCCGCATTTCCTTTGCCCGATACGGATAATTGCATGCCTTCCGCTACTCCGGCCGGAATATGCACGTCAATGATCTCTTCCGCTTTTTCCACGCCTTCCCCATGACAATGGGGACATTTTTGCGTAATGATTTTCCCTTCTCCTCCGCACGTGGGACAAGGTTGCGAAGTTTGAGTTCTCCCGAAAAAAGTATTGACAACCTGGGTAATGTAACCCGAACCGTTGCAAGTGGTGCATGTAGTATAAGAGTGGCTGTCCTTAGCTCCGGAACCGCCGCAAACTTTGCAACTGACCAACTTGTTGATTTTCATCTTTTTGTCGATTCCGTTAGCAATGTCGGCCAGGGACAACCGTACCTTGACCCGTAAATCGGATCCCCGGTTTACACGTCGGCTGTTCCCGGAAAAACCGCCTCCTCCGAATCCTCCGAAATGTCCTCCGAACAGATCTCCGAATCTTTCGAAGATATCTTCCATGGAGAAACTTCCGCCGTAAGCTCCGGACGCTCCTCCTCCGAATCCTCCTGCGTTCATGCCTTCGTGACCGAATTGGTCGTAACGCGCTCTTTTATCCGGATTGCTCAGGATATCGTATGCTTCCGCTGCTTCCTTGAATTTCTCTTCCGCTTCTTTATCGCCGGGGTTTTTGTCGGGAGGAGAGTTGATTGCCGCTTTACGAGATGCTTTTTTTATTTCGTCGGCAGTAGCCGTTTTAGCTACGCCCAGCACTTCGTAATAATCTCTTTTTGCCATTGATTTATTCTCCAACTACTACTTTAGAAAAACGAATTACCTTGTCTTTCATCAGATAACCTTTTTCTATTACATCGATTATTTTTCCTTTTTTCGTTTCGTCTTCCACCGGAACTTTCGCTATGGCGTCGTGGTAATCCGTATTGAATTTTTCGCCTAAAGCAGGAATTTCTTTTACTTGGCGTTGTTTCAACAATTCTTGCAGTTTGTTGGATATTAATTCTATGCCTTGTCTGATGGCATTGATGTCGTCGCTGGTTTGCATGGCAGCCACCGCCCTGTCCATATCATCCGCTATGGTCAATACGGATTTTATGACGTCGGAGCCGGCTGAGTCGATCAATTCCATTTTTTCTTTCAAGGTTCTTTTTCTGAAATTATCGAAATCCGCTTGCAGCCGGATATATTTATCCTGACATTCCTGCAGCTGTTCGTTCAGTTGTGACGTAATGTCGTTCGTTTGGTTATTGTCATCTGTCAAATTGTCACTTTCTTCATTTTCCGTTTCCGGTTGAGGAAGATCGACAGCCTCTTTTTCTTCTGTCTTAATAACTTCATTATCAGTTAATTCTTCTTTCGTATTCTTTTTTGTCATGGCGTTAATCGCTTGTTTTATATGACTTCAACAAAATATGTACCACTTATTTTTGGGTTTTCAAGCCGATTTCTTGCGTCAATACGCGGTTCAGCACATAAGTTTGCCGGTTGGGATTGTATAGTTCGTCGATGATTTTATAACAGTTTTTCTTTATTTTTTCCGCTTGTTTGCCGTCTTTCAACAAGTTCAACCATTTTTCGATGGTTTCACTGAGGGAGAAAACGTCACTGTATTTGAAAAAATCTCCGCTTTGTCCGGATTTTATCGCTTCGTATTCGGGCATTTGCATACTGTATCGGTTATGCGTGATTACGGGAATGCCGTATGACAAGGCGTGTACGGCGGTTAGCCCTACATTGCCGGGACTGACGCACAGCGTGGAATTTTGCAAGACGGAAGCGATCATTTCTTCATCGTAACAAGCGCCGTAAAACCATATGCGGTCGTCTATCTTTACTTCTTCCGCCAGTTTTTCCAGTTCTTTTTTCAGCGGACCGGTACCTAACAATACGATGTTGACATCGATCGATTGCACTTTCAGCAATGCTACGGCTTTTATCAGCAAATCGAGTGACTTTGCCGCCGTTAGCCGTCCCACGAAAGCGATTACCGGATAATCGTTTCCGAAATAGTTGCGCATGTATCCGGCGTTTCGGTATTTGTCGCGTAAGGCGTATTGCCGGTTGTAGTCCAGCGAGTTGTAAAGTACATGCATGCGCCGGAAAGGATATCCTTTTTTATGCAGCAGATATTTGGCTCTGTTGCCATACAGGAATAGATTTCCCGCCAGTCTCATGTAAAAGTAGTTGATCCGTTGTTGGCGGCGGGTTTCGTTGCCGTACAGCCCATGCGTCCATAAATATACTTTTTTCCCGGTTATGCGGGCATAAAGTACGATTAGCCAGTTGGAACGTATTCCCGGATTTCCTGTCAGGATATAGGCATCGTAGTGCCGAAAAAGGGTTCGCCACCACCCTTTTTGCCAGATGAGTTTTTGTCCCGAATACCGGTTGGCAAGATAACGCCGGAATCCCCTGATCCGGCGCATGTCCGTAAGAGCTTCTATTTCCGGCGATTCCAGTCCGCAATAAAACGAATAGTCGATGGAAGGGTCTTCGCTCATTCGTTGGTATATGGCGCGGCGGTACAGAGGCGCTATGTTGAATACGCAACATACCCGTAGTTTTCGGACGGTAAGATTCCCCGAGGAAGATTTATTGGATCGTGGCATGGTATTCCGTTTTTTTCTCGATCCAGGTGTTCGACAGGACCATGGTGTCGGGATCCGATTCGAACTTGTAAGGGTAAAAAGTCAGGTTTACGATTACTTTATCGATTCCTTCCAATATGTCAACTTGCTTGAAGGCGTATATTTCGTTGAGAGTATCGCAAACCATCAGGATAAATGTCCCTGCATTTAGGGAACGAAAGGTAAGTTGTCCGCTAACCGTTTCGTATTCCGTTTTTTTTAAAAATGTTTTTATGCCGGCCCGATCCCTGCGCATCAATTCTCCCCGTGCGGCCGCATCGTATGATTCAACAGAATAATTTAGCGTATCGGCATCGAAAACGTAGCCGATCACGTCGGCCAAGGGAATGGTCGGAGTTCCAGAAGCCGTTTCTTCTAAAGTAACGACATAGTAATCGCAATGAGTCGTTACCTTGGAACAAGAGAAAAAAGCGACACAGAAAAGAATGGCGATGAATGTTCTGATAATCATATTCGGCATTTTGGAATGTGTTGCAAAGATATGCTTTTTATGATAATTTCTCGATTCCGGAGAAAAGAATCGGATATTCCTCGTATCCTGTCTTCGTATGCGAATTTGCCGGAGATGAGCGGATTCGGATCGAAAACATTATTCGATTTTGCCGTGCTTCTTTTGCTTCTGCGAATAATCGATGTACCAATCGTAAAAACGTCGGATGCCTTCCTCGATGCAAACGGACGGCCGGTATCCGAAATCTTGTTGCAACCGGGAAATATCGGCGTAAGTACAATACACGTCTCCCGGCTGCATTTCCATCATTTGTTTGACGGCTTTTTTCCCGGTTACTTTTTCAATGACGGAAATGAAATCCATTAACCGTACCGGAGCGGAGTTACCTATGTTATAAACTCGTGACGGTATTTTTTCTGTTGACGGGTGCGGTATTATACACATGATGCCTTTCACGATGTCGTCGATATACGTGAAATCCCTGCTTAATTCCCCGTGATTGAAGACTTTGATGGGAGCTCCGTCCAAAATGGATTTTAGAAATAGAAAAGGAGCCATGTCCGGTCTTCCCCAGGGACCGTATACCGTGAAAAAACGCAGGCCGGTGGCAGGAATTCCATAGAGTTTACTATAGGAATAAGCCATTAATTCATTGGATTTTTTCGTTGCGGCGTACAAACTGACCGGAGAATCGGTAGGGGCGGTTTCCGTATAGGGGACCTGTTCGTTCATACCGTACACGCTGCTGGAGCTGGCGTATAACAAATGCTTTATGGAATGGTGGCGGCAGTTTTCCAGGATGTTCAGGAATCCCATAATGTTCGATTCCACATAAGCGTAGGGATTCTCTATGGAATAGCGCACGCCCGCCTGTCCCGCTAAGTTTATGACAATATCAAAGTTTTCCGCATCGAAAAGAGCGGTCATTCCTATCCTGTCCGCCAGATCGAGTTTGATGAAACGGTAGGAAGGATCAAACCGGCTCGTCACGATCTTATTGTCCAGGATTGTTTCCTGTTCGATGCCGGCCGCTTGCAGACGCGCATATTTTAAACCGGTATCGTAATAGGAGTTGAGGCAATCCAGTCCCACGACTTCATAACCGTGTTTCAACAGCTCTTTTACCAGTGAAAACCCGATGAATCCTGCCGTCCCGGTTACCAATGCTTTTATTTTCCTTTGTTGTCGGTTCATAATATGACGATGTTGTAAGGACCTACTCGATAGCTTTCTTTTCCCGATACGATTTTCTTTATTTTTTCCGTCTCTTTAACCGGAAACAACAGGACCGTATCGTGCAGTTTTCCTGAGAGGATATCTTCCTGAGTAACGATTTGTATATCCTGATGCAGATACACATCCATATTTTCCGGCCGGGAAATTTTCCAGACGCAATAGCCGGAAAGAGAGCGATTTTCCGTGACTTGCAGAGCAGTCCGGCATAGTTCGCCATATCCGATTTCGCTGTTTATCCTGGGTAAGGCCCAACCGCCTGCAAAAACGGCGCAAAAAAATCCGAGGACGAGAAACCGTATCGCCCGATCGATCTTTTTGGGAACGTAAAGAACATAGAGAGAAGCTAACCCGGATACCGTCAATATTCCTGCCGCTGCATAGAAAAGTCCCTGACTTAAAAAACGGGTATCGTCTTGCCTTCCCAACCAGACGAGCGCCGGAGCGGCAAGGCTGAAAATCAAGGCGGGAACGGCAATGGACAGAGCCAACCATCGGTTCCATGCGAATCGGGACAATTGGGTAACGGCCAGATAAACGAAAAACGGAAATGCAGGAAGCAAATAAACCGCGATTTTTGAACTGATGACGGAAAGCAATATAAAAGTTGTACCTATGATCGTAAGGAAAAATTTCTGAAGATCCGACTGTATCTGTTTTTTGCAGATGGCAACGGCAATGATTCCGATCAAAAACAGGGACCAGGGAAGCAACGAATACCAGACGGATATCAAATAATAGTAGAACGGTTCTTCGTGATGGAATGAATTGACCGCCCGGTCGATGGTTTGATGAAAAAGCAGGTTGTTCAGGTAGGAAGAACCGCCTTCGGCATATACGCAGCCGAACCATATCGCGCATCCCGACAAAAGGATGCCCCATGTTTTCCATCCCCAGTAATGTCCCGCAGTACGGATACGTTTCGTCAGTAACAGGAACACGACCGTGCATAATAACGGGACCAGAATGCCGACCGGCCCTTTGCTGAATACGGCCAAAAAGACATAGACAGGGAAAAGAAAGGCGTTTTTCCTGTTGTTTCCCTCCCCTTTCGACATTTTATAAAAAGTATGGAGGGATAATGTAATGAACATGCACATTAACATGTCCATTCGCAATACGATGGCCAACCCTAAGAACAGACCGCAACTGAGCAGGAGCAGTTTGCCGGTCGTCCGGTATTCATTGTCTATTTCACGGCCAGCCCATCGGTCCATCGTATGAACGATCACGAATGCGGGAAACAGGGAAAATAACGAAAGAAACCACATGTGGTGTTCTCCGAACAGCCATTTCCCGAACATGACGATCCACAGATACAGGGGAGGTTTATCGGCATAGGGAACTCCGTGATTGGTAAATGCGAAAAAAGTGCCGTTTCGCAACGCTTCGTCAGCAATGCTTAAATAACGCAATTCGTTACTCGGAGTATAATCGCGAAAGATCAATACCGGCAACAGGGCCAGCAACACATATAGGTATATGGCATACGTCGATTTGAAATCAGTTTTCATGGTCGGTCGATTTGGATTGATGATACCAGATATATAAGTTTCGGATATAAGCGACTACACCGAAGGATTGTCCCAAGATCAATACGGGATCCAACCGTATTGCACCGTAAGTGACAATAATGGAAGAACCGAGCAGACTGATGATCCAAAAACCGGCCGGTAGAACGGACTGTTTACTGCGGAACGAATAGATCCATTGATAAACAAAACGCAACGTGAATATAATTTGTCCCGTCGATCCGAAAATCAAAAGCCATAGCGGAACATCGTCGTTTTTAAAAAAATCGTTGATGAATGTTTCGGCATCGTGTACCATGAATGTCGCGGCTACGGCGGGCATCATGAGGAATATGCCTTTAATGAGGGCCGGTATTTTTCTCCAAATCCCCTTTTCCTTCAAATTCCATAAATAGATATAGTAGGAAATGAATTGTCCCAGAATGATGGAGAAATCATCTCTCAACCAACCGTACAAACATAACAGAAAAGAACCGGCCAGGCTCAGTATCCAGAAAATGGACGGAGAAACAACCCGTTTTGCCCGTTCGGACAAAATCCATTGAACGAGAATGCGGGCGGAGAAAAAAAGCTGGGCCAGAAAACCGATAGATAACGTTAAAAAAGTATTCATGCCCTACTCCATCGACAGATTATTGTCGGATATCCGATAATTGATATATCTTTTCTTCATCCATCGATAGACGAAACAATCCACAAAAGGAGCGACCAGCCTGTTCCATAAATGATATTTGGATTGTCCGGCCGTGCGGGGGAAATGCCGCACCGGCACTTGTTTTATTTTTCCTTCTTGCAAAAGAATCAAAGCCGGTAGAAAACGGTGCATTCCCGTAAAAAACGGAATTCTTTTCGCATAATCCGTATGAAGCACTTTTAACGGACAACCCGTATCCTGCACTCCGTCGTGCGTCATCATTCTGCGAAAACCGTTGGCTATTTTGGATTGCAGTTTTTTGAAAAAAGAATCCTGCCTGTGAGCGCGTATTCCCATGACCAATTCATATTGGGCAATATCTTGCAATAACAGGTTGAAATCTTCTGGCGTAGTTTGCAGGTCGGCATCCATATATCCGACATAAGGCGATTCTGCGGCGTCAATTCCTGCTTTCATGGCAGCGCTGAGACCGGAATTTTTTGCCAGAGAGAGATAGAAAAAACTATCGTTGCGAGCGCATATTTCCTGAATTCGGTTCAGACTGGAATCTTTTGATCCGTCATTGACGAATAATACGCAGGCCGGGAGCAGGGATTCCGGCAAAAATGCCTTTATTTTTTGTTCGAGCGGATAAATATTGTCTTCTTCGTTATATACCGGAATGACGATGGTAAGCTGATATTGGGCTGTACAGTTCATATTTTGCTCAATTTATTCTTGCCGGATAACAGGAACAAGATAGTGTTTTTGAAGGTTACTACTAATTTTAGCGCTGTTCGCTCTTTCTGTAAAGACCTTAATGGCTTTTGTTTAAAGAGGGGAACGGACCATTTATCGTGTCGCAAAGATAGCAATAATATATATTCGTTCATTGGGTAAAACGAAAAAACGGAACGACACGGTCGTCGGACGAACGATTTTTAAAAACGGAATATGAATATGACCGTATGATGAATCGGGCGAAAACAGGAAAGATGGTCCAATGCTGTTTTCGCCCGATCGTTTTTTCGAATCGAAAAGATCCGTCAATAGTTCCGTCTAATATTTATCAACCGGAATATTTCCCATTCGCATTTTTATATGGGCTCCTTCGACCAAAGTGTTGAAAGGAATCGTAGGCTGACTGTATGTTTCTCCGTTAACCGTATATTGCTGCACGTAGATGTTTTCTTCGTTGTTGTTCTCCGTCTCGATAATGATCTCTTTTCCCGGATAATATTCGGGATTCAGGGAAATCGTGATTTTGTCGAACAAAGGACTTCCTAATCTGAACGACGGATTTTCGCCTGTCAGTCCTTTCACATCGAATAGTCCGGTAGAAGATATGACATACCATGCTCCTAATTGCCCTTGATCTTCGTCTTGCCCGTATCCGTATCCGTGTATGCCTTCCGTGCCGTAAAATTCGTTTAAGATAGTCCTTACCCATTTCTGGCTCAGCGACGGGCGATCGGCATATCCGAACATCCACGAAATATGGAGACAGGGTTGGTTCCCGTGATTGTATAGATTTTCCAACCCGGCGAAAGCGTCTATATTTTCTCCTCCTCCGAAAACCAATTTCCGCGATTCGGTAAATATGCTGTCCAGACGTTGCGCGAAACGTTCTTTCCCGAGTTTATCGGCCAACGCTTCCGCATCGTGCGGAACGTAAAACGTGTATTGCCAGGCGTTGCCTTCCTGGAAACCTCGCCAAGCCTCTTTCGGATTGAAGTTTTCGATGAAATTGCCGTCCTTGTCTTTGGGGCGGATAAAACCGGTGGCGGGGTCGTACAACCGTTCCCAGCCTTTGGAAAGCCACATCAGTTTCTCGTAGTCGGCCTGTTTTCCCAACTGTTTGGCCCATGCTCCCACGGCATAGGCGCTGAAGGAGTATTCGAGAGTGTGCGATGCGGAGAACTGATAGGCTTCCGGAATGTCGTTTGCTTTTTCCGAATGGTCCACATAGCCCTGGCGCACGAATCGTTCCGTATCGATTTTTCCGGCTCCTTTAGGACGGTTTGTGCCGTCCATCTCGTTTTTTACGGCCGCTTCATAGGCTGTCGCGACATCGAAATCCCGGATTCCGCAAGCATAGGCGCTGGCCATGACCAGTCCGACAAAATTGGTTCCCACTCCGGAAACGTACCGGCTGTTGGCAATACCGTCTCCCAGCCATCCGGCGTCTTTGTAAACGAGCAGTTGGCTTTGTATCAAATCGGAAAAGTATTCGGGATAAGCCAGTGCCCAGACTTGCGTCAGGTTCCAATATCCGCCCCATAAGGCATCGGTATTATAGTGATTGTGAACGGGTTTCCCGTTTTGTAGCGGAATTTGTCCGATACTGCCGTCATTTTTCGGATAAGCTCCGTTTACGTCGCTGGCCAATCCTCTCCCCAGAATGGCATGATAGAGGCCGGTATAAAATTTTATTTTGTCCGAGACGTTTTTGCCTTCTACCCGTATTCTGCCCAGATAATCGTTCCAAATATTTTTCGCCTCGTTTCTGGCCTGCTCGAAAGAAAGTTCAGAGGCTTCCGTTTCATAGTTCAATCGGGCATTCTCAATGGAGGTGTAGGAAAGTCCCGTTTTAACGGTAATCGTCTCGTCTTTTCGGGTCCGGAATGTCAGATAAAGGCCGGCACCCGGTCCGACGGCGATTTTCTGGTCGGGACATACGGTCGTTCCGTTGAATGTTCCGTAAGCATCGGGCCGTTTGTCCACCGTGGCGGAAAAGTACATGGCTATGGTCGCCTCGGGTTGGTACTTTTGAACGTAAGCCGGACGGGTAATTACATACCCTTCGATTCTTCCGTCCGGAGTAAGTTCCACTTTGGCGTCTTCCACCGGTCCGCTTTCTCCTTGCCGGTTTCCGATGTCGAACAGAATATGGGATTCTTTGCTTTCAGGATATGTGTAACGTTGAAAAGCTACACGCGGCGTAGAGGTCAATTCCGCTTTGATCCCGTAGTCTTTTAACAGGACGGAATAGTAACCGGCCATAGCGTATTCGTCCTTTCTGTCGAAACGGGAACGGTAACCTTCGCCGGAAGAATGTATTGCTCCGGGAACGGTTTTCAAAGGTCCTGTCGTCGGCATCTGTACGACTCCTCCGATCTGGAATTCATGAAAATTCGGAAATCCTTCGATAGTAGTATCCCGAAAATCGTAACCGGTAGCTTCCCATCCGTCTTTATTGCCTAAATGCCCGTTTGTGGACGGGGCGGGTTTGGCCATGCCGAAAGGCAGGGCACCGGGAGTGAAATGGAACCATCGGCAATGAGCCGTTCCTATTTCCGGTTTTACATATTGAGTAAGATCGGAAGTTTCATTCGGCAAACTTTTCGCGTTGCAACCGATGAACAACGATAGCATGCAGCATCCCAATAGCGCGTTTTTCATGTTTTTTTCGTGAATGATCCGTTGAGCAAACGGATCGTTGCGGCACTTAGTATGTTGTTTCCGCTACCGAATGATTCCCTTGTTGTTTTTTCCATCGACGATAATCAACAGAGGATGTTCGCTGCGCACATGCCGGACGTATTCGGTTTCTTCTACCGGAATGAAGGATTGCAAACGTTCTTTGTGATAAATTCCGTCGTTGATATAAGGGTTGAGGGTCATATAGCCAACGCCGAATGAAGTCAGATTTTGGAAAAAATGGGTTCCCTGGCTGGGATCTACGCGAAAATTAGCTAATCCGCTTTCCACGATGACCATAGCTTCCGATATGTCGGACCATTTGACCGGAATTCCCAACCAGGGGTCGCTGGACCCCCAACGTCCGGGCCCGATCAGAACGTAATGCCGTTTGTTTTCCCGCATCTGCCGGTTGATTTTTTCAATTTCTCTGGCGATTTGGGGGGTGTTGGCCGGATCGAAGGTTTCCTCCTTGACATAGATAATATCGTAGATATCGTCGATATACCCCAACCCAAGCGCTTGCTCAGAATAAATGAGAGAATCATGGGTATCTATTTCTTCCCAGTTTACCGCTTCGCTCATGTTATCATCGACAATAGGTCTGATTTGCAGAAAATTGAATATCATATTGCTGTCTCTGGGAACATCCATGTTTACGGCAAATTCTATTTCCACCTGACTCTTCATTTCTTTTCTTCCGATCTCCAGCAATTGGGATAAAATATCGGCCAAAGGAAACAAATCGTATTTCAAGATATTTGAAAAGGTAATGATTTTTCGTCCTTTGGTAATAAAGGAGTCGCTGATTCGTTGGTTGTCCCGGTCCCATGTGGACGCTACATAGCGCATGTTCCGGAATTCGGTGGCTTTGGCGATTTCTATTTTGTCGAGATTGACCGCGTCGTTGGTGGACGTTTTGAAGCGTTCCGGTTTCAGGTTCAGGGCATACATTTCTCGCTGCGTATCCCGCAACGTGATTTCCGGAGAGGACAACTGCAAAACTTTTTTAGGATGTTTGGGCGAAAAACGCAGCGTTTGTCCTCCGTCCACGACCAATTTACCCAGTCCGAAAGCCAGATTGACAATACCCTCTTCCGGTTTCTCGTCCTCAATGGGATACAGATTCAGCGAACGTGCCACTCCGGAGATGGTCGGGAAATAGTACCCGTTGTCCACGGTTCCGCATACTTCCTGTAAAATGACTGCCATTTTCTCTTCTGCCAATACGTTCGATGTCGCCAGAATATAGGAACGGCTGGATTGGTAATAGACCGACGCATATACGCTTTTTATGGCCTTACCCAACATACGCAGCATTTGATCCTTGTTTTCCGTATAAGGAACCATATAGGTTGAGTATATGCCGGCAAACGGCTGATAATGGGAATCTTCAAGTTTAGAGGAAGAGCGTACGGCGATGGGAGTTTTGGCTAATTGAACATAAGCTCTGAGTTCCGTAACCAATTTTTCAGGTAATCGGGAACCTGTAAATTCCGATAAGATGTCGTGGTCGTCCACATCTGAATTGATGACGTATTTCAAACCGTTTTCCTGAATGAACTGGTCGAAATAGTCCGTAGCTACCACTACCGTCCGCGGGATGGAAATGCGTACCCGTTCATATTTGTCATACAGTTTATAAGCTTGCAGCATACTGTTGATGAAGGCCAATCCCCGGGCTTTCCCACCCAGAGAACCTTCTCCCATCCGGGCGAACCAGATGTAATCGTTATAGGTGTTGGGATCGAATCCTGCAATGACTCCCTGCCCCAGTTTGCTTCGATAATCGGAAATGGCTTGCAGAATAAAGCTGCGTTCTTCTTCGGTGGAATCGAAACTGTCGCTGTTCGTCCTTCTCAGGCAACGGGCCAAAGAGAATAATCCTCGAGCAAACATCCATTTGGAAAGATGATTTCGGGTGGTATGGTATAATAATATGTCCTTGCTGATTTCTTTGATCGCTTTTTGCATATCGGCCAGATTGCTGATTCGGGCAACCTCTTCTCCCGTTTCGAGATTTCTGAAGATGAAATCGCCGAAAGAGAGTTCTTTGGTTATATACTCTGACAGTTCCAAAAGCAACGTGTTGGAATATTTGTAAATGAATCCGCTGCCGAGTTCTTCCGCCCTGGCCCGGTTCTCTTTTTTGGACGATTGCAATAAAAACGGCATGTGAGGATCTTCGCTGCGGATCAGCTTGCACAATTCGAACCCTCCTTCGTTGTCGTCTTCCGCATTTAGATCGTTTTTCCTGAAACTGACATCAGAAATGATTCCTAACAAATTATTGGAATATTTGCGATAGATTCGGACCGCTTCGTCGTAAGTTCTCGCCAGGAATATTTTGGGACGGGCTCGTTGCCACAACATGCGTTGTTGTTCATTCAACGCTTCCTTCACGAATTCACGGGATTGTTGCAATACCAGTTTATACAGTAACGGCAGATAGGTCGAATAGTATTTGATGGAATCTTCTACCAACAGAATGCCCTGTACCCCGTTTCTCAGTATGTCGTCATCGGCATTGGCTTTGTCTTCCAGTAATTTGATAATTGTCAATATCAGGTCGGTATTGCCCATCCAGCAAAAAACGTAGTCGATTCCGGATGTGTCGGCTTTCGTCAACCGTAAAGATATTTCCGGAGAAAAATGGGAAAGCAGGATGAAGGGAATATGGGGTTGGAGTTTTTTGGTCTCTTTAGCAAATTCGAAAACGTTCATATCCCCTGTATTGAACATGGAAAGAATCAGGTCAAATTCTGAATCGTTTTTTAACAATTGTTCAGCTTCCCGGGCAGAAGACGCACGTACGAAAGACGGGGGATTACTCAAGTTCAGATTCAGGTATTCTTCCGTCAACTGGGTCTCCAAACGGCCGTCTTCTTCCAGCGTATAAGAATCGTAGGAACTGCAGATAAGCAGGACTTTGCGAATGCGGCGACTCATCAGGTTGTCGTAATCGGTATAGATATTCATAAGGTCCGTTTTTTAGTAAAATCAATGAATGCATATGGCGAAAATGGTAAAAATGGCATATACGACACTCCCTGTTCCGTTCAGTGTCGCAAAAGCGAGGTTCACGCGACTCAAGTCATGAGGCCTGACAATAAGGTGTTGGTAAACCAGTAATAAAACGAATAAAAATAATCCGCACCAATATAAAGTGTGGTTCAGGAAAAAAATACCGACACCAATTAGGCAAATTAACGTAACAATTCTTAATAAAAGGCTTATAAATAATGCTTTATGTTTTCCGAAACGTGCGGGAATCGAATGCAGGCAATGAGAACGGTCGAAAGTTTCATCTTGCAGAGCGTAAAAAATATCAAATCCGGCAACCCATCCGATAATGGCTACGGACAAAAGAAGCGGCATTGTTCCCCAATGCCCTGTAACAGCTATGTATGCTCCTACAGGAGCGATCGAAAGAGATAAACCGAGAATTAAATGACATAAAGCCGTAAACCGTTTGGTCAAACTGTAACTCAAAATAACAATGAGAGCTAAGGGAGAGAGTATGGCTGTCAGTGGATTGATGGTTATCGCGGTTATCAAAAACAAAAGACCGTTAATGATTACGAATATCAATGCTTTTCGGGGAGAAATGATTCCGGCCGGAATTTCTCGCCGGGCGGTTCGACTATTCTGTGCGTCGATTCGCCGGTCGGCATATCGATTGAACCCCATCGCTGCGTTTCTGGCAAATACCATACATAACAATACTTGTAAAAATAGCCGGAGACTTATCGGTTGCCCGGAAACATGTAGTCCCCAGAAGAATCCAATCATGGCGAAAGGCAGAGCAAAAACAGTATGGCTAAATTTAACTAGTTTCAGGTAATTGTGAACGGCGTTCATAAGATTCGAATTTGATAAAAAAACGAAGTTTTCCGGGTTCAATTCAGTACAATATACTTAAAAAGAATACGGGATAAACTTCGTTGGTAATTATAAAATTTCCTATTCCGAAACTATTGTCGATTGTCGGAAGATGAGGCGATTTCTTTTATTTGACGCGTAGCTATTTTGTAATTGGCAATTACGTTACATCCGTTTACACAACCTCCTTCGCATGCCATGACTTCTACCATATTACCCGGGCAGTTTTTTACGAATCCTTTAAGTTCCCGGATATTGGCTTTATTCAAGCCGTCGATATGTACCGGTGTAATCGGAGTATGGTTTTTTAAAGCTTTTTGTACTGCAGAAGCTACACCGGAAGATACGGCATACCCCCGGCTCGATGCAAATACATCAGCATCGAGTATTGTCCCTTCGCATTTCGTAACGTCTATGCCTTTGGCGATGAAAATCGCCCCCATTTCCTCGAAAGAAAGCATATAATCTGCATGAGGATCACGAGCCGTTTCGTACCGTTTGGCTAAACAGGGGCCGATAAATACCAGTTTGGCATCCGGATATGCTTTGCGTGCGATTTCAGCCGTATAATACATTGGGGTTTTCGTATGGGAAACGAAAGGCGACAATTCCGGCAAATGTTTTTTTACCGCTTCCGTATAACACGGGCAACAAGAGGTAGTCATAAAAGCTTGTCCTTCGGCCATTTTTTCTTCGAACTCCTGTGCCTCATGAGTAGTCGTTACATTAGCTCCCCGCGCTACTTCTATTACGTCGTCAAATCCTAATTTACGAATAGCACTGATGATATTTTCCAAAGGAGCTTTGAATTGTCCTGCAATCGCAGGTGCTACCATAGCGATTACTTTTTTATCACTTTTTAATGCTTGGATAACTTCGACCAAATGAGATTTTTCCATGACGGCTCCAAATGGACAAGCCACAATACATTTGCCGCAATAAATACATTTATTGTAATCGATGTGCTCTATGCCTTCCTTATCTTTGGAAATAGCGCCTACGGGACAGGATTCTTCACACGGGACGGGAATATATACTATGGCGTGATACGGACAGTTTTTCTGACATATTCCGCAATTAACGCATTTTTTCGGATCGATTTCTGCATGTCCTGAATGAAAATCGATGGCTTTTTTAGGACAATTTATGATACATGGCCGAGCGACACATCCCCGGCATATATTGGTAACGGTATAGTTGGCTTTTATACAACCGCTACAAGCGTCGTCTACAACGGTCAAAGGCGGTTCAGAGATATTTTCTCTTTCTAAAGCCCGTTTGGCATAGACGGATAAAGGGGTAATTTCTTCGTCTTCCTGCTGGATGCTGAATCCCAGCAGTGCCATTAATTTATATTTGAGCATCGCCCGATCCTTATATACACAACATCGGGACACATCTCCATTTTTAGGACGGATTTGGACCGGGATACGGTCGATATCTTCGACAAGTCTGTCCTCCAATAACAATTTCGCGACGCGAGCCAGTAAATCGCGTCTGATGATCATTGCATTATTGGTTACCGCCATTGATTATTTCCCTCCCAGGGCTTCCTTGATAGCATCGACAACTTTAGTTACGGACGCTTCTGCGATGACTTTGTCGCCTACTTCGACAAACGGTGCTTTGGGTCCGTCGCAATTATTACAGTGTTCCAGACAAGGGGCACCTTTTATATCTACCTTGTCCAACAGATCTTCCGGCAGATATTCGTCAATAACCTGCAACTCGGCACCGCCCATGACGTAACATAGCGTCCCTGTACAAATTTTTACAACTAATTTTTTTTCCATTATAGTGATAGTACTTGATTTATTCGCAAAAATACAAAAAAATATGGAACCCGAATATTTCGCCTGTAAAAAAATAAAGGGGAACATTTTTTCATATACAGCTCTTTTTTATAAATAACAGATAGATACCTCTTTCATGAATTTCGTTTCCAGTTTTTGAGCGATATCTTTGATGACATTTCTTCGCAAGTCGAGTTCTACAGGCAGATTCGGATCCTGATGTATGGAATTGACACGGGTTCCTACGACGAATTCGATAATATCGTGAGAAAGGAGCATGCGAACGAATACGGCATCCGTCCCATTGCCTTTTACTTCGCTGTTTTTCAATATATCCAGCAATGTTTTTACCCGGGCTAACGTCAGCACTCCTTCCGTAATCAAAGTAACACCTTTCATGGTAGATACCGGCGGCAATCCGGACGGATCCCGTTTCATAACTACGGAAATTTCCCGCTTCAGTTCTCTGGCGATGATTTGGGCTGTCGTTCCCCCACTGATAATGGTCTCGCCGTCGTATTCGGCAATCATACGGGCCAATTCTTTATCTTTTTCGGCATTGAAAGGGGGGCCGGACGAAACCAGAATTTTCCGGGGCTGCCGGAAATAAACTGCGGCACAGCTCATATCGTTTTTAATGGCAAACAAATCATTGATTTCAGCTTGTCCGATTACCTTGCGCACTAATTCGCTGGCGGAAATGTTTTGTTTCTCCCGAACAGTGTGCCGAAGCATTTGACGGATACCTTCATCGCCCCATCCGAAGGGCATGCGTCGAGTAGCATAGCCGGAAAGGGGGACTCCATCCGTATAGATGACAATCCGGTCTTCCGACAATGCGTCGAATTCCGTAATGTATAGCGATAATTTTGTTCCGTTGGAAACTTGAAACACATGTTCGATTCGGGGCAACGGCAATATTTCCCCGTCCCGGAGAATGATTCGGGGAGGATTTTCGAATTCCACGATTTTTACATGTCCCGTTCTGTCGGTGTCGATGATGGTAAAAGTGGCTTGTTTGACGTCGTTCAGATGTTCCCCTCGGGCAAACGTGTCCACAACGGCTTTGGCCGCCCGGAGTACGGGCTCTTCCGCATAGGTGTATCCGATGGCCATTGAAGAGATGACGGAGGCGATGACATTGGCTTTGATGCCGCTGCCCGCCCCGTCGCTGAGAACCTGGATGATCCGGGCGCCCGAACGTTTTTGCAAATACACGTCGCCGGAGATGCTTTGCCCTTTTTCACACAATTGATGACAATCGACTTCTATGAAGAATTTATTGCTGTCCATCGTCAATGGTTTGAGATTCGATAATGGAGTTGAGAATGGCTTCCGTGCGGGAGGCGTTGCTGCCCAACAGGTACGCGATCTGCTGTACGGTTTCCATATTATCGTTTATGACTTTTCTGGTCCGGTTGATGATTTCGTCGTTTCTGACATCCATTTGGAACAGGTTCCGCATCAGACCGCATACGATTTTCCGGGGTTGAAGAGGGAATAAGGTCAGTTTCAGCATTCTGCCTTTTATTTGCACGTCTCTTTCGAAACTTTCATTATCCTCTTTTTTCAAAGCGGATTCGATATATTTATGGAATGGGACAATCAATGATACGTCCGTACCAGCCATCCCCGGATTAGCATCGTATGCCATTTCTACTTCCGGTCCCATCAATACGGCAAAATTTCTATTGGCTTCCATGATTTTCATGTCGGCATCTACAATAAATACTCCGGAAGTCAGATGTCGGATCAAAGAGGAAAATTTGTTCTGCGCCACTTTTTGTTGATACCAGGTACACATATTTCCGTGAGCTCTCTTTTCAACAACGGCCCGAATGAAATCGTTGCAGGTATCGTACCCACAATCGCCGCAATTCATGAGTTTTTCGTCCGGATTCATCAGAAGCGTTTCAAATATTTTTCGATATTCTTCAGTATTTTTCAATGTTGAAAGAGACGTCGTTTCGGATGGAAGAAAAGTTCGAGCCGTTTGGATATAAGGCAATTCGTAAATCGGATATTTTCGACTCTCAATATCGTACTTGCGCAGAGTCATCCGTTTCCCGATCGGATCCTTTTTTTCAATTGTTCCGCTTCCCTGGAGACATCCTCCGTTACAAGCATATAATTCCAAAAATATCGGGAAATTCCGGAACGGCTTGTTTTCTAAAGACCGAATGATTTCCGTGATTTCGTCTCTTCCGGAATATCGGAAGACCTGCAATCCTTTTTCTGACTGCAATTCGCTCAATCGTTCGTCGAAAATACTTTCGTCCGAAACGTATAACGTATCTTTCCGGGCTGCAAAGGGTTCGAAATGATAGGAAGGTACATTTTGCATGAATTCAGGATCAATCCCTTCTTGCTGCATCCATAATTTTAGCTCGTTGAAAGTAAGGGATGCAGAAATCAAGCCGTTTGTTTCTTCGACAATCTCCTTTTCGGCGATGCAATTGCTGATGGAAACGATCTTTGCATTTTCTCCATACCATTGTTGAATCATACGGGCATGCGCTTCGACCGGCGAAACGAAAGGAAGCAACGTTTCCGATAATTGCGGGTGGTACTGCCGTATGTATTTGTTGACAGCGGGACAAAAGGAGCAGATGCACAGTTTTTCGGTTCGTTTCAAATATTCAGCCGTTTCGTCGGCAATTTTATTGGTGCCCAGCGTCGTTTCGCTGACATGGGTAAATCCCAACAATTTCAGAGCTTCTATGAAACTGAACGCGGATATTTTGGGAAATTCGGCAACCCAGGTCGGAGACAGAGAGGCCACGATTACTTGATTGTTTTTTATAATCTGCCGGACTTCCTGCACATCATTACGAAAAGCGACAGAACCGGAAGGACAGGTATCATAACAAATGCCGCAAGCAATGCACCGACCGCTTTGAATAGAAATATGCCCATCGAGGTAATCTATTGCCTTTACCGGACAATTTTTCAGACATTTGAGGCAGTACAAGCAATTTTCCTGTTCGATAAATATTGAGTCGTGTTTCATGCTGTTTTTTCAATTTAATTTTCGTATGAGAATCGCTGTTCACTCAATAGTCTTTCAACATTCGAATGATTAAACAAAACACGCTAAACTTCTGCGGTTTTACTAATGATTTAAAACAGTTCCTTATACGTTCTTACAAAAGTAATATTAATTTTGCAGGTAGCAATATTTTAATTCGGAATATCATGTCTCTCAGATTTTTTATTCTTTTCGCTGTTTTGGGAAGTCTCGCGTTCCCCTCGAATGCCCAACGATCGAGAGGAATTTCCGATATAAAATACCGGATGGAAAATGGCGATACCGTATTGGTTATTACTTTACGGGATATTCCTGTTCCTTATTTTAAAAAAAAGAGGGATATGCGTGTTTATGCCCGGTTGGTCAGAGCAGTAAAACTGACTTACCCGATTGCTTTGGAAGCCAATCGTAAATTGAAAGAGATGGAAGCACATTTGATGACGCTTCCATCCGAAAAAGAACAACGAATTTATATAAAAAGCGTGGAAGATTCTTTGAAAACGGAATATACCCCGATATTGAAGAAAATGTCGATGTATCAAGGCATGGTTTTACTGAAATTGATAGACCGGGAAACGGGAAAGACCTCATTTCGTTTAGTCCAGGAGTTGAGAGGAAAATTTTCTGCTTTTTTCTGGCAGGGGGTAGCCCGCCTTTTCGGTGCCAATCTGAAATTGGAATATGATAAGGAGGGAGACGATGCCATTATTGAATATTTGATCGGATTGTATGAAAAAGGATTGCTGTAATTGATGGGAAGTTAGGGGAATTTCCATTTAGGAAAAGTTTTTAGTACATTTGTGAATATTTTTAAAATAGTATCAGAATAGATCATGGAGAAGAATGCGTACGGCCATATAAAATCAATGACCGGTTATGGAAAGAGTGAAGTTTTATGCGAGGGGAAAAAAATAACGGTTGAAATAAAGAGTCTGAACGGCAAACAGATGGATTTGTCGGTAAAATTGCCTTCTTCATACCGGGAAAAAGAATTCGACATTCGAACTCGAGTCTCTAAAGTTTTAATTCGTGGAAAAGTGGACGTATTCGTGAGTGTGGAATTGGTCGGAGATAAAAAGTGCGTTCCAATTAATGAAGATGTTTTTTATGAATATTTCCAACAGTTGCAACAGATAGGAGGAAAAGCCGGTTTCGATGTGAAAGAAGGAAGTGTCGCAAGTGCGATCCTGCGACTTCCGGAGGTGTTACAGACAGAAAAAAGCAGTGTTGAAGAACAGGAATGGAAGGCGCTGGACTGCGCTATCGATCAAGCGCTCGAACATATCAATCGGTTTCGGGAACAAGAAGGAAAAACGTTGATCGAAGACATTCTGCGAAGAATCGATTTGATCGAAAACTGGAAGAAAGAGATATTGCCCTTTGAAAAGGAACGGGTTGAAATCATAAAAAAACGAATTTATGATAATCTTAATACGCTGAATATTGATATCGATATGAACCGTTTCGAACAAGAACTAATTTATTATCTTGAAAAACTGGACATTACAGAAGAGATGGTTCGTTTGCAAAACCACATCGATTATTTTCGTCAGGTCTGTCGAACAGAAGACGCACCTGGTCGTAAAATCGGATTTATTTGTCAGGAGATCGGCAGGGAAATCAATACGACCGGTTCCAAAGCCAATAAATCCCAAATTCAGCGTATTGTCGTGAATATGAAGGATGAATTGGAGAAGATTAAGGAACAAATGTTAAATCTGTTGTAAGTTATGTCTTGTCAGGGAAAAGTCGTGATATTTTCGGCGCCTTCGGGTACAGGAAAAAGTACGATTATCAACCGGTTGTTACAAGAACTTCCGGATTTGGAATTTTCAATTTCTGCCACCAGCCGTTCTCCCCGGGGAACGGAAAGAGACGGAGTGGAATATTATTTCCTCTCGGAACAGGAATTCAAAAAACGGGTAGAAAACGGAGAATTTCTGGAGTGGGAAGAAGTTTATTCCGGAAGTTGTTACGGCACGTTAAACTCGGAGTTGCGACGTATTTGGACGAAAGGGCATGTCGTGGTATTCGATATCGACGTGCAGGGCGCTTTGAATATTAAAAACAGGCTGGGAGCAAAAGCGTTGTCCGTTTTTATCATGCCTCCCTCCATAGAAGAGTTGCGGCGCAGGTTGGTCAGACGAGCTACCGATACAGCTGAGGCCATAGAAAAACGGGTGGCGAAGGCGGAAACCGAGATAGGATTCCAACCTTATTTTGATGTGACTGTCGTCAATGACGACTTGGATACGGCTTTAGCAGAGATTCGGAAAATCGTGTCGGACTTTTTAGAAAAGTAATTGAAAATGCCAAAACGGGTTCTGCTCTATTTCGGGTCGTTTAATCCGGTTCATATCGGACATTTGTTGATTGCCCAGGAGGCCCTGATACGCACGGGAACCGATGAATTATGGTTTGTTGTCTCTCCTCGCAATCCGTTGAAAAACAGTACGGAATTGGCGGATGAAGGACATCGGAAAAACATGCTGGAACTTGCTATCGAAAACTACGGGTTAGAACGTATGTCGGTGTGCGACATCGAATTTGGATTGCCTCGTCCCTCCTATACCGTCGATACGTTACGGGCATTGGCCGGTCGTTATCCTGACGTTCGTTTCGGCATGCTAATTGGGGAAGACAACCTGCGATCGTTCCATCGCTGGAGAGAACATGAAGTTATTCTGGACCAGGTACAGGTTTTCGCGTACGCCCGCGGAACCGGCCAATACGGGGAAGTTCCGGAATCCGTTCTTTCCCATAGGAATCTTCAGTGTTGGAAGGATGTGCCTTTGTTGGATATCAGTTCCTCCCGGATTAGACATAAAATCATGCATTCGGAACCTTATGAAGTTTATTTGCCGTTCGGTGTGGCGACATATATAAAGAAATATGGATTGTATCGAAATATTACAACATAGAATTCAAGAGCTGAATGAGAGTCTCGCTCGTACTCCCGGAGATAAAGAATTGTTATTGAAACGAGGTTGTTTATATCGCAAGGCGGGAGATCTGCGCAAAGCGCTGAACGATTTTATTACGGTACTGGAAATCGATCCGGAAAATAAAGAAGCGAAAACGTATGTCGATATGTTGAACGAAATTTTCGAATTTCATTATACGGAAATATACAATATGTAAACGACCGATTATTCCATACTGTCTATCGTGACATTCGGAAGGTCCTGAATAAATTTGACCAACCGATTGTTGTCGGAATAACCTTTCGTCTTTACGATCAGGCTGACACGGTACATTTCTCGTTCTCCCAAAGCGATGACATCCGTGTGGTAACTGACTAAATAATGATCTTTAGTTTGTATTTCCGCCATTATTTTCTGTAAATTGGCGGGGTCGGGTGTTGAAAACGTGATAGCCGAAGAATGAACGGTTAAGTGCCGGAACAACAAGGAGGTAATTTCTAACCCGAGCAAGGTCAAAAAAGCCGCGGCGATACCTACACCATACATGCCCCCTCCAACGGCCAGGCCGATTCCGGAAGTTGCCCATAATCCGGCAGCAGTAGTCAATCCACGAACGAATTGTTTTTGGATGATAATGGTTCCTGCCCCGATAAATCCGATACCGGAAACGACCTGTGCCGCTACCCTACTGGCATCCCATGATGTACCCGGTCTTCCTAAAATTTCCGAGAATCCGTATTGTGAAATAATCATAAATAACGCGCTACCCATGGACACTAAAAAATGGGTCCGCAAACCGGCTTCCTTCGCCCTGTATTCGCGGTCTAATCCGATAGCCGCGCCTAATAAAGCCGCTACCGAAAGACGCAATATAAATTCCCAGATCATGGTTCCGTTTCAAAATTACTGGATATGTACGGATTCGCCATAAGCAGCGGCAGCAGCTTCCATAACCGCTTCGCTCAGGGTCGGGTGCGGATGTATCGTATGAATGATATCCATGGACTTGGCTTTCATCTTTAGCGATATGCCTGCCTCCATAATCATCTCCGTAACATTCGTGCCGATAAAATGGGCGCCTAACAAACTATCGTCTTCTTTATTGAAAATCAGTTTGATGAAACCGTCTTTGTTACCCATGGCCGTAGCTTTTCCCGATGCCGTGTACGGGAATTTCCCGATTCTGGTTTCATATCCTTTCGATACGGCTTCTTTTTCCGTCATGCCTACGGATGCGATTTCCGGAGAAGTATATATGCACGACGGAATATGTGCATAGTTTATGGGAGCCGGAGCTAATCCGGCAATGGCTTCTACGCAGCAAATAGCTTCTGCAGAAGCGACATGGGCCAATGCAGGCGTGGCGATGACGTCGCCGATGGCATATATTCCTGCCACATTGGTCCGGTAATATTCGTCGGTTACGATTTTCCCTTTTTGAGTTTCAATGCCGACGGTCTCCAATCCGATATTTTCAAGGTTGGCAATAACTCCTGCGGCCGATAATACGATTTCCGCTTCGAGCGTCTGTTCTCCTTTGGCCGTTTCTACCGTTACACGACACTTTTCTTCGGAAACATCTACGCTTTTGACTGCTGTTCCTGTCATGAACGGTAATCGGGCTTTTCTGAAACATCTTTCCAGATATTTGGATATTTCTTCGTCTTCCGTGGGAACGAGATTAGGCAAATACTCGATAACGGTTACCCGTGTTCCCAAAGTGTGATAGAAATTGGCCAGTTCTACGCCGATCGCTCCGGAACCGATAACAATCATGCTTTCCGGCTGTTTTTCGAGGGCCAAAGCCTGACGATAGGAAACTACTTTTTCCCCGTCGATGGGAATACCTGGCAATGCTTTGGGACGCGCTCCCGTCGCGATAATGATGTGAGTTGCCGTTATGGTCTGCGTTTCTCCGTTTTCAAACCGTACGATTACGTCGTGAGGCGACCGGATGGCTCCATGTCCCGTTATGATTGTAATCTTATGTTTGTTCAACAGATATTGCACACCTTTGCTCATGGTTGCCGATACTTCCCGGCTACGGGCCATGATAGCCTTGAAGTCAGGAGTGACGCTTCCGGTTATTTGTATGCCGTATGCGCCAGCCGATTGCATTTCATGGTAAATGTGAGCGCTACGCAACAAAGCTTTGGTAGGAATACAGCCCCAATTCAGACATATTCCACCTATTTCCGCCTGCTCGATAATCGCAACGCTTTTCCCTAATTGTGCGGCACGTATGGCAGCTACATATCCTCCAGGCCCGCTGCCGATAACAGCTATATCGAAATCCATATTGAATGCTTGTTTTGTTTCTCATGCAAAGTTAGCCGAAAAATAGAGGAAAACAACGCAATAAAACATAAAAATGGAAAGATCCGGAATATTGAATTAGATTGTATATTTAAGAAAAACAAAACATTGAGAAGTGCAGGTCGGGAAGGCTATTGTCGTTTTATTATTACATGAACGACGGAATCGGAAAAAACGTCGCCTTTTTGTATGATTGAAGCGACGTTTTTATTGTATGAATGTCTCAGTATTTTAGATCTTTAATATATTTGGACGAACGGGGATTTTGATACGGATTGAATTCGAATCGTCTTTTAGGCTGAGTATTTTCGATTTTAAGGTTTTCTTGCAAAGGCACCGAAAAAATACGGCCTGTATTGAAATAATATCCTCTCGCATCTCCATTTTTAACAGGTAAATGAAAATATTCGATTTGAGCCGTTACATATATACGTTTGGATGGACGTGCTTTTAAAGATGCCAACAGGTCCAACATATCGCTTCGGTATAATACATGCCATGGCGATTTGTCCGATAATCCCGTTCCGGACGACATGATAGCTTGTTTAATCATTTTCAGTTGATAACTGTACCGTTTTGCCAGTTCCGTCTCTCCGGACATTTGATAAATGTAAGTCAAAAAATTGGTAAAATTCATGCTGAACGGTTCGCTTTGCAAAGAAAGCAAACAAAGCCGTTCCACTTCCCGAAACAATTCGGGCGAAAGCATGAGACTGTCCTTGTTTTGACTCAAGACCAACGCCAAACTGTCACTGTAAATCCGTTTCTGCAACGGTTGATAATCGGAACTGAAAGAATAGCCGTAATACAAATGACGGTAATCCTCCAGATTGAGTGTTGTGTCGCCTGCCTGATACCGGGAAAACAACTCGGGATAAAAATAAGGAGAAGTATCCGTATTGATTTCCCTGAAAATTTTATCGTAATCCGGAGCCGACGGATATTCGGCTCCGGAAATTTGATTCTGCGCAAAAAGATTCACAGAAAAAAACGAAAAAACGGCCAGGCAACCGTACAACGTATTTTTAAGAAAATTTCTTCCCGTATTACAAGGAATATTTTTCGATTTGAGTTTGAATTTTTGCATATACTTTTTCACAAACCGGAACGAGCGGAAGACGCAATTTATTCTCAATAAGCCCTTTACAATGAAGAGCCGCTTTTACTCCGGCAGGATTACCGTCTTCGAAAAGAGCATCGGTCGCTTCCAGCAATTTCATGTAATGAACGCGCGCAATTTCCGGTTTATTGTCCAAAGCGGCATGAATCATGTCGCAAAACGTTTTCGGAAAAGCTCCGGCAGCCACTGAAATAACCCCGTCACCGCCTAACCCGATTATGGATGTCGCTAAATTGTCTTCCCCGGAAATAACTAAAAAGTTTTCAGGTCTGTCGCGAAGAATATAAGCCGACTGAAATAGATTGCCCGACGCTTCTTTGATGCCGATAATGTTCGAAAAATCGTGAGCGAGCCGTAACGTGGTTGCAGCGGAAATGTTGCTTCCCGTGCGTCCGGGAACATTGTATAAAATAACCGGTAGCGGAGAGGCTTCCGCAATGGCTTTATAATGTGCGTAAATTCCGTTCTGAGAAGGTTTATTGTAATAGGGAGATACGGACAACAGCGCGTCGATCCCCTCGGTATCCAACGTTGCTATATTTCTTAGCACTTCGGCCGTATTGTTTCCCCCTACTCCGTAAACAATGGGTTTTCGACCTTGGTTTTTCCGAATAACGAATCGAAGCACTTCTGCTTTTTCCGTAGCCGTCATCGTCGCACTTTCTCCGGTAGTTCCCAAAACGACCAGATAGTCTATTCCCCCGGCAATGTTGTATTCGATAAGCCTTTCCAATGCAGGAAAATCAATATCTCCGACTGTATTGAACGGCGTAACCAAAGCGACGCCTACTCCTCTCAGGTGGTTGTTTTTTCCCATTTTTAATTTTGTTTTTGTACGATTTCCATTCCTGTTTCGATAGCTTTTTCGTTGGCGGGAATCGTAGCGTGTACCCGTTCCGGCAGCGACTTTCTCAGTCCGTTGCGGATACTGTCGGCCGAAAGCATGGGAGGTAATATCTTCAATAACGCACCTAACACAATCATGTTGAATACCCGAACGTTACCTATTTCCGCGGCTTTTTCGGCCGCTTCAACCGCATAAATACGAATGTCTTTCCGATTGGAAGGCCGGGTAATTCCGTTAGGATCGTACAATAGTATTCCTCCGACTTTTATTTTACCTTCGAATTTGTCCAACGACTGTTGGTTCAACACTACCGCTATATCGTATTCGTGTATAACGGGAGAACTGATGGGACGGTCGCTGATGATGACGGTAACGTTAGCCGTACCTCCGCGCATTTCCGGACCGTACGAAGGCATCCAGGTCACTTCCTGTCCCTGCATGACCGCCGAATACGCTAAAATTTTTCCCATGGACAATACGCCTTGTCCGCCAAATCCTGCAATTATAATTTCTTGTTTCATCGGTTTGTATGGTTCCACACTGAGTTATAATTGCCCTATCTTCGGTGCAAATATAAAACAAATGTCTTGATTCTTGATATCCCGAAAAAGAATAAATGGGTTATTCGAATACGGGCTTCCGTTTATCCTCTTGATTTTAATTCGTTAGAATTTCAAATATCTTTGAGATCCCCTAACGGATATTGTTTCAACATATGTTCTTCCATCCATCGGTTAGCGGCTACGGGCGACATTTTCCATCCTGAATTGCAAGTCGCTACGATTTCCACAAAAGAAGTTCCTTTCCCGTCCATGGATTTTTGAAAAGCTTTTTTCAAGGCGCTTTTCGCTTTGCGTACCGCAGCGGGTTTATGCACGGCTTGGCGGGTAACGTAACTTACCCCGTCGAGATGACAAAGCATATCGGCGATTTTTACAGGGAATCCGTGCAGTTGAGGATCCCGGCCTTCAGGCGTTGTAGCGGTTTTCATGCCGATCAGCGTCGTAGGTGCCATTTGTCCTCCGGTCATTCCGTAAATTCCATTGTTAATAAAAATAATGGTAATATTTTCTCCCCGGTTGCAGGCATGTATGGTTTCTCCTGTTCCGATAGCAGCCAAGTCGCCATCGCCCTGATAAGTGAAAACCATATTGTCCGGATTCAGTCTTTTTAAAGCGGAAGCGATGGCCGGCGCTCTTCCGTGAGCGGCTTCTATCCAATCTATGTCTATATAATCGTAAGCGAATACTCCGCATCCTACCGGAGAAATGCCTATGCATTTGTGTTCGAGCTGGAGTTCGTCAATTACTTCGGCGATCAGTTTGTGCAGGGTCCCATGGCTGCATCCTGGGCAGTAATGCATGACTTTATCGGTCAGCAATCGGGCTTTCGCATAAACCGGTTGTTCTTGATTTTGAATATTTGATAACATGATTTAATCTTCTTTCGTTAAAGATACTAAAGCGTCGAAAACTTCATTGGGCGAAGGAATCATGCCTCCGCAACGGCCGTAATGCCGTATCTTGATTTGTTTTTCCGCTGCGAGGCGTACATCTTCGACCATTTGTCCCATGCTCATTTCTACGGCCAGAATGCCTTTTACCCGTTTGGATAATTCCGCAATAGGTTCGACCGGGAACGGATAAAGCGTGATCGGCCGCAACAAACCTGCCTTGATTCCTGCAGCTCGCGCCAGTTCTACGCATTTATGGCTGATACGGGCTGAAGAACCGTAAGCTACAATCAGATATTCGGCATCGTCGCATTCGAATTCCTGATAACGTACCTCTTTTTTTTCGATGGTTCTGTATTTGCGTTGCAGATGTAAGTTGAATTCTTCCTGTTGCAAGGAATCGAGATTTACAGAGGTAATGACATTGGATTTTCCGTTGCGTTTACTGCCTGTGGAAGCCCAACTGCCGTAACGTCGTTCTATTTCGGCATTGGAAAGCCGCGGAGTCGGAGCTTTCAGAACGACTTTTTCCATCATCTGGCCGATGATCCCGTCGGAGAGAATAATGACCGGCGTACGGTATTTGAAAGCCAGATCGAATGCGTCTTCAACGAAATCATTCATTTCCTGTACGGAATAAGGTGCCAGAACAATCACATGGTAATCTCCGTGTCCCCCTCCTTTGACAATCTGAAAATAGTCGCTTTGCGCCGGCTGAATCGTGCCTAATCCGGGACCGCCGCGCATGATATCTACAATAACGCAGGGTAATTCGGCTCCTGCAATATAAGAAATACCTTCGGACATCAGGCTGATTCCCGGGCTTGAGGAGGAGGTCATGACTCGTTTTCCCATGGCTGCGCCTCCGTATAACATATTGATGGACGCCACTTCGCTTTCTGCCTGCAACACCACCATTCCGGTCGTTTCCCACGGTTTCAGCTCCATGAGTGTTTCCATGATTTCCGTTTGCGGCGTGATCGGATAACCGAAATAACCGTCGCATCCGGCGCGTACGGCAGCATGGGCGATTACCTCATTTCCTTTCATCAATCTTATTTCTTCTTTCATTATCCTGAAACTTATTTTTCTACTTTTTTTCTGAATACGGTAATGCAACTGTCCGGACACACGATGGCACAGGAAGCACATCCGACACAACCGTCTTTCTCTGTCAGATAACAATAATGGTAGCCTTTTCCGTTTACCTGTTTGTGTAAAGCGATTACTTGGGGAGGACATACTTCTATGCATACGCCGCATCCCTTGCATCGTTCCGTATCTATCGTAATGGACCCTTTTATCGTTGCCATATCAAAGAACTGTTTTAAGTATGAAACTGTTTTTTCGCTTTTTTATTATCAGAGCTTTTACCCGAAGGTCAAGCGCGTTTTCGAAGCAAAAGTACAGTCGTTTTTTTCGGCAGGAAATGAAAAAAGGACGGATTTACTATATCCAAAAAAATGAAAGAACAAGTAAGAAAGAAAAAAATACGGAATTCTTTTTCAAAGAGAATTCCGTATTTCAAATATCGCTGTTTTATTGTTTATGTCAATGATTCGCTAATCTAACTTATGAATAATCAGACCCGAACGCAATTTAGGCTCGAACCATGTCGTTTTCGGCGGCATTATATTTCCACTATCGGCAATATCGATCAATTGTTTCATGGAAACGGGATATAACGCAAAAGCAACTTTCATTTCTCCGCTATCCACCCGTTTTTTTAATTCTTCCAGTCCCCTTATTCCTCCGACAAAATCAATCCGTTTGTCGGTTCTGAGATCTTTGATACCGAGAATATCGTTCAAAATTTTGTCAGAGAGGATAGTAACATCCAATACTCCGATCGGATCAAAGTCGTTATAAGTGCCCGGTTTGGCCGTCAAGCTGTACCATTTATGATTCAAATACATTCCGAAATTGTGTAGTTCTACGGGCTTGTAAATCGTTTCTCCGATTTCCCGTATTTCAAAACAATCGCTTAGTTTTTTAAGAAAATCATCTTCCGAAAGCCCGTTCAAATCTTTGACTACGCGATTGTAATCTATGATTTTCAGTTGATTATCAGGAAATATAACGGCTAAAAAATAACAATATTCTTCATTCCCCGTATGTGTGGGATTAGCGGCTTTCTTTTCGCTTCCTACCAAGGCTGCCGCTGCTGTACGATGATGCCCGTCAGCAACGTATAGAGCAGGAATTTTTTCGAAAATAGTCGTGATCCGCTTATTCGTTTCAGGATCGTCAATACACCAAAACGTATGTCCGAACCCGTCTTCCGCCGTGAAATCGTATTCCGGTTCCTGTGTCGAGACAATTTTGGAAACAATTTCATCCATTTCTTTACAAGCCGGATAAGAAAAGAATACGGGTTCGAGATTAGCGTTTTGTATCCGGACGTGTTTCATCCGGTCCTCCTCTTTATCGCGTCGGGTAAGTTCGTGTTTTTTGATTTTACCGCTCAGGTAATCTTCGAAATGACAACAAGCGACCAATCCGTATTGGGTTCTCCCGTCCATAGTCTGGGCATAGATATAGTATTTTTCTTCTCTATCTTGCACCAGCCACCCGTTGGCTTGCCATTTTTTGAAATTTTCGACAGCTTTATCATAAACCTTTTCCGAATGTTCGTCTGCGATAGGGGTAAAGTCGATTTCCGGTTTAATAATATGCAACAATGATTTTTCTCCCGCTTCTTGTTGAGCTTCCTGGGAATTCAATACGTCGTAGGGCCGGGAGGCAACTTCCGATGCGTAAGCTTTCGGCGGACGTATCCCTTTGAACGGTTTTATCTTTACCATGTCTGTTGTTTTTTAGCGTTAAAACGTTCGGTCGATGAAAATATGAAAGTGAGGGCGCCCCAAAAGGGTACTTTCTGCGTTACGCTTGACTCGAAAATCCTCATGTACGTCAGCGCAAGCCTTGAAATTCCTCCTTTTGAGTTACCCTCATGAAATAGACCTTATTTATTGACTTGAAAACGACGGTCTCCGGTTTGGAAAAAAGCTACGATTTGGTTCGCGGCGGCCAATCCTGCATTGATGTTGGCTTCGGCGGTTTCCGCCCCCATCTTTTTAGGGGTAGAAAATACTCGTTTTCCGAATTTCTCTTGCAATACCGCATAATTATCCGGCAAAATATCCGTTGCATATTTCAGATCGGCACGTTCCGCAAGCAATTCGCATAGTTGCTCCTCGTCCACGACTTCTTTACGAGCCGTATTGATAATGGAAGCTCCCTGCGGCAAACGCTCCAATAAAGCTTTATTCAGACTTCTCCGGGTTTGTTCGTTAGCAGGAATATGTACGGATACGTAATTGCTGACGGAGTATAATTCTTCTACGGAAGAAACCGGAACGACACCGTCTTTTTCATATACGGTCGGATCGGAAATGAACGGATCGTATGCATAAACTTCCATACCCAACGCCTTCCCGTAACGGCCGACGATACGGCCGACATTGCCATAAGCATGTATACCCAGTTTTTTCCCTTTGATCTCGGAACCTGTTCCCGGAGTAAATTGATTTCTGGCCATGAAAATCATCATACCGATAGCCAGTTCGGCTACCGCATTGGAATTTTGTCCGGGAGTATTCATGACGGTTATACCTTTGGCCGTACTGGTATTCAGATCGACGTTATCGTATCCTGCTCCGGCGCGAACCACGACTTTCAAATGAGGCGCGGCATTCAACACTTCCCGTGTGACTTTGTCGCTGCGAATAATCAATGCATCCGCATCTTTTACCGCATCGAGCAGTTGTTGTTTGTCGGTATATTTTTCTAAAAAGACGGTCGTATATCCCGCTTTGTCGAAAATATTTTTAATGCCGTTCGTGGCCGCAGCCGCAAACGGTTTTTCTGTAGCTATTAAAACTTTCATAAAACTTCGGCTATTTGTGTTTTTGTTCAAATTCCTGCATGCAGGCAATCAATGCTTCCACGCTTTCTTTCGGCAATGCGTTATAGGTAGATGCCCGGAATCCGCCTACCAGACGGTGCCCTTTGATACCGACCATTCCTTTTTCTCCTGCGAAAGTCATGAATTCTCCGGCCAGGTCTTCATAGCCGTCGTTCATTACGAAACAGATATTCATCAAAGACCGGTCTTCTTTTGCTGCGGTTCCTTTGAATAACGTGTTGCGATCGATTTCGTCGTATAACAATTGTGCTTTTTCCTGGTTGCGTTTTTGAATGGCGTTTACGCCGCCGATAGACTTCAGCCATTTCAGGGTTTCGCGAATCACATAAATCGTGAATACCGGCGGTGTATTGAACATGGAATTGTTTTTGATATGGTTCCGGTAGTCTACCATGGAAGGCAGCGGACGACTGACCTTCCCCAACAAGTCTTCCCGAACAATGACGAATGCCGCCCCGGCAGGCCCCATGTTTTTCTGAACACCGCCATAAATCAGACCGTATTTGGATACGTTTACCGGGCGCGATAAAATGTCGGAACTCATGTCGGCAACCAAAGGAACAGGCGAATCTATATCGGTATGGTATTCGGTTCCGTAAATCGTGTTGTTAGTGGTAATGTGCAGATAATCGAGATCGGACGGTATTTCGAATCCTTTCGGAATATATGTAAAGTTTTTATCCTCAGAGGACGCAAGTACAATTGTTTCTCCGAACAATTTCGCTTCCTTGATCGCTTTTTTCGCCCATACGCCGGTATTTACATAACCGGCTTTTTTTTCCAATAAATTGTAGGGAATATGAAAAAACTGGGTGCTGGCTCCGCCGCCTACGAAAATCACGGCATAATTGTCGGGAATGTTCAGTAATTCTCGAAACAATACGACCGTTTCGTCCATTACCGCGTCAAAGTCTTTCGATCGGTGTGATATTTCAAGAAGAGATAAACCGGAACCGTTCAGATCAAGGACGGCTTTAGCCGCATTTTCAATAGCGACGCGAGGCAGAATGGAAGGCCCAGCATTAAAGTTGTGTTTCATAAGCGTATTTTTCATTGGTTATTATTATCTGAAAAAATTAAAGCTACCAAATTTACGAAACAAAAATGAAAGAAACAATACTTGATTTCGTTTCTTTGAAAAAACGCAGGAAAGTCTGTTTACTATTTTTTGCAATTTCTCCGATTTCGGATATGGGTAAAAATGAAGAATATAAATTCAGCCGGGATTTCATAAAGACTTTTATGAAAATCCCGGCTGAACGGTAAGATATACTTTTTAATCTAAAAATTGCGCTATTTTTTCAAAAGGAACCGCATGCTGTTCCCCTTTTCGCATATCTTTTACGGTAGCCATACGAGAAACGATTTCATTTTCTCCAATTAAAACAACATAGGGAATAGAACGCTTGTTAGCATACTCCAGTTGCTTTTTCATTTTTACCGGTTCCGGATAAATTTCTGCGGCAACACCTGCCTTGCGGACTTCTGACAATAGCTTCAATGCTGCGGTTTGTTCCGTTCCTCCGAAATTTACAAATAATACTTTTGTCGTGATATCGGTATCTTCGGGAAAAAGGTTCAATCCCGTCAGGACGTCGTAAATCCGGTCGGCTCCAAACGATACGCCTACGCCTGAAACGCCTTTCAACCCGAAAATTCCAGTCAGGTCGTCATAGCGACCGCCGCCGGAAATACTGCCGATGGGAAAATCGTTGGCTTTTACTTCAAAAATGGCACCCGTGTAATAATTCAACCCGCGCGCCAGCGAGAGGTCCAGCTCCGGTTGGAGCGGAATTTCCAATGCCTGAACGAACGACAAGATGGTTTCTACTTCTTCTATGCCTTTCATTCCGGTTGCGCTGTCAGCGATCATGGCTTTGATGCGTTCCAGCTTTCCCGCATTGCTGCCTTGCAAGGCAAGAATCGGCTGCAATTGGGTTATGGCATCGGCCTCTATTCCTTTGGCTGCGAGTTCCGCATTAACATTGTCGAGACCTATTTTATCCAGCTTGTCTATCGCAACCGTAATATCGGTCATTTTATCCGCATGGCCGATACTTTCGGATATGCCATATAAAATTTTACGGTTGTTGAGTTTTAAGGTAACCGATATTTTAAGCGCGGCGAATACGTCGGAAATGATTTGAATCAATTCCACTTCGTTTAACAGGGAGTCGCTCCCGACAACGTCCACGTCGCATTGGTAGAATTCGCGGTAACGTCCTTTTTGAGGACGGTCGGCCCGCCATACCGGTTGCACTTGGTAACGTTTAAACGGAAATACAATTTCGTTTTGGTGTTGTACGACATAACGGGCGAAAGGGACGGTAAGGTCGTAGCGTAATCCTTTTTCGCTGATCTTTACGCTGGCGGACGTGCTGTTACCTTCCGCCAAGTCTTGCGCGGACAGCTCTTTTAAGAAATCTCCGGAATTCAGTACTTTAAACAACAGCTTATCTCCTTCTTCTCCGTACTTTCCCAATAAAGTGGATAAATTTTCCATGGAAGGGGTTTCCAGAGGAAGAAATCCGTATTTTTCGAATACGGATTTAATCGTATTGAAAATATACTTTCTCTTTATCATTTCCGCAGGCCCGAAATCTCGGGTACCTTTGGGGATAGACGGTTTCTGTATAGCCATGAGTTTTAATATTTATTGTATTTGAATGGGGATCAGTTTGCCAATAGTTTTTTATAGCGTACGCGATGAGGAGTAATATCGCCCAACCGTTTTTTCTTGTTCTCTTCGTATTCGCTGTAATCCCCTTCGAAAAATACCACTTTGGAATCCCCTTCGAAAGCCAAAATATGCGTAGCGATACGGTCGAGAAACCAACGGTCGTGAGATATGATTACCGCACAACCGGCAAAGGCTTCCAAACCTTCTTCCAACGCCCGCAATGTATTAACGTCGATGTCGTTGGTCGGTTCGTCCAGTAACAGTACATTACCTTCTTCTTTCAAAGCCAGGGCCAGATGGAGCCGGTTACGTTCCCCTCCCGACAATACTCCGCATTTCTTTTCCTGATCGGCGCCGGTAAAATTGAAGCGGGAAATATAGGCGCGGGCATTGACGGAACGTCCTCCCAAAACAATATTCTCGCTGTTTTGCGATATGACTTCATAAACGCTTTTTTCCGGATCAATGGATTTGTGCTGTTGATCCACATAGGCTATTTTGACGGTCTCTCCTATTCGGAAGTTTCCCGTATCGGCCTTTTCTTGTCCCATAATCATTCGGAACAACGTGGTTTTTCCCGCTCCGTTGGCCCCGATAACACCTACGATTCCCGCAGGCGGTAGTTTGAAGTTAAGATGTTCGAACAATACTTTTTCTCCGTAGGCTTTGCTCACATCGTTAGCTTCTATGACTACGTCTCCCAGCCGGGGGCCGTTCGGAATGAAGATCTCCAGCTTTTCTTCCTTCTGTTTTACATCTTCATTCATCATTTTGTCGTAAGCGGACAGCCGGGCTTTGGATTTGGCTTGCCGTGCTTTGGGGGCCATACGTACCCATTCCAATTCCCTTTCCAGGGTTTTGCGCCGTTTGCTTTCCTGTTTCTCTTCCCTGGCCATTCGGGTCGTTTTTTGTTCCAGCCATCCGGAATAGTTTACTTTCCACGGAATGCCTTCGCCCCGGTCCAATTCCAATATCCAACCGGCTACGTTATCGAGAAAATACCGGTCGTGGGTTACAGCAATAACAGTACCTTTGTATTGTTGCAGATGTTGTTCCAGCCAATCGATGCTTTCCGCGTCAAGATGGTTCGTCGGCTCGTCCAATAGCAGCACGTCCGGCTCCTGTAACAACAATCGGCATAAGGCTACCCGACGCCGTTCTCCACCGGAAAGATTTTTTACCGGCGTATCGCCCTCCGGACATCTCAATGCGTCCATAGCCCGTTCCAATATCGCATCCAGTTCCCACCCGTTTTTCTGATCAATCAGTTCAGTCAGTTCGCCCTGGCGAACGATCAACGCGTTCATTTCTTCATCGCTCATCGGTTCCGAGAACCGGTTATTGACAGCTTCATATTCTTTGAGCAGACTGACTATTTCCGCACATCCTTCTTCCACTACTTCCTTTACGGTTTTGGCATCGTCGAGTTGAGGTTCCTGTTCCAGATAGCCTACCGAATACCCCGGAGCGAAAACGACCTCGCCCTGATAACTTTTATCGATGCCGGCAATGATTTTCATCAACGTAGATTTCCCGGAACCGTTCAATCCTATAATTCCGATTTTCGCTCCGTAGAAAAACGACAGATATATATTGTTCAATACTTTCTTCTGATTGGTAAAGACTTTGCTTACGCCTACCATCGAAAAGATAATTTTGTTTTCTTCAGTTGCCATAAATATTTCGTTTCGTTTTGCTTGGGGTACAAAGATAATAAATCCGGCGAAGGTTTCGCTTTTTGTCCGAAGAGATTAAAAATACGTTAATGAAAAAAGAGGCTGGCTAAAAAGTGATTTTATTCTTCTGGAGAATCGGAATTCGCTCTCGGACAGAGACGAATAAAATGACACCAGAAACTTTAAATCACGACTTTTTAGTCAGCCTCTTTTCTCATTCAGGACCGATAAAAATCGCCTTCTTCGAATAATATAGATTATCTTATACAATAACAAATTAACCTATTACCACTACATTCACGGCTTGAGGACCCTTTTTGCCTTCTTCAAGGTCAAATTCTACCGTCTGCCCCTGCTCCAATCCGCGAAAACCTTCTTTATTAATGCCGGTATAATGAACAAAAACGTCATTGCCGGTTTCAGCAGTAATGAAGCCATAACCTTTGGCCGCATCAAACCATTTTACAGTACCTTTCATAAAAATTGCATTAAAATAAATAAATTACAATGCAAAGAAAGTCAAAATTATTGCATAAACAATCTTTTTTCTAACTTTAGGCATTAAAAAATTTTCTCGGCATGAAAATCTTCGCAATCAACAACGCCCAATGTAACCAATGCAAACAATGTTATATTGCATGTCCGGTAAAAGCCATAAAAGTCATAAATAATGACATTTCAATAAATTACGACGAGTGTATCGCATGCGGATTATGTTTTAAGGCCTGTAAACAAGCAGCCGTTACCATCAATGTCGATACGCAAAAAATAAATGAATATATCGAAACGGCCCGACAAGTTAAAGAACAAAATAAACGAATCGAAAATTTAGAAGCAGAAAATAAATCGCTGCGTCAAGACATCGAAAAATCGGATAACCGGTTACACGTTCTTATCAATAAACTTTCCGTAGCCGTAGTCGCCGTAAATCGCAACAACCGCATACTATTTGCCAACGAAGCCTTCGTTCAACTACTCGATTATGAACTCCGCCAAAAAGCCGCCGGCATAACAGGTCTGGAAAATCTCCCCTTTGAAAATATGCTGAAAGAAGATATTCATGAAACTTTTCAAAACGCATTACACAACGACGAAGGCATAACTGCAATGGATGTGGAAATCAATCATACATTGTACGGTCTTTCCATTTATCCCCTGAAAAAGGAAGGAGCGGTTATCGCCTTACTGCGCAATTTGTCAGACATTCAAATTGCACGGGATGAAATAGAAGCCAGAATCAACAACGTGATCGACCAGAATATGGCCATGGTTCAAAACATTGGGTTTCTCATGGGCGAAGAAACCGCCAAAACGACTAAAATATTGAATTCCATCACTCAATCCATTACTTCCGGTCTGAAACGATAATCTGTCTTCCCCAATTTGTAACTCCATGTACACCAACAATTTCTTTACCGAAACATCCTGTTGTCAACAAAATTGCAAACAAGAAAGAATCTGCGGCGATACCTTTTTGTTCCGACGTATCGACGGAGGTTCCCGCTCCATTGCCGTTCTTTCAGACGGGATGGGACACGGCGTCAAAGCAAATATTCTGTCCACATTAACTTCTTCCATTGTCGTCAATTTCGATTATCGGCATAACGATATCCGATCCATGGCTACGATGATCTTAAAGAGTCTGCCAGTATGTGCCATACGGAAAACGAGCTATTCCACTTTTTCCATCGTAGAGGTTAACCATAATACGGGTTACGCCACAATTATCGAATACGACAATCCACGTAGCATAATTTTCCGTAACCATGTTCCATTAAATGTTCCCTGGGAATCCGTAACATTCGAGCAATACTCCAACGATAAACGCAACCGAGCGATTGTATCGACATCATTCAAAATACAAGACGGAGACAGAATCGTCGTCATGAGTGACGGCGTCACGCAAAGCGGTCTGGGAACAGATGCCTACCCTTTCGGCTGGGGACGCAAAAATGTAGAAAAATTCATTCAGTCCGTTTTACAAACCGCCCCGGCCATTTCCTCTGCCGATCTGGCAGGAAAAGTACTCGCCCAAGCCGTTTCTTTCGATAATTTTTGGGCGCACGACGATATCAGTTGCGCCGTCATATACATTCGTCCCCCACAAAGCCTATTGCTTTGTTCATGCCCTCCCGCTCTTGAAAGCGACCATCCCCGTTTAATCGAAAACATAAACCGATTCAAAGGGAAAAAGATCATCTGCGGTTATCATTTGGCCCGGTTGATTGCAGAACTTACCGACAGTCCCATCATCAAAGATACTTTTTCCTTAGATTACGATGTGCAGCCAGCCTGGCATATGCGTGGCGTAGATCTCGTAACCGAAAGTTTGGTTACCTTGAACAAAGTATACGACATGCTACAAAACAACGAATCTCCCTTTTTAAGAAAAGGTCCCGCTGCGGAAGTAGGTAAAATGATGTTGAAAAGCGATGAAATAGAAATCATTCTGGGAACCAATCATGGCAACGGCGGTTTATATATGGTGGACGAATACGAGCTACGCAGGAAAGTCATGCGCCATATCGCACGCATTTTGGAAAAAAAATATATGAAAGAGGTCAATATAAAATACATTTAGACTATTTTCACAACCACCAAACAAAGACCTGTTTTTTTATATAATTTATATCCGTTGGATATGGGAAAACCTTTCAATGATTGATTGGTCTTCGTTCAACAGTTGCATAATTTTGTTTTTACATAGAAGAAATCACATGTAAGAATATTATGCAACAGTTAGGGAAAAAAATAGCGCAGTTACGCCAAACGAAAGAAATGAGTTTACAGGCATTGGCAGAAGCGTGCCTACTATCAGAACAACAACTCGAAATCATAGAAAACGGAGAGGTAATTCCCTCTTTATCCGTATTAATCAAAATCTGCCGTTCGTTGGATATTCCCATTGGAACGCTTTTGGACGGTCTCGAAGAAAAAAGCATCTCCATTACCCGTAAAGGGGAAAGACCGGAAACAGTCAGCTTTTCAAACAATTCATCCTGTTTGCAGCACAATCATTTGAAATTCTATTCCATGGCTCCGCACAAAAGCAACCGGAACATGGAACCTTTTGTCATTTGTTTGGAAAAAAGCACGGAACCGCAACCGGCATCCTCTCACGAAGGAGAAGAATTCATTTATGTCGTAGAGGGAGAAATACAACTCACTTACGGCGATACGGTCTCCGTCATCAAAGCAGGGGATTCCGTTTATTACGACTCCATTACGCCACATTCGATCTGTTCGATCAGCGAAAATTCCAAAGTTATTGCGGTTATCTATATGCCCTTTTAACGGTTGGATATCGTAGTTTTTCAATTTTCTCGTTTTTTCACAATTAATCAGGGCATATTTCATGGAGTTAATCGAATACACATTAGGCAGTTTGCTGGAAAAACACGCCCAAGAACTCCCCGAACACGAATTCATCGTATATCCGGACAGAAATCTCCGTTTTACTTATGCGGAATTCAATGACAGAGTGGACAAACTGGCTTCGGCACTACTGACATTAGGGGTAAAAAAAGGAGACAAAGTAGGTGTCTGGGCTAAAAACGTTCCGGACTGGTTGACCATTTTGTTCGCTACAGCCAAAATCGGAGGAATTCTGGTTACGGTAAATACCAATTACAAATTGTCGGAATTGGAATTCATTTTAAAGAATGCGGATATACAGACCATATGCATTACTGCAGGATACCGAGACAGCGATTTCGTAAAAATGATTTACGAACTGATTCCGGAATTAACGACATGCGAACGGGGACATCTGGTTAGCAGCCGGTGTCCGATGTTGAAAAACGTAGTGTATATAGGCCATGAGAAACTTAGAGGCATTTACAACACGGCGGAATTGATTCAATTGGGAACCTACCAACCCAAAGACCGTTTGGAACAAGCCAAAGCCGAAACCAATTGCTTCGACGTGGTAAACATGCAATACACATCCGGAACGACAGGTTTTCCCAAAGGAGTCATGCTGACCCATCATAACATTCTGAACAACGGAAATACCGTAGGAGAATGCATGCATTATACCCCCGCCGATCGGGTGTTGACTTGTGTTCCTCTATTCCATTGCTTCGGTTGCGTATTAGCTCTTTGCGCCGTCATAACGCACGGTTCCACCATGGTCATGGTAGAAGACTTCGATCCCTTGATCGTATTAGCCTCCGTGCAAAGCGAAAGATGTACGGCCCTATATGGCGTACCTACCATGTTTATTGCGGAGTTAAATCATCCCATGTTTCATTTATTCGACTTAACCTCTTTACGAACAGGCATCATGGCAGGCGCCCCCTGTCCTATCGAGACGATGAAACAAGTCATGGAACGGATGCACTGCAAAGACATCATCAGCGTATACGGTTTAACCGAATCTTCTCCGGGAATGACGGCTACCCGCGTCACTGACTCTCCCGAAATCAGAGCAACGACCGTAGGTCGTGCGCTTCCCTTCGTGGAAGTCAAAATCGTAGATCCGGAAACAGGAAAAGACGCTCCAACAGGCGTACAGGGAGAAATCTGTTGCCGGGGTTATAACGTCATGAAAGGTTATTACAACAATCCTGAAGCAACACAAGAAGTTATAGATACGGATGGTTGGTTGCATTCCGGCGATTTGGGAGAAATGGACGAAAAGGGATATTTGCGAGTTACGGGTCGAATCAAAGAAATGATTATACGGGGCGGTGAAAACATTTATCCCCGTGAAATCGAAAATTTTCTATACAAAATGCCCGAAATCGAAGCTGTGGAAGTATCCGGTTTACCCAGTCCCAAATACGGAGAGCAGGTAGCGGCCTATATTCGGGTAAAAAAGGGTTGTTCCCTGACTTTCGAAGATGTAAGAGTCTTTTGCCGGGGCAACATTGCCCGGTATAAAATTCCTAAATATATATTTTTCGTCGATCAATTCCCAATGACTGCCAGCGGAAAAATCCAAAAATACAAACTTAAGGATATCGGTTTGGCGATGCTGAAAGAACGAAATGAAGAAGTCGTATAAAACAACAGGAGCGAATCGAAAATCGATTCGCTCCTGTTGTTTGTCCCAATGCCAGTCTATAATACGACATAAGGTTCTCCCGTCATTTTCAACGTGCCGGTACAACCGTTCGAATATCCGGGTTGTCCGCCACCGACATACAAATCTACCGTACCCTCTTTCTGAATCAAGTTTCCCTGTTCATCAACCAGAGCCAGTTCTTCCGGCGTCAATGTAAACGTGACCGTTTTACTTTCGTTCTTTTTCAAATGAACCCGTTGAAAACCTTTCAACGCGCGAATAGGCATACGAACATTCCCGTTTTTCGGATGCGATACATACAACTGAACTACCTCGTCTCCGTCATACGGACCGGTATTGGTAACCGTTACAACCACCTGAACGTTTTCGCCCGTTTTTATTTCGGGAAGAGCAGACATAGGCGCATAAGCAAAAGTCGTGTAACTCAATCCGTAACCGAACGGATACCGGACTTCTCCTTTGAAATAACGATACGTCCGGTTTGCCATGGAATAGTCCTCAAAAGCAGGCAAATCCTCATCGCTTTTATAAGTCGTCAAAGGCATACGACCGGACGGATTGTACGCACCGAACAAAATGTCGGTTATGGCATCGCCTGCAGCCTGTCCTCCATACCATGCCTGCAAAATGGCATCCGCATTCCGGCTTTCCCAGTCAAAGCTCATGACAGAACCGGACATATTGACGATAATCAAAGGACGGCCCGTTTTTTTCAACGCTTTCATCAGTTCCGTCTGTACAGGGGGTAACTTTATCGTAGTACGGTCGCCGCTGGCAAATCCGCCATATCCGGCCGCTCCGGCATCCCCGGCTTCTCCCTCATAATCGGCACTGATTCCGCCTACAAAGATAATCACATCCGCCTTTTTAGCTCTCGCAGCAATTTCAGCGAACGAAGGACCGCCCGGTAATGTATCGACAATTCCGATTCCCTGTATGGAGTCGATTCGTATCCGATCGCCGAAACGGTTTTGCAAACTTTCATACGGAGTAATTATTTCGGAAGCTCTTCCGAAATAATTGGCCAATAATGTTTGTTCATTATCGATATTCGGTCCGACCAATGCGATACGCTTGATTTTACGCTCATTCAACGGTAAAATATTTTTTTCGTTCTTCAACAATACCATCGATTTCTGAGCCATCTCATACGCATGCTTCTTATGTTCGTCACACTCGATCACTTCCCGACCAATCGAAGCGTAAGGCACTCTGTCGGCAGGATCGAACATACCCAGTTTAAACAAAATAGTCAAAAGCCGAGATAACGATACATTGATTTTCCGTTCCGAAATCAATCCCCGTTCCACTCCCTGTTGCAGTTTTTGATACAGATTGCCGCACTCCAAATCCGTTCCGTTCAGCACGGCATCCGCAACCGCTTCGACATCGTTACTGTGTGTCTTATGATATTTAGCAAAGTCGTTTATCGCCCAACAGTCTGAAGTCACATAACCGTCGAATCCCCATTGATTGCGTAATATGCTTTGCAACAACTCATTATTTCCACAACAAGGTTGTCCCTCGAAACGGTTATAAGCACACATAACCCCGTGAACTTTGGCTTTTACCACCAGTTCCCGAAAAGCGGGCAGATACGTATCCCACAAATCATAAGCGGACGCCTGCGCATTAAACAAATGCCGGGTACCTTCAGGACCGCTGTGTACCGCATAATGCTTGGCGCACGCCACAGCTTTCAGATAATGAGGGTCGTCGCCTTCCAAACCGCGCACGATAGCCGCCCCCATTTTCGCCGTCAGATAAGGATCTTCTCCGTAAGTCTCCTGTCCTCGTCCCCAACGCGGGTCTCGGAAAATATTGACATTCGGCGTCCAATACGTCAATCCCCGATAACCTTTTCCGGTTTTCCCCTGTTTCAAATCTTCATTGAAAAGCGCCCGTCCTTCCGAAGCGGTCATGTCTCCCATTTTCTGCATAGCCTCCGTATCGAAAGTAGCCGCCATACCGATCGCTTGCGGAAATACCGTTACTTTTTCCTGCGTCCGCGCCACCCCGTGCAAAGCTTCATTCCACCAATTATAAGCCGGAATGCCTAAACGGGGAACAGCCGGCGAAGCATGTTTCATCATTTGCACTTTTTCTTCCAAAGTCAAACGGGCAATCAAATCCCTTACCCTGACTTCTACCGGTAAATCGGGATTCCGAAACGGATACTCCTGGGCCGAAACAACCGTATTTATCCCCATAAACAATCCTACGGCAGCAATAATCCATCTGTTTTTCATACAATATTAAATTTAAGTTAGTTTATTCTTTACTTATCGCAAGACAGCTGATTCTACGATTTCACTCCCCCGTGCGATTCCGTTTTCATTATAACTGTCTATGGTAAAATAATAAGAGACTCCGCTATTCAATCCGGTAAGCTCGAACCGACAACTATCCATTACCTGATAATTATGGTACAATTTATCTGGAGCAATCCCTGAACGAATGATATATCCGCAAGCTCCCTCGACCGGTTCCCAGTCAACAACGGCCCGACAGACATCCGCCGTATCTCGCGAAACGGTAAAATGCGACACGCTTTGCGGCATTTTTCCCCGGCCTTTGCCAAATACGCGCAATTCCCGCAAAGCGACATGGTCTGAAACCGTATATTCCCGGTTTTCCCATTTGATATACCGGGCCGCAAACGGAGTTTCGAATTCCAGATATTCATGGGGAGTGTCCGTCCTCTTCTCGCTTTTATCGGCAACAGGATACCACCGTTTTCCATCACGGGAAGCCCAAAGCACATAACTTTGATATACAGGCACTACCCCCTTATGATTCGCGCCATACTCATCGTAATTGATCTGCACGGCATATATATCGGCTACTTCTTTCAAATCTATCTGCACCCACTCCGTCTCGTCGTTACCGGCCGCAACCCAAGCCGTCCGGACATCCTCATCAACCAAATTTTCCGCCGAATAATCCGGCAGACAAGAAGAAACTGTTACCGGCTTACGGTACGACAACAACATCCAATCCGGACGATGGCCGACGGAATCGCTTGTCGGCAAATACATCGGATAATCTCCCAGATAGGTATCGGTATATAAATAACCGTCTGCATCGAACCCCGCAGGATAAAACGAAAGGCGACGCTCGAACATATGACGTACGGATATGGCGTTCGTAGCCGCTTTCCAATACTCCTTACCTACCTGGAACAAGCATCCGTGCCCGGCCCCTCCGATAAAGCCGGTCGGTTTGTACGACACGGGGCTGTTTTCCATATAAACGAAAGGTCCCACAGGCGATGTGCCAACATAAGCGCCGTCCGCATACGATTTCCATTCCGTGCCGGGCGCGGCATACTGCAAATAATATTTTCCTTGATGTTCCGTCATCCAAGCCCCTTCTATGTACGGACGGCGCGACAATTCGTTGTGTTCCCCCGTCCGTTCCCAACCATGACGGTCCTTATCGCTATTGAAACATTCCATGATGTCCGTTTCAGGCTCCAATGTATTCAGGTCGAGTACCTGCATCCGAATCGGATCGACCGGAGAACAGCCGTGATACATATACAAATGATCGCCTTCCACATAAAACGCCGGATCCCAGAAAGACCAGATTTCCTTAACCGGTTCCCACCGGCCTTTTTCCGGCTCGACAGAACGGAACAACCGTCCTTTTCCGTGAGTGGAACCGACATAATACAATGCTCCGTCATGCACGAACAACCCCGGTGCATAATCTTCGATCGGCAATACCGAATCCGGAATAAATACATGCTTCCAATCGACAAAATCGTCGGAAAACCAATAACCGGACGATTTCGATGCGAACAAATAATATTTGTCTTTAAAATAGACAACTACCGGATCGGCCGCTTCCCGAATTCCTGCTCCCTTATCGATTTTCATAAACCGATAATCTAAATTGACCGGATTACAAAACGTTTTGGGAAACTCGGCGACTTTCGCCTCTATCGGTTCATATTTCCGACACCCTATCCCGGTCAGCAACAAGATACTCCATAAAATCAGATTAGCTTTCATCCTATATTAATCTACATACAAAACAATCGAAGGACGCAAGTTAACGAACTTTTTTACCAACAACAACAAATTTCATAATATTTTTTCAAATAACGCTTTCATTTAGACAAATAACCTATAATTCAATTAAGATTCAGCAATACACAACAGACCATCCCTCACAGCGGCACCATCTCAAAATATCGTGTCCTCTTTCTCCGTTAATAGTACACATAAATTTCAATTTTTTCCTACCTTTGAAATAACTATTCAACATCAATTCAACCATATATGCATCATTTCGTCCCGAATATTCAAATATGCACCGTTGCTGCCACGCTTTTACTGTGTTTCGCATGCAAAAAAACGGAATCTCCCGTTCCAGACTCGCCTTATAAAGCCGTCAACGAATGGATCGAAACCGTCATGAGAGAAAATTACCTTTGGTATGAGGATATCCCTGCTTCGGAATCCTTAAGCTACGATGACACTCCCGAGACTTTCTTTGCCTCCTTATTGAGCGAAACCGAACGGGAAGAAACAGGCTCCATATATTCCCGAATTGCCAGAACCGAAATCCCCGACAGCAAAACGATTCCCGACGCCGACGACAGTTACGGTTTCGAGTTCAGCCTTTACGGCGCTTACCAACCTTCCGAAAACGGAAACGAACTGATATACATCGGAAAAATCCAATACGTCCTTCCCGGATCCCCGGCTGCCGAAGCAGGACTGTCAAGAGGGGATTTCATCATGAGTGTCGATGGGCAAACCCTCGGACTGGAAAATTATGAACTACTATACCGAGGCGGAGCAGCCGAATTGCGAATCGGACGTTTCGACGAGACTACTCAGCAAATTAAAGAAAACCGAACGGTAACGATTCCCGCGTCCAGAGTCATAGACAACAATCCCGTATATCTTTCCCGAACCTATGAAACCGATGCCGGAAAAGTCGGTTACCTCGTCTATAATCATTTTTCCGTCGGAGCCAACGGAACACACAATACGGCATACGATGACAGGCTACGCAATGAAATTGCGAAACTCAAAACGGAAAATATCGACAAACTGATTTTGGATTTGCGCTATAATACCGGAGGAGCTTTGTCTACCTGCGTACTGCTCTCTTCCATGCTGGTTCAGGAAAGCAACTACAATCGGCTTTTCTGCGTTCAAACTTACAACGACCGACAACGACCGAACGAAATACAATATTTCTTTTCTCCCGATTATATACAAGACGGGGCGAACCTGAATCTGTCCGAACTCTATGTCCTGACCGGTAACCGGACCGCCTCTGCCAGCGAAACCCTCATTCATTGCCTAACTCCCTATATGAACGTGGTTACCATAGGAAAAACAACGGAAGGAAAAAATGTCGGTTCATCTTATTTTTATTCGGAGCAATTCGGTTATTGTTTGTGGCCGATTACCTATAAAATCAGCAATTCCCGCATGGAAACAGGCCATCCGCAAGGTATTGTTCCTACTTTTACGATCGACGACTCGTTCGTAGATGTCAAAGAGTTGGGAGACCCCGACGAACTATTGCTGCAAACGGCTTTACAACTGATCGAAGGCATCTATCCTGCAACAGTCGAAAAATCTACAATGGCAACTCCTTTCCGTCAATTATTTCCTACCGATATCGATTCGTTCCGTACACTGCCATAAAAAAATCCACGACAATCGATTAATTATCAAACACATACAAAAAACCTATTCCGTGAAATAAAAAAAATTCATTCAAAGTATTGCAAATATCGAAAAAAGCCGTACCTTTGTATCGGTCTTTTAATAGATCGTTTAGGTTAGTAGTTTTAGGTTAGTTTGGGGAAAGGATGGTTAAATAATTTTTCACAAATGGTTTAACCTCCTTTTTCTATTAAGCCCAGGTGGTGAAATTGGTATACACGCTACTTTGAGGTGGTAGTGGCGGAAACGCTGTGCAAGTTCGAGTCTTGTCCTGGGCACTAAAAACTCGTTGAAAAATTTCAACGAGTTTTGCTGTTTTTCAACACAAAACATTCCGACTGCACGATCGAATACATATATAAAAAAAATATCGGGTCATTAGTGTCCCGTTAAAATGGGACGAGTTAAACAATTAATCAAAAAGCCCCGGAATCAGGGGATCATTTAGATCTTTGACATCATTGAAATTAGTCTTGTCGAACAGGTCACGCAAGTGGGTTTTGTCAGTCAATGA